>CAZGOG010000019.1:0-35232 GCA_964527555.1 uncultured Planctomycetia bacterium | reverse complement strand
ATAACTCAGTTATTTTACTACACTTTGCTGAAATTCACAATAAATCCGATTTCAGCAAACATTTATTTAACTTTTTTCCTTTTTTTGAACCTTTTTTCCAAATACCGGTCAAATTCCCTCATGTTTTTAAACACATGTTCATGACCAAAATGCCCGGTGAGCCTTTCACATGTCGCCGTATCGTGTTCCCTGCAGATCAAAGGTCTCTTTTCATAAGCGCGGCACCTGTGATCCCTTGTCAAATACCGGCACCTGTTCGCAACTTCAAGGTACCATTTTCTCTTTTCAATATAGACAAATACCCCTTTATGGGCCAGATACCACCGTATGTTCTCGAAGTCTTCCTTGTGTCTTGGCGAGTCTATCTGAAGAACAAAATACCTGCAGCATTTTGCCTCGCATCTCCTGCACGGGCTCATATACTTTTTACCTTACCAGTTTCAGTCTTGGATTGGAGTTATATTTTCGTCCTACTTTGGAAAGGGATTTTCCTTCCACTTTCACGACGTCCGCCGTGAAATCTATTTTCTGGCGCAAAAGGGTCGAACCTACACCCACGGCATCAAAGGGCACCTTCAGCCTCAAGAAACGTTTTATCTTCTCCTCGTTAAAACCGCTTGATACGATTATTTTCACGTAATGAAACCCGCGCTTATCGAGTGCTTTTCTTGCTTTAAACACAAGTTCGGGACAGACCCCATAAGAGTCCTCGCCTCTGCCTTTTACGGACTTATCTCTTACGTCCTCCGCGGTATCAAAACGTACCCCCCATAACCTCCTGCCGAGTGCATCCGCCACTTCCAGGGAATCTCCTATGCAATCATCGTTAAAATCCACAAGGACAATGCGCTGTATGCTCTTAGGCATATACTTGTCAAAAGCAAGAGCTGCTTTGACAGTGTCTCCCTTATAAGCCGCTATCAGGCCGTGCGGGACAGTACCAAGTCCTTTTTCCCCCCACCAAAGACCTTGGGCGTCTGTTGAAACACCCAAAGCGCCCGATACGAATGCTGCGTACCCGTCTGTGGTCTGCACACGGTAATGATCGAACCTTGCAGGAAAAAATAAAACTTTCTTACTCTTGGCGGCTTTGACGACTTTTCTGACTGCTGTTGCGACTGCGGTCGGCCGGGCTATTACACCGAGGTAAACCGTCTCTAGGTGGGCAAAAGTGCTGTAATCGCCCTCTATCGTCATGACGGTCTCGCCTGCTTTTACTTTGTCCCCGTCATAGAGAGCTTTGATGACTAGCTGCTTGGGCCTATCGGCGCACAGCTTAAGTATGGCAACCGCTTCATCGAGCCCGCATACCACAGCGTCTTTCCGGCAAAAGACCTGCATCAATACCCTGGTATGGTTATTATCCGCTTTGAGTATTTCTTTTGTTCGAACAAAGTATTTGTCGCTATACCAGCCGCTTTTTATCTTTTTAACCGGTATATCGAAAACAGACGGTTTCAGCCTTTTTCCGTACTGCCATTTGACCATAACTTCCCCTCTTGAAGATAAAGAAAGAGGCCCTCTACCTGATTTCTGCCCCGTAAACGCTTACCATACGCTTTAAAGCATACTTGTGCGCTTCCGTGTCAAAATCCGCAACACCATCCTTATAAACTACCGCTTTGTACCCTCTTACTCTTAAATCGGCGACCGTTTCCATGATGCATATGGAAGTGCAGACGCCCAGTACGCATACTTCTTCCGGGGCAAGTTCGGTTATGATACGGTCGAGATCCGTCGCATAAAAGGGTCGGACCGTGGTTTTCTCGACTATAATGTCGCCGGGCTGCGGTTTCAGCTCGTCAATGACTTCCGCACCTTTGGAACCCTTGACAGCGTGCGGGCTAAACATCTGAAACTGTTTATCTTTAGAATCATGAGCATCACATACATATACGACTTTATCCCCGCTTTTTCGATATTCATCTATCTTGTCTTTTATAAAGGGAATAATGCGCCTTCCTTCTTTCCCGCAGTATAAAGGAGCACCCTCACCCATAAAATCGTTAAGCATATCTATAACGATCAATACTTTCATTATTCTTCTTTCGTTAAGATCGCCATTTTTCTGCCCAGCTTATATGCTTTTTCAAGGAATTCGGGCTTCTCTAAAACGCTCCCCTTTTTATCAACACCGGGGCAAAAGACCTCTTCTTGATATTTAACGCCGATAGTAGCGAAAAAATGCTTCACAATACTCTTCGCGTTATCAAAAAAGTCTTCCCGGCCGGTCGCTTGAGCGCATATAAAAGCGCCGCGTTTTTCCCCGGTAAAGATCCCTTTATTGAATATATTTTTTGCCAGCCATACGCATTGAAAGCGGTCTATCATCATCTTGGTCTGGGTGGATAAACTCCCGAAAAATGTCGGTGAGGCTAAAATCAATACATCCGCTTCCCTGACTTTTCTGAATATAAGATGCATGTCATCATCGACTACGGAAAGGCCCGCTTCGTTGACGTTTTCGTACTCTACTTCCTGGCATGGCGAAATATCAAGGTCGTTTATCACGATTTTCTCAGTCTCTGCTCCCGATGCGCCCGCCCCCTCCAAAGCCTTATCAAGTAAAACGTCTGTATTGCCTTCGTTTCTGGGACTTCCCATTATGCCCAATACTTTCATTTTATATCCCCCAAACTCGCATGCCGGACAGTCCCTAACGCTCTTGGAACTATCAAATCGGCTTTGCGCAGAGATTTTGCCTCCAGCCTTTTATCGGCATGCTCCACATCCATTATGGAGACAAATTCCGTGGTATAATCCTTGAGAATCCCCGCATACTCGGTCTTTTTGCCTTCGAATACAAGAGCCAGTACGCACTTTTTCCCTATATATCTTTCAAGTATAGGTTCATAGGCGCTGCTGGAAATCTCCGCAAGCGTCTGGCTTTGAAGCTGCGTGACGTATTTATCCTGCCCCTTGAGGAGCGCCCCCGCAGGCGTCATCGCCTTAATACGCCCCATAAAGAGATTTATCATCTCTAGAAGTGAATCGCGGACCGTCCCGAAAAAATTACGCGTCTTCCTCAGAAAACGCCCCCACCAAGAAGGATGGCATGTTTTCCTGAGGTCCTCCTCCCGCTTTTTCGCGAGGATAGAGTCAAGCTCGTCGATATACCGGATAAGCGTTTTTAACTGGTTGTATTCGTTTTTATAAAGGATGTAGCTGCTTTCCAGATGTTTTTCTTTCTGATCCAGATAAGGCTCTTTATAGATTAATTCGAGCCCCGAGTTTTCAACGCGTAAATTGCCCCAGACGACTTTTCCGTCTGTCTTCTCAAGAAGGGCGGGATACCCGGAAAAGTCAGTCAGGCACCTGTCCCTGGAACGTCCCTTTATAAACGCACCGACAACGGTACAGACAATGATAAATATGATCGTAATGGTAAAAGAATCAGGCATCTTTACCCCTCTTATTTAATGAACCATATAGCTGGTGCCCTTGTTAAAATCACACAGGTTAAATAACTGTCCCGGAAGGAATAACAGAGTTTTTTGTTATTATAACAATACCGTCCCTGATAAAATAGTTTGGACCGTCAAAATTATCCCGTTTGTCCTTGTTGATTATCGTTACGTTATCCCCGATTCTGACATTTTTATCCAGTATGGCTTTCTGTATGCGACAGTTTCTGCCGACTCCTAGCGCCGGGATGTCCTGGGAAGAATTTTTTTCCATCTCCGCTACTGTCTCATAAAAATCACAGCCCATGGCGATAGTGTCTTCAATAACCGACTCTGAGCCTACCCTGAACCTGATGCCTATAACCGAATGTACTATCTTTGCGGAGAGGACTATAGCACCCTCGGCTATTATGCTTTTTTCTGCCACGCTATTCTCAAACTTGGCCGGTGAGAGGTACCTGGTCCTTGTGAATATCTGCCAGTTCTCGTTGAACATGTCAAGCGGGGGGACCGGCTCAGTAAGTGATAGGTTCTCCTCATAGAAGTTCTTTATAGTACCGATATCGCGCCAGTAACCATCAAAGAGGAACGCATACGCCGGTATTTTGCCGATCGTCCCGGGTATCACTTCCTTGCCGAAATCAACCCTCTTGTCTTTCACAAGAAGTTCTATGAGCGTTTGCTTGTTAAAAAGGTATATTCCCATCGACCCCAAAAACCGGGTCTTGCCGTCACGTTCTACCGCCATGTCCTGTACGCTTGAGGCTGTTTTCGGTTTTTCCACAAACTTGGTTATCCTGGCACCATCATCTACACCCATTATCCCTAGTCCGGATATCTCTTCCGGATTCACACAGTTGCAGGCGACCGTCAGTTCCGCTTCTTTCTGGCGATGATAGTGGTACATGTCTCTTAAATCCATCTTATAAAGCTGGTCCCCCGAAAGCACAAATATATATTTTAAACTGGGGTCATTGAAATGTTTAAGACAGCGCCTTACCGCATCAGCCGTGCCCTGGAACCAGCTCGTATCGTCCATCGACTGCTCCGCTGCCATTATCTCGATGAACCCTTGCGTAAAAGGATCCATCTTATAAGTACGGCTTATATGTTTGTTTAATGACTCGGATAGAAACTGCGTGAGTATATAGATTTGATTGAAACCCGAATGAAGACAGTTGCTGACAGGCACATCGATCAGTCTGTATTTCCCGAACAAAGGAACTGCGGGCTTGCACCTTTCCCTTGTGAGCGGATCAAGACGCGTACCTCTGCCCCCTCCGAGAATGACACATAATACCTGCTCCATAGCAAAACACTTCCCGGCCTTAAAAAGCCCCGAGTTTGCGTGATATACCTACTTGATCGAAAGTTAAAAAATAACTAGTTAATACCCGTTATTACACTATTTATTTCTTAAGGCTGGCCCTGACAGCTTTCTCAGCCATAAACCAGTCGTGTTGATCATCTCCGTGAGTAAAGCCGCGTTTCTCAAAAATTTCGTACGCTTTCTTCTCGATCATGGAGAAGACTTCCTGTTCGCTGAATTTACTGCTGGTGCTTCTTGAAGCTGTTTTCGATGCTTTGGCAGTAGTTTTTTTCATCCCCCCTGAAGAGGACCTTTTTGACAACTTATTTGCCAATTTCTTTATCATCCTGTATCCGCCTCCTTTAGTTTCTGCCCTTTATCAAAGGACCTTATACCTTTAGAATAGAATCAAGCATAGATCCTATAATCTATATTCTCAAAAACGCTGTCCCTTCTCTCTATCTCACCAAGCATATTGAGGTCGATTTCGCTTCTCCTGAGCTGGTCATGCAGCACAAGAAACCGCCTGATATGATCTTTTGTCCTTTTGACCGCATAGTCGACGAATGTACCGGTCTTCATGATGAACGCCCAATCGCTAGACTGTGCAAGAAGCAGCTCTCTTGCCATCTGGTTAAGTACCCTTGTATTTAACGGATTGGACTCCATATAATCCCTTGCGGCAGCGGTCATCAGTTCCGCCATCTTATGAAGATGCCTGTATATCCAGTTGTTGGATCCATCCAGCCACACTTCGCTGTAACCCTTATATCCCCAGCTGGACTGTGAAGGTGTGATCGTGGGATAACTGTCATAAAGTTCCAGGTACTTCGAGGGTGTGATGGTCTTGATGGCATCCTGGTCGAAATGTGTCTTGCGGAGTAAAAACCCGAGCCATTCCGGGCCTTCAAACCACCAGTGCCCGAAAAGCTCAGCGTCATACGGTGAAACGATTATAGGCTTACGATCCATGACCCCGGAAAGGTGTTCGACCTGTTTTTCCCTGTTGAACATGAAGTTGCCGGCATGATCCGCTGCGGTGTTTATCGCGGCACTTCTATCATAAATCTCCTTATTATTGGTCTCGCCGGTTATTTTATAATATTTGACGCCCACATTTATACGGGTCCCGCAACTGTTTATAAAGGGCTTCACATAATTATAATCCAGATCAAACCCGATATCCCTGTAATATTCACGGTAGTTATAATCTCCCGGATAGCCTTCTTTAGAGCTCCAGACAGCTTTGGAGCTTTCCATATCTCTTCCGAAAACGGAAACGCCCGATTTTGTAAGATACGGGCTGTAAATACCGTACTTGGGCCTGGGTGTGCCGTATAAAATCCCGTGCGTCTCAACAAAGAAATATTTTATGCCGAATTCTTTCAGCACTTCGTCGTGGCCCGGATGATACCCGCATTCGGGCAGCCATAACCCTTTAGGAGCCCTGCCGAAAATCTTCTCATACTCATTGACCGCAATTTTAACCTGTGCTTTTATAGCGGACTTATACAGGTCCATAAGCGGAAGGTAGCCGTGTGTCGCGCAGCACGTGATGATTTCAAGCTTCCCCATGTCCTGGAATTTTTTGAATGCGCTTAAAAGATTTTTTCCGTATTTTTCAAAAAACACATATTTTGCGTCTTTGAATTTATCCAGATACATCACAGCAAGTTTATTGATCCTCTCATCGGATCTCGTCCTTGCCACTTCCATTTCGGCGAGCATTATCAGTTTGTTTAAATGCCTGAGGTACCTGGAGATGAGAAGTTCATCTTTGAGCATACCTGCGAGTGTGGGGCTGATGGAAATGGTCACCTGGAAGTCGACGTTATCGTTTATAAGATTATCAAAAACGTTTACAAGGGGTATGTAGGTATCGGTGATGGCTTCAAACAACCAGTTTTCTTCAAGAAAATTATCGTATTCCGGATGTCTTACAAAAGGAAGGTGTGCGTGTAACACCAAGGCTAAGTAACCCTTTGCCATATATATCTGAATCCTATCTGCGAATACCGCCGCCTCCGCCAGACATGCCGGAAGAAACTCCGCCGGAAGTCTGCCATTCTTTTAAGTGACGGGCTACCAGTTTTCTGATCGAGGCCCACTTGCCGTCACACACATCCGACATCTTGCTGCGAGGCGTTTCTACTACATTGGATTGCGCCAGTGGAAAAAACTCGCCATTGCTGCAAAGTATACCAATATCCACCCGCCATTTCCTGTCGGGATTGACTTTATTTATGTACCAGTTATTTGCATTGTCTTTTAGCTGGAAATCAGAAAATATTTTCTCGATGTTGCCGCTTCCGTCTATCTGGCACAAGCGTAAAATACTATTCGATATCTTAAGTCCCTTTGCCTGTATCTGCTCTTTTACGCTTCTTTCAGCTGCTTCAGCTATCTCCCAATAAGTATAAAGAGTCCATGGGTCCCTTACCATCAGTACGATTTTATTGTCCCCGTAACCATGCGGTAAGTTGAAACTTCTGTCCAGATTAGAATCCATATTCGGGTCCTTTTTCAAAATGACTGTTATAATAATTATAATTCAGCAACGTACTGATTTTACTCCCTGCGCTTACACGCTGTCAACAGAAATCTATTAAGGGAATACCAGGAACTAGCCGCTAAAAAAGCGCAAGCTATTGCAAAAACTTAAGATGTATATTAAACTCTTTCGCCTCTTTCCCCTTAAGATCCAGTTCCCATTTCGGCAGTATTGCCGAGGCCTGGTAATTAAGCTCATATGCTTTTTCCGATTGAGAAACCGTCTCTACGGGTAGATGCCAAAATACCGCTTCCTCGCTGAGTTCTATCTCGACTGAGAGGCGCCTCTCGCCGTCAGTGATCTTTGCCGTCCTGGAAATGTCATCCGGCACTCTGTCTTTCAGATAATAAGATTTTTTCTTCCCGCCAAGGGTGAGAGTATACTTTTCGGAATCGGCATCCGGCATTGTTATATTAAATTCCGGGGCAAAAATTAAATTCACGGGAGAGGCATTCCTGTTCGTAATAACATATTTTATCTGGAAGGAAGAACCTTTCTTGGGCAAAGTCACCTCCTTAAATACATGGACTTTGACGCCAGAGACTTTTCCCTCCCTCTCCATGGTTAAAACGACGTTTTTGCCGCTTTTTTCCGCTTTAAAATCATAATGTCCCGAAACAAAATCTCCTCTTTCGTCATAAACGCCTCTTGAAAACGCGTCTATATCGACATCTTTACCAAAAAAATGATCTATAAGACCGTGGCGCCCGTATTTATCATAATCCAGCCGGTCCTTTATACGGTTATCCACTTTCCGGACATCATCGTGTATAGTACTGACTTTATCCGCATCCTCTTCCATCTGCTTTTTTATCTTATCAAGTATCTTTCCGTGATAAGCTTCTTTCTTCCGGCTAAGAGTGTTCATAAGGTTGTGGCAAACTTTTTTCGAGTCGATCTCTTTCAGCGCTCCGCCTTCCGCCGGATCAAAAACCAGCGCGATTTCCCCGTTCTCAAGTACGACTTCACTTGCGCCATCAGCATCGATATCCAAAACGGTCACCTCGCAGAAAGGCTTCTCACCATAACGGACCTTATCCATTAAAACTTCACTCATGATCAAATGATGATAAACGGCTCTTCTCAGATGGAATAGATATAACCCTCCGAAAACACCGTGCCAATACGCACAGTTGCACTGGCTGCGGAAAAGTTCTTTCTCGGCCTCCGCCAAAAGAGGGCTGGTTTCCTTGCCGGAGGAACGGATCTCACCCAGTTTCCTGCTGACATACGCCGCTCTTTTGTTCATATAATCAGATTCGGGATACTTGGCGAAGAAGTTTCTCCAGAACCCGCCCCGAATAAACGGTTTAAAAAATTCCTCTTTGCCGGAGGCCTTCAGCTCTTTAAGCACGGCCTCAAACTGCTCTTGTGCTTCCTCCGGAAGCGCCCATGCCAGCATCTCCTCGTAAGATGCCGTAGGTAAATATACCCTCCCCAGAGGCGGCCTCTCCTCAAAACAATCCGACAGTTTCACCGTCCTAAGCCATTTCGAGTTTTCCATAAGCGTGGTGAAGAATTTCTCGAGCCATTTTTCCTCGAATACCCATTTATGTGTTCCGGGCCATTCCCCGAATTTTTCGCCGTCATCCCCATAGATAAAAAGTGGATTAGCGGTTTTTTCTATGCCGGACTTCATATAAGCGATACTTTCTTCCGGCATCTTAAAGGGAATATTGTACCTGAGTACCTTATCCGAAGGAAAAACAGCTACGCTCTTTGTATTATCCTCCGTCATGTAATATCCGTGAGTTTTTTCTCTGGGGATCCCGGAATAAAGTAAATGCGTATCATCCAGTATCACATATTTTATCCCGGCCTCATTAAATACAGAAGCTAGGTCCGGCTCCCATACACGTTCAGCAACCCATGCGCCTTTTGCCTCGAAAGAGAACTTGTCTTTGATATATTCTGTAAGCATTTTTATCTGGGCGAGTCTATCCCCCCGGGCAATAGAAGGAAGTATGGGTTCATAAAAACCGCCGCTCATGATCTCTATCTGGTCTTTCTCCGCCAATTCACGGATCATATCGATGATTTCAGGTCTCTTCTCCTCCGCCCATTCAAGAAGACAGCCCGTGAAATGAAAAGTCATCTTGATCTTGGGATATCTTTTTACCATCTGAAGAAACGGCAGATAACACTTATCGCATGCCCTTTCGATCACATGATCAAAATTGCCCGTAGGCTGGTGGAAGTGTATTGCCATCGCCAAATCGGCTTTCATGCGACTCCCCTTACTAACTTGCAATATTCCTGTATAACTTAAGATATTTCTCGGCTGAATGGGCCCATGAAAAATCACAGCTCATGGCACGCTCCATCAGCTTTTGCCATAAAGGCTTATTTTTATACACACTAATGGCTCTTTCTATGGCGTCATAGAACGCCTCGCCGGTGGCCGGGACAAACTTAAAGCCGTTTCCCGTAATCGGATCCTTATCAAAATCCACAATAACATCGTCTAAACCACCGGTAGCTCTTACCACGGGAATGGTCCCGTATTTAAGGCTATACATCTGGTTAAGCCCGCACGGTTCGTACCGTGAAGGCATCATAAACATGTCGCATCCCGCCTCTATTTTGTGCGCAAGTTCATCATTAAAATCGTTGCACACATACACGTTACGGGGAAATTTCTTGGCCAGTTCCTTAAACCTAATATTATAATCGTCTGTGCCTTTACCAAGTATAATAATTCCCGCGCCTAATTCAACAATTTTATCCATTATGCCGGATAAGAGGTCCATCCCTTTCTGCTCAGCGAGTCTTGTTACCGACCCGATGAGAGGCGCCTCCAGCTGAAGAGAAAGACGGGTATATTCAAGGAGGTCTTTTTTACATTCCGTTTTCTTATCAAGAGAGGTTTCATCGAAATTCGCTTTGATAAATTTATCGTTTTTCGGGCTCCATATGGAATAATCCACACCGTTCGGTATGCCATAGAGTGCGTCTTTTCTTGTCGAGAGGAGCCCGTCAAGCCCCGCGCCGTACTCGCTGGTGGTGATCTCTTCGGCATAGCGGTGGCTGACCGTACTTACGGCATCCGAATAAAGTATGCCGGACTTCATGAAATTAAGCTTGCCGTAGAACTCCAGATCGTTCATATTAAAAAAACTCTTCGGTATACCGATACAGTGCATAAGACGCCTGTTAAAAACGCCCTGATACGCCATATTGTGTATGGTAAACAGCGTCTTTATCCCATGATAAAACCCATCATCATCCAGTTTAAACTTAAGATAAAACGGGATAAGCGCCGACTGCCAGTCATTACAGTGTATGACATCCGGTCTAAACCCTATGGTCTTAATCGCCTCTAAAACACCTTTCGAGAAGGACGCGAACCTGAGGCCATTGTCGGCATAATCCCCTTTCGATGTGCCGTAGAGGCCTTTTCTGTCAAAATATTTCCTGTTGTCCAGAAAATACGTAATAAGTCCCGCCGTCTTATTTGAATAAAGATTAAAGACCGTCCTGCCGTCTAAAAGCGGGTCTTTTATGTTAGAAGCTTCTTCGGCTACTTCAAATCCGCCGCGCTTTACGCACCTGTAAAACGGCATGATGACCCGTATATCGCAGCCGAGTGATACCAGTGCCCTGGGAAGGCTTCCCGCAACATCCGCAAGCCCTCCTGTTTTGGCAAAAGGAAAAACTTCGGACGAGACCATGAGGACCTTCAGGGAACGGGCCATCTCCTGGGGCGTCTGGTGCAAGACTATCTTCTGGTCGATCGTGCCTGTCGGTATGGGTTCGTTTAAATAGAGGGGGACTTCCTTACCCATAAGAGTGTAGATATTCCTTAGATGCATCCGGAAAAGTTCGTCAAAAATAAAATTAAGTTCTGTCCCGAAATCATCATACCACCAGAACCAGTCACTCCCCTCTGCAATATAAAGCTCTTCCAGAGCTTCTTTACTCGGAGAGTCATAGCTTAAAAGATCCTCCCGCGCCTTTTTAAGGTACTGCCACGCCTTGTTCTTCTGCGGCGACCCTATCCATTTGTCAAAACTGTGGTCGATCCAGGAGCCGGGATGAAGTCTGGCGATTTTCTTGCGCTCTTTGTAGTTTTCAAGATACTCACTTACAGTGACCAGCTTCATGTCTTTGCATGAAGAAAGCCGGTTATACATCCTGAAAAGAAACTTCCTGCCCCCGTCCGCATAATACGGCCACGGGTTCTCCCCGTCTAAGATGACCGAAACGAGGCGTTCTTCCCCGCTTCTGGCGATATGCTCGATATCTTTAACCAGTTCCGCCGCCGCTTTTTTAGCAGGCATATGCGCGTACTTAAAACTTATCGCGTTGGAAAGATTTATATCCCTGAAGACCATATCGATCTTCCTGCCTTCTTCTTCGGCCGTAAACGCCCTGTAAATAAGGTCTTCCCGCGGGATATGGTCTTTCTTAAAGGATTTGAGCAGTATCCCTTCATCTGTCGCTATCCACTTTATCCCTTCATCCGCAAGAGCGGGTATGACCTCCTGGCTGACGCTGCCTTCCGAAGGCCACATCCCCTCGGGTTTTCTGCCGAAGACGCCTTCATAGAAACTGACGGCTTTAGCGACCTGGACCTTCGCGTCTTCCTGAAAATCAAACCCCTGGCGCTCTTTACCCCGGGAAAGAAGCGGAAGTATCGGATGATAAAAAGGCGTCGTCGATATCTCTATCCTTCCTTCATCCAAAAGACGTTTATACAGGGGGATGATGGAAGAGACTGTATCCTTTTGAAGTGTAACCAAAGAAAGTTTTTCTTCCTCGGTATAGTGGTATCCTTTATGAAGAAGTCCCCTAACCAGAGCATTTTTCCTCCGCAGCGTAAACCCGCACCAGGCCAGGTTAAAAAGAACCTGCAGGTCCCTGAAATCCGTGATACTGAAATCCCTGATTTTCCTGGTGAGCGCCTCGTCGCGTAAGACATCCCCTCTTCTTGCGAATAATTCCTTGTATTTTTTAAGCGGTGCAATAGCCCTGTGAAAATCGCATGAGAAAAAGTTCTTAAGGATGAAACACTTGTCTTTATCGCTTAAGAGGGCTGCGTCTTTTTGGGTGAGTTCCAGATATGTATCGGCGGGCGAAGAATCCCGCGTAAGATCCGCCAGCTGCCAGAGAAGCGAAGGCGTAAGGTTAAACGTCACCCTTGCTTCAGGAAAATTATCGAGTATCGCAGCCATATCAAGATAGGAATACGTAGAATGCAGCCTCACCCAGGGCAGGTGGTACTTCCCCGTAATGAGGTCCTTATAGAGCGGTTGGTGCATATGCCAGAGAAAAGCGACAGAAACTTTCCTTTTCATAGGTATAAATAATACTTGTAAAAAGAAGCATAAGCAAGAATTATCTAGCGTCTGGTGCAGGCTGTATATCTTTCACGGGCTTCAACCTCTCAAAAGCTTCCCTGCCGGACTTCCTTGCATTTTCTATCCATTCAACCAGAGAGGATATAAACGTTTTGTGATTCATCTGGTAGATCCTGAGCCCGCACTTATTAAGCGTGTTGATATCATCCCAAAGCGCCGTGGATTTAAGAAGCGCAAACACGATACGCGGCTTATATGAAGGGTCCACGCCTACAAACGTACGCCTTGCCTCTTTCGTATAACCCGTCTTACCCCATGGGCTGTCTTCGTTCCACAAAAGAGCTTTATTATGAGTCTTTAAATATATGGTCCGCCCGTCACTGCCCTGTATTGACGATTCTTTCCTGGACACTCCCTCCAATATTATTTCATACTGGGCTGCGTAACGCATCATTATCGCAAGGTCCTCCGCCGTCGTATGCTGTTTGTCGACTTTGCCTGTCGGCAGTCCCGATGCCTTTACAAAATATGTGTTTACCATGCCCAGCTCTTCCGCCTTTTCGTTCATCACCTTCGCAAACTCCACCTCACTGCCGGCTACAGCCTCTGCAATGACTCCTGCCGCATCATTAGCTGACTTAATAAGTATGGCTAAAATGAGATCCTTAAGCCGGTATTCTACCCCGGCTTTAAGCCCCGCTATTGTAGGTTCTACATAAAGGGATTTTTTACTCGGTATTATGACTTCTTCAAGAGGCAGTCTCTCTATCGCAACGATCGCCGTCATGACTTTCGCTGTTGAAGCCGGGGGGTATTTTTCTTTTGCGTTTTTCTCAAAGAGGATGCGTCCGCTTGCCGCTTCCATTATTATAGCGCCTTTCGCATCGACGGTAACGGACTTATCAGGCACTATTTCCTTAGAACACCCCGCCAGGAAAAGGGCGCAAAATATAACGATACTTGGCATCACTTTCTGCATCTTAAAGTTCACCCTCTCTTCATCATTCTTCGCATGCGCATGCGTGAAGGATTAAAATACCCGTGCATAATGTGCGGCAGTTTTTCTTTAACCTCCCTAATAAGCTCTTTCACCCCTATCATGTCGGAGGGACTGACTTTTACCCGCAGCTTCCGGAAATACGCCATGGGGTCATAGTTCAGGTTACGCCACTGCACCATATCCGTTTTTGTCTTTTTTAGAAAACGTACGAATTCTTCTGCTTCAGCTCTGGAATCGCTAAATCCCGGCATAACCAGATAATTTATCGAGACAAACCCGCCCGCTTTTTTCGCAAGCTCTATCGATCTGATAACATCGCCAAATCCGTATCCTTGAGGCATATAATAAGCTGTATAGTACTTCTCCCGCACGCTGTTAATACTCACACGCATGGAATCAAGCCCTGCGTCAAAAAGCCGCCTGACGGCGCCTGGTTTACTGGCATTCGTATTAAGGTTAATGATGCCTTTGGATGTGGTTTTTCTGATAAGCTTTATCGCTTTCTCGAGTATATCGGCCGTCATAAGAGGCTCGCCTTCGCAGCCCTGCCCAAAACTCACTACGGGATCTTTGACTGCCCGGATATGCATAAGCGCAACTTCCGCCACTTCTTCCGCGCTCGGGATAAAACGGATTCGCGGCTGTGTGACGGAACATGTCTTGCCGGGTTGATATGATATGCATCCGATACATCTCGCATTACACACAGGCGAGGTAGGTAACGGCCCTTCGTATCTTTTAAGAAAAAAATTCTTTGCTGCGGGGCACGCGTACGTAAGCGCGCACTTCTCCAGGTGCCTGATGAGCCTGTTCTTCGGAAACAGCTTCTTAAAGAGTTTAACGTTTTTCTCCAAGGAATTTAAGTCCATGCCTTTAAGTTCCTGTCTCTTTTCTCGGTCGACACGGACACTGGCGGCATAAAACCCGTTTTTGTAAAATGCTACAGCTGCGTAGCTAAAAAGCGGCAGGGTCTTTACCCTTCCGCATTCCGTGTACGAAGCGCTGTAAGTGGCAGTCTTGCCCGGCGGGAGAAAAGCCGCTACCGCATAAACGGCTTTCTCTTTCTTGATAAACGGGTTTTTGTCCAGCCGGATAAACGCGCTTTTTTCAAAATCGTACCCCACTGGTCTTCTGCCGGGAAGCACGAAAAGTTCGCTGTCAGGATGGAGTCTTACCAGATCCCGGGGCTTTAGCCTGAAAGGTTCGCCCGCCTTCATGCCGGTCGCTTCGAAGCGGCTAAGATCATATACCCTGCCCTTCTTATCGGCTATAAGTAATTTCGGCTTGTCTTCTCTCATCTTTAATCCTGAACTACCTGATTTCAATACCGACCGGACAATGATCGCTACCCATCACTTCCGGCATTATAAAAGCGTTTTTTACCCGGGTAAGGAATTTTTCTCTGACAAAAAAGTAATCGATCCTCCATCCGACATTCCTCTGGCGTGCACGGCTTTTAAAGTCCCACCAGGTATACTGCCCGTCTTCCTTGCTGAAATGCCTGAACGTATCGACGTACCCGGAGGATATGAATTTGTCCATCCACTTTCTTTCTTCCGGCAGAAACCCCGAAAACATCTCATTCGCCTTCGGACGGGCCAGGTCGATCTCTTTATGCGCAGTATTAAAATCCCCGCATATTATGATATGCTTTTCCTCTTCTTTTTTTATGTACTTGAGGAACTTTTCATAAAAATCGAGTTTATATTTGAGCCTTGCCGGCCCCATGCGTCCATTCGGGAAATAAACATTTATGAGCACAAAATCCTTAAAATTTAGCCTCAGCATCCTTCCTTCAGTATCAAAAGTGCCGCTTAAAAAACCATCCTCCACGGAGAAAGGTTTCTTCTTGGTAAAGACAGCTGTTCCCGCATAGCCTTTTCTTTTAGGATTGTTCCAATATGTGGAATATCCTTTAGGCCCTACGAGGGACTCATCAAGCTGCCGGGGCTCTGCTTTTGTCTCCTGCAGGCAAAGGATATCCGGAGATTCCCTGTAAAGCCATTTGAGAAAACCTTTTTTTAATGCAGAACGGAGTCCGTTTACATTCCAGGAAAGTATCCTCATATTTATTTCAACTCACGCCTTTTAAAAAACACTCACCGCCCATTTAAAAAAGGGACAGATCTCGTTACCCGCCACAACCGAAAAGACCTGTCCCGTTAAAACTTAACCGGCTTCCTAGCTCTTCACTGAACGCACCGCTTCAACGTACCTTTTAACCAGTTTTCCGATATACTCAAAATCCCCTTCCAAAAGCCATTCTTTCCTGAAGACGCTCCCGCCAAAGGCTACGGCGTCCGATCCGGATGAAAAATATTCACTCGTATTCTCCGGGGTGACGCCACCGACTGCCATAAGTCTTATATCGTCAAAAGGCCCTTTAAGTTCCTTGATATAGCGAGGCCCAAAAATACCGGCAGGAAACACTTTAACCATGGTGGCACCCGCTTTCCATGCCTTAAATACCTCGCTTGGGGTAAGCGCCCCGGGGAAAACGGGAATGGCTTTCCCTGCGCAAACGCTAACCACTTCTTCCTCGAGATTAGGCAGAACAATAAAACTTGCTCCCGCATCCAGCGCTTCATTCAGTTCCGTCTTTGAAAGAACCGTCCCGGCTCCGACAGTAATCCTGCCCCCTGAAATATCACAAGCCCTTGCTATGATACCAGCGGCATCCGGAGTATTCATAGTCACCTCTATGGTCTCTAACCCGGCTTTGATGACGGTTTCAAGCAGCGGTTCTATATGAGCGGACTCCAGGCCCCTTATTATCCCCATAAGGGGCAGTTGGTTAAAACGATTTACATCCATGATCAATCGATCTCCATGGGGGATAAACTTTCGTAAAATTCGCGGTAATTATCTTTGTGCTTTGTCTTGCGCAGCTCCATCGCAGCTCTCGGATGCTCATTGAACATCCCGGTAAGCGCATAAGGAAGAAGGTATCCCCACTCTATTCTTTCCCTTAGAGGCAAAAAATCTTTGGTGATTACATCCAGAATGGGTCTAAGGTCAAACTTCGGGTTTTTTAGAAATCCTATCAACAGTTCCAACGGACAGTTCCCGGCGGCCCTGCCGATACCGTAAATGGTACCGTCGACAAAATTACAACCGTCTATTATCCCCTGAATGGTATTCGCGTAACCAAGCTGTTGATTATTATGTGCATGCATGCCGACTTCCTTGGTCTTGATAAATTTTTTGTACTTATTGACGAGATAATCCACGTTTTCTGAATAAAGCGCCCCGAAACTGTCAACGATATAGACTGCCAGGACTTTGGTCTCTTTCTCGATCTGTGCCAACGCTTCGTCCAGTTCCAGGTCAAGTGCGCGGGATATAGCCATTATGTTTATTGTGGTCTCATACCCTTTATCCGAAGCCTCGTTTGCAAGCGCTATCGCCTTGTCCACATCTTTGACATACGTAGCTACCCGGAACATGTCGACAACACTGTCTTTACACGGAAGGATGTCTTCCTTTTCAACGCGTCCCACATCCACCATAACGGAAAGTTTTGTGTTTGATTCAATCCCCTCTATCGCTCTTTTGATATCGTCTTCTTCACAGAACTTCCATTTACCGAACTTATCCGGGGAGAGGATCTTTTTAGAAGCCCTATAGCCTATTTCCATATAATCCACACCTGCGGCAGAAATCGCTTTATAGACTTCCCGGACAAAATGATCCTCAAAATAATGATCGTTTATAAGTCCTCCGTCCCTAACAGTACAATCTAGAACCTTTATCTGTTCTCTATACATGTCATCCCCTTTGATTTAGTTATAATCGCGCAGGAAAAAACGTACTTAGGTACGTTTTTTCCTGCTGCCGGTTAAAATCTTCTCCAGCAGTTTCATCAGCTCAGAAAGCCGGATCGGCTTAATAAGAACATGGTCGTACGATATTCCTCTCAAGTCTTTTGCATCTAGCAGGCTAAGCGACCCGGTCAATATTATTATCGGCACGTTTATCTTGAGTTTTTCCATCTCTTTGCACATCGCCGTCCCGCTCATATTGGGCATTTTTTCATCCAGGATAATCAGGTCTATGGACTTATCTTTTTTCAGTATACCCAGACCCTTTTCCCCGTCGTATGCCTTTTCCACTTCGAAACCTTTACGGGTCAGAAACTTATCTAATATGTCTACGATGCGCGTTTCATCATCAACTACCAGAATCTTTCCGGCACTCATCTTCTCCCCCAAGCAAGGCTCTACATAATTTGCTGCAAAAAACAGGGAAATCAACTTCTCCCGACACGAAAGAAAGTCAGATTTCCCTGCACTTCTTCATAACTATAGCTAATTACCCCGGTATCCCTCTCTAAGACCTTCTTTATAGCCGTCTGTATATCCCATCTTATATCCGTTCGCGTACCCGGACTCGTATCCTTCCGAATACGCGGTTCTGGGGCTTACGGAATCAACATTACTAGTATCTTCTACCTTCTCACCGCTCATAGAGTCAAGAAGTGCGCCTCCTACGATATTTACGCCGGCACCGGCAAGAGCGCCTTTCCATACGTCTTTTCCTTTGGCCCCGGAAGCGGCCCCGCCGACCGCGCCTGCCCCTGCACCTAAAAGTCCTTGACGAAGCAAGTCAGAAGAGCTGCTACCGGCAAAACTCTTCTCAAACGGCATCATGACCATAAGCCCGATAATAATCACACATACTAACAGTCTAAGCGTCATCAGTCTTCCTCCTTTATTAACCACAATGAAAAAATCCCATACCCCGGTTATATTATATTAAGATATCAAAATAATTGCAACCCTCTTAATATCACCTATAAAACCCTCTGTAAATTCCCCTGTTTTGCGCCTCTTGAAGCAAACTCGCTTTCTATCTGGCCTATTACGGCAAGCTTATTATTTATCCATCCCGGCGCAATAAGAAACTCTTCTTTCGCATCGGAAACAAGCCTGAGGATGATACAGTCTTCTCTTAAATTTTCAAGAAAATCACACGCTATCCCCACGTATTCATCCTGGCTGAGTAAGCTCACTTTCCCCTCTCTGTATAACCCCTCTAAAACAGTCCCCTTAAGCACGTGTAAAACATGGAGTTTTACCCCTGAAACCGGCAAAGCCGATATCTTTTTAGCTGTCTCGATCATATCCCGCCGGGACTCTCCTTCAAGACCTAAAATAACATGGACGCCTACTTTTATGCCTTTTGCGGCAGTTCTTTCTATAGCTGAAACTGTCTGGGAAAACGTATGCCCCCGCCTCAAAAAGCGAAGCGTCTTATCGTGAACTGTCTGCAGCCCGTACTCTATCCACACATCGTAATCACCGGTATACTGTGAAATAAGCTCAAGCTTTTCTTCATCGATACAATCCGGCCGTGTGGATATAGCAAGACCCACTATCTGCGGAAACTCTCTTATCGTATCATATGCGGATTTAAGCGCGAGGGCGGGAGCGTTAGTTCCCGCAGTGTTCTGAAAATAGGCGATAAACTTCTCCGGCCGCTTTTTTTCTTTAAAGGAATCAAGCGACCGGACTATTTGCTCGCGCAAGGAAAGCGTCGTACCGTCAAACCGGCTGAATGCCGATTCATTGCAGAAAATACACCCTTTCTTCCCCGCCTCTTCATCTTTATTCGGGCAGGAAAAGCCGGCATTCAGGCTTATCTTTTTAACCTTTGTGCCGAATTTTCCTTGAAGATATTTATTAAAAGAATAGTAGTAATCCATTTCTTTTTATCCTTAGAACGTCATGACTCCTGTATTCTGGATTTTTCTTTTTTCATCCCTTTCAGCTTTATCATGAGGATAGATATTGCAGCAGGAGTCACACCGGAGATCCTGGAAGCCTGCCCCAGTGAACCGGGTTTAAAGTGAGTGAGTTTTTCTTTTACTTCGTTGGAGAGGCCGGGGACCTGCGAATAATCAAAAGTGTGAGGAACGCGGATCTTCTCGAGGTCCGAAAACTTGCTTATCCTGGAAAGCTCCCGTTCAATGTAGCCGGCATATTTTATATCCACCTCTAACTGCACTTTCTCATAATAAGAAAGCCTCAAAGCCTCATCGTCAAGCTCTGCTATATCCTCGTATAAGATGCCCGGTCTTTTTAATATCTGCAGTAAAGACGCCTTTCCCGCCGGAGGATCTTCTCCTTTATGAGAGAACATGCTGTTGATTTCAGTACACGGGGAAATCGCTTTTCCAGCCAAGCGTTTTTTAGCTTCTTCCACGTGCTTTTTTTTCTCTTGCACTCTTTCCAGACTATTCTTTGCAGCAAGTCCTATACCGCATCCCACTTTTGCAAGACGCATGTCGGCATTATCCTCACGGATCATTATCCTGTACTCTACGCGTGAAGTGAACATCCTGTACGGCTCTTTAGTTCCCTTTGTGGTAAGGTCGTCTATAAGAACCCCTGTATAAGCCTGTGACCTCTGGAGGACAAGCGGTTCTTCCCCCCTTACCTTCAGCGATGCGTTTATCCCCGCCATAAGACCTAAAGCAGCTGCCTCTTCATAGCCCGTAGTCCCGTTTATCTGGCCCGCCATGAAGAGTCCCTTGATTTTCTTTGTCTCCAAGGTGGGAAAAAGCTGAGTTGGTTCGACAAAATCATACTCTATCCCATATGCGGGTTTTACCATCCGCACTTTTTCAAGCCCCTTTATGCTCCGCAACATGTTTTTTTGCACATCAAGAGGCAAACTCGTGGATATCCCGTTAGGATAATATTCTCCGGCATCCAACCCTTCCGGTTCAAGAAACACTACATGTGAGTCCCTCTCAGGAAACTTAACTACCTTATCTTCGATAGAGGGGCAATACCTTACACCGGTTGACTTTATCTTCCCGGAATAAAGAGGAGACCTATCCAGCCCTTTTCGGATTATATCATGCGTCTTTTTGTTGGTTCTTGTTATATAACACGCCTTCTGCGGAAGCTTTATCTCGCTAGTCGAAAAAGAAAAAGGCACAACAGCTTCATCCCCCGGCTGCGCCTGAAGCGCGGAGAAGTCTATCGTCTCTGCATCAAGCCTTGCGGGGGTACCCGTCTTTAAAGAAGCTGTATTAAAACCCAGTTGAGTAAGATTTTCAGAAAGACCCCGTGAAGCCTCTTCGCCTATCCGGCCGCCTGAAAAATGTTCAAGTCCTATATGTATTGTGCCGTTCATGAACGTGCCGGTAGTGAGTATCACATTCGATGAAAGGATTTCTTCGCCTTTAGCTGTCTTTACGCCCCGGCACTTATCCCCCCTGATTATAACCTCTTTGACTTCATCCTCAAGCACATCCAGATTCTCCCGGGATAAAACAGCGTTTTTCATATAGTTGTTATAGAGTTTGCGGTCTATCTGCATCCTGGAGGACCTTGCGGCGTATCCTTTTGAAGAGTTAAGCATACGATACTGCAGACAGCTTGCATCAGCCGCTTTGGCCATCTCGCCGCCAAGAGCGTCTATCTCCTTAACAAGCTGTCCTTTTCCGATACCGCCGATAGAAGGATTGCACGAGGTATAGCCAATGGCATCTTTTTTAAGCGTCACCATCAGCGTCCTCATGCCCATCCGCACAGACGCTAAAGCCGCTTCGCTTCCCGCGTGACCTCCGCCGACTATGATAACATCGTATTTATTCAACATAATTCATTCTATCCGGGTCCGGTTAAAGTGAAAATATTATAAAGGGGTACTCTCCCAAAGAAGACTTTATAATAACGGATACTTGTGATGATTAAACATAAAGAGGGAACCTACTGGTACGTCTCTATAAATCTTTCGATACTGCGGTCGTATGTCTTCTCTACATCATCCGGGAAATAACATGCAGGAAGCTCTCCCATGCCCCTATGATAATGCAGGCATTCACAGCATATGCCTTTTCTGGAACAGGGTTCATACGAACAGTTGCATTTTGACATGTTATTGGACTTCTTACATTCCATCGGTACCTCCTGTCGCCGGCGAAACGCTCCTAGTACTCCGCTTTATCGTTATACACGATCATGGCTGTGGTGGACTGCTCCGGGACCATCTGGCACGCTTCGGTCAAGTGCACATCCAGCCTTTTCTCCACATCCAGGATCTTAAAGATCTTCTTCTGGTCTTCCATGTTTCTCCAGAGCGGATACCCGGGGCTGTAACGTTTGCCCTCTGTCTTCGCAAGTCTCAGCTCCTTGCGCACTCTGTCATGTACGTATGCGGCCAATGCCTCAGCAAGGTGCACGCTGAGACCATGAAGGAAAAAAGCACGCGTAAACTCTTTATTGCCGTTGAATTTGTCGACAGCTTCGCTGATCTTACTGCCCACCGTAACCGCCTGGAACACAACTATATCGTATCCTTCCGGTTCATTAGAAAAATAATCCGCGAGCGCAAGGGCGCCTTTATCTTCTAAACGTACGAACTCGAATTTCTCCAAAAGCTTGCCGGAAGCATCAAGCACTTCCATGTCCGTATCAGCGGCCCGGCATTTAAAATAACCGTAAACCGCCTTTAGGTCCAGCCATCTTTTTCTTACGGCCTCTTCCTTAAGCTCCGCCAAAAGAGGCCGGTATTCTTTTTCTATGATACGTTTTTTTTCTTTCTCATCTTTAAGTTTGGCTCCCCAGGCAACGGAAAAAAGCATGTTTTCGTCAAGGTATTCAAACACCTCGTCGCAGGGTATATTCGAAAGGGTCCGGATACCGTAAAAAGGTACCTGAGGCAGTTTCCTTCGCTTAACCGTTTTTTCTCCGGATGGCGCTCCAGGCGCGCCTTTCGCTTTTTCGCCTTCTTCACGCGCCCTGCCGGCTTCACTGTAATAATCATCCAGCGCTTTTTTTCTGGCAGCCGGATCCGAAAGACTCTGCATTATCTTAAGGCCCGTAAAGGCATCCCTGGCGTAAAAAACCCCTCCCTTGTAGATGCTTTCATCCTTGGTAGAGGAGATCTCCTTTGCGAATTCTTTGTTTGTCGGAGCGCCGCCTATGAGTACGGGGTAGTCAAGACCCGCATCGTGCATGGACTGGACGCATATTTTCATGTGCCGGGCGGTTGACACCAAAAGAGCGCTTAACCCCACCGCGTCCACCTTGTTCCTTTTGGCTTCGGCGATTATCCTCTCAACCGGAACCTGCTTGCCAAGATCAATAACGGAAAAACCGTTATTCGCGAGGATCATCTTCACCAGATTCTTGCCGATATCATGAACGTCTCCCGCTACCGTAGCCAAAAGCACTTTTCCTTTACGGGCGGTCGAATCCGCCGGCAGAAACTTCTCAAGATATTCTATAGCTTTTCTGACGACTTCCGCCGATTGCAGGACGTAAGGAAGTACCATCTCCCCGCTTTCAAGTTTCTCTCCCACCTCCCTCATCGCATCCATAAGTATGTTATTGATGATCTCCTCGGCGGAATATTCCTTCAAGGCTTCGCCTACGACTGAAATAATCCCGGTCTTGTTCCTGTCAAAGATGCATTTTACTAATTTTTCTCTAGCGGAAAGGATGGCTGCCGTCTCCACGGGGGCCTTAGCGGCTTTCTCGAGTATTTTATAAGAAAAGTGCGCCGCAAACTTACCAAGAGCTTCGGGGCGTCTGTTAAATATAAGATCTTCCGCAAGGCGTCTTTCTTTTCCGTGTATATCTTTATATTCGATATATTCGGCCGGGTTTACAATAGCCATATCCAGTCCCGCTTTAACAACATGGTGCAAAAACACCATGTTTAGAATCCGCCGCGCTTCTTTTGAAAGACCGAAGGATATGTTACTTACCCCCAAAACGGTAAAAACTCCAGGATGCCGCTTTTTAAGAAGCTTTATCGCTTTATACGTTTTCATAGCCGCATCGGCATATTCCTTTTCTCCCGTTCCAAGGGTGAACGTGAGCATATCGAAAAGCAGGCGATGAGCCTCTATGCCATGCTCTTCGTGCGCTATTTTGTACAGCCTATCCGCCACTTTAAGTTTCTGCTCGACGGTTTTCGCCATCCCTCCTTCATCAATGACTAAATTCACCACGAAACTGCCGTGCTCTTTTGCAAGTGAGAACACGCGTTTTGCATCCTCACCGCCATCTTCAAGGTTGACGGAATTAATAAAGGCTGTCCCGGGATAGTTTGCAAGGGCTTCTTCTATGACATCGCTATCAGTGGAATCTATCATAAGCGGCACTTGAACGCTTTCGGCGAGGCGTCGGGTAAGAAGAACGGTGTCTTTTTTCTCCGTGGCCCTTTCTGTCAGGACGCTGCAGACATCCAATATCTTAGCTCCGAAAATCTGCTGCTCCTTACCCAGTTCGACAATCCCGTCATAATCTTCCTTCATCAAAAGGTCCTTCATCCTCCGGGACCCCTGGGTATTTATCCTCTCCCCTATCTTTACCGGATGCGCCATGTCCCTTAGATCAAATCCCTTATAAAAACTGGCATAGAAGCGGTTTGGCGGGATTTTGCGTTTTTTGATTTTTTTGATAAGCTTGCGCATGCTCCGGATGTGCTCCGGAGACGTGCCGCAGCATCCCCCTACAACATCTAAACGGTATTTCCGGACAAAATCCGCTATGAGCTCTGCCATATCCTCCGGATTTAAGGGATATACAACGCGCCCTCCCACCTCGATCGGTAGTCCCGCATTGGGCACACATGATATAAAGGTCGGGGAATTCTCGCTTAAAAAGCGAATGGCGCTTTCCATCTCTACCGGACCCGTACTGCAATTGAGCCCCATAACGTCGACACCCAGGTATCCCATAACGGCTGTAAACGCGGAAATCTCCGTACCCAAGAGCATCCGGCCGTTATTTGCAAGGGTGCACTGTGCCATGATCACTAGATCTTTTTTCCTCTGGCTTATCGCATCTTTAGCCCCGCTGACGGCGGCTTTCATTTCCAATAGATCCTGTCCCGTCTCAACAAGCAATGCATCGGCTCCGCCGTCTATTATCCCAAGCGCCTGATCACAATATATCTTCTTGAGCTCTTTATAAGTGATGCCCCCTAAAGAGGGGTCGGTAGAAGACGGGAGTTTGCCTGTAGGCCCCATGGTGCCTATGACATACCTGGACCATGAGGCAGTAGCAAAATTATCCGCCACAGAACGGGCAAGCTCAGTGGAGGCCAGATTTATATCATATACGCTTTTCTCCAGCCCATGTTCGGCGAGTTTCACAGCATTTGCCCCGAACGTGTTTGTCTCCACGGCATCAGACCCGGCTTCCAGATAATCCGTATGAATCTTGCTGATAAAGTCAGGCCGCACCAGGGAAAGATATTCCATACAGGCAGGTTTATCTTTAAAGTCGGCATCTCTCAGGCCCAGGGACTCGGCATATGTTCCGAAAGCTCCGTCCAGAAGAAGCAAATCTTTTTTTATTTTTTCCCTAAGCGTCTTGGGCATATACTATTCTCTTTCCGGACATTAAATATCCATTTTTAATCATATTCTCTCGACCGTGGTCTTTTGGATCCATCCGACCTTGCCGTCAGCGCGCCTCACTTTATACCAGTCGTCTTTAGACTTAAGTATCGAGACGCTCACTCCTTCATGCAGTGTGAAAAATTTTGTCGCGGAGTCAAACGGCCCGAAAAGGGCTTCCGCTCTAGAGGCAGTCACGACAGCACCGGACCTTACCCAGTTAACTTTACCCCACAAAATAGCGGTGTTTATAGCAAAACAAACTGAAACCAGTATTATCGCCATCTTCAGATAACCGTTTCTTCCCGGACGGACAGCAGCAATAAAAATAAGGACCATAATGGCTACGTACATCCCGGATGCCAAAAGCGTAAGTTCATTTATGGTGAAACTCGTAGCATATATCCTAATGGGTCGCCAAGCCCATACACCTCTCTTCGGCTCGATCTTCGCCTGCACGTTTGCCATGGCAAACTTATAATTCGCGGCCAAATCCGCGTCACGCGGCATTATGCGTTTTGCCCGTTTATAGTTCAGTATGGCTTTGCCGAGCTTTCCGGATTTAAAATATGCATCCGCTATATTGTAATATACCGGTCCGCTTTCATAGCCGTTTGCAAGGATCTTCTCGTATTCGCTTATAGCTTTTTCGTATTCACCTTTTTCATAGTAACTGTTGCCGCGAATAAAGAGCTCTTCCGGGGTAGCAGGCTCTTCCGCCAAGGATAGTGCTGCAAAAGATGCAAAAAGAGCTGCAATTATACAACTTTTTAATACTTTTTCATATGCCATGTTCACCTATATCTTTGCTTTTTCCATATAGTCGATTATTCTTTTAACCTTATCCAAAATATCTTCTTTCGTCCTGCGGTCAGCCGAACCCGAAGAGGCATACCGAGCCATTTCGCACGCGCTGAAGACATCCCTCATCATATTTATCATCTCTTCATCCCGCCCGACCGGCTCAAGCCTTTTCTCGATGACCCCGCTTGCAATATTCCCCTTAGCTAGATCAAATCTATCCCCAAGATAATCCTGGAGCGTTTTAAAAATAGCGTCATAGAAAAGAAGCGCATTTTCCTTGCCCAGAAGCGCCTGTGCCTTGGCCATGCCGCTTCTTGCCTTTCTGGGGGCTCTTAGGAAACGCGCATAACTTTTATCGCTGAGTATCCTCTGTTTTTCCTTGTACGTTCTGTAAAATGCGGCGAAGAAGAAAAACGCTGCGACTTGAAACGCCCAGAACAACCAGTTTTTGTACAGGAAATAGCCCTTAGGCTGAAGCTTGCCGATGCTTTCTTTTATATAGATGATATCTTTACCTAGCTCTTCACGGGGATAAAAGATTTCGCCTCCTTCCGGCATAGATACCATCTTCACCTGTTTCTCAGAGTCGGGCTGTTCCATTACTTTCAAAGGGAACGGCCCTTTTCTTATAGTCTCGTATCTGCCGATCGTCGGATTAAAGAAACTGAACGAGACTGGCGGCACTTCTTCTACAGTAGTAGTCTTCGGTATAAGTATCTGTTCATAGGTCTTTTTATCCCCTTTCTTAGTAACCTCCGATTCATACGTCTTGAAATTCTGTGTGGATGATAACTGTGGCACCGTAACCGTATCCAGGTCCCCTTCACCTCTAACAACCATACGTACCACAACGGGATCTCCGACTTTTACCTCCGACGGGTCAATATAGACATCCATCGAAAAATCCCCCACTGCTCCCTGAAAATCCACAGGACGATTCTCCTTCGGAAACGGCAAGATAGTGACAGGGATCTCTTCCGATTCCAGATCTACCGGGTAGGTCTCATATCCAAAACGACTGCTAAAAAAGTCGTCGTCGAAAATGCTGCTTCCAAAAATGGAAGTGCTCCTTGAAGTGCGCTTTCTGACGACTAACTTGCAGCGAAGTCTTGCCGGCCCTAATACGTAATTACCTTCTTTGATCCCGAAAAGATTCTGCCGGAAAACTAAAACATCATAGCTCCTGCCACGCACTGTCTCCCGGCGCTTCTCCGGTGTGGCAAACTCCCCGGCGGAAAACCCTTCATGGGAATATACAGGGTATTCGATATCTTTAAGTCCGAGCCCGTCTACATACACTTTTATTGTCAAGGGAACGATCTCATTGATGTATACCTTTCTTTTATCGATATCCATGGTAAGAAAAATCTTATCCCCGACATAAGAAGCCCCCATACCGCTGCCTGGAGGCAGAGTGGATGCCGGTTGGGAAGGAACTTTAACCGGCGTTCCGGAATAAGGTGTACTCTTAGGCACTTGAGACGGGATACTGCTAACATTTAAAATAACGGCATCGGCTTTATACGTCTTGCCGCCGTAATCAGCAAAAAAGGGTCCTATCTCGAACGTCCCTTCCTTACGGGGATATACCAGATAAGTATGGGTGATCGACTGGGAAACTTTCCCATTTACGATCGAGACCTCGGTAGACGGCCCCACATATTTTATCTGCAGGCCATCCACAGAAGGTATATCAAGCTGGTCTATATCCTGCCCCCCATAAAAAGTAACATAAAGATACAAAGGGTTCCCTACAGATACTTTGTTTTGCTCTATGCTTGCTTCAAGCCTTATACTTTCTGCCTGGCCTAAGCACGTGGCAAAGAAAAACATCAATACGACTAAGATAAAAAATTTTCTCATGCTATCTGTTTAATAATAAATTACCAATCCCGAAGAACAGGAGGACGCTGTGCTCCTCTGGCTTCCTTTTGTTCCGCCCTCATCCGATTCTCTTCTTCCTCCTGGCCTCTTAAAAGCATTTCAGCCTCTTCCTCAGTCATCTGCCCTTCAATCGGCTCAGGACGCTCTCCCATGCTAGGTTGTGGCTCTTGCTCTTCCTGTTGCTGTTGCTCCTGCTCCTGTTGCTCCTGCTGTCGCTCCTGTTCTTTCTTTTCCTGTTCTTTTTGCTTCTCTTCCTCTTTCTCTTGCTGCTTCTTCTGCTGCTCTTGCTGCTGGTCTTTCTGATCTTGCTGCTGCTTTTGGTCCTGTTTCTCCTGGTCTTCTCGCTGCTCGTCTTTTTGATCCTGCTTCTGCTTTTGGTCCTCTTGCTGGTCTTTTTGGTCTTGTTGCTGTTGTTGTTGCTGTTGCTGGTCCTGTTGCTGCTCCTCTTCAAGATCCTTAATTTTTTTCATCGTAAATTCATAATTATATTTGGCGTCTAAATCGTCCCGGTCAAGCTCAACCGCTCTTTTGTAGTATTGTACAGTTTTCTGGTAGCTATTCAAGGCGGATTTCAAATCAGTTTTTTCCAGAGATTCACTTACGCGATAGTTGCTGTTGCCCGTATTATATATACTTTTTTCTTCCAGTTTTTCTTCCCCTGAAGCAAGTGACTGCAAAAATGCTTTTTCTGCTTCCCGGAATTCACCCTTACGGTAAAGCGTAACAGCCCGGTTATACTGAACTTCAGCATCATCCGGCTTTACGGAAAGCGCTTTATCGTAATTTTCAAGCGCTTCATCGTACTTGCCTTCCTGGTATAATTTTTCAGCCCTTTTTACCTGTTTGCGGATAGAAACAGCATCCGCAGGCCTGCAGAAAAATAACAAAATAAGCGCTCCTATTACAACCAGGCCTATTTTACCATAATTTATTTTTATAAACCTATCTAGCGTCACTTAATCTTCCTCTAATTATTCTCTTCTTCTGTCGCCGATTAACGGTTCACAAAAAAGCAAGACCAGCGCAAAGACAAGCGGGATCTGGAACCGCTCATGGTAACGTTTTTCCATCTTGCTCTCAAACTCCTCTTTCTCCATCTTGGAAAGTTTTTCCTCATATATAAGATCAAGACCGAATTCTGCCCCGGTAGAACGGACATACATCCCTCCGGTTTCAACAGCCATTTTCTGAAGAGTCCCTTCAACAAGACGCGTCTTTACCACGTTGCCGTCCGCGTCTTTAAGGAAAACTTTTTTGCCCTTTTCAGCCTTTATCGGTATGAGTTCGCCTTCAGGAGAACCTATGCCTACGCAAAAGACCTTCACGCCGCTTTCTTTCGCTTTGGCAATCGCTTTGTCAACGCCACCCTCGAGATCTTCACCGTCGGTTATAATGATAAGCACTTTTTCCCCTTCTTTCCCTCCTTCGTAACTCCTGATGGAAGTATATATCGCATTGGAAAGAGAAGTCCCCCCCACCGGAATGGTGCTTACGTCCACGTCATTAAGCGAAAGAAGAAACCCGTCATAGTCTATCGTAAGCGGACACTGCAGAAAAGCCGTCCCGGAAAAGACCACAAGACCGATCCTGTCCCCGTGCAGTTTTTTTACAAGATCTTCAATAGCCATCTTTGCCCGGTCGAGTCTGTTGGGCAGGACGTCTTCGGCGAGCATGCTGTTGGAAGTGTCAAGCGCAATGAGGATATCAAGACCTTCCCTCTTGACCTCCTGCCACTGGAAACCCCACTGCGGCCGTACGAGGGCCAGAAGTATAAAAAAAGTGGCGATAACAATCATGGAATTCTTGATGTTTCTTTTCCGCTTGTCAAAAGACTTTGACATTTCCTTAAGAATATTATCCGAAGCAAAACGCCTGAGTGCCTCTACTCTCCTGCGAGAAGCCAGGTAATAAAAGAGAATTATCCCCGGCACGATCCATAGCCATACTATCATGTAAGGGGCACCGAACTTCATTTACGGTATCCTCCTCAAAAATGTATTGGCGAGTATTACCTCCACCAGAAGCAAGACTAACGCCAACGTGACAAAAGACGGGAAAAGTTCCCTGTAGATGTTATAGCCGGTCTCTTCCATGGGCGTTTTTTCAAGTTCATCGATCCTCTCGTATATGTTCTTCAACGACCTGGTGTCCGTAGCCCTAAAATATTCGCCGCCCGTCGTATCGGCTATTTTTTCAAGTAAATCTTCGTCTATCTCTATCGGCACGGGTCTGAGCACGACATTGCCGAACATATCCTTGACCGGATACGGCGCGAGTCCTTTTGTCCCTGCCCCGATTGTATATACCCTGACCCCTAAAGCTGCGGCTGCCTCCGCACCAGCCATGGGTGAGACCCTGCCGGCATTGTTCCGTCCATCGGTAAGGAGTATTATGATCTTCTCTTTTGCCTCGGTGTCTTTAACCCTGTTAAGTGACGCGGTTATTGCGGATCCTATGGCAGTACCGTCTTCTATCATGCCTATTTGTACCCTCTCCAGGTTTTTCTCAAGCCAGTCATGGTCAAGCGTAAGGGGACAAACCGTATAGGCAAGTGAGGCAAACGCAACCATGCCTATCCTGTCGTCAGGGCGCCTTTCAATAAAATCCGTCACAACGCTTTTGACGACTTCAAGCCGGTCAACGCGCTCCCCTCCCATCTCAAAATCCATGGCACGCATACTGCTGGATGCGTCAACCGCCAGAACTATATCAATACCCTCAACATATACATGCGTCTTCTCAAACATGGACTCGGGCCTGGCAGCTGCCAGTATCAGCAAGAATAAGGACGCCGCACGCAGGTAAATAAGCCTTTCCCTGAGCTTCACCTTGAAAGAGGGTTTGAGGCCCCTCAAAAGATCCTGGTTGGAAAAACGAAACGATCCCTGGCCCCTTTTTTCAAGCCTCTTAGCGATGTATATTACCAGTGGTATCAAAAGGCATAAAAGAAGCATCCACGGATTTGCAAAGAACATCATACCTCTTTCTCCTCTTCCTCTAATAGTCTGGTCTGATCCACCAGTCGCTCTGCCGCATGAAAACTGTCAAGCATCTCCAGGGGGGTCGGCCCGTACTTCGCGAATTTCACCATGTCACAATTAGACAGAAACTCCTTGAGCAGTTCCTTTTGCTCTTCAGTCAACGCTTGAGAATTTTTTATCGCCTCCATGAACTCTTCCGTGGTCATCTCAGGCGCCCGGAAGGAAAACCTGTTCTCCAGATACCGGCGGATAATATCGGAAAGTCCCGTATAATATTCTTTTATCAGCCCTTTAGCCGGGAGATTTAACTTCTCGAGTTCTTTCAGCTGCTGGTAGGCGATTTCATACGCTGTCTTCCTTCTTCGGTCTTCCCCGGCTAAAATGAGTTTCTTCCTCCTGAGCCATATCGCCCATGATATTGAAAATACGGCAAAAATTATCGCAATGATAAGGATCATCTTGCCCAGATCGCTGCCGTACACGATCAGGCCCTTAAGGTCCCTGATATCTTTATCCTCGCCGGTTAAAAGGCTTTTAATCTCTACGGGGACTTGCGGACTTTCCGCGGTACGCCAGTCAGTCTCTCCCGCTCGCCTGTACCCGACCGGGATCGGGGGTATGACATGCGTACCGGCATCATATATGCTGAGGACATACTCGCGGCCTGTGACCGGCTTCCGGGGCCATCTGGCTTCTACCGGATAAGACTCAATAAAAGAAAAGTCTCCCGGGTTTTCCGGCTTATCGGGAAATAAAATCTCAAATCCGCCCGTGTTCTCGGCAATAAGCGTCAGCTTGATCCTGTCGCCGATGTGGAACTCTTTCTCCTCGACAGCTGCAGTAATCTGTAAAACGTTTTCAGTACCGGAAGCAGATGCTCCCGTTAAAAAGCCATTAAACAGTAAAATTATACATAAAAAGCATATTTTTTTATTCATAACTTGCAGATCGCACTAGTTTTAAATATCATCCCCGCACTAAGCGCCTTTCACGCATGCGGAAAAACCGTATAAGCGGTTCCACATAAGACTGATCCGTACGGATGTCTATACTATCTACATTCACCGACCGGAAGAGTTCCTCCCGCCCGGCGATCATCTCTTCCGTGCGCCTCTTATAAAGATTCCTAGCCTCAGGATCGGAAGTGTCGATTACATAAGGGGCGTTCGTTTCAGCATCATGCAGTTTCACTATCCCTGATTCCGGCAATTGAAGCTCGGCGGGGTCGGTTATGGTAACGGCAATGACATCGTGACGCTTATTCGTCACTGACAGTATCTTTTTGAAATCAGAAGCGAAAAAGTCCGACACGATAAAAGTAATAGTCCTGCGCGTAGTGACCCTGTTCAGGTGCTCGAGGATATTATTTATATCGGTCCTGGTCCCTTTCGGGACATTATAGATGGCTTCCCTGATGACCCTGAGCACATGGCGCATACCTTTTCTCGGCGGGATGTACTTCTCCACCAGATCCGTAAAGGTGAGCATCCCCACCTTATCGTTATTCTGTATGGCGGAAAAGGCTATGACCGAACAAAGTTCTGCCGCCAGATCACTTTTAATCCGGCCGACCGTTCCAAAGCGGCAGGACATCGATACATCCAGGAGTATCATGATGGTAAGCTCGCGTTCCTCCACGAACTTTTTTATATACGGGTGCCCCATACGGGCCGTGACGTTCCAGTCGATCGACCGTATTTCGTCACCCGGCAGATATTCGCGGACCTCATCAAACTCCATCCCTACGCCTTTAAAAACACTTTGATACTGCCCGGCGAAAACATCGGTCACTTTTCGGGATGTGGTAATCTGTATCCGCCTTATTTTCCGTATTATTTCCTTGGGTATCATAGACTTTGTGAAAATAAAAATCCCGGGGCAGGTTTATTCTAAAATTTACACTACTACAGTAAACCTGTCCCGACCTTGCCGCTGCTATAAAAAACCTATTTACTCCAAATGCCTATCACGGCACTTCTACTTCATCAAATATCCTTCTGATGATATCCTCAGAAGTCTTCTCTTCCGCTTCCGCCTCATAGCTGACGATGATCCTGTGCCTGAGGACATCCGGACCTATGGATTTTACGTCCTGGGGAGTAACGTATCCCCGTCTCTTTATGAAAGCATACGCCTTCGCGGCCAAAGCCAGGTAGATACTCGCACGCGGTGAAGCCCCGTACTGTATTAACCCTACGAGATCATCAAGGCCGTAATTTTTCGGGTGACGCGTGGCATAAACGATATCGACGATATATCTTTCTATCTTCTCGTCCATATATATCTCGTTTACTACTTTTCGCACTTCCAGTATCCTCTGGGGTGAAACAACCGCCGAGACCTCTATTTTCTTGTCGGTAAACGCCATGCGTTGCAATATCTTGTGTTCCTCTTCCTTGTTCGGGTATCCTATGTTTATCTTAAGCATGAACCGGTCCACCTGAGCTTCGGGTAAGGGATAGGTGCCTTCCTGCTCTATCGGGTTCTGTGTGGCAAGCACCAGAAAGGGTTCCTCCAGCTTAAATGTATTCTCGCCTATAGTGACCTGTCTTTCCTGCATAGCTTCAAGAAGCGCGCTTTGGACTTTCGCCGGGGCTCTGTTTATTTCATCCGCAAGGATCATATTTGAAAAAATAGGCCCTTTTTTCGTGGTGAAAGCCCCGTCTTTCGGATTATATACAAGCGTTCCGATTAAGTCCGCGGGCAGGAGATCCGGCGTGAACTGAAGCCTCTGAAACCCCGTACTGATCGCCGCGGAGAGAACGCGTACTGACATGGTCTTTGCAAGACCCGGCACCCCTTCGATTAAAACGTGCCCATTAGCTAATAAGCCCACAAGAAGGCGTTCTAAGAGATAATCCTGTCCGACAATTACTTTGCGCACCTCCGTCAAAAGTTCATCGACAAAAATACTTTCCTTCTCGACTTTTTGGTTTATAGCGGTTATACCTTGAGACATTTTATCCCTCCTTTTTTGCCTTTGCTTGATACTCTTCGCATTGTTTCTTGATCCATTTATAAGTAACCTCCATTCCCGTACGAAGTTGCATTGTCGGTTTCCATCCTAATTTTTCTTTTATAAGTCTATTGTCAGAATTTCTTCCTCTCACCCCCAAAGGGCCTTTTATATGTTTTATTGTTAAATTTTTGCCGGCAATATCGATAATCATTTTTGCCAAATTATTTATTGTTATCATTTCTTCCGACCCGATATTAACCGGACCTATAAAATCCGAATCTATTAATCTGCGGGTGCCTTCAAGGCATTCATCAATATAAAGGAATGAGCGTGTTTGTTCCCCATCTCCCCATATTTCAATCTCTCCACCATCGATTGCTTCTGCAACTTTCCGGCAAAGCGCAGCCGGAGCCTTTTCCTTGCCACCCTTCCATGTTCCTTCCGGCCCAAAAATGTTATGGAATCTGGCAATACGCACTGTCAGGCCATGATTTCGATAATATGATAAATACATCCTTTCACTAAACAATTTCTCCCATCCATATTCACTATCAGGAGCCGCTGGATAAGCTGACTCTTCCGAGCATTTTGGATTACTGGGATCCATTTGATTGTATTCAGGGTAAATACATGCTGAGGAAGAATAAAATATCTTTTTAACCCCACCCTTGTAACATGTATCAACCATATTCAGGTTTATCATTGCCGAATTATGTAAAACGTCTGAATCGTGTTCTCCCATAAAAAGGTACCCGGCCCCTCCCATATCCGCAGCTAATTGGTATACTTCATCAAAAGCCCGGTCAATAAGGTTTTTACAAACTGCTGGATTACGAAGATCTCCTACAACAAACTCATCCGCCTCAGTTTTACTAAATTCAGGATATTTTAAATCAACACCACGTATCCAACAACCTTCGTTTTTGAGTCTTTTAACAAGATGACTGCCTATAAACCCTCCCGCACCACACACTAGTACTTGTTTTTGTTTTCCCATAAAATCTCCCTTAATCTTAAAAGCTACCTTGCTGCGCCCGGCTGCTGTCCTTTTTGATAATCATTCAAAGAAAAAAACTAACTCCCCGAACATCCTCCTAAATTGTATTTCACATAGTTTTAAGCAATGTTATAGCCTTTCAAATGTGTATCCGAATCGTTCGACGTCATCTTTGAACAAAACAGCTATTATCTCTTTAGTTTCTTCAGTGTAATACTTACTATAATGCTTGTGTTCGGTTATGTTAACATGAGATAATCTTTGAAATGGTATATCCAACCTATCACAAACTTTCTTAAAATCCTCATTGATTCTTTCAAATCTTCCTATGAAGTTTACCATAATAGCACCTGTATCATCTGTAATCTGCCTCACCTGACTTATTCTGCTATGCCATATTACATCTTGTTCCTCTTGAGAATCAGCAGTTCTGATTGGATTTAAAACAAAATTCGTAAAACTATCATGGATATGTCCTTTATTGATTAGAGACTTCCACGCAGAAACATATCTATCCCACGGATTGCGAATAAAGCAAAATTTAAAATAATTATCATACATGTCATCATTCGATATCAATTCTTTAAACCGGGAACATATGCCATTCTGTATGAGCTCTTGTGTAGACCATATAGTATGACAATTATTTTTTATACTAATAAACCCATAGGGTTTTAA
>CAZGOG010000018.1:6896-36304 GCA_964527555.1 uncultured Planctomycetia bacterium | reverse complement strand
CTAACGAAAGAAAGTCTTTCGAGTAGAGAATTTGACTTTTAACATAGGAGAAAAAATGTCTACGAAGATCAAAGAAGTAAAGGGGCGCGAGATACTTGATTCAAGAGGAAACCCCACAGTAGAGGTGGATATGATCCTTGATGACGGCACGCTTGGAAGAGCCGCGGTCCCCAGTGGGGCCTCTACGGGTGAACATGAAGCGGTGGAACTGCGAGACGGCGAAAAGTCTCGGTATATGGGCAGGGGCGTCACAAAAGCCGTCAGTAACGTTAACGGGGAGATAGCCGCAAAAGTAAAAGGTATGGACGCAAGAGAGCAGGTGCTTCTCGATGAGACGCTAATCGCACTTGACGGCACGCCCAATAAAGGACGGCTTGGGGCAAATGCGATACTGGGGGTTTCCATGGCAGCTGCGAAAGCCGCGGCGTTATCACAGAAAAAACCGCTTTTTAAATATTTAGGCGGGGAAAAAGCCAAGATACTGCCGATTCCGATGATGAACATAATTAACGGGGGTAAACACGCCGATAACAATGTGGATCTCCAGGAATTCATGATAATGCCCATAGGAGCGCCTTCCTTTAAGGAAGCGCTTAGGATGGGGACGGAAGTCTTCCACAATCTTAAAAAAATCCTTACCGCGCAAAAGCACTCTACCAGTGTAGGAGATGAAGGCGGGTTCGCGCCGAACCTGAAATCAAACGAAGAGGCGGTAGAAGTCATCCTCGAAGCGATTAAGGCAAGCGGGTACCAGGCCGGAAAAGATATCTCTATAGCGCTTGACCCGGCTTCAAGCGAATTCTACAAGGGCGGCTCTTACGTGCTTAATGCTGAAGAGAGCCCGGAAAAGTCATCTAGCGAAATGGTCGATTTTTACGCCAACTGGATAGATAAGTATCCCATAGTTTCGATTGAAGACGGTCTTGCTGAAGATGATTGGGATGGATGGAAGATAATGACCGATAGGCTTGGCAAGAGGATCCAGCTTGTCGGTGATGACCTCTTCGTCACAAATACCGAACGTCTTAAAGAAGGGATAGATAAAGGAATAGCAAACTCTATTCTTATCAAGGTGAACCAGATAGGGACGCTTACCGAGACATTGGCGGCAATCGATATGGCTAAAAAGGCGGGCTATACTGCGGTTATATCCCACCGGTCGGGGGAGACGGAAGACACTACCATATCGCATCTGGCTGTCGCCACAGGCGTGGGCCAGATAAAAACCGGGTCGACCTGCCGGACGGACCGTATATGCAAATATAATGAACTTTTGCGCATAGAAGAGGCGCTTGGCTCCAGTGCGGTTTACGGACGCGAGATATGGAAAAAAAGAAAGTAATTCTTTATTTGGCGCTTCTTATTGCAGTGTTTTGCATTGTTTTTCTGCCGGGTTATTCCGAGCTCCAAAGACTTCGTGAAGAAAACGAACAGCACCAGAGAAGGATCCGCCTTTTAGAAGAGCACAATGATAAACTGAAGGAGGAGCTCGCAAAACTAAAAGAGGATCCCGACTACCTTGAAAAAAAGGCACGGGAAAAACTCGGCATCGTCAAAAAGGGAGAAGTAATATATAAACAGTAACAGTCAGGAAGATGCATGCAGTTCATCGACGAAAAATTCCGGGAAAATAAAACGCAGTATGTCTTTCAGGCGTTAATGGCGGGAGCTTCAGTTGCAGCAGCCCTTATTCTTTTTGATGTCGTGCGAGACCCGGTGATTATAGCTTCGCTTGGCGCCAGCGGTTTTGCTGCTTTTACCATGCCGCATGTACGCTTTTCCAGTCCCCGGCACCTTATCGGCGGGTACATGATAGGGATAATAGTGGGATGCCTCATGCACTCTATGACGGTCCTGTCGATAGACCATTACTTGACGCAGAAAATACTGCATATAATCGCCGGCGGGGGAGCCGTAACTCTGGCGATGCTTCTCATGACGATTACGAACACGGAACACGCCCCGGCTGCCGCTATAGCCGTGGGTCTGGTGATAAATGAATGGCATATTTTAACGGTTATAATGGTTATGGTCGGGATAACTCTCATCTCCGCCATACAGCGACTTTTAAGGAAGTGGATGATAAATCTTTTGTAAATCATAATAGCAAATATTGCAGAAATATCAAAAATTTTCGCAATAACAATCTTGTCATGAGTACACGTTTATTAAAATACACAACAGACAAACTAATAGCGGTTATTTTAATAATATTGCTTAGCCCTGTAATGCTTATAATAATCACGGCGATGTGGATTGAAGGGCTTGTTAATGAGGATTCGAAAGGCACACCAATGTACAGGGAAAAAAGAATATCCCAAGGGAAGCCGTTTATTCTTTATAAATTTAGAACATTGAAAATGGACGCCATAAATAAAATGACAGAGACCGATTCTGCCACATTTTTGCAAAATAATAATAAAAACACAACGCGTACTGGTAAGCTATTAATTAAAGTTTATTTTGACGAAATGCCGCAACTTTTTAATATAGTTGCAGGGAAAATGAGTTTAGTAGGGCCGAGGCCCAGGATACCCCAGGTATACGAGGAAGATTTAAGAAATGGATATACAGCCTTACAATATTTAAGAGCGGGCATCACGGGGCCACACCAAGTCACCAAAGGGAAAAGAAATTGTTCTTTAGAAAGAAGTGAAGAATATTACCGTAAAACCATGGAATACGGGTCCTTTAAACTGTTAGTATATGATTTAGGGATAATGGTAAGAACAATTTTTACAGTATTACAAGCAAAAGGGCTATGAAGGTTTATTTTTATAATGAATAATAAACCCCCATGGAGTAAATCTTTTGTAAATTTAAGAAAGATGAAGAAAAGAGTGTTTACGTCTTAGAAAAAGAGTTACTTGTTGTTTGCTGTGTAATCCTTCTGTGGCGCCTCTTCCCCGGCAGACTAAAGCTGCGACAGCTGAAGCGAAAGTGAGAGAACTGCTCTCCAGGCCCCTTCCGAGATCCTCTAAAAACGATTGCTTACCTTTCTTTAGATACTCGCAAATAAGCCCCGCGGTAAAGGCGTCGCCTGCACCGATAGTGTCTTTTACGGGGACTTTAAAGGCGGGATGAAAGCTTTTCTTTTTTCCGTCCCAGAAGAAAGCCCCCCTTTCGCCCAGAGTGACAATAAGGGGCCCTTTAAGGCGGCTAAGCGCGCTTTGCAAAGTCTTTGATCCGGTTATACCGATAGCGTCCGTTTCACTGAGTTTAAGGAGATCCGTGTAATAAAGCAGTCTTTTAATGTGGGAGCGTGCGTTTTTCTTGTCTTTAATCCTGTTGATTCTCCAGTTGGGGTCATAGGTGGTAAAGAGCCCTTTTTCTTTTGCTTTTCTCATCAAGTTTATTGCATCCTCAAATGTATAGTCGTTGTATGAATAGGCGCTGGCGGTATGGAATAAAGAGGCATTATTGAAAATAGAAGAGGGGACCTCACCTTTTTGAAACATAATTTCTTTCCCCGTGGATCTGTAGAAAAAATATGAAGAGTCACCCTTGTTGTCGATACGGGCAAATGCCAAACCGGTTTTGATTTTATTGTCGCGGATAATATATTTCGATGGAAGCTTTTCCCTGTGCATGATCTCTAAAAGCGCATCCCCCAGAAAATCCGCCCCCGTTTTAGAAATAAGTGACACCGGAAGCCCCAGGCGCCGCAATTGAATAGCGGTGTTAAAGACAGATCCGCCCGCGCGGGCTTCAAAAGTCATGCTTCCCTTGCGGATATCATCTTTTGTGATAAGATCAAATGCTATATTTCCGCAGCATATGATATTTGAACTCATAATAATCACCAATTATGGTATCACCATCTCTCTAGGGAGGCAATAGAGAAAAAAACCAAGATTTTTATTGACTTAACTAACTTTTTTATGTTATAATGCCGCAACCTTGACTTATTATATTAAATATGGTCAGTCAATATGATTATTATCGTAGGCGTATTACTTTGAACGTAATATTACTGCCAGGGGCAACAAGTAGCATATGAATAAATATTTTATTAAAAACAGCAGATTAGTCAAAACCGTAGCAATAAGCATAATTTGTGCGTTTTTGCTTAATGATATCGCATATGCTTTTGATGCGAAAGATGCAAATGCGAGGCCTTATACACTTTCTGCGACATCCAGATTCAAGCCGATAGCATCCCCGGAGGAGAACCCCCACAAAGAGTTTACCGCTAGTGGAGAGGCTTTTGCCAATACAGCCGTAGCAGAAAACTTTAAGGGTGACGCAGGGCTGCTTTACACTAATTTCCTTATAGGATGGGTGCTTGAGAGGTTTGGCAGCAGTATTAGCGCGGAGGGGTTAAGAACGTTTCTCGCCAGACACCTGACTGACATTGATTCCCGGAGGTTTGATCTGAATAAGCTTTACAAAGAGGGCAAGACCTTTTGCCTGCCACTAGTCGACCAGGAGGGCAGGGAGAACCTCTTTAGATATTATCTGCCGGAGGATGCTCCCGGTGAAGCTGAAGGTAAGACTTCTCGAGCTATCGGCTCGGGGCCGGCTAAAATAATACACGAAGAACAAAATGAAGAGCTTTTACTAATCGAGCTAGACAATAAAGAGCAGATAAACAAAGTTTTAACAAGGATCCGCATCCCAATCCCGAAAAGCGATATAGATAAAGAGATACAGCCGCAGCACTACTCTTCGGCCGTAGGCAATTTTATCAAAAGTTTATCCGATCAAGGACGATTCATTCCGCAGATTGATAACAGGGCAGTATATGGTTGCGAGCGCTGCTATAAGGTAGACCTTGGCGGCGGATTAGGCATTACGCTGTTTTCTTTCAGGCATACCAACACGGTTTTTGAGATGTACACCCGTAGTTACGTTGACGAGTTTGGTATCGGCAGGTCTGACCCTGTAGGATACGGCAGTTACACCATAGACCGTGAAAAAGGCGTAGCCGGTCTTGCTTTCCACATATTCGCGCAGGGGCTGGATAAATATAAACAAAAAACGGAAGGATATAGACATAAAGAATATACGCATAAATTCTTTGAAGCAAAGCTCAGATATCTGTACAACCAGGAGGGGATAAGAAAGTTTACTATTAGCAATGAACAGTTAGGCGACAGTCAGTTCCCTGAGATCAGAGACGATTCCATTTCTTCCGGTGCCCTTATCTTTTACGTGAAGAAATACGGGTTCTCGCTTGTTAACAAAAAAGCCGATGCCGCTTTAAAAGAAAAGCTTAACCGTGGGAAAGAGTTTTCCGAAGACGAGATCAAGAGCATGCTAGAACAAAACCCGCAGGGGTTATATCTAGATGTTCCGGTGGCAAACCCGGAATGGCTGGCAAAATACCTCGACATGCTGAGGTCCGGCGAGCCCGAAGCAGCAATCCTCGCGAACCCCAAAAAATACGCAAAAACATTTTTTGAGCCGCTATACGGACTGTTATGTATAGAGCTGGAAAGACACTTTTCGCACGCCGAGCAATTCATTGACTATTGCAGGGAAACTTTAAGAGAAAGAGGTCCGTATTATTTGTATCAGAAAATCAATGAGGCGGATAAAGAGCTTGTAAACATGTTGGGAGAGATCGATATAAACGATGAGACGAAAAATGCCTCTATCAGGTTCTACGGGCTGCTCTTATTTTTTGTGACGACGAATCCGGAACCGTACTTTGATAAGCTTTATGACACTTTCATGAAAACAAAAGAAAAGCGCGATATCGCGCCGACGAAGAAAGGACTTTATTACCACTCGCGGCTTAATAGCACCATACATCTAAGGTCGAAAAACTGGATATTCGGGCGTAAAGACGCTACCTACATGAACAGTTTAAGATATAGATCTGAAGACAAGGAATTTAATGATGAGAAAGAGTCCGCAAACGGCGCAAAGATCAGGAAGGCACTGGCAATATGGGCCGAAGTGCATCCGACAGAGGAGGACAAAGGGAAAATCCAGCGCCTTCAGGAACAAGTCACCGTAATAGAGTTAAGAAACATAAGAACGTCGCTTCTTTTCTGTGATCCCGAAAACGATGTCGCCAGGCTAATGCATGTCGGCCGCCGGCGCCATGTCTTCTATTTCTCGAAACTTTACCTCGATCAGCTAAACATAGACAGCGAAGAGGATATGAGAGAGCTTGCCTTCTTCTTGAAGCGCGGGCGGGAATTCCTGGACCTGCATGGGGAAAAGAAACAAGACGGGGGGAGGGCGGAAAAACAAAAAATACTCGACAATTTCACAGTTAAATTCTTTGAAAACGGATCAGGCAGCCAGCTTGTCGACATCAGAAAGCTTAAAAAGAAATTAGCGCGGCTTATGAAACAAGACGTGGTCGAAGCTTTTAAGGAACTGCTGGAAACCGTGCAAGGTGCCGGCAATATTGTTGATGGGCTTCTTTCTGACAGCGTAACGCTTGATGTAACAGACTCACAGCAATTCGCGGCCCAGACTATTTTCGGCGAAAGAAGGAACGAATGCAGACGCCTCATGTATCTTTTTGAAGGACTTGACATACATACATGGGCGGAAGAGGCGTATCGGGCAATGGCAAAAGCAGCAAAGATTGTCCAGACCTGTGATCCGGGAGGCCTAAAGCCGGTTAGATTCCAGATTGATCTTGTGTTTACGGCACTCAGGTGGGGTCATCTGACAGATTTTATCAGAGAACTAGAGGTTCTTTTAAGCGGAACGGGGTATCCGGGCCGCAAGATCAAACGAAGTGAACTGGGGCATCTAGAACGGGATTTACTTACGGCGGCATCTAGCGGGGCTCACAGCTTTGAAAGTGAGCTCAGGAATGCTTTACAGGCTCAGGTTGAAATGGCTCCACCGGACAGCCGTAAATTTGTTGAAGCAATAGCACGCGAAGCGGATAACCTTTTGGTAAATTATTTCAGAAAACACTTTACAGAACTGGAATACGATCAAATTGATGAGGATAATGGTGTCTCTGTAGCATGTCAAGTCGATGAAAACGGGAATATAAACGCTCCGGAGATCCAGCAGCCGGAAAAGTCTTCTAAAGAAGGGTATACCCTGGGGATCGAATATGCTGGTACAACTGTAAAACTTCTTCCATATGATATGGAACGCTGGGCCAGTGGTTTCAGGGTTTACCTGGGGGGCTCTGAAATAGCGCAGTATAACGCCGGAGATGGTCAATTTCTTGTTGTAGAAATACCGCCCCAAGGGGAACTCGCCAGCGATAGCAGTGATGGGCTTAGTAGTATAGCCGCAGGTAAAAGCGCCTCCTGGCATTTTGTGCCCAAAGCTATTATCCGTCCCGCGCCCAGAAAACCTGCGGAAAAACCCTTCCAGCCCGCCGCGGAACCTGTAAGCGCAATAAAAGATTCTCCTGATCAAGCGCAACCAGACTCCAGCGAAGAAAAGAAACTCTCGGGAACAGAAACATTACCGAGGCAAAAACGCACCTTGATACGGGTAGAAGTCAGCCCGGACGATTCTTACGAGGTGGTAAAAACAAGGCACGTTTTTAATCCGGAGAACAAGCTGTTAGCTGAGGAAATTAAAAAGCGTAACGCGTTCTTCGTCGTTGACAAAGGGATCGGAGAGCAGCAGATAGAAGAGCTAAAGAACTATATGGTAATGCTATATCCTGATTGGAGCAAAGCGGATGTTAAAAGACACATGCTAATACTTGCCGGAGGTGAGAAGGTAAAAAATGGTCTACGCGGAGTATTTAACGTCTTTCGAATAGCCTACCGTGCGTGGCGGGCGAAACTCGACAAACAATCCGCATTTGTTCTTATAGGTGGCGGCGCCACGCTTGATGTTGCAGGCTTTGCCGGAAGCATTTTTCACAGAGGAACTGACCATATAAGAATACCTACAACGCTGCTTGCGCAGGATGACGCGGGCATAGGAGTTAAAAACGGCATTAACTTTTTCGGACAGAAGAACTTTTTCGGGACGTATTATCCCCCGCAGTCCGTGCTTATAGATCCGTTTTTCCTGAAAACAGCGAACCCCCGCATCATGAGTGATGGCATCGCTGAAATAATCAAAGTCACGCTTCTCAAGGATAAAGAAGACTTTGAAAAACTTGAAGCGGCGCACGGTATACTATTTCATCTTCCTGAAGCCTTAAAGGGGCAGGTAAGCGAAACACTTCTTGCTCCCGCTGAAGAGCTTTTGTGGATCTCCATAAAAAATCACCTTGGGCAAATAACCAAAGATCCCAGAGAAAGAATTTCTGCCCGACCACTTGACTACGGCCATGCATGGGGCCATAGGCTTGAGATAGTAACACGGCACCGCTTGTCGCACGGCCAGGGTGTTGCTATAGGTATGGCCATCGATTCATATATTTCCTGGAGGCGGGGGTATATTACAGAGAAAGAGTTCAAACGCATCATTAAGCTTATCCGGGCCGTAGACTTGCCGATATATGATAAGGCAGCGACATTTGACAATCTCTGGCCGGGGCTTGAAGATTTCAGGGCACATTTGGGAGGAAAACTTACAATTACCCTTTTAGGTGAGGAAGGGGCAGCCTCCGGGGCCGAGGGCATAGGCAAGAAACAGGATATAAGCAGAGAGAGAGAGCCGGAGCTGGAAGAACATCTGAAGGAAGAGCTAGAAGAAGCTTTAGAATATCTAAAGCAGCTGGCAGAAGGTACTTCGCGAGGAACGAGATCAGCTGCTTATCGAAAGAACGGTTCTATTCTCGAGGCAATGGGGGGTGAAGCTGAAAACGAAGGCTACATGAAGGCTATCAGCAGAAGAGAGCCGGGAAGAGATGAACACACCATGACCGGGAGGCAGGAACAAGCTTTCGTACAAGAGGCACTCAAAGAGTCCGTGCAAGAAATCTATGGCATAAAAATGAGGATACTGGAAACAACAGCCCACACGTTTGGTGCATACCGGTTCAAACCCAGCGAACATGGCTTTCCCGACTTCCCCGAGGACGAGCATATACTGGTTCTAAACAAAAATAACACTCCCGCAATCAATGCGGAAGCAAGATATCACGAGGCCCGGGAGATTTTCTGGGCGGGAAAGACCTGGGACGACGGAACGCCGCTTACAGAGCACGAAGTTCATATAATCGCATCCGCGGAAGGGGTCTTACATTTCTCGCGGTACAAGGAGCTTACTCCGTATCACAAAGCGCAACTTGAAAATATACCCCTAAGGAGGCTAAGAGCTGTTGCGAAAGAGGATGAAAAAGCGCGGCAAGAGCTCCATCATAATCTTCTTAACAGGGCCAACAGTGAACTGGGTGCAGATATCAACATGGAGAACATAAAAGAATACGAAGAATCTCTACGCTTAGCCGTGAATGATCTGGTAGAAGAAGGCATGAAGACTCGTAAACTCGATGCTCTTAAGAGGTTGGTAGATAGAGGTGGAGGAGTTGACCTGGAAAAAGCAGCTAAAGCGCAGTTAGGACAAAGGGACAATACCGCCAAGATTAATGACAGAGAGTGTCTCGAAAGCGCGCTTGCTTTAATCGGCGTTTCTACGGGAGGGATAGAAAAAATAATAAATCGGATAATGCTCGTAGAACCTGAATTCAGTCTGGATAGAGGGCAGTCCGGAAGAATAGGCGGACTTATTATCGGTACAACCCAAGGCCCAATGGTGCTTTTTGAAAGGCAACGCTTGTATAGCTTAAATAAGGGGGACATGGATGCCGATTCTATCGTCCTTTCTGATCTCTTACATGAAGCCGTGGAAATACGTTTATTAGAAGTAGGAATGGAAATTGAGGAAGCCGACTGGTACGCAAGGCGCATGCAAAACGTGTGGTTAGAAGCGTGGAAGGAAGAACAAGATCCAAAAAGAAAGCTTGTAAAAGCGCGCAGTGCCGTAAATGACAAAATGATGAAACTGATGGAAGAGATGGAAAATCCATATCATCCGGAGAGCATAGAGGCAGAAAACCCGACCCGCCTAGGAAAAATCGAGTTGAGATTCGAAGAAATGGTGCGAAATATATGCGGCGATTCAGAAACCATAGCATTTAATGACTTTCCAAGAATCCGAAGAATGTTTTTTCAAGTAATGGAGAGAGAAGGGGATTTTGTTTCAAGAAAATTCAAAAAATTCATAGAAACATTCCTAACGGGCGAACATGTTGTAAAATTTTGCCGGTATTTCAAGCGCGAGTTTACCGTAGAAGACTTGGTTCTTACACTGCAGCGTCTGCATACTCTTGCAAGAGATCCATCCAAATTCAAAGTTGCCGAAGAAATTGTGCTGGAATACAGCCTCACAGACCTTCTCTTCCAGATAGCACCCACATATGCACAGCATACACGTATCTTAGCCAAAATCGGGATTGCCGGGGAGACATGGGAAATAACAGGGCACACTGGACTCGAGCCTCAAATAATGTACAACCGCGTAACAAAATATCTAAGCGACTGGAAGGAAGCAGTCAAAAAAGGGAGTCATTCGGAAGCAAAACAGAAACTGGATGAGGTATTCAAGATCTTGAAAGCTGGAAAAACATTAATTGAGAAGAGATCCGCGATAAAAGCAATTTGTGATCATTTTAAAATTGATGTAGAAAGAATGGAAGAAAATTACATAATGCATGTTATCGATGACCTTAATAAAAAAAGTAAATTTATTGAACACCTGAGCGGAGAAGAATTCAAAGAGCTGTGCAAAGGTGTTGCAAAAGATTTTTATGAAAACGGGATTGTAAGACTTTTGGACTTATGTGCCAGGCTTCTTAAACAAGAGGAAATTTCAAACCTAGTCATCGGCGATTTTATAGACAGAGGATTTGACGGGATCGTGTTTAATGCAACACACGAAGAGAAGAGATATGTCGCCAAAGCCAACTTTTTCCAGAATAGGTGGGTTGAAGAAAAATACAAAAGAAACAACAAAGAATACATGAATATGTTATCACATCTGGAGGAAGCAAGAAAACAGCGCCATATAAACGGAAAAGACGCGCATATTACTAAAATCAGAGCGGTTGAATACACGCTTGGGAACAGCCCGACAACGGTTGTCGAGGTAAACAAGTTTGTCAGAGGAGAAACGCTGAGGAAGAAGATAGGTTTTTGGGGTACCGCGCTCGATGAATCTCTTTATCTGGCAACCCAGGTGATGCGGGTAGCACAACATTTGATTGAAGATGCAGATTGTTATGACGTTGAGGCCAGTAACGTTGAAAATTACATAATAACCGATAAAGGAATCGCAGTGCTTGTCGATTTCGGGCACGTTTGGTATATACCGGAAATATTGAAAAGACTTAAAATGACCCGGGAGGAGCTATTAATTCATTATAAGAAAAGACTTATTTTAACGGCACTGTTAATCCTGTGCGGCCAGGAATGGGATAAGTTGACCACAAAGAACCTTGAAAAAACAAAACAGCTGTTAATCAATCGATTCGGGGTGGGCAACAAAAAAACAATATACAAAATACTCAAATTTTTAAAATCTTTTTACACAGACGATAAGACGGCAGCGACAAAGCAGATATCACGGATGATCGAAGGGCTGGGTAACATTGCAACCGGGATAACGGGAGCGGCAAAATCATCAGAGTCAATTCTAGGCGCGGTGACCGGTGAGGTAGTACCAGAAGGGACTGCGCCCCGGAGAAAAAGCTCGTCACGCTTGAGAAGGTTTCCGGTAAGCGGCAAATCAACCCGCTGGGGCACTATACGTAATGCGGTTTTATCCGCACTTTCAGTTTTAGCTGCCGGCGCGATTACTTATATCTGTACGAGGAACGGGGTAGTTTCGCTTGCTGTTGCGGCAACGCTTTCGATTGTAGAGATTATTTTGTTTTCAGATTTACGCTGGAGGATCGCTGATACAGTAAAAGCGTTTCGGGAAAAGTTGGCTGAAAGAAGAAAGGAGAAAGAAAAAGAGAAAGAAGCGATAGTAAAACAAGCTAAAGAAGAAGAACTGGAAAAACATATTCGGGAGTTCACAGGCCGCCTTTCCGGAATAAAAGAAAAGCTTCATGAATATGATAACATGGAGGAGTTAAAGAAAGCCGTAGAGGTGCTGCTCTCAAATATACCCGAGGAAGCGCGGGGGTCAAAAAGCCTCAAAGCTCTAGTAAAAGTTTTTTTTAATGTGTGTTCCCCGCAAATCAAGAAACAGCAGATCGCGCGCTTAAAAGAAAAACTCGCGGATCTTAAGAGAAATATAGTAGAGGATGACCTCTCGCGCTTTCCTGACATGAAAGCTGTTGATGGCGCTTTAGACAAACTGATACCCAAAGAAAGAAGGAAAGCTCTAAGAGATGATAGGGCTAAGCTAAGAGAAGAAGCAGGTCCGATTATTAAGAGAAAGAGAGCAGAAGACAATTTAAAGAAAATAGCAGAGGCGAAAGAAGCAAGAAGAAAAGAATCTGAAAGCAAACAAGGCAAAAAGAAAGCCAAAAAAGATATCCAACCCATAGAGGCAATACCGGAAGAGCCGGAGAGAAAACCCCAACAAGAGGAACTCACCCAGGGAATTAGTGAAGAGGCGACGAGGGAGAGTATAATGAGGGTTTATCAAATAATACCCGGCAGTTTCAGTTCTCAAGAAGCCTATATCGAAGCGGTAAGAAAAGCAGTTCTTCCCGGGACCGATATGAGGGAGATCGAAGAAATCGAGCGGGAAGGCTTAAAAACTATAAAAGCGAATGAAGAACGCCTGGCAGCTGAAAAACTGAAACAGGAAGAAGAGCAGAGAAAGAAGTATGTAAGCGACGTAACCGAAAAAAGCAGAAAGAAGCTCGAAGCAATAAAGCCAGGTGATTATAAAAGCGGCGACGCGTATGAAGGGGCGATAAGGGAAGCAGTCCATTGTAACGCTGAGATTCCCGAGTTAGGTGAGATAATCGCTGAAGGGCGCAAACAAATCGAAGAGACAGAAGAAATATCAAAACGAAGGGAAGGAACTAAAGAGGCAATGCGCCAGGTAGCCCCGGAGAAATTCCAAACCGTCGAAGAATATATAAAGGCACTTGATGCTGTTATCCCTGAGGATATGAGGGGAAGAATAAGCGTAAGAAACGCAAGGAGCGCCTGCATTAGAAATGCTGGCCGTGTAATAAAACCGAACAGACTTACAATGTTTGAAAAGGAATTCAGTGAAATCATGCAAGGGGACTACAAAAACATGGATGAGGTCAGAACGCGATTAGACGGCTTGCGTGAAGCATTTAAAGATTTACCCGAGGCAGGACCGCGAATATCCCAGGCGGAAAAAAACTGGGAAACACGCCTAACAGCAGATGAGATGCCGGGGGAGGGGACCAAAAGCCTCTTTTACGATATATTAGCTCTTTCAAAGGAGGCCAGTACAGCTAAAGACTGTGATGATTTATTACAAGACCTAGCGAAGCTGAAAAAAGCGGGAGGGTCTAATCTTTTAACCTCTGAGATCGCAAGGTTGGAAAACGAGCTCAGGCAGCAAAGAGGGAAGTTTCAGTCTCCGGAGAGAAAAGAAATAACCCCGGGACAACGGAAGATGCTAAAAAAACTGCCGGTACAACTCAGGGGAGCATTTGCCGCTATATGTACAGCAATTAATAAAAGGGACATAGACTTAGCCAACAGAATCTTAAGATCATCAAAAGATGATATAGTAGAATTTGGGCTTGGGCATCACAGTAAAGCAGCGGTTGTTGGCGAGGTGCTTAATGTGCTTAAAGAATCAGGAGTAAGCTTCCAGGCTAAGTCGGCTGAAGAAAACGAACGAAATAAAGGCGGCCGCGGGTCAGAAAACCTTCCTGACGAAATCTGTGACGCCGAGATACGTCATGCGGTAGCATATGGCAGGATCCTGCCTGTAATTTATGACGGAAAAAGCCGCGAAGCGAAAGTCGACAGCGTTTTCCACCATAGAACGCAAGGGGATATACCTTCTCGGAATTTGGGGATGGTTACGCCGAATTTAGTATATTTAACCGCAGCGATGAACGCGCTTTCAGAGGAAGATAAAAGACTCCTGCAGCAAATTGAAGACGGCCGGCAGATGCAGGTCATTTTCTTTGCCGGTGAAAGAGATTCGCATTACGGCCTTTCGTATAACCAGATTTATATAAACCGCAAGTATGCAACCAATATTACCGAGCTGGAACGCCTCTTGCACCATGAGCTTCAGGAAAGAAACCATGTCGTTACCGGCATGGACGCTTATGATCCCGCTTGGCGCATGAAGTTAGGCCGGCCGGACATAGAAGAGCAAATAGACGCGCTTGCCCGGGAAAAACACAACGAATTAATGCTTGAGGAGAAACCTCCCAAGACGGAAGAGGAGTTTTTCAAAGACATCGCAACCTTTATTGGCGGAAAACTCAACGATAGGGATAACTTCGCTTTCCTGTTGGAGAGGACAGTAGACGATTCAAAGAAGAAGATTCTCGGCAGACTCGGCGTTCATCTGCTTAAATTCCTGACGGCTGAATATGCCGAAAAAAAGTATGAAAATTGGGGAGTGAAAACAAGAAGTGGGGCGCAGGATGTGATTCTTGGCGACGTATATGGAGACGTAAGCAGCTTGCCGGAAGAGTTAGCCAGTCTATACCAGGGGCATAAAGAGATTTCAGGCAGAGGCGCGTATTCCCAGAGAGAGTTTATGAACCTCTTAGTAGGAGCTGTTTTTATCGACAAGACCAGTGTTGAGGAGACAATAAGGGTTATACAGCCAGTATGTGAGAAATTATTCGGTTACCACAGTATACAAAAAGGCAAAGACATACCGAAGTTGCCCAGGCCATTAACGGATAAAGGCGAAAAAACACTTACCCAACTTTTAACTATAGTCAGTAGTGCACTTGGAACGGTGGAAGTCCCGCGCTTCTTAGAAAAAGCCGCGGACAGGTCTTTAACACATTTTGACACTGGGTATAAAGTAGCCGGCAACCGTGAGGATGCTCTTTTAGGCGAGGCATTAGCAGGGTTGATGATAGCAGTACGGTTATGGGAGGCGCACGGGTCAAGTCAAGGAGGAGAAGAATTCACTGCTAGATCTAAAGATTTCGTGAACGATCAAACTTTTACGGACATATTATCATTTTTATTAAACGAGCAAGACAATGAGGCGCTTAGCGGAACAATAAGCGTGACACAAGGCGGAACATTGTTTAAAACGCTTACAGCTGCTGTCTATAAAGCTTATGGAGGGATAGAAGGAACCGGTCTTGAGATGACTCAAAAGTTTATTGACAGCATGTTTACGCTTTACGAAAAGAAAATCGCCGATGATGGTTCTGGGGTAAAAGACGGCAATGACGAAAAAGAAACTTCGGATAATACGCCTCAAGACCGGTCAAGCTTAGAGGGTGTATTGCATACTTATAGGCAGATGGGGCTTTCTTTTGAAAAGGCCGATGATGCCGCAAGGAAAAAGCAAGAAGAAGTCACTATTCAGGCTTTTAAAGACGCTCTTATTAACTGGATCGGGTCCAGGATAATAGCTATGGGCAAGGCGGATGATAGACTCATAATCGGTATCGATCTAAGCTGGGTGCCTCAAATCCAGCTGGATATGGCCGGGATGACCATGCTCCTGGATAGCATAAAAGATATATCCAAGATCAAAGGATATGAAAATGTCACCGTATGCGTTAAAGAAAGCCCCGAAGAACTGGCAGAAGCTCTCAGGCGAGAGATAAAACTTTCCGATAAACCGGTCAAATTATCAAATATCGTTATTCTTCTTAACGATGCGTATAAGGAACAGGATAGAGAGGCCTCTAAAAAGACTGTAATCGAAGAATACTTTGAAGATTTTCGGAAAGAAGGAAGAAGATTAGGCGCGTATTTCGCCAGAGTGAAAATGCCGAAAGAGTATTCCGCGAATATAGATATAGATCTTATCCGGATGCTGAAAGAGGTGCTGGAGAGGATTGCCAGAAGTGATTGCCCGCACGAGTTTTCTGTAAAAATCCCGGATGCTGAGGAATTTGACCTGCATGATCTTACTGAAATATACCGGACGCGGAGTAAACTCTTAACCCACGCTTAACGGAGAGGTAAGATGCGGAATTACCGAGTCTTAGTAAAAATCCCTTGCCACCAGAGGATAGATTTGTTATAATTCCTTCTCACAGCAGGTTTTATTTTATCGCGGGGTGGAGCAGGGGTAGCTCGTGAGGCTCATAACCTCAAGGTCGGCGGTTCGATTCCGTCCCCCGCAACCAAATTAAAAAGGGGCTTATTCAAGCCCCTTTTTTTGCCGTAGGACTTGCAAGACAACAGCTTTATTGACAAGGGTGTATTATATATGCTATAAGAAATATCTTAGCGGGTAAGAGTGCGCTTAATCCTTGAAAAGAACGGAGGAGAAAAATGATAGAGCGCTATAGCCGTCCTGAAATGGCCAGAATATGGCGAGACGAAAACAGGTTTCAGAAAATGCTTGATATGGAGATACTTGCCTGTGAAGCGTTTGCCAAACACGGCTATATACCTAAAGAAGCGGCTAAGACAATCAAAGAAAAAGCCGCTTTTAATGTAAACCGCATCAATGAAATCGAAAAGACGACGAACCACGATGTCGTGGCTTTCATAAAAAACGTATCAGAAAACGTCGGAGATGACGCCAAGTATTTCCATTTCGGCCTGACTTCAAGTGATGTCTTGGATACGGCGCTTTCAGTTATGATGGTGGAAGCTGTGGACATTCTTATAAAAGAGGCAGAAAGTCTTTTAGCCGCTTTCAAGGAAAAAGCGCTTAAATATAAAAAGACCCCCATGATGGGGCGTTCCCACGGCGTGCATGCCGAGCCTATTTCGTTCGGACTTAAGATGGCGCTTTTTTACAAAGAGACTGAACGCAACATCCAGAGGCTCCGCTCGGCCCGGAAAGCCATAGCTGTCGGTAAAGTTTCAGGCTCCGTCGGTACGTTCGCTAACGTGGAGCCGTTTGTGGAAGAGTATGTATGCAAAAAACTTGGGCTTGCGCCAGCCGGTGTCTCAAGCCAGATTCTCCAGAGGGATCGCCACGCGGAGTACCTGAACGCCATAGCGATTTGCGGCGCTACGCTTGAGAAGCTTGCACTTGAAGTGCGGGGGCTTCAAAAGACGGAGATCGGTGAAGTGCAGGAATTTTTTGCAAGCGGCCAGACAGGTTCATCCAGTATGCCGCATAAGAAGAACCCGATCATCTCGGAAAGGATAACGGGTCTAGCCAGAGTGCTTAGGGGTAACGCGATGGCCGCCATCGAGAACGTGGCGCTTTGGCATGAAAGGGACATTTCACATTCATCCGTTGAGCGTATAATCATACCGGACTCCACAATACTTCTCGATTACATGCTGGATAAGGCTACCTCGCTTGTATCCAAACTTGTCGTAAATGAAGAGAAGATGCTGGAGAACATAAAACTTTCCAAGGGGCTCATTTACTCGCAGCATATTATGCTTGAACTGATAAAAAAGGGTGCGACGCGGATGGAAGCGTATGATATCGCGCAGGGCGCGGCGCTTGAGGCATACAAGGGAGAAAAAGACTTTAAAGAAATCCTCCTTGAAGCCGGAAAAATCAAAAAATACATGACTGAAGAAGAAATTAGCAGCTGTTTCAGCCTTGACTACCATTTAAGGCACGTCGATGCGATTTTTAAACAAATCGGGTTATGAAGAAAAAAATCACCTATAAAACCGCCGGAGTAGACATAAATAAAGCGGAAAGTCTGATAAAAAAGGCGAAAAAGCTTATTAATACGACCAGAACGGCTGGAAGCATGGATTCAGTGGGCGGTTTCGGTGGGGTTTTTGATCCTTCCAGGATCGGAATTAAAAGGGCTTTGCTTGTAGCATCGACGGATGGGGTCGGCACAAAACTTAAGATCGCGCAGATTGCCGGAAGGCACGACAGTATCGGCATAGATCTGGTTGCGATGTGCGTTAATGACGTGCTTTGCCTGGGCGCTAAACCGATGTTTTTTCTTGATTATTTTGCGACGGGCAAGCTCGACGGCGCCATATGGAGTGAAGTCATAAAGGGGATAATAAGAGGATGCCGGGAAGCTGAGTGCGCGCTTCTTGGAGGCGAGACGGCGGAGATGCCCGGGATGTACGCGAGGGGCGAGTATGATCTGGCAGGGTTTGCCGTAGGCTTAGTCGATAAAAGAAGCGTCCTGGACGGAAGAAGCATCAAGCCCGGCGATGTACTGGTGGGTATAGCCTCAAGCGGCCTGCATTCAAACGGGTATTCGCTTGTAAGGAAACTATTTACAAAAAAAGAGATAAAAAAAGAGTATAAACTGTTCTTAAAACCAACGCATATTTATGTAAAACCTTTTCTTGAACTCACTCGCCGGCTGAGGCTGAAAGGCGCGGCTAACATAACAGGCGGCGGGTTCTATGACAATGTGCCGAGGATGCTGCCCGGAGGGGCAGGCGCAGTCATCAATAAGGGTTCCTGGAAAGAGCCGAGGGTTTTTAAACTTATTCGCGAAAAAACAAATATCCCCGATAAGGAACTTTACAGGACTTTTAACATGGGTATCGGCATGGTCCTTGCTCTTTCATTAAAAGACGCGAAGAAGGCTATCAGTATACTGGACAAAAAATTCAGGCTTAAAAGCTGGATAATCGGGGACGTCATCAAAGGAAAACGAAAGGCGGAAGTAATTTAATATGAACATACTGGTTATTGGTTCGGGCGGCAGGGAGCATGCACTTTGCTGGAAATTAAAACAAAGCCCAAGCACGGAGGAACTGTACTGCGCGCCGGGTAATGGAGGCACTCTTATCGATGCGACAAACGTCGATATAGACGTTTCGGAACACCGGAACGTAATAGAATTCTGCAGGGAGAAAAACATAGATCTGGTTGTCGTAGGGCCGGAGGCGCCCCTGGCGGGAGGGTTGGCGGATGATTTAGAAGCTTCGGATATAAACGTCTTCGGGCCGTCTTATGCTGCAAGCCGCATGGAGTCGAGTAAAATATTCGCAAAGGAACTCATGGGCAGGTACAATATCCCTACAGCCTCTTTCCGGATATTCGATGATTTTAAGAAAGCGGAAGAGCATATACGTTCCGTGGGCGCTCCGATAGTCGTTAAAGCGTACGGGTTAGCCGCGGGCAAAGGCGTTATAATAGCCAAAAAACCTCAGGAAGCTGTAGACGCGGCTAAAGCCATGCTTGTTGATAAAGAGTTTGGCTCCGCGGGACAAAAGATCATAGTCGAGGAATTTCTGGAGGGGGAAGAAGCCTCTATACTGGTGATAACAGACGGGGAAAACGTTATTCCGCTTGCCAGCAGCCAGGACCATAAACGCGCTTACGACGGAGATACAGGTCCTAATACCGGGGGAATGGGGGCATATTCACCGGCACCGGTTATAGATGACGAACTTTTTAACCAAATTGAAGAGACAATTATCCTGCCCACGCTGGAAGCTCTGCGCAAAGAAAGCATCATCTATAAAGGGGTTCTTTATGCGGGACTGATGATAACAGACAAAGGAGTTAAGGTGCTTGAATATAACGTGCGTTTCGGTGACCCTGAAACCCAGGTGATACTTCCGCGCATGAAAACGGATCTCGCGGAACTTTTAATGGCGGCCGCCAAGGGGGATCTTACCGCGAGGACCATTGAATGGGATGAGCGCGAATATGTCTGTGTCGTGATGGCATCCGGTGGATATCCCGGAGGATATGAAAAAGGTAAACGCATAACCGGTTGTGATGAAGCGATAAAGGAAGGCGCTCTTGTTTTCCATGCGGGTACCAGTCTCGAAGGAGGAGAACTGGTCACTTCCGGCGGGAGAGTGCTTAATGTGGTCAGCATGGGAAGCGACATCAAAGAAGCTATTGCCAGTACGTATAGAGCTGCCAGTAAAATACATTTTGACGGCATGCAGTACCGCAAAGACATCGGCTACAGGGCGATTGCAAGGGCTGGAAGATAAACCGCGGTTCAAGTAAACAGCGACAAGGAGCTACATATGAACAAGAAACCATTAGTCAGTATCGTGATGGGAAGCGATTCGGATATGCCGGTGATGAGGGAAGCAAGCGTCATTCTTGATAAGTTCGGCGTCTCTCATGAAGTTAAGATCTTTTCCGCGCACCGCTCGCCCGACAAAACCGCGAGTTTCGCGAAAACCGCCAAAAAAAGAGGCATAAAAGTCATTATAGCCGGTGCCGGGGGCGCGGCTCACCTGGCGGGGGTGATAGCGGCACATACGATTCTTCCCGTTATAGGCGTTCCCATGGAGACCAAACTTGACGGGATAGACTCGCTTCTTTCGACCGTCCAGATGCCGTCGGGAGTGCCCGTTGCAACGGTTGCTATCGGTAAAGCGGGCGCTATTAATGCTGCGGTACTTGCCGCCGAGATAATCGGGATAAGCTCAAGCGCGGTCAGCAAAAAGCTAGTGGCGCATAAAAAAGAACTTGTCCGGAAGATCGAGGCGAAAAACCGTAAAATAAAAAAGAAATAGCTCGTTTTATGAAAAAAAGGATAAAACACATACTCTTTGTCTGTACGGGCAACAGCTGCCGGAGCATAATGGCGGAAGCGTATCTTGATAAACGCCTGAAGGAAGAAGGTTTGGAGATAGAAGTAGCGTCTGCCGGTACCGTGGGAGTGGATAAACTTTTCCCGACACAAGAGACACTTAAGGTCCTTGAGGAAGAGGGGATTGACACGAAAGGCTACAGATCGAAAACCCTTTCGGAAGATTTTATCCGGTGGGCGGATATTATTCTGGTGATGGAGCCGTCGCACAAGGCGAGAATACGCATGTTAGTCCCGGAAGCGGAAGACAAGATATATTATCTTGGAGAATTTAATAAGGAGCACGACAGCGTAATTATACCCGACCCGATAGGAAAACCTCTTGCTTCGTACAGAAAAGCTTTTAATCTTATAAAACAACCGATAGAGGAGCTGGTGGAATGGCTAAAAGCGTAGCGATCGGCGCAGATCACGGCGGATTCGACCTCAAGGAAAAAATAAACAAAACGCTTAAAAAGATGCGTTACAAGATCAATGATGTCGGGACGTTTTCCGGGGAATCTTGTGATTATCCCGCATACGGGTTTGATGCGGCCAGGAAAGTTTCAGAAGGACTGGCCGAAAGAGGCATCATCATCTGTAAGACCGGTATAGGCATGGTGATCATCGCCAACAAGCTTCCCGGAGTGAGAGCCGGTGTTTGCAATTCGGTAAACGACGCCGTCTCGGCGCGTCAGCACAATGATACAAACGTTTTAGTTCTTGCAGCCAACAAGGTAAGCGCCAAAAAAGCCTTGGATATCGCGAAGGTGTGGCTAAAGACCAAAGCTCTTAAAGGGCGGCATGCAAGACGCGTCAGGCAGATCAGAGACCTTGAGAAAAAAGTATTTAAAAGCGTAAAAAGAAAAAAGTAGAATTACAAGCAGCTAAGAGGAGACCAGATGAGACACTTAAAAAAGATAGACCCGGAAATCTTCCAAGCGATACTTGATGAGACGAAACGCGAGAACGAGGGGATTGAACTTATAGCGAGTGAGAATTTCGCAAGCCGTGCTGTCATGGAGGCAACATCCTCGGCGATGACGAATAAATATGCCGAGGGGTACTCCCACGCCAGGTATTACGGGGGATGCGTTTTTGTCGATAAGGCGGAGGATATCGCCATTGAAAGGGCAAAAAAACTGTTTGGCGCCGAACATGTAAACGTTCAACCCCATTCCGGATCCCAGGCAAACATGGCGGTCTATTTCGCGATGGTCGGTATGGGCGAGACGGTTTTGGCCATGGATCTGGCGTGCGGCGGGCATTTGACGCATGGTCATAAGAAGAACTTCTCAGGTAAATATTACAACATGGTTTTCTACGGGGTGGGTAAAAAGACCGAGATGCTTGACTATAACGAGATCCGTCAAAAGGCCCTGGAGCACAAGCCCAGGATGATACTTGCGGGAGCTTCGGCGTACCCGCGCGTGATAGATTTCGGTAAATTCCGTGAGATTTGTGATGAGGTAGGAGCAATACTTATGGTGGATATCGCTCATATTGCCGGCTTGATCGCAGCGGGACTTCATCCGAGTCCCGTTCCGGTGGCGGAATTCGTGACCACAACGACACATAAGACGCTGAGGGGCCCCAGATCCGGCATGATCATGTGCAAGGAAGAGTTTGCAAAAAGAATCAACTCGGAAGTGTTTCCCGGCATCCAGGGAGGTCCGCTCATGCATGTTATAGCGGCTAAAGCGGTAGCGTTCAAAGAAGCCCTCAAACCCGGATTCAAAACGTATCAGGCAGCTATCATTAAAAACGCAAAACGTTTCGCGGAAGAACTTTCCGCAAGAGGATATAGAATAGTATCCGGCGGGACAGATAACCATCTCATGCTTGTTGATTTTTCGGATAACGGTATTACCGGTAAAGAAGCGGAAGTGGCGCTGGATAAAGCCGGGATAACAGTCAACAAAAACCTGATCCCGTTTGACCAGAAGAGCCCCTTTGTTACCAGCGGGATAAGGTTAGGCACGCCCGCCGTGACAACAAGGGGTATGGGAGAGAAAGAAATGGTAAAAATAGCGGACTTTATTGACAGGGCTCTTAAAGTGCGCGAAGACGATAAGAAGCTCGCTTCTATACACGGCGAAGTGAAGGAGTTTCTGAAAGCTTTTCCGCTATATAACGAGCTGGTCTGTGAGATGGAATCGTTGGAGGCGTAAGATATAAATGAAGGATGAGAAGCTGCAAATAGCAAAAAACAAAAGAAAGATAAACCGGCCCAGCTGGGAGGAATACTTCTTGAGTATTGCCAGGCTCGTTGCGACGCGTTCGACCTGCCTGCGCAGAAAAGTCGGGGCGGTTGTCGTAAAGAACAAGCAGATACTTACAACCGGTTATAACGGCGCGCCCAAAGGCATCACTCATTGTGACGAGGCAGGGTGTCTAAGGGAGGAGTTGGGAGTGCCTTCCGGAGAGAGGCATGAACTTTGCCGTGCGCTTCATGCTGAACAGAACGCTTTCCTGCAGGCTGCCAGGCACGGGGTAAGCCTTGATGGCGCGACCCTTTATAGCACTATCCAGCCCTGCAGCATATGTGCCAAGATGCTGATAAATGTAGGGATCAAGAAAGTTGTCATAGAAGGGAATTATCCCGACGAATTCGCGCTTAAATTTTTAAACGAGGCGGGGATAGAAGTTATAGCGGTGAAATAATGAGATGCCCTTACTGTACGCACACAGAGGATAAAGTAATAGATTCACGCATGAGCGGGGAAGGATTAAGTATCCGCAGAAGACGCGAATGCCTGAAATGCGGCAAACGCTTCACTACTTACGAGTATGTCGAAAAAGCTTCGATGATGGTGATTAAGCGTGACGGGACGCGTAAAAGGTTCGACAGAGAAAAGATCAAAGAAGGCATTCTTAAAGCGTGTGAAAAACGCCCCGTCAGCATGGACAGGATCGATCAGATAGTTGATGAGATCGAGAAAGAAGTCCAGAAAAAAGCCGATATGGAAGTCAAATCAACCGAGATAGGCAATATGGTCATGGAGCAATTGTATGACCTTGATGAAGTTGCTTATGTGCGGTTTGCCTCGGTTTACCGCCGGTTTAAAGACGTCTCGCATTTTATGAAGGAACTCCAAAAATTCCTGGAATAATGGCGTCTTACCTTTTAGAGATACTCCAGTTTTTTTCTTAGTTCGACTTGTGATTGGTTCTCCCGGAACCAATCTTCCAGGCGAGACATCTGTTTACGTGAAAGCAGCTCTTTTCGGAGAAGCTCTTTTTGATTTTCAAATTCCGCCTCATCTGCGGGTATTATCTTGTCCACTCGCGCCAGGAAAGCGCCTTTTTTAACGGCTACCGGCGGCATTACTGCGCCTTCCTCGAACTGGCGGGCTATAAGGACTATTTCTCCCGCTGAGCCGACGTTTTCTATGTAATCCGTAGTGCCGGTAGCGCCGGTTGTTTTGATTTTTTCGCCGGACGCTTCGACTGTTTCTTCAAATGTTTTATTGTCTTCAGTTATATTCTTGTAAAGCCGGGTTGCCTCTTTCTGGGAAAGTGCGGACCGTTTTTGTTCCGCAAGAGTCATAATTATAGTCTCCTGGACTTCTTCAAAATCCTGGCTTTGACGGGGCACATCCTTTATCTTGCGCAGGACATATACGGCTCCCTTATCCTCGTCAGGGGCGGAAAATAAAGGAAAGCTTATCGCGCCTTCCTCGAGCGTAAACGCCGCATCATGGAATCCTTTAAAAAAGGGAACGCCGGGGATTACATCGTTTTGTGAAAAGGCGCCTGTTTTACCGTACCTTAGATCATACTTCTCTGCTATTTGTTGGAATTCATCCGGAGAAGCCGTAAGTTCCGGGTAGATTTTCTCGAGTGTCCGGCCCGCGGAATCTTTGCCGGAGGCATCCGCGTAAGTCAATTCTATGTATTCCACCTCCACTTTGGCCGGTTCAAAAAACTTGTCTCTATTTGTCTGGTAAAAATTTTTGGCTTCTTCCGGGGAGACGGTATCCCTGCCCAGGAAAATATCCTTGCCGATAACGACGTAAGAGAGTTCTACCTTATCGTTTGCTTTTTTATAATATTCTAAAAGTTCATCGTCCGAAACGGAGACGTCTTTTAACAGTTGCCGCCTGAGAGCCTGCACTTGCATGTTTTCCCGGATGAGTTCTTCGAACTGACGGGGTTCGATTATGGAAAAGTTGTTTCGGAGGACGTAACTATAGACTTCTTTGTCAAACGTGCCGTTTCTTTGGAATATCGGATGCTGCGTCAGAAACGACAGCACATCGGTATTGGTTACCGCAAGTCTTTGATCGCGCGCGGCATTAAGCAGAATGAGTCTTTCCCATGCCATGAAATTCACTAAGGCACGATTCTTAAGTATCTGGCTTATCGCGTCAAAATTCCCGTAGTAGGTGAGAAGGACCTGCGCTTTTACGCCTTCACGGCTTCTGGCGAAATCAGCCGGGTAGATCTTTTCACCGTCGATAATGCCGACCAGCTGCGGGCCTTTTGTAAAATTACCCACTCCCCAGAGTACAAAAGCCGGGATAATGATGATAAGGAGCCCTGTAAGTACCCGCTTTGCGAACTTTTTGCTTCTAAACACTTTTAATACCATTAGCATGTCTCCTTGATTTATCAATAAGAAATTAGATTAAGTCGAAGTAAGTTATATATTATAAAGGATTTTCAGCTGCGAGCAAGAAATTTATTATGTGGTGACATTGACTGGGGGTAGGGCATATGCTAGACTAAGCTTGGAAACGGAGAGGACATGGACAGGCCGAGAATAATAGCTGAATATGGCAAACTTATACATGCTGAAAAGCTGGTCATAGGTGCTGGCGGTAATATCAGTGAAAAGCGCGGCGATTTTCTTATTATAAAAAAGAAATTCGCTGATATGTCTCGTGGCAGGAAGAGCGATTATATCCGTTTATCGTTTAAAAAGGCGGAAAGTCCTGAGAGAAGCGGTTATTTAAGTTCTGAAACTCCTCTACATCTTGCCTGTTACAGGGCACGGCAAGACGTGGGTGCTGTCGTTCATGTGCACTCGCCATATATTATCGCGACTGCTCAAAAGACAAACATCCTTGAAAGTGTTTCATATGAATTTGATTGCGTTCTACAAAAAAGCGTTCCAACTGTTGAATATATCCAACCGGGCTCCGCTGAACTGGCGGAGAAGGTAGCCGAGAGAATAAAAGAAGGGGCAAACGCGGTCATGCTCAAGAAGCACGGCGCCGTTTCAGTCGGAAAAGACATTAAAGAAGCATATCTCAGGATACTGGCTCTTGAGAGGGCTTGTATTACTTCCCTGCATAGCTAGGAGTCGCTTTTCTCCATACTTTTACACCACTTTTCGACAGGTAAAACCATTGCTTGACTATATATAGGGATTGATATAAAATTGACTCGAAATTTTATTTACAGAAGGCTTTCGATAGAAAGCCTTCTGTGGATGTGCTTTCTCCCTAAAAGGCACGAAAGGGAGTGGTGTGCTTAATGTAGGGGCTATAATCATAAAAATGCTTATAAAATATAAAAAAGGGGAACGATATGGATAAATTGCGATTAGGCATCCCGAAGGGGAGTTTACAGGAGACCACTTTGAGGTTGTTCGAGAAAGCCGGCTATAAGATCAAGGTGTCGGAAAGATCGTATTTCCCGGACATAGACGATGAAGAGATAGAGGTGGTTCTTTTCCGCGCACAAGAGATGTCCCGCTATGTTGAAGACGGGATAATCGATTGCGGGATAACCGGCAATGACTGGATAGAAGAAAACGCATCCCGCGTAGAACGTGTGGCAGAACTGATTTACGCAAAAACAAGCATGAAACCGGTGAAATGGGTTTTGGCAGTTCCCAACTCTTCCAGCATTAGTAGTGCTAAAGACCTTAAGGGTAAAAAAGTGGCGACAGAGCTGGTTAATGTCACTAAAAAATACCTTGAAAAACAAGGAGTTAAGGCTGACGTTGAATTCAGCTGGGGCGCGACTGAAGTAAAACCCAAGATGGGTATCGATGCCATCGTGGAAGTCACCGAGACCGGAAGAAGCCTCAGGGCGAACGATTTAAAGATCGTTGAAACGATATGTGAGTCCACCACGCAGTTCATAGCAAATAAAAATGCATGGAAAGATCCCTGGAAGAAGGAGAAGATAGAACGCATGATCCTCCTCCTGCAAGGCGCGATACTCGCCGAGGGGAAAGTGGGTCTTAAGATGAACGCACGAAAAGAAGACGTCGAGAAAATAATAGCGATCCTGCCGTCAATGAAAGCGCCGACGGTTTCACGGCTTTACGATGAAGCATGGGTGGATATCGATACGGTTATAGATGAGGAAGATGTGAAAAAGCTGATTCCGGAACTCAGAAAAGCCGGCGCCCAGGGATTTATAGAATATCCGCTCAATAAAGTGATCTACTAAAGTAAACAATATACACAAAGATGTCACACGGGATTCAAAAGGAGGTGACAAAAACACATGCCCTGCGGGAAGAAGAGAAAGATAAAAAAAGTTAAAAGACACAAACGAAAAAAAAGGATGAGAAGAGACCGGCATAAGAAGAGGAAAGTATGACGTTTATACGCTTGAGTGTTCTTGCCGTGATCTTTTCATGCTGCGTTTTAATTCCTGCTGGCAGTAGAGGAGCATACGCGTATGCGGGAGGGACAGGCGTTTTTATAGACAGGTTCAGAACACAAACTTCCGAGATCAAAGATACCTCACAGGCGCTCACCCATTACATGATGGGCCAGATCTATGATAATTTCGGCGACAGTGAAACAGCCGTTAAAGAGTATGAGAACGCTCTCAAGTACAAAAGCGACATCGCCGATATCTATTTAAAACTCGGTACGGATTTTTTGCTCCTGGGAGAGCTTGATAAAGCAATAATAAAGGCGGAAAAGTCAGTAGATCTGGATCCGGAAAACATAAAAGCGTATTTGCTTTTAGCGATTATTTATACGGCAAAGGGAGATTTCCAGAAAGCGCAAGCGGAACACGAAGAAGCTTTAAAACACGATCCCGAAAATCTTAAAGTTCTGACGTTTTTGTCGGATTTATTTGTTGTTCAGGAACGGTTTGATAAAGCCGCGGAAGTCTACGAGAAAATCCTCAAGATAAGAAAAGACGACGCTTTTATTTATTTCAATCTGGGGATTATTTACAGTAAATTAAACCTTTTGGATAAAGCCGAGGAAAAACTGAAGCAGGCGATCGAGGTGGACGAGGACTATCTTGAAGCCCAGATGGTGCTCGGCTTCATCTACGAGATAGACGGCAAATACGCTGAAGCGATAAAGCAGTATGAGAAGGTCACCGCGATTGATGCTCTTAACAAAGAAGCTTATGTAAGATTAGGCCAGATTTATTACAGGCTGGGCGAGACAGATAAAGCTGTCGAGCAAAACCGTATCCTGATGCAGCTTGATATATATTCCCCCGAGCCTTATTTAAGAAATTTCGGGATATACGCGTCTGAAAAACAGTTTGGCAAAGCGGAAGGAGTCCTCCAGGAAGCCCTCGAAAACGGTGTTTCCAACGCCATTATTTACGGGAGTCTGGGCTATCTGGCTATTTTAAAAGGTGACAACAAAAAAGCGATAGATTATTATACTATAGCTTCGGAGAAGGACCCGGCGAACGATATGTATAAATTTTATCTTGCGGTTGCAGAGGACCAGTCGGGGCGCAGAAAAGAAGCTATAAATATCCTTGAAGGGCTTGTAGTGGCGAAGAGCGGCCTTTCCGAAGCGTATAATTACTTGGGATACATCTACGCGGAAGAGGGAAGGGATCTTGACAAAGCTGTTGTTCTTATCAAAAAAGCGCTTGAACTTAACCCCGGGAATGGCGCATATATCGATAGTTTAGGATGGGCGTATTACAAAAAAGGGATGTTTGATGAGGCCCTTACGGAAATAAAAAAGGCTGCCGAGAGGCTTCCTAGCGATGCGATTATCCGAAGCCACCTGGCAGAAGTCTATTACGCCAGGGGCGAATATGAAAAAGCTGAACAAGAGTGGCAAAAAGCGCTTGAAGTAGATCCTGACAATAAAGAAATCATCAAAAGATTACAAGAAGTGAGGGCGAAGATTAAAAAGGAAAAGCCCGGTAAATCCTGACACCATATACAGAAAGAGGAAAATGGAAAAAATAACTGATTCCAAAGCGCTTCAGAAAAAGGCAATTGAAATAAGACGCGACATATTAAACATGCTCTATAAAGCCGGGAGCGGACATACCGGCGGGTCTTTGTCCATAGTCGAGATAATGGTGTATCTATATTACGGAAGGATGAACGTATCTCCCAAGACATGGACCTCGAGGGAACGTGATAAGTTCATCCTTTCGAAAGGGCACGGATGTCCCGCACTGTATGCGGTTTTAGCGGACCAGGGCTTTTTCCCGAAAAAAGAACTTTGGGGCCTGCGTAAACTGGGTTCCCCGCTTCAGGGGCATCCGCAGAAGGGTCTGGCAGGGATAGAGATATCCAGCGGATCTTTGGGGCAGGGTCTTTCCGTGGCGGTTGGTTTTGCCCTCGGCGATAAAATGGACGGGATAGACGCTAAAGTCTACTGTCTCATGGGGGATGGCGAGACCAATGAAGGGCAGATCTGGGAAGCAGCCATGACAGCCGCGCATTATAAACTGGATAACCTTTGCGGGATAGTCGACTTTAATAAACTTCAGATAGACGGTTTTTGCTGTGAAGTCAAGGATATGGGAGAGTATCAACAAAAATGGGAACACTTTGGATGGCATGCGATCGAAGCTGACGGGCATGACTTCGGTGAACTGGATAAAGCTTTCAAAGAGGCACAGGAGATAAAAGACCGTCCCCAGGTGATAATAGCCCACACGATAAAGGGAAAAGGCGTATCTTTCGTGGAAAACAAAGTGGAATGGCACGGGGTAGCGCCCAAAGAAGAGGATCTCGCAAAGGCTTTAGCGGAGCTGGATGAAGCAGAAAAGAAGCTAAAGT
>CAZGOG010000018.1:0-6796 GCA_964527555.1 uncultured Planctomycetia bacterium | reverse complement strand
ACCATGCTTAATCGGAAAATAATGATGTACTTACAAGAGTACAAGGTGATCATAATAGTTGTTTTTGTGGTGGTCCTTCTAGTTATCCTTTCGGTTATAGGACTTATGTCGCTGGAGTCCTTTTATCGGAAAATGACGCTTGCCACCATGCCGGTACAGTTTATCATGGCGGGTATTCACGCGGGGATATTCGTGTTTATGTATCTTACGTTCATGCGCGGCGGTTTTGCAAAACTCGATAAAGCTCCCATTAAAGGCAGGGACGTCTCCATAAGATGGGATGATGTTATAGGGATGCATGACGTCAAACAGGAGGCGATAGAGGTAGTGCAGCTTATAAAAGACAGGGCTAAAGTCACCAAGATGGGAGGAAGCGTCATTAAAGGACTTCTTATGCTCGGGCCTCCCGGGTGCGGGAAGACCTACCTTGCAAAAGCCATAGCGACCGAGGCGGACCTGCCTTTTATATCGATGTCAGGAAGTGAGTTTGTGGAGGTCTTTGTCGGCGTGGGCGCCAGCCGCGTAAGGAAGCTTTTCAAAAAAGCGAGATTCCTGGCATACGGGTACGGCGGCTGTATCGTTTTTATCGATGAAATCGACGCTATAGGCAGATCCAGGACCTTCAGTTTCATGGGAGGGCAGGAGACTAATAGCACGCTTAACCAGGTGCTTGCCGAGATGGACGGGCTTAAAGGTAAAGAAGAAAATATCGTTGTAATAGGCGCGACAAATGCCCATGAGCAGCATCTAGATCAGGCGCTTCTAAGACCCGGGAGATTCGACAGGAAAATCATAGTTGCTCTTCCATCCCAGGAAGACAGGGAGGACTTGTTCCGGTTCTATTTGAACAAAGTAAAAGCCGAAGAGAACCTCGATCTAGGCAGACTAGCCAGGAGGGCCGTTTGGAAAACCCCGGCGGATATAGCCAATATCGTCAAAGAAGCGGCGCTGATAGCTACGAGGAACAAACGCCAGGCCATAGGACTTAAAGATATCAGCGAAGCGTTTGAACGTGTCGACCTGGGTATAAAACACCGCATGACGGTGACGCCGAAAGAAAAAGAGATGACAGCGTACCATGAATCGGGACATCTCATCGTGAACTTTCTGAAAGCTCCGTCCAAGACGGTCTTTAAGGCGAGCATAATACCCAGAAGGGGCACTCTGGGAGTCGTCTGGTCGCCCGAGAGGGAGGAACTTCATTCCAAAAGCAGGGGACAGCTTCTTGAGGACATAATGATAAAACTTGGCGGGTATGTCGCCGAGAAGATAAGATACGGCACTACCACCACAGGTGTCGGCGGCGGCGCGGGAAGCGACTTCACTCAAGCCATGGCGATTGCGCATAGCATGGTCTGGAGTTATGGTATGGGTAAAAGCGGTCTTATAGGCGATTACACGGTGCTTTTGAGGGCCAGAGATATACGCGGCAACGAGATAAGGGATATGCTTTCGGAAGATTTCAGGCAGACCCTCAACAGAGACACAAACGAGATACTTACCCAGTGTTTAGCTGAAGTCGAGAAAACGCTTAAAGATAATAAACAGATCCTTGAAAGATTCGCGAAGGAACTGTTAAAGCGCGAAGAACTTGAGTATGACGAGATAATAGCGATCTTCAAGGAATACGGATATGACGAGGCGGTATATAACACAGAAGCGCCCGTAAAAGATGAGAAGTGGGATGAGAAAGCGTAATCTATTCAAGAGGTGCTGCATAAGCCTAGCCGTTTGCGCTGCGCTTTTTATCTCTAGCCTGCTTTTTTTGTCCGCGTGCGCACCTACTTACCCTAAAGAGACACTGGCCGAGGCTGTTAAAGCCATCTGTAAGACCGAATACGACATGGACGTGGATGTGACAGTAATCGGCCAGACGATGGGAATATATTATCCCATGAAAGGGCTTTTGGATGTGGGCCTCGGTATACGCGAGGAAGCCTGGGATAATATAAGCAATCTTCTCCTGATCGCTTCGAGGGTGGTACTGAGCACGGATGCGGATATTAAGTTTTACTGCGCTATCGCACAGGACACGAGGCTTCCTGAACTTCAAGTCGTGATAATAAAGTATGTGGAAGACGTAAAACGCGGTATGTACCGAAACATCTCACGAAGCGAGTCGTTCAAGCGAACTCTTTTTAATATCAACCTTACGCCGCAGGCCGAGAAGGAGCGTTCCATAGAAAGTGTCTTCGATAAACTCAGTGTTGAAGAAGGGACCAGACAAAAAGTGCTGGATGAGTTTTTCAGAAGCCCACCTACAAAGCTTAGCGATATCGGATACTGGAGAGGAAATTTTTATCTCAAAAATATTACCATGGAAGAGTTCCTTGCCGCGCAAATGGCTAACAGGATAAAGATCGAGTTCCGCGCGGATGAAGAACTTGCGAAGATGTTTAGTTATAAAACGTCGGAAGGCGCCTTTTCCTCCAAAGAGGGACTCGGCGAGTTCATAATCAAGTATAAGATCGCCGATCAGGCAGTCGAGAGCGATCTCTTTAAACCACGCCTAGTGAAGCTAGGGGAGATCATCCATATAGCGAACGATGTGGTTTACGGGTATAAATTCAAGGACTTTGATTATCTTGTACTCGAGGATCAGCTCGAGGACGTTAGTTTCAGGGTAAGGGAACAAGACGTCTACAATTTTGATAAAGACAGATTAGCCGTCGAGAAAATCGTACAGGCCCCGGCGGAATACTTCTAATAATATTTGTCAATAGTTAAGGAGAGCTATGAACGAAGTGAAAAAGGAAGCGACAAGGGACGGGTTCGGGAAAGCCCTTTTAGCCCTGGGCGAAAGCAATAAAAACGTGGTGGTACTTTCGGCGGATCTTACCGAATCGGTCAGGGCCCACTGGTTCAGGGAAAAGTATCCGGACCGCTTTGTCAGTCACGGCGTGGCAGAGCAGGATATGATAGGCGCGGCAGCCGGGCTTGCGCTTTCCGGGAAGATTCCTTTTGCCTGTACTTTCGGCGCTTTCGCAAGCGGCAGGGCCTGGGATCAGGTAAGAGTATCAGTCGCCTACATGAACCTCAACGTCAACATAGTGGGAAGCCATGGGGGTATTTCCGTGGGCGAAGACGGGGCCACTCACCAGGCATTGGAAGAGATAGCTTTAATGAGGATCCTTCCCAATATGACGGTGGTCGTGCCCGCCGATTCCCAAGAAGCGTTTGAAGCCACAAAGCAGGCCGCGGAGATACCCGGGCCGGTATATCTAAGATTAGGAAGGGAAAAAGTGCCTATACTTGAAGGGAAAGGCCCTTTTCAGATAGGAAAAGCAAGCGTGCTTACCGAAGGAAACGATATTGCCATTATCGCTTGCGGGCATATGGTCTGTAAAGCGCTGGAAGCGGCATACCGCCTTAAAGCTAAAAATATCCAAGCAAGAGTGATAAATCTTCATACTCCAAAACCTATTGATAGAGAGGTTATTATAAAAGCCGCGAAAAAGACAGGTGCGATACTGACGGTTGAGGAACACACCATTTACGGTGGTATGGGTAGCGCCGTAGCGGAAGTCATCGTGGAGGAATGCCCCGTCCCGATGAAAATCATGGGTATAAGAGACGAGTTCGGCGTAAGCGGTTCTCCAGGTGAACTCTTTAAACATTTTGCCCTTACCGAAGACGATATAGAACGTGAAGCAGAAGCTTTACTTGCAAGGAAACCTAAAAAATAGCTGACTTGAGTTAAAACGATACGCCTTTTAATCGGAGAAGCATCATGGTTTTTGCTGCGCCCGCCAAGATAAACCTTTACTTAAGAGTCATCCGGCGGATGGATGATGGCTATCACGAGATCGAAACCCTGTTTGAGCGCCTCCCCCTGTATGACTATATCTCCATAGAGACCAGCAAGCGCCCCACAGCTATAAGCTGCACCGCTTCTGGCATCCCTACAGATGAGAAAAGCCTCCTGGGTCGTGTAGTAACTTTTTTTAGGAAAAAACTAGGGAATAAATATAACTGGGATATACACTTAGAAAAGAATATCCCTGTCGGAGGAGGGCTTGGTGGCGGGTCAAGTGATGCGGCGGCACTTTTAAAAGGACTTAATGAGGTGACAGGCTTTCCGTTTAAGAAAGAGGATATGGTATCCCTTGCGCGCATTTTGGGAGCGGATGTGCCTTTTTTCCTGAGCGATTCAAGGTTTGCTATCGGGAGGGGCCGTGGAGATATCATAGAAAAGGTGGCAACTGAAATGGAAATCGACCATATTCTTATAACGCCTCCTTTTGAAATATCGACAAAAGAAGTATACGCTAAAGCACCTCGTTTTGGCTTGACAAAGGCGGGTGGTGTTGATAAAATGGTCACCGCTTTTCTAAAGGGAAATGACGTTAAAAGCCTGGTTAAAAATCTTCGTAACGATTTACAGACAATAGTATTACGTGATTTTCCGGCTTTAAAAGAAGTCTTTTCCGCTCTTAAAGAGGAGGGAGCGGAAGTGTCTCTTCTCTCCGGCAGCGGGTCGACTGTTTTTGGTATTTTCAGCCCGGAAAAGGTCAAAGAAGCAAAAGGGCACTTAGAAAAACGATTCCCGGCGGGTAAGAACTGGCGCATTTTTGCAGTTTAAAAAATATTAATAAAAATATAAGGAAAAACTGGCACTTGCTCAATCAAAGACTAGAGATACAGCTGTAAGAAAGGAGAATAAGGATGAAGATTACCGAAGTCAGAATTTTTCCTACAGAAAGTAAAGACGGCAAACTGAAAGCATTTGCCACGATGACATTTGACGACTGGTTTGTCGTTAGAAACGTCAAGGTCATACAGGGGAATAACGGGCTTTTCGTGGCCATGCCCTCCAGAAAAGCCATGGATTCCTGTCCGAAGTGCCGTTTTAAGAATGTTGTGGGAAGCGCATATTGTAACCAGTGCGGCGCGCAGCTCCCTCAGCAGCAGGCGACATCTATGGAAGAGGGATCAGACAAGCAGGGAAGCCATATGGACATTGCCCACCCGATAACACAGGAATGCCGGGTATATATACAGGAAGAGATACTTAAAGCTTACAGCAGCGAATCCGGGAAAGAGACCTCGGGATCCAGGACCAGCAGGCCACGGAGCGAACGTCCCGCTAAGGAAGAGGCGCCGAAGCCTCCAAAAGGCGAGACGCACGCCCCCGCGATAGAGGAAGAAGAAAAAGACATAGAGCTTTAAGAGGCTGGTACAGGTTTTAAGACAGTACAACAGTTGGCGGGTGGTGTAATGGTAGCACAGCAGCTTTTGGAGCTGCCTGTCAAGGTTCGAGTCCTTGCCCGCCAGCCAGAAGATACAGCAAGGGCTCGAAGGGAGCTAACGAGCCCGCAATACGGAGCCGCGGCGAAAAGGAGCGGCGACAACAATCGAGTTAGCGGATGGCCGACCGGAAGGCGAAAATAATTTTTGACACGAGCGGTAGCGAGGGGCAAAGGAATAATAGAAGCCTGTAGGCGCCGAGTCCTTGCCCGCCAGCTCCTTATTGAAAGAAAAGAGAAAAATAGCATATGAAAAATATTACAGCAGTCGTGCTTGCCGCGGGACTAGGCACAAGAATGAAATCAGAGATGCCCAAAGTGCTGCATAAACTGGGCGCTATGACTATACTTGGCAGGACCATCCATTCACTTAAGGAAGCAGGGGTAACCGATATAATCGTTGTCATAGGGCACAAAGCGGATCTTATTGAAGAGACGTTTAAAGATGACGGCGTGCGTTTCGTAAGGCAGACAAAACTGCTCGGCAGCGGTGACGCTCTCGCGCACGCTGTAGATTATCTAGATAAAGAGAAAGGCAGCATCCTTGTCACTTACGGGGACACCCCGCTTATATTAAGCGAGACGTACTGGAAACTCCTCCAGGCGCATAATAAGACAAAGGCGTCATGCACGCTTCTTACATGCCATCTGTCCGAGACGCCTCCTTACGGCAGGATAGTAAGAAACAAGGACGGAAAGATACTAAAGATCGTGGAAGATAAAGACGCTACATACGAAGAGAAAAAGATAACCGAGATAAACGTAGGCACGTATTGTTTCCGTAACGCGCATTTAAAGGAACATATAAAAGATATCGAAATAAACAAAAAGAAAAAAGAGTTTTATCTGACAGATATCGCGGACATATTCGTCCAGAACGGTAAAAAAGTTGTCTCGGAACACTGCAGCGGCGAGGAAGCGATCGGTATAAACACGAGAGCGGACCTTGCGGTTGCCAATAAGATAATAAACAAAAGGACGCTGCAGAAACTTATGGAGTCCGGCGTTGAAATAACCGATCCGGATACAACCTTTATAGATGAGAGGGTAGAGATCGCAAAGGACACGACGATACTGCCCTCAACGGTCATAGAAAAAGACGTTAAAATAGCAAGCTGGTGCAAGATAGGGCCCTTTGCCAGGATAAGACCCGGGACAACTATTGCAGCCGGTGTTGAGATAGGCAATTATGTGGAGATATGCAGGACAGAGATCGGCAGCGGAACTAAAGTCAAACACCACACTTATCTTGGGGATACGACGGTAGGACGCAATGTAAATATTGGCGCCGGTACGATCACGGCGAATTATGACGGGAAAGACAAATATAAAACGATCATAGAGGATGACGCTTTCATAGGGGTAGGAGTAACTCTGATAGCGCCCGTTAAAGTCGGCAAAGGGGCAACGGTAGGTGCCGGCAGTGTTGTCACGAAGAACAAGGATGTTCCGGAGGGCGAGACGGTAATCGGGGTCCCCGCAAAACCGTATAAAGCTAAAAAGGAGCTACAATGATAATTTAGCGCACTGAAGCAAGTGGTATACTTGAA
>CAZGOG010000017.1:0-36351 GCA_964527555.1 uncultured Planctomycetia bacterium | reverse complement strand
CAACAAGATCCAATAGTTCCGCGTCATCCACCATGTCCACCTTGTTCATGAACACAACTATCGCAGGCACGTTTACCTGTCGGGCCAGAAGTATGTGCTCTCTCGTCTGCGGCATGGGACCGTCCGCGGCTGACACTACCAGTATCGCCCCGTCCATCTGCGCAGCGCCGGTGATCATGTTCTTGATGTAGTCAGCGTGCCCCGGGCAGTCTATATGCGCATAATGCCTCTTCGCCGTCTCATACTCAACGTGCGCAACGGCTATGGTGATGCCTCGCTCCTTCTCCTCAGGAGCCTTGTCGATGGAATCAAACTCCCTGACTTCCGCCTGCCCCTTGTTTGCCAGGTACATCGTGATCGCCGCTGTAAGAGTCGTCTTACCGTGATCAACGTGCCCTATCGTGCCGATGTTCAGATGCGGTTTCGTTCTCTCAAATTTTGCCTTGGCCATCATTACCTCCTTAGCCTTAAAATTTGGTCTCTTCGTTCCGTTATTTTTTTTATCACCTAGCGTCCCGGAACCATCCGGAAACTTTCTTTAACTGGAGCCCACGGCCGGAATCGAACCGGCGACCCCATCCTTACCATGGATGTGCTCTACCGGCTGAGCTACATGGGCCAGTTTTAAAAAGAGTAAAAAATTATTTTCACTCTTCAAAAAAACACACTAAACTCCTCCATTAGCTTGACTTATGTCAGCCTAATGCAGGAGCTTTATAGTAAATATATATTCTATACCTGAGATGTCGGAATATAGATTTTATCAAAAAAGTTTTTTATGTCAAGATAAAAAACTGATTTTTTTAAAAATACTCAAAATATCCTTTTTTTGCATGGAAATTACGGTGCGATATGCACCACTTTTACGCCGCTAAGATGACCTCTCTGGCGTACTCGTACATCTTCCTTCTCTCTTCTATGTTTATAGGAGTTATCGGCAGAAGCGCCACTATCCTGCGTAAAGACCTGATAATTCCATTTACGTCAGTACTAAGTGCGATATTAAGCAAGTCGAAAAGCACCCCATTTTCATCGATTTCAGAAGCGTTTTGACAGAGCCGGATAAACTGTCTTGCGGTTTCGTATGCGAATATCTCGTGATCTTCACCTTTATCAGCAGATCTTGTGATCTTTATAAGTCGCATACCGAGCACGGCGCTGCGCAAGAGCCCTGAAGTATCCTCTCCTGCATTATAAAGGCCTACGGGCATCCATATAGTCCCTTTGATCGGTATCTCATTGCGGTCAAGATCCACCGTATCATAAAGTACCATATCGTCAACGCCTCCCCATTGATCTGGCAAAAATAACGTAATCCTGTGAAGCCTGTCTTTCTTCTCTTCTGGGAATTCTTTTTTCTCGATACCGAATTTTTTGTAAGGATCGTAATGAATGACCGTTTTCCTGGAGCCCAGTATCGGTTTAACCGCTACGTTCGTTTTCTTCCCCAGGGTGGTGCCTTGTAGCGCGTCTACCAAGAACCTTGCATTCTCTTCACCGATGGCTTCCAAAACCTCTACCGGCACTTCTAAAAGAATCGGTTCTTTCTCCTCCTCGAGCATCTCCGTCAAATGTTTTTTATTAGCATCTAAGTACTCTATCATCTTTGCCCTTAAGACTCCTCCTTCCGAATAACCAGGAGTCCCGGGGCCACTGCTTCGATAATCCGCATTTCCAAGCTCAGCCGCTTCTATATTTACCCCGCTCATCTCTTCAGCCTGCAGGAATTCATCCCCGGTCCACCTAAGAAGAGTTTCCCTTTCCGTCCCCGTCTTATCTGTATATTCCAGTAAAAGCTCGACCTCGTTATGCTCGTTCATGCGGACGGTAAGCGCCTTAAAGAAGCGTATAGTCCCGGGGACATTTACGGGCTTTCCCACTACTCCTCCATCCGGCGCAGGAACGGTCCGTTTTAAGAGGCCATTGGGCCGGATCACCAGAAAATCTATGCCTTGAGTGATGCGGATTTCTTTTTTCGGGTCTTTGGCAACCTCCAGATAAGCTTCCCTCAGTCTAGCCATACCGATCGGTAAGAGTCCAAAGATTTCAATTTCTTTGCTTCTATCCCTGAAACCTCTAAGCTTTTTTCTGCCCGGGCCGATTTTAAACTTTCGTATTATCGGCGAGGCGCCTTCTTTTGCGAGTTCAAGAGTAACCAGAGGGAATCCATTTTCAATATTGATGCTTTTCAGTGTAATATCCCATTTGCCAACCCCACAGTCAGGGATCGTTACGGTATCAGAAAAGTTTTCTTCCAGGCTTAAAGTCATCTGACCGGCCACATTCGTCTTTCCGAGGGGAAGATTTTCATATAGAGAAAGGTCAAGAGTATTCCAGTCAAACCCCTCTTCCTTCCTGAGAAGATCCGCAAGACGCCACCTTTCATTCTCATCTGATTTATAGCGCCCCGGGTGCGCGATATCCTGGAGCATAAAGACTTCCATCCACTTTTCACTTCTTGTGGCGCTGATTCCTTTTACCCTTTTCCTCTGGGGCCCTATACTAAACTGTTTGTGCACAATTTCTACCTTCTTCGTGATCGGCGTAAATGCATCCTTTTTTATGATATCAAAAGTAATCACAGGAATATTGTCCTTAAGATGAACGCTGCTAATCATCACTCTGCACCCACTTGACTGTATTTCAGGGTCTAAAGACAAGATATAATAAAATCCCGGCTTTATCCAGAAACTGATCAGTCCTCCGCTAATAGTCTCGCCTAAATCCAGGCTCTTAAGCTGGTTAAGTTCTTTTCGGGTCCATTTATAGCCTTCTTTTTTAGCAAGCATCTCTCCCAAGGTCTTTTTGTTCTTTCTTATCTCTTCCCGCAGGAAATCCTGCTCTTCCTCAACTCCCGCAGCCTTGCGAACCATTCTCCAGGTGATCCCGTGATCTCTTAGACTACTACTAACCTTGGAAAACAATTGACTCCCAGTGGTATTCTCTCTTTTTAACACTTTAGATATTATTCTTGTCGTCTGGTCCATAGTATTGTACTGAATAGCTATCGGACTGGTTTTAATCCCTTCCTCATCCAGAGCTTTTACTGCATCCGGTATTTTATTTATCTCGGCTTTGGTCCATGTGCGAAGAGGTGTACCACTTTGCGCCTGGCCAAGGAACATTTTATCCACTGCCTGATGAAATTTCGCGCTTGAGAAAAGTCTTTCCAAGTGAGAAGACGCCATGCTGGACATCGCAAGCGCTCTTTCATGCGATACCCCGTCTATATGAAGCGCCTCATGAAGCGCAAGCGCATAGACCGCCTGCATGTAGTCCTCTTCCCGAAGGTGCTCACCCAGATACATCAAGAAGCTCAGGTTAAGGTAAATTGATCTGGTTCTCTCCGAATAATGCGCCGCGGCATATTTATTATTTACTTCCCAGAGATGCTGCTTATCATCGGACGGGATAAAGTAGATCTTCGGCATCTTGTACGGCTTATCAGGGCTTATTGTCTCTTTCAGGAATTTTTGCAGTTTCCCTCTGAATTCGCTGATTTCTTCTGCTGTGACCGGTTCTGTTTTTTCTAAAGCCTTATCGGCTTCTTCTTCAGATAAGAAATCCTTCCTCGAGCCTATCTCATCACGCATATCGTCAAAAGCATCCTCGATTATCTCGTCAAGAGAAGTAAATTCTTGGCTATGCTCCTCAAGAAGACATATATCGCCATAGGTTATGTTACCGTCCTCGGGGCTTTGCTTCTGGCCGGCTAAACCGTTAATATGGGCTTCAATCAGTTCCATGATGATTTTCATCTCGTTCTTGAGCGGATTACTATCTATACCAGCAAAATCCCTCATGGCCTGTGCAAATGCTTCTTCGGTAGGATACCGGTTCCAGCGCAAAAGTATCTCTGATATGATTCCCATGGATTGCAAAAGTTGTGGACTGCGCCTATAGAAGTGAAATATATCATTTTTCGTGCTATCGATGCTGTTATCCGCAACCATTATTTCAAGCCAGTCATCACCAACTTCACCTTTGGCCCCCCATATCTCGAACCTGCCATTACTCCATCTCAGCCTCTGCCCCCCGGGCTCTATTGATCCGATTAAACCTGCAAACTCATGTTCCAGATTTGTCCATAAATACGGTATATACACAGGGCTTATACGTTTAGCCGCCTCGATCCTGAAATAATCCCTATCTTTATGCACGGGCAGTTCACCGCATTTATCCAAGAAAAGATTTAAAAGGGTACGGGGGACAATAATCTCTCCCTTTCTGTTTATAAAGTCCTGCAAGCTATCCGGAGAGGCGGATATGAGGCGCCTGAGCTCATCTTTATTCCGGTTTGAAATCTCCTTGAGTTTCTCTTCATAAGAGCGATCACTCAAGTCCTGTCGTATTTCGTCTAAACCGACTCTTACATCATAGTCCAATATCAAAACATCCTCTTCCAATAGCAGGTCTGCGGGCAGCTTCAAATTAAGCATGGTACCGTTCTCCCGAAGCGGACTCTGCATATGGGAATCAATAAAGTTGCCTGATGTTGAAACTTTTCCATCATAGAGAGGCGGGACACGGGAAAAGACGGCATCAAAGTGAGCTCCCTCTAATCCCAACTGCCTAATCCGTTCGTATATCTGTATTTCCTCCTCCCCTTCAAACCCTTGATCCTTCATTTCTTGAAAAGCCTCATCAGAAATAGACGTGTATAACGTGATAAAGGGAGCCGTGTAACTATCCCTTTTTGCTACATTAGTTTCCTGATACCTCATAGCGTTTTCGCTGAAAGTTATATCGTATGAAAGCGCATTATCACCCCAGAAGACACGTAAATCTGGCTCTTCTGAATCATCCTGCGAGCCTGGACCTGCATCACGAGAATCGTCCCCATCTCCGGCTTTGACGGTCTTCGGGACCTGGATCTTGGTGCTGTCTTTTAACTTCCTGGACAATATTTCGTGTCGTTTGCCTTGCTGGACGCTGATCCATTTGTTGATAACATCAATAAGAGCATAAGAACTTGGATTACGTCCTAGTGACCCTAAAAGACCTCCCACAGTTATCCCGGGCCTGCGATATCCAATTCTTTCTTTACCGTCTGGAAGGATTACTATAATTTTATATGAGGCTTTGTGCACGATATCGTTTTTAAACTGATCAATGTCCGATATGGTTTTTTCCAAGGTGGTTTGATAAGCCGATTTTGGCCTATTGATCTGGCGGATATTTCTTTTTAACCACCTAAGCGTGCCAGGTAAGCGGTTCAGGATAAGTTCTGCACGCTTATAACCGGGTTCGACATGCTCCGCTTTAAAGTAAGTCTCTTTCAGTTTGTCTATAAGCTTTATAGCTTCATCAATATGCTGCTCGCCCTCGGCTGTATCAACATCTTTGATCTTTTCAAGATGATCTTTTAAGGCGTCTGCGGCCAGCTTGCAATCTTTATCCCTAAGTTCAACAAAAATGGTTGTACCCTTATCTTCTATATGCGGAATTATGCCTTCTATTTCATCCAAGCGTTTGGCAAGCTCACCCGCTGTATCCCTAAGGTATTTTGCCGCGGTTTCAAGTTCTCTTGTAGTTATCTCAGCTGGATTTTTGTCTATTAGGGCTGATACTCTTGGAATATGCTCTTCTGCGAAAGCCTTCGGAAAAACCATCCCTATATTGCACCATCCCTGAATATACATAAGACCATCAAGTATTATGGCTTGATTTTTCTTTGAGAGGTCCTTCCCTCGTACGATGGCTTCCTCTAATAACCCTACATAGAATTTGATATTTCTTCTGGCACTAGAGACAACCACACTGTCTTCCTCCTCATATCTATGAACCGTATGCTTCTTGCCTTTATAAGCGCGCTCGGTACCGCGGTAGGATACATCTTTCGGTACTTTATATCTTTCCGTAGATTTTACTTGTAATACAAGCTCGTCTATTAAATCATTAATGATCCTTCGCGTCTCACCCAATATTACGCCATCATTCTCCAAATTCTTTGTCTCGATTATAGCTAAGAGGCTGTTAAGTTTACTCAAAACCTCCTGGTTCCGTGCTTTACCGCTATAAAGCTTTCGAAGATCACTCAGCCTCATCTTTGCTTCTCCAATACGCATACCGCCTTTCTTGGGATTAATGGCCTGCCGTATCTTTATAAGCTGTGCATGCGGCCTGATCCACCTTGTCTCACGCACTAGATAAGCTTTTTCGCCAACGGTCATATCATGGTACTCAGGTCCCATAACCGTAGTTACAGTACCTGTCTCATCGACAGTCATCCTTTCAGCCTTCTTGGCTCTTACTTCAAGCCTCTCAGCCTGACACACATACTCTCTTTTCAGAGCCTCTACTGTACTCAATGCGGAATCCAGCGCTTTACGTGCAGATTCTCTTGCCATTGTCCAGGCGGCGCGCATACTCGCATCAGACCTCATGGCCTGTTCGGTTCTTGTATGAAGAGAGTCACCTTCAAGCATCATCTTCACCCGATGAAGCTGCAGTTTTAATATCTGTTCGTTTATCCCTACGGCACGCTTATTTAACTCTTCCAGCTCTTCTTCCTTTTTATTTAAGGTTTTATCCTTAGCGGAATTAACGGTCTTAATTTCCTTATATATCTTTTCACGTTCCATCCTGCACAGTTCAATCGCTGCCTGATAATCTTCATAATCAAGTGTTTCATCAAATTTATAGCTCGCGTCAAATGATAATGGAATACTTCGCTGTATGCTGACGAGCTTTTGACAGAGCTTTTCAACGCGGCTATTTAGGATTTCCCTTTTTTCCTTGGTGTCAGCACGCTGGTATTTCAAATTGATATCATCAACATCAAGCATAATAAGCAGTAAATCCTTCCTTGTGCCCAGCATCGCGTATATATCAGCTATTTTCTGGTCCAGCTCTCTGAGGGGTTTCTCGTAGAACCCTGTAATCCCTTCGTTTGGGTTCCTACCACCGGCTCTTACGCCCAGACCGTATTCCTTCCCACCAAAAACATGTTTTTTAAAAAATTCATACTTTGCTTTAATTGGAGCGTATTTTTCCGCTTCAGCGCGGAATCCCGGACCAAATAGAACATATGCCGTCAACTGGTCCGCGAAATCCTCTTCGGAACTGTTATCCTCAGGAAACACATATGCTATTAGAAAATGTTCTTTTTCATCTCCGTCTTTTCTTTTGATGGTTCGCTGGAAATGTTTCTGCCACGAATCCCCCCCCACATCCCAGGAAATACTGCTGTATTCTTTTCTAGCTTCTTCTGTAAGATGTCTCATATAGATCCTATGAGCTTTCTCATGCAGGCAAATCCGGACGTAAGAGAGATCTACCACTTCCTCATTCTCAAGATCAGACAATTTATTTGCTATCTCATCAGACTTGATCAGTCTGTGAAGCCAAGCTGCTCTTCTCATGCTTTTTGGGGCAAATACAAGGTACGAATGTTCATTTTGTCCAAATTTACAAAAGTTTTTCAAGTGATTTGGTCGGTAAGTAGAATAACTGTCGTTAATTTTTTGCAGGTCTTCAGGAAGAGATGCAATAGCCCGCCATAGCAACCTTAACTCTTCCGGCGTAAAACGATAACTTGCGATGTCACTCTCAGGCACACGTTCTGCCGCTGCCCCCTGATAAAGTCCATAATCATCATATGCCAGAAGAATAGTATTTTTAATCACCCTCTCAATTGAGACTCTAAGCCTGTCATACTCAGTTAAAAGGGGCCTTTTACTTTCTATTACAACTCTATCCAGCTCGTTTATAATCTGATTGCTGGAAAGCATCCGCAATGATTCCAGAATCTCCTTAACCCTATCCGCCCCTGGCAATCCTGCTACGGAAGAACTAGTATCATACTCTACAAATTCAGAGTCCCCGGTATTTTTATTGATAATCTCGACCCCATGATCTCTGGGTATCCAGGACCACTCTTCCCGTCTCAGTTTCACTTCCTGCCGCAAAATACCTGGTATCTCTCTTAATAGCCCCGTTAAAACAAGCGTTGAAATAAACGTATAAGCCATACGCGGAGGATCTTGCGACATGCCTTCTTTATCCTCCTGGGTCCTAAAAATATCTATCGACTCAGTATCCCCACCAAAAGTATTCCTGGCCATATATAAGCCTCGATTAAATACCTCCTGTGCCCTCTTATCGAAATCGTCACTAAAGGGTGAAAGCATAATTGCTTTTGCAAAATCACTCACGCCACGATCAAAGTATTCTTTTTCTTTTACTTCAAGCTCTAAAGCAAATATCTTCTGGCCTGTTTCATTAAATGGAACGAAAAGGCGTGTAAACTTGCCCTTATTTTCTACCATATACTCTATCCCGCATACCTTCTTGCCATCAGTTTCTTTTAAAATTATCCCTCTAATACCGAAATCTTGCTCCCCAAGAAGCATGTGTGGCACCTCTTCCAGAAACGGAAGCATACAAATATCAAAATTGGTTACTCTGCTATTAACTCTAGAAACATCGGAAGGTAACTCTATCCCGCTTTTGGGGAGCTTCTCTTTAAAAATATCAAGCCCGAGTGACAGCAACGTACCGTCAGAGAACGCTTTCTTTAGTTTCTCATACGTGTCTATTCTCTCTAATACTTCAGTAGCTTCAAAATTACCAGGCTTAAATCCCTCTTTTTCATAGGCGGGAGTGGGGGTATTCCCTTCTTTTTTTCGTTCAATAAAAAACTTCTCGTTTATTAAAAGAGCGAGGTGTCTTACCTTTTCCTGGAGGGCAAGCCTAGCACACTTCTCTTCATAGCTTTCCTTTAGCTTTGGCTCTTTAAGCCTCGAAAATTGCCCGCAGGCCCTTTTGGCTTTTTCACTCTCCTCGGCGAATATCCAGTCTATCCTTTCAGCAAATTTGTCGTTATCATAGCGAAGGCGGCCGTTCATCTTGTAGGAATGCAGGTACCAAAGCCAGATGGCGTCATCTATAACGCTATAATTACGGCCCACCCAGTTAGCCGCTTCTTCATTGTCATGAATACGAAATTCATCAGTATGATCCGCCAGATATGCATGAGCCAGCCCTTTTCTTCCTTCAAGGTTAAACTCATGCATAGCAGCGCGGTATGCTATCGAATCCGCAAGGTCCACCCATCTTACTTCCCGCTGGTCCAGCTCTTCATCCCTGAACATATAAGGAAGTCCTATAGCCGTATCTTTTATGTCCTCGTAATCCGCAATAAACTCTTCGTGGACTTTGACTTCACCGGTTTCGGGATTCATTTCACATATCGCATACTCACGTTTCGGGTCATACTCGAAATAACCTCGGTTGATGTCAGTAAACCTCGTGAGTCTGCCTTTTTGCTGTATGTGCTGAAAAACATCCAGCCAGGAATGCTCCTGGGCTATGGGCAAGTCCGTCCGGTAGATCTGTTTTTTTAGCGATGTGCCCCCAATAGAAAGTTCGCCGGTCACGGCATTTTTGATCTCACCCTTAAAAAAATGCTCTAGGGAACTGGTTTCGGGATCGTAATATCGTATAAGAAACTTTCCCCCCGCAAGTATGAATATATCGTCTTCATAATCCAGAAATTGAATCTTTTTTGCTTCTTTTTTAGCAAGAGGCGAATTTTTCCATTTACGTATATCACCCAAGCTAAGCAAAGCTCCGCTATCAGCATACCTCCTTGCATCCTCTTCTATTTTCTTGCATAGAAGTTGCACCTGGAAGCGTGCCTGGGCCCTATCGTCACTGAAAAAAAGCTGAGGAGAAAGTTTCGAGTTTTGTAATGGTCTTGTGACAAGAATTTCCTGAGAAATAGCTAAGTTGTTTAATAAAAAGAGGCATACTACGGCCACCGCAGTAATCCTCATTGAGATTCTGTGTTTCATCCTGTATGTATTCACTTTTCTCCTATATTTGTTAGAATTATAAAAAGTTTAAGTCATTATAATATACATTGAAAATTAGTTCAACTAAAAGTAAGCTAAATTTTGTTTTCTTAACAATAAAGTAGATTAGGCCAGATTTTACGTGAAGGGTTATAAAAAGAAAAAGCCCTCTTCTGGAGGGCTTTTTCCCGAATCATGGAGCGAGCGATGGGAATCGAACCCACGTAGGAAGCTTGGAAGGCTTCTGCACTACCATTGTGCTACGCTCGCTTGAATAACCTATAAAAAGAAATAATATAATGTTTTAAGAGCGATGTCAATATTTAATACGGCGATTAAAAGAGGGAACTTTTCCTTCATTTGCGATCATCGTCTTTGTCCCCTCTTCCGGGAGGCCCTACCGCCCCGCCTCCCCCTATTGCCATACCGGCCATGCTATCCATTCTTCGCTCTATTCGTTCCAGCCGGTTATCAAGGGCGGTCATCTTGCTCTTATTCAGTAAAGCCTGTTTGTCTTCTTCCACCATTATCTGTGAAATATTATTCGCGTTTAGAAGCATCTTCATCTCTTCCAGCATCTTCTCTACTTCTTCTTCGGGAAGCTTTACCTCGTCTTGTGGGGATTCATACTTTTTTATCGTCCTTTTATAACCCCACTTTGTCCAATATTCGTCGTCCATAAGAAGCCCGTTCTTGTCTATGCCGCGGGCGAAAACTTCACCGTCGAACACAGCGATAGTCGTAGCTTCTCCGTCTATGGTAGTACGCCAGCCTGTCCCCCGCGCCCCGCAGACGGCAGAGGGGGTACGCACCCGGAAACTCTCCCCCTTCTTGATACTTTCGAGGAGAAGCATTATCTGACCATCGACAAGTTCTATTTTATCTTCACGAGACAGTTTTATAATTACGTAACTATTTTCTTTTATCTTAACAATGTTCTTTTTTTTCGAATCGAAGGCGACTGCAAGATAAGAGTCGTTGGCGGTTATCACTTTTGTACCGGAAGATAAACTCATTCCAAGCCGGCACTGGACCGGCTCTCGTTTCTTTGGCGGGATGATCTTGACGTCTCCGGCGTAGGAGATGACTTTTACGCTCCGGCTCGCAGCGTAGACATATGAAGCCAAATTTAATACTATGAGAGTAGCTATAAAAAATATCAGAAATTTTCTGATCATCCTCATCATCTCCTCTTATTATCTCCCGCGCTCGTATAAGCCAACGAGCTCTGCTTTGTCGAGTATATGTCCTTCCATAGCTTTCTCAAGCTTTTTCTTATCAAGTCCTTCCTTGAGGTTAAGCGCCGCATCCAAAGCGTATACCTTGAAGAAATACCTGTGTACTCCGGAGGGTGGCGCCGGGCCGCCGTAATCCTTTCTGCCAAAATCATTTATCCCCTGTTTGCCGGGGATTGCGCCTTCTTCGATCCGCGAGATGACAGGCATATCATAAACAACCCAGTGGACCCACGTTCCCATGGGAGCGTCCGGATCATCAACTATCAGCGCGAAGCTTTTAGATTCTTTCGGCGCTTCTTCAATCACGATCGCGGGACTTACGTCCCTGCCGTCACTTGTGAACTTTGCGGGGATATACCCATTATCAGCGAATTCGGGACTGGTTATCTTCATCTCACCCACTCCTTTCGGGCAATAAGCGCACAATCGGACTTTACCCTAAACTCTTATTTATATTATCGTTATTTTAACCGATTGGCAAGGTTTATAAACATTAAAAAACCGGCTAGTGTATCAGCCGGTTTTTCTGCAAATTTGATGGTAGGACGTGTTCATCTTGGACGTAAAAGGAAGAAACGAATGTCTAAAATAAGTCCCGGTTACTTTTTATCTTTATCAAGCCCTATTATCTCCGGTCTCTCCGACGACGGAAAGAAATTCATCCACCTTCCCGCATTCCATTCCTTATCCAAGATCTCACCCAATTCTTTTGAATATCTATCAAGATCCTCTTTACACCTGGTGAACAAAAGTTCCGCATCCCTGTCAGAAGCGAAAGGCCTGTGTTTTTCAACTAGATTCCTCAAGACGCCGGGCCGGTCAATTATCATGCACGGCTTTAAAAGGTTGCCGTCATAGGGGATAGCGTTCCTCATCTCGGTGAAAAAAGGCGTCTTAAGCGCATCCGTTATGCTCATATTTTTAATATTCCCTACGGCAAAATGGACGAAAACACAGGGCTCAATATCGCCATTATTAGTTATATGAAGGTATTTCCTGCCGCCGGCCATACAGCCGTTGACCTCAGGACCATCATTCCAGAAATCAATCAAAAGTATTGGTTTTGTGTTCCTGTGCCTGTAAAGACTATACCTTACATCATTCCGCTGCTTGGGTGTGGGCATTATTTCAGGATCAGGATCCCTCCCGATCGGGACATACTGGAAATAAAAACCGTAGTGACAGCCTTTTTCAAGCATGCTGTCAACGAACTCGTCGCTGGCCAGATATTCAATATTTGAGCGGGTTGGACAACTTGAAAAGCCGAATATGACTCCGGCTTCCCTTAGCTTATCCATGGCACTCATAACCTTTTTATATACGCCTTCGCCCCTTCTTGAATCAGTATGCTCCTCATTGCCTTCCAGGCTTAAAAGCGTATAAACATTCCCTAATTCGGCTATTCTCCTCACCTTTTCATCCGTTAAAAGCGTTCCATTGGTATAAAGTATGAACTGGCAATCAGAATATTTCTCGAAGATATCAAAAACATCTTCTCTTATAAGCGGTTCTCCTCCTGTTACAGCGATATGATTGAGTCCTATTCTGTATCTTGCTTCATTTATCGCCTTTTCGATCAGTTTCATGTCGAGATCTTCGGCTTTTTTATCATACTCACCGGCCCAGCATCCCTTGCATCGTAAATTGCATCTGGCTGTAACATCGATCACCATTACCTCAGGACCCCGGAAACCCTCTCTTTCCTGAAATTCTAAACCGATCTTCCTGATGTCACGATAGACCAGATGAGCGTTCGTGAAAAATTTCTTCATGCATTCCGGGTTGAGTTCGTCTATCAGGCGTTTGAAAAAATCCAAGGTCCCGTAATTGTTCTTTAATCGCCAGATGGTTTCGGATATGTCTTTCTTGTCCTCTTCGCTGTGAGAAAATTTAGCGGCGAATTCAAACATGCTCACAAGATTCTTCTTGGACGATCTTTTTAAAAAGAAAGGTAGAAAATCGATCAGTCGCTTTATGAAAAAACTTTTTATATTATGCGATGTTTTTTCATACATAAAATTTACCCCCCTCATATCTCAATTATTTCTATCTCGCAAAAGGCAGGAAGATCGACTTTGCTATACTTTTGGTAAAGCTGGTGGGGAGAGAAGGATTCGAACCTTCGAAGGCTGAGCCGACAGATTTACAGTCTGTTGCGTTTGACCGCTTCGCTATCTCCCCGGAAGATTAGTAGCGTATTCTAGTGCATCTTTCTCGTGTTGTAAAGAACAACATGCCTGGAGCCGGCGGAGGGACTCGGCGCCTCCGGCTCATTGCAGCTCCTTAAGCCTCCTCTGTAGCTCGGCTTAAGGAACTATTCACCTCCGGTCGGCCACCCGCCAACTCGATTGTTATCGTCGCTTCTTTTCGTCGCGACTCCGTTCATTAAAGGCTCGTCGTCTCCCTTCGAATCCCTTCCCCTGGTAGATCAACGGAAACGCCATGGAGCCGGCGGAGGGACTCGAACCCCCGACCAGAGGTTTACAAAACCCCTGCTCTACCACTGAGCTACGCCGGCACTTTGTCGTATTATACCTTAAATACCCGCTTTGTCAAACGCCTCGGGTAAAAATTCAAGCAGATCCGAAGCGATCAAACTAAACTGACCCCTCTTCTCCGCAGCTATATCACCGGCTAACCCGTGAAGATACGCGGCGGATACAGCCGCTGAATAATCGTCAACGCCCTGCCCGATGAAGGATGCTATCATCCCGGTCAAAACGTCCCCCGTACCGGCGGTCGCCATACCGGAATTTCCCGTATCATTTACGTAAAGGGCACCTTCACTGTTAGCGACAACGGTCCTATGCCCCTTAAGGCAGACGACTGCGCCTGTAACTTCCGCGACGCTCTTTGCGATATCGCCTCTTTTAGACTGCACCTCATCGGTACTTGCGCCCATGAGACGCGCCATCTCGCCGGGATGCGGGGTAATAACCGTGCGACCCTTTCTCTGACGAAGTAGCTCCATTTCACCCTGAAGAGCGTTTATCCCGTCGGCATCAAGAACTACGGGCACTTCGATAGCCGCTAGAAGCTCCCTTACAAGCTTACGCGTCTCTTCCTCCAGCCCCAGACCGGGGCCGATCGCGACAACATTGCAATTCCTGGAAAAATCCAGGATCTTATCTTTGGCCCTTAAACTCAAAGAATGATTCTGGGTTTCTGCCAAGGGAAGCGTCATGACTTCGGTAAGCTTTACCTCCATTATACTGTTCAAAGACTCCGCCACGCCATTTGTCACCAGACCGCTTCCGGATAAAAGGGCCCCCTGCGACGAAAGGTATGCCGCTCCCGTCATACCGCGGCTTCCGGCAATGACAAGGATATTGCCATAATCCCTTTTATGAGAATCCTCACGCCTGCCCGGTATCTTCTCGATATGTTCACGCACCATTATGCACCCCCACAGCATTAGATATCGCAAGTTCCTTTGTATGCGAAATACTCACAAGAACATGCGAAAGATTAAATTCTTTCATGAGACGCTTGGCCTCTCCGTGCAGCTCAACGTAGGGCTTACCGTCGCTACTATTCAGTATCTCTATATCCGTCCAGTTTAACCCTATCTCTGCTCCGTTGGGAAGAGCTTTTTTCACCGCTTCCTTGGCGGCAAATTTACCCGCCATATGCATGGAATATCCTTTTTTTGTACCGGCATATTCCAGCTCCCGGCTCGTAAATATCCGTTTCAGAAAATTCTCGCCCCTTTTTTCAACGGCTTCCTGGAACCTCTCTATCCTTACGGCATCTATCCCGATACCGGCTATACTCATACCATGAACTCCCTCATCTCTTTGACCGCTTCTGCGATACCCACAAAAACCGCTCTTGAAATTATAGAGTGCCCGATGTTAAGCTCATACATCCCTTCAATACGAGCGACTTCGCTTGTATTGCTATAGTTCAAGCCGTGTCCAGCGCATACAGTAAACCCTTCCTTGATGGCAAACGCCGTCAGTTTCTTTAAGACTGAAAGCTCCCCCTCATAATCGCCGCCGGCATTAAATACCTCGGCGTACCTGCCGGTATGAAATTCTATCATCTTGACGCCTGTTTTTTTGGAAAATTCGACCTGCTTTTCTTCCGGGTCGATAAATAAACTTACTTCTACACCGCCGGCAGAAAGCCTCTCGACCACTTCCTTGACTTTCTCAAAATTGGCTACAACGTCAAGCCCTCCTTCGGTCGTGATCTCCTGCCGATTCTCCGGCACGAGCGTGGCCTGATCCGGTTTTGTCTTTAATGCGATCGAGACGATCTCGGGGTCTACCGACATCTCCAGGTTCAATCTTGTCGTGACAGTCTCTTTCAGTCTTTTAAGATCATTGTCCTTTATATGGCGCCTGTCCTTGCGCAGATGACAGACTATACCGTCACAGCCGGCTTTTTCGCTTTCAATCGCCGCCTCTAAGGGGTCCGGTTCAAATGTCTTGCGCGCTTCCCGGATCGTTGCCACATGATCGATGTTTACGCCTAGCTTAACCACAACTGTAACCTTTCTGACTTTAAGTGAAATTAGAGCCTAAAATGCGAAGCGGTTTCTTGCTATTGCTGCTCAACGGGTTTTTCGCCACCTACGTCTTCTATAACGGGTTCTATGGGAAAATACACATCAACCACTTTATCTCTCATCTGGAGATACTTCGTATTGGAACGCAGGCCGAGACTCACTTTTGCGCTGCGGGTATATTCGTTTAGGTTAATGGGACCTGTGTTTAACTCGCTCACGCCTTCAATGGCTTCCCGCGGACCGAATATAGCGATCTCTGCCGGATCCACCTTCACTTTCTCAAATACTGCCTTATACCCATGAGGAGAGCTCCCAATAAAAACCGGTTTTACCGGTACTTTTTTGACAACGAATTCATATCGCGAAAAGAGGTCCTCCATGGTGTCTTTGGCCTGCATGGAAGAATCGGAGTTAATCAGATCAAAAACGTAAAACCATGTCGCTACAGCAAGAATAAGCGCTATAAACTTTGCCCAGAAATTGTTAAAGATTATATCAGTGATTTTCATCCTTTATCCTTGCGATATTTTACGTTTAGCTAAAAGCCGTTTTACTACCACAGGCAAAGACTGTTTTCTCGTCTTGGGCATATATGCCTTCTCCAGGGTCTTTAAAAAATCTTTGAGATCGACGTCTTTGGTTATCTTTCCGCCGACTGCCATAGAAACCTCCCCCGTCTCCTCACTTACCACGACTATCACAGCATCTGTCTCTTCGCTGAGCCCGAGTGCCGCTCGATGCCTCGTCCCCATTGTTTTTGAGACATGCGGATTCTGCGTCAGGGGAAAAAGGCAAGCCGCTGCCTCGACACGCTGCTCTGAAATGATAATCCCCCCATCATGCAGCGGCGTCTTCCTCGAGAATATCGTATTTATAAGCTCGCTGGTGACTTTTGCGTCCACGTTCACGCCGCTTTCAACATAGCGGCGCAGGCCCATTTCTCTTTCTATCGCTATTAAAGCGCCTGTTCTTTTTTTTGAAAGAACCATTACAGCTTTTACTATTTCGTTTAAGATCTCCCTTTCCTCAGAGAATATGCCGAATCTCCCTATCCTGGCTAGTCCCCTTCTTATCTCGGGCTGGAATATAATAAGGAAGGCCACAACCGAAATGGCCAGGAACCTGGTCAGAAGCCAGTTGATAATGACTAGATTGATGCCCCTGGTAAGCATGATAACGGCAGCGATTATGATGATACCTTTAAGTACCTGCTCAGCGGCGGTGCCCTTTAAAAGCAGATATATCATGTAATAGGCTGCCCAGAGTATGAGTATCTCAAGTATTATTTCCCAATAAACTATAAAAAACTGCATAATTAACTCGCCATTATTGCGTTTGTGACAGAAGTGACTTCACGCATCTCACCCACATCGTGCGCGCGTATGATATCAGCACCGTTCATTATCGCGGCAGTGGAACTGGCTGCCGTCCCGAGGATCCTTTCACTGGCGTCCTTGCCGGTAAGTGCGCCGATAAAGGATTTCCGGGAAACTCCGACTAAGACGGCTTTACCCAGCTGCTTGAGCCGCTTCAGCTCTTTCAGGATTATCAGATTATGTTCAACTGTCTTACCGAAACCTATACCCGGATCGACTATTATCTTCTCGGGGTCTACCCCCGCTTCTTCCGCCAGTTTAACGGACTCTGAAAGATATAAAACGATCTCTCCCATTACGTCCTCATACTCCGGCTTATCCTGCATATTCTCGGGCGCGCCCTTCATGTGCATAAGGATGAGACCGGCATCGAATTCAGCTACCGTACGGGCCATATCCACATCCGTCTTTAGTGCCGTGATATCGTTAACGATCGAGACGCCTTCGCTAAGCGCCTGGCGGGCTACTTCGCTTTTATATGTGTCTATCGAAAGAGGTACGCTGACCGCGCCCTTAAGCGCCTTTATAACCGGCATCACCCTGCGAAGCTCTTCCTCCAGCGAAACGCGTTTTGAACCGGGCCGTGAAGATTCCCCTCCGATATCTATAATATCGGCGCCTTCAGCTATCATCAGATTCGCTCTTTGGACCGCATCGTCGTTATCAAGATATCTGCCGCCGTCGCTGAAAGAATCAGGCGTGACATTGAGTATACCCATGATGCAGGTCCTCTCCGCCACAGGTAATGAATGATCTTTTAGCTCCAGGTTTTTCTTCATTTCCGCGCGCCTTAAAGACTAGCTGCTTTCATCCTTTTTAGCCTCATCAAAACCGAGAAGCTCTCTTACTTCAGATTCGTCCATCGTCTCTTTTTCCATGAGTTTATTCGCTAAAATATCCAGTTTGTCTTTGTTCTCTAAAAGTCTGGTTTTGGCTGTCTTGTAGCAAAGATCGACTATTTTTTTGACTTCTTCGTCTATAAGCTTCGCTGTGTCTTCGCTGTAATTCCTCTCCTCAGTAATATCACGCCCGAGAAATATCTGGGCATGGCGCTTGCCTACGGTAATGTGTCCCAGCCTCTCGCTCATGCCGTACTGGGTAACCATGTCCCGGGCAAGCTCCGTCGCTTTTTTAATGTCGTCCTGCGCCCCCGTAGAAATCTCATCAAAGGTTAGCTCCTCACTGGCCCGGCCTCCCAGCATACCTGCAATCCTTCCGATAAACTGGCTCTTCCTGTAAATATACCTGTCCTGGCGGGGAAGCTGCATGGTGTACCCCAATGCCATGCCGCGGGAGACAATGGTAACTTTGTGCAGGGGATCCGCCCCTTCTATAAGGTACGACATAAGGACATGCCCAGATTCGTGATACGCAATTATCTTTTTTTCTTCGTCGCTTATCTTGCGGGATTTCCTCTGGGGACCGGCTACAATACGCTCCATCGCTTCCTGCAGTTCTTCCATACCCACGGCATCTTTGTTTTTTCTGGCGCCGAGCAAAGCCGCTTCGTTTATGATGTTAGCCAGATCCGCCCCGGAAAAACCTGCCGTCTGCTGCGCGATCTTGTATAGATTCACATCTTCACGTATTTTTACGTTCTTAGCATGTACACGAAGAATGGCGTCTCTACCGGTAATATCCGGCAGGCCCACTACCACTTGCCTGTCAAATCTGCCCGGCCTTAATAGAGCCGGATCAAGGACATCGGGTCTATTGGTAGCAGCGATCAATATGACACCTGTCGCTGTATCAAAACCGTCCATCTCAGATAAAAGCGCATTAAGCGTCTGTTCGCGTTCATCATGCCCGCCGCCTATGCCGGAAAACCTCTGCCGGCCGACAGCGTCTATTTCATCCATAAAAATGATGCAGCCCTTCTGGCTCGTCTTGACGGATTTCTTTGCCTGGTCAAATAAGTCCCTCACCCGCGAGGCGCCCACGCCAACAAACATCTCAACAAAATCGGAACCGGAAATACTGAAAAAAGGAACTCCCGCTTCACCGGCAACTGCCTTAGCAAGAAGCGTCTTACCTGTTCCCGGGGGCCCCATAAGCAGTACCCCTTTAGGCATCTTCCCGCCAAGCTTCTGGAATCTTCGGGGGGCTTTCAGGAACTCTATAACCTCTTTAAGTTCCTCTTTAGCCTCATCTATGCCCGCAGCATCATCGAAGGTGAACTTCATCTTGTCTTTCGTTGCGAGACGGGCCCTTGACTTGCCGAATGAGAGCATCCTTCCCCCTCCGCCTCCGCCGGCTGCGCCCCTGTATATAAAAAACCAGAGGAAGAGTATAAATAGAAGCATCGGCCCGAGAGTATAAAAGAGATTTGACAGGAAAGTCTGCGGAGGTTTGATGTCGAATTCGGGAACGTTTTCACGCAGAAGTTTGATGAGCTCCGGATCCTCCTCGGGGATATTCACGGTGAAACCCTTGCCGTCGGCGCGTTTACCCACGATACGGTTCTCGACTTTTACCGCCGACTGTATCTGCCCCGTATCATTATTGGTCAGGAGCATCTGGTAAAACGTCTTATAGCTCAGCTCGTGGGTGGTCTCTTCAAAGGAGGAGAAAACCCACTGAAAAATTATAAAAAGTCCGACGATGATAAGTATCCATATAAACCTATCCGGCGCAGTCTTTTTCCCTTTACCGCTTCCGGAAGTTTTCTTCGGCGGGGCTATTTTACCTTTATACCTATTGTTCATGTTTTTGTTATTAGTCATTATTAAACCATTCTTTTATAGTATATTATAATATTTTACCTTAATCGCGATGCTATTGTAGCATACTCCTTTATCAGGAGTCAAATGCTCAAGATCTTCAAGTGGTCATGCGATGCCTCTTAAAGATGAGTTCACTTCCCCTCTTAGTCACCCTTATACTCCCCGGCAGATCCAGCGCTTTATTACTCTCACCGGCCCTCAAGAGACAATCCATATCCATCCAGTGGCGATACGTAAGTTTCTTGATATTGCCGCCCGCTTTTCTTAAAAGTTCTTTAAACAGTTCCTTTCTAAGCGCCTTAGGCTGAAGAATTATATCTTTTATCTCTACAGTCACCGTGCCCTTTTCAGCCCGGCCATGCCCCCTCATAGCTTTTTTCTTCTGTCGCTGGAGAAAAAGAAAATCTTCCCTTAAAGCATCAGAGAGATTCACTAAAGAACGCTTGATCTTCGGGTTGTACTCCGCAAGAAAGGGCAGAACTTCACTTCTTGTGCTGTTACGCGCGAACATCATATCACGATTCGTGCTGTCCTCCACATATTCTACTCTGCCTCTCTCAAGAAAAGACAGGATATCGCTGCGCTCGGTTCTTATCAGAGGGCGTACGATACGTAAAGCCTTTTCATACCTGACCGGCGGGATGCCGGTAATCCCGGCCAGGGACGAACCGTAGATTATCCGCATAAGAACGGTCTCCGCCTGGTCATCCATAGTATGTCCCGTAGCTATCACGCTGCATCCCTTCTTAAGAGCAGCTTCCGAGAAAAACGCGTATCTTTTTTCTCTGGCTCTCTCCTCGATCGAGGTGTCTTTCCTGCCGCCGGACTTCACATTTATCCGCTTATGCATGCATTCGAGACCCCACGCGCTTGAAAGACTCTTCACAAATGCAGAATCTTTTTCGGACTCTTTGCCTCTTAAACCGTGATCGACATTACCCACCACTAGCTCTATACACAACTTTTTGCGCAGACCTAAAAGCGCTCTGAGCAGGCACACTGAATCCGCCCCGCCAGACACGCCAACAAGTACTTTGTCCCCTTTACGCAGCATATCATACTGTTTTATAGTATCGGCTACTTGTTTGATAAAAAGAGATCCCGTTAACTTTCTTTTCTTCGTCATGATCTATACCCAAGTGAGGGATTAAGTCTCTTTTCCCCTGTCTTTGTCTTTCTTCAGTTTCTCCTCATGGCTATATATGCATCCGCAGTAATTTTGCCGGTAAATGCTCCACTGGTGCGCAAGTTCATTGGCGCGTTCAAACCCGCCCTTTCTTTTAAAGTCCTCGCATATAAAGCGCTCCCCGCCTATTCTGCGTCCTGTATTATTCACGACTGTTACATCTTTGAAGGGACTTACCGTCAGCGTGGTAGTAAAAGCATCCAGCATTTTTTTACGCGAGTATTCGTAAGCCTTCTCCAGGCGCATATTAAAACACATCTCGCAGCGCTGGCCGCCTTCCGGCGCATACTCTTTGCCCTTGGCAAGCTCAAACCACCTTTGGCGGTCATACGGGCCCTCGACCAATTCAAATTCCCACTCTCTGGCAACTTCTTTTGCGGCTTTCAGGCGCTTCTGGTATTCATCAACAGGATGGATATTAGGATTATAAAAAAATCCTGTTATTTTATGCCCCTGGCATAGCAGCCTCTCGGCTACAGACGATGCGCAGACGCCGCAGCAAATATGAAGTAAAACTTTCATAAAGCCCCCCTCGCCCGAAAAATCAGATGACCGTTTCCATAAAGTCTTCCGCGATTTCAAAATTGGGCCTATCGCCGATTAAAGTCTTAAGCTCTTTGGTATCAGTGTACTTCCTGCTTATATGCGTCAGAATAACTTTTTTTACGTTTTCTTCTGAAACCATATCGATTATTTCCGGAAGTGCAGCATGCTTATAAGGCCTATCCGCGCCTTGCCGTTCAAAATACGTGCAGTCCTGAATAACGAGATCCGCGTCACGGACTAATCTTTTTAAGTTACCGCAAATCTCGGTGTCCCCCGAGTAGACTATCTTTTTACCTTTTTTTACGGTGCTAATATCATTAAGTGTTATATGCCTCTTATCCAGACGGATCCTGCCCTTCTTTTTAAGTTCGGCATACAGATCGCTTTTCTCAGGAAGGCCAAGGGGTATCGCCTTTCTTAGATCAATACACCTCTTATCCTTCTCAACCAGAGCATACGCGACAGCGGGCACGCTGTGCTTTACCGGGACGGAGACTATCGTAAACCTGTTCATATCAAGTAATTTTTCTACGTGCCTGCCGCTCACTGGAACTTTCTTTGGAACAACCCTGAACCTGCCCATGGAATGACTGAAAGAAAGACACCTTTTGATCCTTCGCGCTTCCGGGGCATAGATGGTAAGAGGGATTTTTCTCCCTTCAAAGCCCATCGTATCGACCATGCCGGCCAGCCCCAGACAGTGGTCCCCGTGCCAGTGCGATATGAAGACATCATTTATTTTCATTATGTTAAGGTGGGCTTTCATAAGCTGCCGCTGGGCATTCTCCCCGCAATCAAAGAGATAAGAGAATTCTTCCCCGTCATCGTAACTGACGTGTATGCAGGCGTGGGCTCTCTTTTCAGTGGGGACTCCCGCCGTAGTCCCAAGAAGGGTTACCTTAATCCGTGACATCTTTCTCCTTCCAGTGCCTGACAGCCTTCCGCAGCCCCTCTTCAGTCGACATTGATGGATCGTAACCTAATACTTCAGTTGCGTGTGTTATATCATAAACCCGGTCTTTAAAAATCCTTTCTAGTTTCCTCCGCACCGGTGGCACCATCATGGCAAGTTTTATCAGTTTCCGAGACACAAGGGGAGGACCCCCAAGACCCATTTCGTCATACAATATTTCAAGAAATCTCCTTAAAGTTATGACTTCTTTATCTGCGATCATAAAAGTGCCGATGGTGGACTCATCTTTCTCAAGCGCTAGATCCAGCGCTTTAACGACGTTTCCGACATATACCAGATGCAGTTTGGAGTCCATCTCAGGTACATCAAAAACCGGTATGTGACGCCTTTTTACCATATTTAAAATCCTGTCCAAAACGTGAGGTTCTTCTTCGCCGTAGACCATGGACGGCCTGATCACGGCGACATTAAGTCCCCTCTCGCGGAAATCCATAACTATTCTTTCAGCCGCGATCTTCGACCTGCCGTAAGCGTCACTTGCCTTGTACGGGAGGTCTTCCGTAAGAGGCACACCTAAATTGCCGCTGATTACGGCAACCGAACTCAGATAAACCAGTTTCCTGACTCCGTGCCAAAGAGATGCCCGGCATATATTAAGGGTGCCTTCTACGTTATTTCTGTTGAGCTCGGAACTCGCTTTACTCATGACAAGTGCCGCACAGTGAAAAACAGCTTCAGGCTCCACGTCGCGGAAAGCTCTACTCACATCAACCTCATCACCTACATCTCCGATTATCAAACGAGCTCCCCGCTCCTTCAGAAAACCGACATCACTGGTCATGCGGACAAGGCACGCCACACTATGCCCTTTCGCTAAAAGATGCTCTACAAGCCTTCTGCCTATAAACCCGGTAGCACCGGTAACAAGGATCTTCACCTATTGCTCTCTTTCCCGTATACGATCTTAGCTATAATAATAAAAAGGCACACCAAAAACGAAATGCCGTTTGCCAGTATGATGGGCACTCTCTTCAAACAGATCCCGTAAACAAGCCATAAAAAAATACCGGTAGTCAGTATTATATACATGTACAGCGATATATCCCTCACCTTTTTTGTCCTGAGGATCTTGACAAGCTGCGGAACGAACGATACCGTCGTACAAGTACCGGCTATTACTCCGATAATATCAATGTGTAAATCCTGCATATCCCTTTTCCCCCGGGTTACTTATCTTCTTCCTTCAGCATCTTTTTAAGCCTTTCGATCTGATCGCGGTAAACGATCGCCTTCTCGAACTGGAGGTTTCTTGCCGCATCGGCCATATCATGCTCCAGCTGCGCAATAACTTCGCGAATATCATATTCTTCTTCGGCCTCACCGGTCACATCCTGCACTATCTCTTTGGCGCGTTTATACGCCTCGATCCCTTCCTTTATTGCTTTTTTGATAGTCTGAGGTTTGATGCCGTTCTCTTCATTAAACTTAAGCTGTTTTCCCCTTCTTTTATCCGTAATATCAATGGTCTTTCTCATGGATTCGGTGATGCTGTCCGCGTACAGCAAAACCTCACCGTTTATATTCCGTGCGGCTCTTCCTGCTACCTGGATAAGCGACGTCCCGCTTCGCAAGAACCCTTCCTTGTCGGCGTCCAGGACCGCGACAAGAGAGACTTCCGGCAGATCCAGGCCTTCGCGCAGAAGATTGATCCCCACCAGGCAGTCGAACTTTCCCAGACGAAGGTCGCGTATTATCTCTATGCGGTCCAGCGTGTTTATCTCGGAATGAAGGTACCGCACACGCAATTTCATCTCGCTTAAGAAACGCGTAAGCTCTTCAGCCATGCGTTTGGTAAGCGTCGTGACAAGCGTTCTTTCGTTTTTCCCGGCGCGTTCTTTGATTTCTTCAACGAGATCATATATCTGGTTCTTCGTCGGCCGCACAGTAACGGGCGGATCCACCAGCCCCGTCGGCCGGATGATCTGCTCGGCCACTACACCGCTTTTTGAAACCTCGTAACTAGAGGGAGTCGCCGAAACGAACAAAATCTTTTTCACCAGTTCCATGAACTCATCGAATTTAAGGGGCCTGTTATCAAGCGCCGAAGGCAGGCGGAAACCATAATCAACAAGCGTCTGTTTACGCGCCTGGTCACCGTTATACATAGCATGAAGCTGCGGAAGCGTCACATGCGATTCATCTATAATAACAAGATAGTCGTCACCGAAATAATCCAAAAGGCACCAGGGTCGGCTGCCGGGGGCCCTCGCGGATATATGCCTGGAGTAGTTCTCTATGCCGCTGCAGTACCCCAGCTCTTTAAGCATCTCCATATCATATCTGGTGCGGGACTCAAGACGCTGCGCCTCGAGAAGTTTATCCTCTTTTTTAAGTTCCTTGAGCCTTTCCTCGAGTTCCCCGCTTATGGACTCTAACGCTTTATTTATCTTATCGCTAGTGGTGACAAAATGCTTTGCAGGATAAATCGCTATCTTATCGAGGCGGGATATCACGTCCCCCGAGACGGGATGCACCTCCGATATACGCGTCACTTTATCGTTAAAAAACTCCACACGATAAGCGGTCTCTTTATACGCAGGCAGTATCTCGACTATATCTCCCCGTGCCCTGAACTTACCGCGCTCCAGCTCCATATTGTTCCGTTCGTACTGGATATCAACAAGCCTTTTCAGCAGCTCTTCACGTGTAAGACCCCTGCCGACTTCCAGGTTCACAAGCATGGTCGAATAATCTTCCGGAGAGCCCAATCCATAAATGCAGGATACGCTTGCTATGATCAAACAGTCCTTCCGGGAGAAGAGCGAGCTCGTCGCGGAAAGCCTCAGGCGGTCTATGTCCTCGTTGATGGAGGCATCTTTTTCGATATACACGTCCGTCTGGGGCACGTACGCTTCCGGCTGATAATAATCATAATAACTTACAAAATATTCAATGGCATTATTCGGGAAAAACGCCTTAAACTCTGAAAAAAGCTGCGCCGCCAACGTCTTATTATGGGATATGACAAGCGTGGGCTTGTTGACCCTCTCAATAATGTTGGCCATCGTGAAAGTCTTACCGCTACCGGTTATACCCAGAAGCGTCTGATAAGGATTGTCCTTAAGTATAGACTGCGTGATTTTCTCAATCGCTTCCGGTTGGTCGCCTGCGGGTTTTAAGTCAGTGACTAGCTCAAATTTATTCATCTTTCAGAATGATTTCTAGGCTGAAATCAATAGGCTTTACCGAAGAAGTAAGCGCCCCTATGGAAATGATCTCGACCCCCGTCCGGGCGTAAGCGAGGATGTTTTCCCGGTTGATCCCCCCGGATACCTCAAAAAGCACTTTGCCTTCAAGGGCCTTACTCTTCCTTAAGGCAACGGCTTCCTTTATCATATCCGGCTGCATATTATCCAGCATGATAACGTCCGGTTTCTCCTCCAAAGCGTAAGCGCATTCCTTGAGTGATTCCACTTCTATTTCGATGCGGATGTTTTTCTGGACGGCGCTTCTTGCGCGTCTTATGATTTCCTTTATGACGGATTCGCTCGTGGAAGGCTTCATCTGCATCCCCAGCGCCCGTATATGGTTGTCCTTTATCAAGACCATGTCCCATAAACCGTTCCTGTGGTTGTATCCCCCGCCTACCCTAACCGCATACTTCTCCAGATACCTGCTCAGGGGGATAGTCTTACGCGTGTCATATATTTTAACGCCGCTACCGGTAACAAGCTGGACCATCTCGTATGTCTTAGTGGAGATACCACTCATCATCCCCAGAAAATTGAGAGCAGTCCTCTCACCTTTCAGTATAGACTGCGCATCTCCCTCCACGAAAGCTATCTCCTGATCCGGCTCGATATGGTCCCCGTCTTTGATAAGCGGGCGGAATTTTAAACTATAATCAACACTGGCGAAAACCCTTTCAACGATATCGATACCAGAGATTACCCCGCCGGTGCGCGCAAGTATCACCGCATCCACTTTTAAGAACCTGTTGAGGATGGAGCCAGAGGTGATATCCCCCTTGCCGATATCTTCCTTCAGTGCGGCCCTTATGATCCTGTCAACTCTTCTTCTTTCTAGATCCATTAATCTCTGAGTCTCCTTAACTTCGCCAGCTCTCTCTCGGTAAGAGCCCTGAACTTACCTTGCTCCAGGCCTTCGAGTGATAATCCGGCATACTTTATGCGTTCAAGTTCCGTGACTTTGGCACCGATTCCCCTGAACATCAGCCTTATCTGCCGTTTTCGACCCTCATGAAGCTTTATATTATATACCCCTCCGGATCCACTACTCTCCTCAATCCGAATGCGGCACGGAGATGTGACCTTATCCTTTATCTTAACGCCTTTCTCGAGTTTTTTTATTTGTCTATCCGAAACAGCGGGAGTAACATGCGCCCTGTATTCTTTCTCCACCCCGAAACTAGGGTGACTGAGCCTGTGAGATAAGTTTCCGTCATTCGTGATTATTAATAGTCCCGTCGTATCCTTATCCAGCCGGCCCACAGGATAGAGTCTGGCGTCTATTTCTTTAAAAAAATCGATTACTTTCTTCCTGCCGTGAGTATCACTTGCCGTAGAGACAACGTCTTTGGGTTTATTGAACAAAAAATAGTATTTCTTCTCTTTTTTTGGAATGGGTCTGCCAGAGACTTCTATCTTGCATTCCCCGGGATCGGCTCTAAACCCTTTTTCTGTGATGATGCGCCCGTCTACGCTGACCTTACCCTCTACTATAAGTTCCCCCGCGTACCTCCTGGAGGCTACACCGGCATGCGCGAGAATTGTCTGGAGTCGTTTCTTCATTGAAGAGCGGCAAGGTTATCTTCAAGCGTTGCTATCTGTTCGGCGAACTTCTCTTTTTTCTCGTTTTCTTTCCGGACGACGTCTTCCGGCGCCTTGTCCAGAAAAGCTTTATTAGCAAGCTTCTTCTCAATACCTCCCAAGTAACGCCTGAGTTCCTCTATTTTTTTACCTATGCGGGATTTTTCCTTCTCAACGTCAACGGCGCCGCCTAAGGGGACAAAAATCCGCACGCCGCCGACTAAAGAAGCAACGGATTGCGCGGGCCTGGCAGCCTCTTCCTCGACAGCACGCACTTTGCCCCGCGCCATCTGCTCGATATAATGGATGTTCTCTTCTAAGACTATTCTACCGCTTTTTTCTTTGGCGCTTAGGATCACATCGATCCGGGCGCCATGCTCTATATTCCAGAACGCCCTCGTATTGCGCACAGCCGTAATTACACTGATAAGTTTTTCCATCTTTTCGGAAGCTTCCTCGTTATCATGTTTTCTGTCGGGTTTCGGCCACGGCGTGGTAATCACCCACTCATTTCTTTCACCCGGCATCTTATTCCAAATCTCCTCGGTTATAAAAGGCATGAACGGGTGCAGAAGAGTGAGGCATCCCTTAAGGACTTTGACCAGGACCTTGTGCGCCGCGTCTTTGTCGCTGGAAAGTTTAGACATCTCCAGATACCAGTCGCAGTATTTGTGCCATATAAAATCATAAAGCTCACTCGTAGCGTCGTTGAACCTGTACACTTCAAGCGCTTTGGTGACCTTTCTTACGGTACTGTTGAAACTGGAAAGTATCCACTTATCCGCAAGGGTAAGCTTGTTTTCATCGATGTCGCCCTCCATCTCATCCCCAGCCAGGTTCATCAGGACATATCGCGAAGCGTTCCACAGTTTGTTTGCAAAATTCCGTCCCAGCTCAAACTTATCCTTAGAAAGAAAAACATCCTGGCCCTGTGAAGTAATGGATATAATACTGAAACGCAGGGCGTCACTGCCCACCTCTTCTATTATTTCAAGCGGGTCTATGACGTTACCGAGGGATTTAGACATCTTGGTGCCGGTTGCATCACGCACCGTCCCGTGTATATAGACGTCCCTGAACGGTATATCCTTTTGGAACTTTAGACCCGACATTATCATACGGGCGACCCAGAAAAATATTATCTCGGGCGCAGTGACCAAAACATCCGTAGGATAAAACACCTCAAGCTCCTTGGTAAGGGAAGGCCAGCCCAAAGTCGAGAAAGGCCACAGCCAGGAACTGAACCATGTATCAAGCACGTCCGGATCCTGCTCCAGGCGCTTTCCTCCGCATGCGGGACACTTATCCGGAGCATCCAGAGAGACATAAATGCCTTTCTCGCCTTTTTTCTTGATGTCGACGTCCCGGACTTCTTCCACTTCGAGGCAATCCTTACAATACCATACGGGTATGCGGTGCCCCCACCATATCTGACGCGAGATACACCAGTCTCTGATATTCTCCATCCAGTTAAGGTATACTTTCGTCCACCTGGCCGGATGAAACTTTACCTTTCCGTTTTTGACGACCTTTATGGCTTCTTTGGCCAGAGGTTTCATCTTAACGAACCATTGTTTGGAAAGACGCGGTTCAACCACGGTATGGCACCTGTAACAGTGTCCGACAGCGTGACCGTGCTCTTCTGCCTTCACGAAAAGTTTTCTCTCTCTGAGGTCCTCGATTATCGCTTCACGGCACTCGAACCTGTCCATGCCCTCATAGTCTTCGCCCACGGCGTTGATCCTGCCGTCAGGATGCATCGCGTTTATGCGCGCAAGGCCGTGCTTGTTTCCGAGTTCAAAGTCCACGGGGTCATGAGCGGGGGTGACTTTTAAGGCGCCTGTGCCGAATGCCGGATCGACGTCATCGTCGAACACTATCTTCAGTTCCCTCTTGAGTATTGGCAGAACCAGGGTCTCGCCCTTCAAGTGCTTATACCTGGGGTCTTTTGGGTTTACCGCAACGGCAACGTCCCCGAGCATGGTCTCAGGACGGGTAGTCGCCACCACAACGTAATCTTCGTTCTCTTTATCGAGTTTCACTCTTCCCTTGACGGGATACTTGATGTAATAAAGCATACCCTCGACATCGCGGTGCTCCGCTTCCTCGTCACTAAGAGCGGTGCCGCAGCGCGGGCACCAGTTTATTATATAATCGCCTTTATAGATGAGACCTTCTTCATACAGGCGGACAAAGACTTCCCTGACCGCGTTGGAAAGCCCCTCATCCATGGTAAAACGCGTCCTCTGCCAGTCGCAGGAGGCGCCCATCCTCTTAAGCTGGCGTATGATCGTGGAACCGTATTCGTCCTTCCACTGCCAGACCTTCTCAAGAAATTTCTCTCTGCCCAAATCCGCCCGTCTTATGCCCTCTTTGGCAAGCTCCCGTTCGACGACGTTCTGGGTGGCTATCCCGGCATGATCGGTACCGGGCATCCATAAAGTGGAATAGCCCTGCATACGCTTCCATCGGATGAGTATGTCCTGTATGGTGTTGTTAAGCGCATGCCCCATGTGGAGAATACCCGTGATGTTAGGCGGCGGGATAACTATACAATACGGAGATTTCTTGCTATTCTCATCCGCATGAAAAAGGTTTTCCTTACTCCATGAAGCATAGATCTCTTCTTCGACTTTCCGGGGATCATACTTGGTGGGAATATCTTTCATTTTCGTTTTTTCTTCTTAGCTCTTGCCTCATCCTTAAAAAATTTGTATTCAATAGAATCCCTTAGGGCGAACCAGCTGGCTTCGATGATGTTCTCCGACACCCCTACAGTCCACCATGAATCAGTCGGGTCCTGAGACTGGATAAGAACGCGCACTTTGGAAGCAGTGCCTTCCTTCTCGTCAAGCACCCTGACCCTGAAGTCCGACAGGTGCATCTCTTTAAGTGACGGGTAAAACTCCACCAGGGATTTGCGCAAGGCCCTGTCCAGCGCATGAACGGGCCCGTCACCGATAGCAACGGTATGACGCCTCTGGTCGTTTATCCTTACCCTTACCGTAGCTTCTGAAACAACCGGACCGGACCAGCCGTAAGTGCCGACAACAACCCTGAAATCCTCCATCACGAAATGTTCCATATAAGTCTTGGAAGCCCTCTGCATCAGAAGCATCAAAGACGCCTCCGCCAGTTCGAACTGAAAACCCTCTTTTTCAAGGTCCTGGACATATGTGAGGATATCCTTCGCCTTATCAGAAGACTGATCGATACTGATTCCAAGCTCCTCGGCTTTACTGATAATGCTGGATTTACCGGATAGTTCCGAGATCAGCATACGCCTTTTATTGCCGATCTTCGTAGGGTCGATGTGTTCATAGGTCCTGCTGTTTTTCAGTATCGCGTTAACATGCACGCCTGCCTTATGGGCAAAAGCGCTTTTACCGACGTAGGGCTGGGCGTCCTGCTGTTTCATGTTGGAGATCTCAGCTATATACATCGACGCCTCTGTCAGTTCCTTGAACTCAAAGGCGGACAGGCAATCCATCCCCAGTTTGAACCTCAAGGTAGGAAGGATCGAAACCAGATTGGCGTTACCGCATCTCTCCCCGTATCCGTTAAATGTCCCCTGCACGTGACTGCACCCCGCCTGTACCGCAGCGACGGAATTGGCTACAGCCATATCGCCATCGTTGTGCACATGGATCCCCAGGGGAAAGACCATCTTCTCCATCACTTCCTCGACGATCTCGAATACCTGGCTGGTAATTGTGCCACCGTTCGTATCGCAAAGCACCAGGATTTCCGCGCCGCCGGCTTTTGCCGCTTCAAGAGTCTGAAGCGCATATTCGGGATTGTCTCTATACCCGTCAAAAAAGTGCTCCGCGTCGAAAAAGACATGCCTGCTTTTTTTCTTAAGGTACCTGACAGACTCCTCGATCATGCTTAAGTTCTCTTTAAGAGAAGTCTTCAAGACCTCTTTTACGTGCAGGTCCCAGCTCTTGCCGAAAATAGTAAGATATTTCGTCCCCGCCTTAAGTAGTCCCTTCATGACGGGATCCTGAGCGACCTTTGTGTTGGCGCGCCTGGTACTGCCGAAAGCGACAAGTTCGGATCGCTTAAGCTTGAGATCCTTCGCGGCTTCGGCAAAGAACTCGTCATCCTTGGGGTTCGATCCGGGCCAGCCGCCCTCTATAAAATCCACACCAAGCTCGTCAAGTTTCCGGGCGATCCGGATCTTATCCTTCACCGAGAAAGAGATGCCTTCCGACTGTGCCCCGTCCCTCAAAGTGGTATCGTATACAAAAACTTTTCTATTCTTCATGTTAACCTCTGGTAGGTTGTAGCTTCCCTATTTCTTAAAAGGAAAACCAGTTAACGTATCATTTTTTCTTGCCCTTTTTCGGTTTGTTTCCGAGATTAAATACTTTATGTATGGCCTTTACGGCTGTGTCGGCTACCTTCTTCTTCACAACACAGGAAATCTTGATCTCACTTGTCGATATCATCTCTATGTTGATCTTCCTTGAAGCAAGTGCTTTAAACATCAGCGCTGCCACACCGGAATGACTGCGCATGCCTATGCCGACAACCGACACCTTTGCGATGTCTCTGTTGAATTCAAAACCTTTAGCTCCCATCTTACCGACTAGTTTTCCTATCACATCCTGGCTCTTGGCCAGATCCTTGTTATCCACAGTAAAAGAAATATCGGTAGCTCCCGTACGCGATACGTTCTGTATGATCATGTCCACATTAATGCCTGAAGCGGCCAGCTTTTCGAACAGTTTGCTGGCCTCACCGGGCTTATCGGGGACGTCGCACACAGTAACCTTCGCTTCATTTTTAGTCACAGTAACTCCGCGTACCAAAACCTCTTCCATGGCTTTGACCTCCTTAGTAATCATAGTCCCGTTCTCCCTGGAAAAACTCGATCTAACATGCATCGGGACGTTATACTTGCCGGCGACTTCCATGCTCCTGGCCTGCATGACCTGCGCGCCAAGTGATGCCATCTCTAACATTTCCTCATAGCTTATATTTTCAAGTTTTCGCGCTTCTTTCACTATCCTGGGATCCGCCGTATAGACGCCCTTGACATCGGTATATATCTCGCACATCTTAGCCCTAAGCACCTTGGCCAGGGCAACGGCTGTCATATCCGATCCGCCCCTTCCCAGGGTGGTGATCTCCTGGTTCAGGTTCATCCCCTGGAAACCGGCGACAATGACTATCTTGCCTCTCGAAAGCTCTTTCCTGATCCTGTCGGTGGAGATATCCAGGATCTTCGCTTTCGTGTGCGAGGAATCGGTGATGATGCCTATCTGTGCGCCCGTAAATGAAATAGCTTCTTCACCGAGCTTATGTAAAGCCATGGCTAAAAGCGCAACCGAGACCTGTTCACCCGTCGACATGAGCATGTCAAGCTCTCTCTCCGAAGGGCTTTTGGTGATTTCTTCTGCCAGAGATAAGAGCTCATCCGTCGTGTCTCCCAGAGCCGAGACTACGACCACTATGTCATAGCCTCTCTTCCTTGAAGAAACGACTCTTTTAGCTACACCAATAATCTTTTCGGGACTGGCGACACTGCTGCCGCCATACTTTTGTACTATAATTCCTTTTCTCTTCATCTTCCTACTCTTTCAAAAGCATTTTCATTATTTCAGAGCCCTGGTTCAGTGAGAGACTGCCCGCTTTAGCGGCTCTTTCAGTAAACACCGTGACATTATCGGCATTTATACCCTTACCCGCCATCGCAAAAGGCACCGGATCGGCGGTATGGGTCCTCTTCGCTATCGGCGTAGGGTGATCCGGAAGGATCACCACCCTATAATCAATCCCCTGCGTGGAAAGCTCTTTGAGAATCCTGCCCGTTATCTTGCTGTCAAAATTCTCTATGGCCTTTAATTTCGCCATAACGTCCCCGTTGTGCCCCGCTTCGTCAGGCGCCTCCACATGAACAAACACAAGATCCCTTCTTTTCAGTATATCCAAAGCCGCTTCGGCTTTGCCTTCATAATTAGTGTCGTAATAGCCCGTAGCCCCAGGAACCTCCGCCACCTCCAACCCAAGTATACGCCCAAGCCCCTTTAAGAGATCAACCGCCGAGATTATCCCGCCTGTAACTCCAAAGGCGTCTTCGAATTTCGGGATATCGGGTTTTTTTCCCTGCCCCCACACCCAGATCATATTGGCGGGATTCTGCCCTAAATCGATGCGCACTTTGTTCACATCGTGGTCCGCGAGCACTTTCTTGGATTTTTCCATCAACTCGACAAGCTCCGGTTCTTTCGGCATATGTTTGGGAGCGGATTTATCCAGGATATCATGAGGCGGCCAACAGCGCACCTTAGCTAATCTATCGGCTTCTTCCTTGGAAGCGCAGTGCACCAGAAGCAGATTGCGATAACTGGTGCCCGTATAAAAACTGAATTTCGCGCTCCTCAGATTCCTGTTCAGCTCTTCCACCAGAATAGCCGTCTCTTTCGTCGTTATGTGCCCGGCGCTGTAATCGAGCATCTTGTCTTCGGCAACAGTCACCGTATTAAAACGAAAAGCGACATCACTGGGGCTAAGCTCGACATTAAGATTCGCAGCCTCCAAAGGGCCTCTCCCGCAATAATATTTCTTGGGATCGTATCCCAGTATCGAGAGGTTAGCCACGTCGCTTGCGGGCGTCATCCCGCGGGGGATGTTTTTCACCATGCCCACCACGCCCTTTCGCGCGATCATATCCATGTTGGGAGTATTCGCCGCCTCCATACAGGTGCGATCGTTAAGTTCCGAAAGTGGCAAATCCGCCATGCCGTCCGGTACAAGTATTACGTATTTCATTTTTTTGTCCTTTGCCTGTTAAATCCCTGCCGCCTTGACCACTGCTTCCAGTGTCGCATCCACTACCGGCGGATGCTCAAGACATTTTATGGCTCTATCGGGATCTTTTAAACCGTGTCCAGTTAAAACGCAGACGATTTCTTTACCCTTATTTTTATCGAAATATCCTTCTTCTGCTTTTTTAAGAATACCGGCGACGCTTGCCGCCGATGCCGGTTCGACAAACACACCGACCTCGCTCGCCAAAAGTTTGTATGCCTCGAGTATCTCATCGTCGGTAACCTTATCTATCAGCCCCCCCGACTCATCCCTGGCCGCCTCCGCCTGCTTCCAGCTGGCGGGGTTACCGATTTTTATGGCTGTTGCGATAGTCTTGGGTTCTTTTACCACGTGCCCTTCCACGATCGGCGCGGCTCCGGCAGCCTGGAAGCCCAGCATCTTCGGAAGCTTCTCTATCTTACCGTCAAGCTTGTACTCTTTGTATCCTTTCCAGTAGGCGGTTATGTTGCCGGCATTACCCACGGGAAGAGCATGATAGTCCGGCGCCCCGCCAAATGAGTCGCATACTTCGAAAGATCCGGTCTTCTGCCCTTCTATCCTGTAAGGGTTAACTGAGTTGACCAAAGTTATGGGATACTTGTCCGTAAGCTCCCTTACTATCTCAAGCGCATCGTCAAAATTGCCTTTAATGGCTATAACCGCAGCTCCGTGTATGAGTGCCTGAGCGAGTTTCCCGAGAGCTATAGCCCCTTCCGGTATAACCACGACACATTTCATCCGGGCTCTTGCGGCATAAGCCGCAGCCGAAGCGGAAGTGTTCCCGGTAGAGGCGCAGGCGACCGCTTTCGACCCTTCTTCTAAAGCTTTTGAGACGGCTACGGTCATGCCCCGGTCCTTGAAACTTCCCGTGGGGTTAAGCCCCTCGTACTTCAGCCACACGCTGTAATCACTTCCAATCCTGCGGGCTATAGGATCGGCTTTAATAAGCGGGGTGGAACCCTCTTCCAGGCTGATAACCGGGGTCTTCTCCGTTATGGGGAGATACTTTCTGTAGCGCTCTATGACTGCCATCCTTACTCCTTATATTCTTCGATACGTATAACAACGGTCCTCTTCTTCACGTAATCCAATTTATCAATGACGCCGATAGCCTTGCGCATATTACCTTCGCGGGCTTTGTGTGTGATTATGATAACCGGTACCATCTCGCCGGCTCTGCGCTCTTCCTGCGAAACGCTCGCTATACTGATATTGTTCTTCGCCAGGATCGAAGCGATGCCTGCGAGAACACCGGGCCGATCGATAACGGAAAACCGCAGATAACACGATACTGATAAATCATCCATGCACCTGACGCTTTTCCTGGTCGAAGCGTAATTCAGTTTATGCGGCATACTGTTCCTGCCCGATGACAAAATAATCTTTCTGGCGATATCGACGATGTCAGATACAACGGAACTTGAAGTGGGTTTTCTGCCCGCGCCTTTACCGAAAAGAAGCGCTTCCTGCGCCAAGTCACCTCTGACAAAGATGGCGTTATCCGATCCTTTAACATCCGAAAGAAGATGCGCCGAAGGTATCAGCGTCGGATGGACCCTGAGCTCAAGTCCCGACTTAGCCACCTTGGCAATCCCAAGAAGCTTCAGGCCGTATCCCCACTTTTCCGCGTTGCGGATATCCTGGGGGTCTATTCTATCAATGCCTTCGGTATAAATGTCGCTTGCTGATACGTCCTCTCCGAAAGCGATAAGCGAAAGTATCGCCAGCTTATGCGCGCTATCCGCGCCGCTTATGTCAAGAGCGGGGTTACTTTCAGCGATGCCCCGCTCCTGCGCTGTTTTGAGAGCTTCCTTAAAAGAACAGCCTTTATCCGACATCTCGGTGAGTATAAAGTTCGTGGTGCCGTTAAGTATTCCGTAAATGGTGCTTATATTGTTCGCCACAAGACTTTCCCGCAAGACTCTGATTATGGGTATCGCGCCGCCTACGCTAGCTTCGAACTTTATAAACGCGCCCGCATCGGAAGCAGCCTTAAATATCTCTTTCCAGTGCTCGGAAAGCAGCGCCTTATTCGCGGTGACTACATGCTTGCCGTTTTTGAAGGCTTTGAGTATTATACTTTTTGCCGGCTCTACTCCGCCGATAAGCTCAACGATGATATCGATATCTTCGTCGGCTATAATCTTGTCGTAAGATGCAACCGCTACTTTCGCCTTTATGCCTTTTAAGGCTTTCTTGTCTTTATCGCATACGCTTTTTATTCTAAGAGATATACCCGTCCGCTCGGCGATCAGTCTCCCGTTATTCATGATCGCATCATAGACGCCTCTTCCGACGGTCCCCAGTCCTACGAGTCCTATTTTTACCGTTTTCATTCCAGCTCCTTTTATTCAAAGAGTGGTCGGGACGGCCGGATTCGAACCGGCGACCCCTAGTCCCCCAGACTAGTACGC
>CAZGOG010000016.1:0-38247 GCA_964527555.1 uncultured Planctomycetia bacterium | reverse complement strand
CTGGCTAACATCCTGACAGGATGGGTTGAGCTTCCGAAGAACATATATGATACAAGCGTAGAAGAAAACATACTTTCAGGTCTGACGATGGGTCTGGCAAAAGGTGTTGGTATGACAATCGTTAGGACAGGCGCTGGTGTTTATGAGACAGTTACGTTCCCATTTCCGATACCAGAAGATTATGAACCTGTTTTAGAGCCAGAATTTGTATTTAGCAGCGAATAAGTTGCAACGGTGTTTGATTGTTTGATAGAAAGGGAGCGATTTTCACATCGCTCCCTTTCTAATTTAGTGTTATGATGATCCTCATCTCCAGAGCTTTTTATGGTACTTTTGCGCTACGGGTCTCCACAACTATAGGGGGATAATTGATGGGAGAAAAAAGAAAATACATGCGTTTTAATGTTTTTATGGACGCATTAAACAGAAAAGGCGGCATGCTGAGGAAATTTAAAGTAAATAATTTCAGCAAAGAGGGTATCGGTATAATAAGTGAGGATCCCCTGAGGGAGGGCGAAGACCTTGAAATAGAGATGATGATCCCGGGCGACAATATGCCCGTTATTTTTGAAGGGCAGATCGCATGGATCAGCGGTGACACTCATGATCGCGAACAGTACAAAGGCGGGATCAGGTTTAAAAAGATCAGCAATAACGATAGAAGCAGGATACTTGAGTATATTTATCAGAAGTGGATAATGCCTGATAAGAGTAAAGAATAAACATTCAAAATGGAGGGAAAATGAGTTTGAGCGAAGAACAAGACAAAAAACCGATGGAAGAGGAGACTAAAGAAGAGGAAAAGGCGGGAGCCGCTCCGGAGAAAAAAGAGCCCAAGAGCGAAGAAGCTCCTCCGGCTGGAAAAGAGGTAAAAGAGGAGGCCCCGGCTGAAGAAGCTCCTTCCGCGGAAGAAGCGAAAAAAGAAGCGCCGGTTGAAAAAGAGGCAAAGGAAACGAAAGAGGAAGCGCCAGCGCCTAAAGAAGAAGCAAAAAAAGAAGAAGAGGCGCCTGCCAAACCTGAAGAGAAAAAAGAAGAAGCAGTACCTGCTAAAGCTGAAGAGAAAAAAGAAGAAGCGCCGGCGAAAGGCGAAGCCAGGCAGCCAAAAAGCATAAAGCCACCCAAACCTACTGAGTGTGCCGGCTGCGGCAAGGCTTTAAAGAAAAAGCTGTGGTATTATAGGAATAACTCCTTTTATTGCACAAAGAGATGCTATAAGCGTAAAGCCGACGAAGAGCGCAAGAAAGCGGCTGAAGAGAAAAAGGCCTAGGAAGAAGCATCAAGGGCCGGGAATAACGCTTAAAATGACCGGGCAGGATATTACCCGCCTGTTTTTAAATAGATCCCAATATACAAGTGCTGGATAAAACCGTATGTTGGGATTTATTCTCTAAATGCCTTTTAAAAATGTCAAAGAAAATACTTGTGAGCAGCTGCCTGATAGGAAAGAAGTGCGCGTATGACGCGGAGGCGCGGACGAGCAGCTCCGTTAAAAAACTCTGCGACCGTTTCGGCTGTATTGACGTATGCCCCGAGATAATGGGCGGTTTGGATTGCCCCAGGGAAGTTCACGAAATAAGAGGAGGAAGCGGGAAAGAAGTCCTGGACGGAAAAGCGACCGTCCAGTCCCTTTCCGGGGCAGACCGTACCGCGCATTTTATTCAGGGCGCTAAAAAGGCTTTAAAAGAAGCTTTGGAAAATGACATAAAGTTAGCCATCATGAAATCACACAGCCCCTCCTGTGGCAAGAAAAAGATCTATTCCGGAAGGTTTGACGGCACCATGCGTAACGGCTCGGGGGTGACGACTGTGCTTCTGATGAGAAACAAGGTTAAAGTCTTTACCGAAAAAGAAACTAAAAAGGCCCGCGAACTTCTGGAATCTGGAAAATAGCGAAAGTTTTTTCAGTATCCCGCGCCCGCATCACGGTCAAACTTCCATTCGAGAAAAATCTAATCCATTGAAAAATCGTTTATAAATGTTATAATATTTTTGCCATGAAAGATAACTGCATTTTCTGCAAAATTGCGAACAAAAAAATAAAAACCCAGGTTGTTTTTGAGGATGAGGACATGATAGCTTTCAATGATGCTAATCCTCAGGCGCCAGTACATATACTTTTTATCCCGAAAAAACATATAGAGACGCTAAACGACATTACCGGGAAAGACGCGTCTTTAGTCGAGAAGATGCTTGCCAGGATAAAGGATGTTGCCAAAGACAAAGCTATCGCCGGGGATGGATACCGCGTGGTAATCAATTGCAATAAAATGGCAGGGCAGGAAGTTTTTCACCTGCATATCCATCTTCTGGGGGGCCGGCCCTTTAAATGGCCGCCGGGATAATTTCGACTAGTGCTATACTGCCTATAGTATGATAAAATATGGATGGAGGAGACAAAGATGAACCCAAAAAGAAAAGAGCGGCGCAGATACCCCCGTATAAAAGATAAAGATATATCCCTAAAGCTGGCCGGAGACGGTTTCGACACGATATCGCAGAGTCTTGATGTCAGCGCTTCGGGAGTATATTGCAAAGTGGATAGGCGCATACCCCTTATGACTAGAGTGCAGGTCGTCCTTTCTCTTCCCGGACGGACCAAGACATCTTCCCCCACAACGATGGATATAGATGGTGTTGTTGTCAGAGAGCATCCTGTCAAGAAAAACGGGCGCGTTCAATATTATGATGTTGCGATCTTTTTTAATACGCTTTTACCTAAAGAACGCGAGAAATTAGTCCAGTATATCAACAGGAAATCAAAATAACCAAATGGTAGTTACAAAATATATTTCGGTTGGGACCAGGGGCAATACCGATGTCATAGATATAACTGAAGACTGTCAGAGTATAGTCACATCCAGCGGATTAAAAGACGGGATAATTACAGTCTTCAATCCCGGGTCAACCGGTGGTGTCACGACGATTGAATATGAACCTAACCTGGTCAAAGACCTTAAAGATGCCCTGGAAATAGTAGCGCCCTCCGATAAAGTCTATGAACACAGTAAGACCTGGCATGATGATAATGGGTCGAGTCACGTTCGTTCTTCGCTTATGGGGCCGTCGATGACTGTTCCGTTTTCAGAAGGGGAGTTAACCCTGGGGACCTGGCAGCAGATCGTGTTCTGCGATTTTGATACACACCCCCGCAAGCGCCGTTTAGTGGTACAAGTTATAGGAGAATAATCTTTAAATATGGGCGTTTTGTCCGAACAGAGACCGGTTAAGTTAGTAAGCAGTATAATCTTTAAAGAGGATAAGCACTTAGAGGAAGCCGAGAGAAAACTTAAAAGGACCTATGGCCAGACAGAGTCGATTGAAAGGTGGCTTCCATTCGACAAGACAGACTACTACTATGAAGAGCTCGGCAGGCCCCTTAGGCGGAAATTCATATGCTTTAAAAAGCTCGTTAAGAAAGATAAGATATATAAGATAAAGCTGGTTACAAACAGGATTGAAGACCGTCTCCGGAGACGCGGCAAGAGGCTGGTTAATATCGATCCCGGTTATGTTACTGAAGCGAAGCTTGTACTCTTGACGACTAAGGATTACACTCATAGGGTATATGTGGCTGGGCGCATATTCGCCGAGTCGACGCTTTTTTACCAGGAGGATACTTTTAAGCCATGGCCCTGGACCTATCCGGATTATGCTTCAGCCGAGGCAGTAGCCTATTTCAATGAGATCAGGCAGCTGTACATGAAAGATACCAGGGGTATCTGAGAAGATAAGGAAGAATTATGTTTATCAAGAAAAAACACATACTGGTCGTGGTATTTTCCTCGCTTATCATCGTGTTCGTTTTTATATCGACGCTCGTTGGATACAGCGTTTATATCCAGTGGAAGAAGGACAGTTTCGCCTTAGAGTACCGCAACTCCATATATAAATTGACGGCAGAGCTTTTTAAAAACGATATAATACTCTCCAATGTGTACGTGGGCCTGGAGGGCGGTAAGGCATCTCAGCAGCTGCCCGTCCTTGAGGGGAGCCTTAAAAACAATTCCAATAAGACGATAACCTCTCTTATGATAAAAGTTTCTTTCGTCAAGGACGACGGCTCTGTCGTTTATAACGATTGGTTCCAGCCTTTGGGAAAAAAGCATTTTATATCGGATTCCTTATTTTCCGGGGCGCAGGAGACGAGGAACGTGCTTCTTCCGGGGGAAGGCATATCGTTCAGACATCTTTTAAGGAACTGTCCGCGCAGTGTCATCGAAGCGGTGTCGACCAAGGCAAAGTTTGCCAGGGGGGATTCGGCTAACGAAATAAAAATGATTTATGATATTACGGGCTTGAGCATACTATGAAGAAACTGATCGCGCTTGTATTTATTACTATATTTCTGATTATCGTCCTTATCGTGCTTGCGTTTCTGTATATCGACCTGACAGGGCACAAGAGCTTCAAGTATGGTCTTTTGCTGGAAAACAGGCTTTTGGGTACGGTTGAAATCGACCGGTATTCGACGGAAGATAAAATCATCTATAAGTCAAACGCGAAATACCCGTATTCGTTGGGGTATCCTGCCGTGAGCGAAAAACTGTCCCTGAAGAAAAGAACCATGAAACCCGTCAGTTTTAAGCGAGAGGCTAACGGGGTCAAAGGGCGTAAGAGCTTAAGTATGCTTGTTTGCGCGGGGGGCAAGGCGGACTTTCTCTTTCTGGAGCACCCAAGGTTTATCACTCTGGAGGGTATAATAATAGAGGAAGGATCTATTGTCTTTTCACCGGAAGACATTATGCTTTATTTGCCGGTTATGGAAAAATATAATTACTGGCAGAAAGGCGTTCAGTTTTTTAACGTCCTAATCCCGGTGGATGAGACGGTCCCGCCCTTGGAAGAGACAGTAGAGGTAAGGTACCTTAAGGACGAGTATGTACCTGTTATGGGGCATAGAGCCATTGCGGAAGAATTCGTTCTTCTTAGCAAGACGCTACCCGAGATAAAAATATTCACGTCAAAATATACCCACAGGATCCTGGCCGTTGAGATCGATGCGAGGAAAATACGTTTTGTCCTGACTAATTTCACGGAAAGCCCGGGCGAGAGGATAAGCCCCCTGCTTGACAAGTTTGTCTCGGTTGTAAAACCGAGACAAATAGTCGAGGAGATTCTGGAAGGGGACGAGCTGCCTCTTGAGGAAAAAGTTTTACGTGAGGAAGAGAAGCTCTACGGGACGGAGGAGAAAAAGCCGGAGACGGCAAACAGGGTGCGTAAGAAAGATATATTCTTTGAAAGCGCAAACCTTGTACTTTCAGGAAGTTTGTCTCTTCCGGAAGCGGAAGGCGCTCACCCGGCTCTTGTAATCGTACCGGATGACGGGCCCATGCCGCAGGGGGAAAAACGTCTGATCGATTCAATCACTGAATTCCTTTCGGAAAAGGGTTTTGTCACTTTAGTCTTTGACGGTCCCGGTCAGGGTAAAAGCCAGGGAACTTTTGCGGGAGTGGATGACGCACAGAGAGTACAGAACCTAATATCGGCGGTCTCTTACCTAAAGAAGCAGCCGGAAGTGCAGATAGACTCTATTAATCTTATCGGTTACGAAGGAGGAGGGTATATTGCGCTAAAAGCGGCCTTGGCTAATCCTGAAGTACGGTCATGCATTCTCCTGGGCCTGCCGCAGGGCTTTATCGAGGGCGACTCCTTCAAGTGGGCATCAGCCGGGACTATAAGGACGCTGGTTAATTATCTTGGACTTGGCACTATCGACGAAAAAATAGCGGAGAAGATGGCCAGTAAACTGCGGAAACACCTGGAAAGTGTTACACGCTCCACAGAGAGTTTTTCGTTCTTTCAAGGCATCAAAATACCGCTTAAGGAATACCGTCAGTTTATTGCCCGAAAAGTCTATGAAGACGCACTTTCCTTTACTAGACCCATGCTTATTGCTATTGGCAGGGACGATAAGTATTTTGACCTTAAGACCGTCGACGGGTTTAAAGAAGCCTTTGCCAGGAAAAACGATCGCGGCAGGGTAGCCGTATTCAGAAACCTGGGAAGCTACATGGGGAACATGACACCTGACGGTGAAGTCTGGGGTTTTTCAGCGAATGCGGATGTCCTGGGCCTTATAGGCAACTGGATTCAGGACAACGGTATAGCCAAACAGCAAGCACCCCCGCCCGTGGAAGAAGGTAGCCTAGCGCCTGTAGCTCTCCCCGAGGCTTCTTGATGCGTGCAGGAATATATATTTTGACGATATAAAAGAATATTAAAGTCCTAGTTGACTTTTATCATTTATTATGTTATATTTCAGAAAACTGAAAGGGGGCAAGGGATGAAGAAATTTTTAGTGATCTTTTTTGTTGCCATATTTATGTTATCGTTTTCGATGACAACATTTGCTGCAGATATGCCTGCAAAATCTGGCACACAAACAGCTGCTCATCCTAACGGACCAGTCCAGAAAGCCGAAAGAGGTTTCACGAATTTGCTTTTTGGATGGACAGAAATACCGAAAGGGATTGCGGACCAGACGAAAGCAACTAATCCCATTGAAGGCGTCCTTTACGGGACATTTAAGGGGATCTTCAATGCTTTCGCACGCACGGCATCAGGCGCATTTGAAATGGCGACATTCCCAGTGGGCGGCTATGACAAACCAGCCGTTCAGCCTGACATGACAGAATCTAACTAAGTGTCAGAAAAAACAAGCACTGATGCAATATTAACTTATTAAGATAAAAAACGGGCGGTTGTAGAAAACCGCTCGTTTTTTTGCTTATATAAAAATAATATTAATTACCAGAAAACAGCTTCCGTAACGAGTCCTTGACGGTCTTGTGTCAATGTGTTATACTTCTGGCCAATAAAGGGAAAAACCTATGAAATTACCAGAGAGAAGACGTTTTGTAAGGGTCGAAACTCCTCTAAAGGTTATTTTAAAGAGTGGAGACCGGACTGACGAAGTAACTACCAAGAATATTTCGCCCGTAGGACTAAGGTTTGAAATCTCCAAGGAACTTAATGAGTCCGATGAGGTAAAAATGTCATTGTATCTGCCTGAAAGCACTGGCCCCATTTCGATGGGAGGAAAAGTCATCTGGCAGAAAAAGGTAAGCCTGGAAGATAATGCTCCCTATGACGTAGGCGTCGAGATAATGGAGATCGAAGACAGCAAGAAAAATGTTTTTCTGAAATATCTTTGTGATCTACTCTATAAGTCTATTTATGAAGCACGGATGTAATTCTTACCGGAGGTGTATTTTGAAAACGTATGGTTTGTTAGGATGTGTACTATTAGTGGCTGTTATTTTCGCCGGGTGTGCGGACATGGAAGTGCCCAGCCCCGAAAGGATTTTTGACGATGCGGGTGCACGCCAGGTCTCAATAGGGATGACAGAGTCCGAAGTTGCTTCCATATATGGGGAACCTTCGGTTAAAGGGACTGTGAGCTCCCCTGCGTGGGGAGAAACACGCGAGGAATGGGTATACAAGGCTGACCTCGATACGTTTCCGGTAAACGCCGGGTACTTTTCATCAGATCTTTATCTTTATTTTGACGGGGGGAGACTTACCAATATCAGCAGAACGCCTTTGGGTAAAGGACAGGGAAGCATTGGAGATGCCGAAAAAAGCACTAAGTGATATTGTAATATCCAGAGCTATCATTGAAAGGTTCTCGGAAAAACTCGTCAAACATCTCAAAACGGATGTTGCCATTGTAGGTGCCGGTCCGGCGGGTCTGGCAGCCGGGTATTATCTTGCCAAAGACGGAATAAAAGTCTCCATATTCGAACGCAAACTCAGTGTCGGCGGTGGGATGTGGGGCGGCGGCATGATGTTTAACGAAATCGTTGTCCAGGAAGAGGCCAGGAAGATACTCCAGGATTTCGGCGTGCCGGTAAAAAAATACAAGGAAGAATATTATACGGCTGATTCCGTCCAGGCTGTTTCTACACTTTGCTCCAAAGCGACTTTAGCCGGGGCCCAGGTCTTTAACCTTATAGAGGTAGAGGACCTTATGATGAAGAATAACATGGTAAGGGGACTGGTCATCAACTGGTCCAGCGTAAGTTTGGCGGGCCTTCATGTCGACCCCATGACCATAGAATCCAAGTTTGTGGTTGATGCGACAGGGCACCCTTCGGAGGTTTCGCGTCTTCTCGGCGGGAAGGCAAAGATAAAGCTTGATACAGAAACTGGCGGCGTGGTCGGGGAGCAGCCCATGTGGGCAGAGATGGGCGAGAAAGCGATGTATTCCAATACAAAAGAGATATTCCCGAATGTTTATGTCGCAGGTATGGCCGCAAACGCGGTTATCGGAAGTCCGCGCATGGGGCCCATATTCGGCGGCATGCTTATCTCGGGAAAGAGAGTCGCGGAGCTTTTAAAAAAACGTTTAAAGTAACCAATTTTTGGAGATGATTAATTATGCTAAGGATATTATGTAAATCGAAGATAACCAATGCTTTCGTGACGAAAAAAGAGCTCAAATACGCCGGCAGCATTGGCATTGACAAGACGATCATCGAAGCTGCCGATATAATGCCCGGAGAAGAGGTGCAGGTCCTTAATGTCAATAATGGTGAAAGACTCACCACTTATGTGATCGAAGAGGAAGCAAACTCGGGCAGAATAGTGCTTTACGGGCCCGCCGCAAGAAGAGGTGAAGTCGGGGATGGACTGGTGATCCTGTCCTATTGCCTGATGGAGACCAAGGAAAGTCACAATTACAGCATGCGTATGATTCCCCTGGGCAAGAATAACCAATGCAAGAGTAAATAACTTGAGTCTATTAGAAGTCAAAACATATCCGGACCCGTGTCTGAGGATCAAGACGAAGGCCGTTGAGCAGTTTGATGAAGACCTCGAAAATACTTTGAGGCTGATGGCTGATATAATGTACATTGATCAGGGTATCGGCCTTGCTGCCACACAGGTGGGGTTGGGCCTTAGCATTATGGTCGTGGATATAGGTGAAGGGCTCATAAACTTTGTGAACCCCGTGGTCCTTGAAACTTCCGGCGAGAAAAACAAGATGGAAGAAGGGTGTTTAAGCCTTCCCGGAATTCTGGTCAAGGTCAACCGGCCTAAAAGGATAAAAGTCAGGGCACAGGACGCGCACGGCGGGTTATTTACAAAAAGCTTTGACGGGCTAGCTGCCAAGGCCGTCCAGCACGAGATTGACCATCTTGCCGGAAGACTTATAGTGGATTACCTGAATCCGGTGAGATATTTTATTGCGACCAGAAAAATTTCAAAAAGAGGGAAAATAGCACTGCCACAATCAAAAGGAGCACTATAATGCTTGAGAAAGATTTACAGGGTGCACTTAACGATGCTCTTAAAAAAGGGCAGAAAACGAGGGTATCGGTCATAAGGATGCTCCTCAGCGAGATCAAAAACAAGAAAATAGCCGACCGGGTGAAAGAACTGGACGATGCCAAAGTCATAGGCCTGGTACAAAAGATGGTCCGCCAGCATAAAGAATCCATAGAGCAGTTCAAGCAAGGCAACCGGCAGGATCTTGTTGATAAAGAGACGGAAGAGCTGAAGGTTCTTGAAGGATATCTGCCCGAGGAGATCTCGCGGGAAGAACTGGAGAGGATTATCTCCCAGGTGATCGAAAAAACGGGAGCCGGCACCATGAAGGACATGGGAAGCGTCATGGGCCAGGTCATGGGCCTAGTCCAAGGACGGGCCGATGGAAAACTTATCAGTGAAATAGTCAAAGAAAAGTTAACCTAAAGAATTTTTCGTGGATATTGCCGTTTTTATATTACTCTTAGTAGCTTCTGCATTTTTTTCCGGTTCGGAAACCGCGTTTCTGTCCCTTGATAAAATAAGACTTAATAATATCAAAAGTATGGGGCATCCTTCCGCCAAGAGAGTGATGAAGCTCCTGGCGTCGCCGTACAAACTCCTTGTCACGATCCTTATGGGAAATACCCTTGTAAATATTGCCGCCAGCGCCGTTTTCGGAAGCTTTTTCTACGGCGTCTTCGGGGAAAAGGGCGTGGGTTTCTCTATTATAGCGATGACGGGTATCGTCCTCATCTTCGGGGAGGTTACCCCCAAGATGTTTGCTCTGGGCAACGGCGAGAGCTTCTCTTTCTTCTCCTGCTGGCCTCTTGGAGTGCTGGAATATGTGTTTAACCCCATACGTTTAGTCTTAAGCGGCATCGCCTCTTTTATCGTAAGAAGCTTTGGACTTAAAGTCGCTGCGGAAAAGCCCAGGATAACGGAGGAAGAGATCAAGACTCTCTTTGTGCTTGGCGAAGAAAAAGGAGTCGTCAAGGAGAAAGAGAAGGATATGGTCCATACCATCTTCCAGTTCAAAGAACTTAATGCGGCCGATATTATGACGCCGCGGATCAATATTGTGGCGCTTGACCTTAACCTTGACAGAAAAAAGCTGGTAAGCGAGATAAAGGAAAGCCATAATGCCAGGTTTCCCGTTTATGTGTATACCCTTGACAACATTATCGGTATCATTCACGCGAAAGATTTTTTACTCAATACTACTGCTCCCGTAAGCGACCTTATCCGCAAGCCTCTTTTTGCTCCTGAAAGCATGAAGATAGACGATCTTCTTCAAGAGCTGCAGAAGCAGCATATACATATGGCCATTATTACGGATGAATACGGGGTTACTTCCGGGCTAGTCACGATCGAGGACGTGCTTGAAGAGATCGTGGGCGAGATAAGGGACGAGTTTGATTTCGAAAAGCCTAAGGTCCGGAAGATAGACAAAAGGAGCTATGAGGTCAGCGGCCAGGCGCACATAGTCGAAGTGAACGAAAAGTTGGGGCTTTCCATAGAATCGGAGGAAGTCGACACGATAGGCGGGTATGTGATTTTGCGCATGGGAAAGATCCCCAAAGCGGGCGACACGATCAAGATAGGGGACTTCTCCGTTACTGTTGATGATGTTTCCAAGAACCGCGTAACAAGTCTGACCATAAAGAAACCCGGAGGCAAAAAGAAGTAATATGATACCTCTTTACACGATTCTGATCCTTGCTGCCATTATGATGCAGGCTTTTTTCACGGCCTCGGAGATGGCGCTTACCAGCGCAAACAGGATCAAACTGAAGGATCTTGTCGATTCGGGGGATGCCACTGCTATCAAGCTTGACAGTTTCCTGAAGAAAGAAGGTGTGTATCTGGGCACTACCCTCGTGGGGACGAATATAGCCGTGGTCGTCTCAGCGGTCCTTGCCACGAGGATATTTGCCGAATATTTCGGACCGAACATGTCCGCGCTCGTCGCTACGCTTGTCATGGTGCCGACCACGCTCATCTTTGCGGAGATAGTACCCAAGATGATAGCCAGGCAGTTCGCAACGGTTCTGGCTTTAAGGATGGTGATACCCTTAAGTGAATTTTATCGCCTCTTTCATCCCCTGATCGTAAGCGTAAACGCCATCGCCAGATTCATCATCTCTCCGCTGGGCAGGAGAAAAACCGGCTGGGATATGACGCTTACTAAGAGCGATCTTAAGAGGATACTGCTTTTCGGACACGAGACCGGCGGCGTAGAGGCGGATAAGGTGGAACTCATACACAAAGTCCTGGATTTTGAGGCGAAAAAAGTCGAGAGAATCATGGTCCCGATGGAAAAAATTTCGTCCATAAGCATGGATGACACTACCGGCAGTCTCAAGAAGCTGGTCTCGCTCAAGGGTTTTTCAAGGACCCCCGTCTATGAAAAAAACAAAAACAATATTGTTGGTATAGTGAATATTTATGATATACTTTTTACAAAAGAAGAGGACGATAATGCTCCAATAAAAGAATTCGTCCGTGACCCCGTTTATCTCAGGAAAAGTGACGGACTTGATATCGCCCTCACGCGGCTGCGTCACAAGAAGCAGCCTATGGGTATCGTGCTTGATGAAGAGGGAAAGACTTCCGGTATAATCACGATCGAGGATATGCTGGAGGAGATCGTGGGAGAGATAGAGGACACAGGATAAAAAGATGAGCCTTATATTTGTAATACCCGTAATCGTCATCATAGTTATCTCCGCTTTTATCGTGAAGATAGCGGCTGTCGCTTTGAACCTGACCGGTCTTAACGAGAAGAAAGCTTTCTTTCAGGCGCTTTCCGCCTTTACGGGAACGGGGTTCACGACCAGGGATTCGGAGCTCATCGTTAACCACGATATCCGGCGCAGGATCATCATGGTTCTCATGGTACTGGGTAATGCGGGACTGGTTTCTATTATTTCCACCTTGATGCTTTCCTTTTTTAAGGCGGGAGTTACTCCGATACTGATCAATATCACCATTATTCTCCTTGCGATACTTCTCATTATAAGGATTTCGATCAATAAAGGCATTACCAGGAAATTGACCAAAAAAATACAGTCTAGATTGATAAAGAGTTCCACATTCACAAAAAGACCGGTTGAGGAGGTATTGCGTCTCGCTGAAGGATACGGGATAGCGGAAGTGACCCTGAACGAGGACTGCCCAGAGATAGGCAAAAGCCTTTTCGAATCGTCGTTCCGCCAGAAGGACATACTTATCCTGGCGATTGAAAGAGAGATGACAGTGATGCCGGCCCCGCATGCCTCGGATAAGCTTCTTTTGAATGATACTCTTATATGTTACGGAAAACTTGAGAACATCGCTGATATCAGCGGTGCTCAAAAAAGCGAGCCGGCCTAAGAAAGGACGGAGGATTGTATGAGGAAAAGCCTTTCGATCATAGCGCTACTGATAATAGTTATATTTTTAGCGGGATGCGGTGAGACTTTAAACGGTATGGGCAAGGATACCAGACGCATTGGTAAAGGTATAAAGACGGTGTTTGTAAGGGATTAGTTTTATAATACTTTGTTCTGTGACGGGTCGCAGCTTATGCCGGGGGAGCTTGAGCTGCGGCCCGTCGTGTTTTTAACTTTCAAGTTGTATGAAGAAGAAACGCACCGAGATCAAGGATAAGATCAGGACCGCGGAAGAAATCACTCCCCGCCTTAAAAGGTCCATGGAAAACTGCGACCTCTGCGTCAGGAAGTGCGGTGTTAACCGCCTTGAGGGGGAGAAGGGGTTCTGTTCGTCGGGCGCTAAGCCTTTAGTTTATAGCGCCAGAGCGCATCACGGGGAAGAGCCGCCCCTCTCAGGATGGAACGGCTCGGGTACGATATTTTTTTCACGCTGCAGCATGAGGTGCGTGTACTGCCAGAACTATCAGTTCAGCCAGGCCGATAGCGGAAAAAAGGTATCAGCCAGAGAGCTTGCTGATATAATGCTTAAGCTTAAGGATGCCGGCTGTCACAATATAAATCTCGTCACGCCGACTCATCAGGCGCCGGCAATAGTTGAGGCGTTGGGATATGCTCATTCCGACGGACTGGACATCCCTATCGTTTATAATACGGGCGGTTATGATTCTTTACATGTTATCCAGGCACTTCGGGGGCTGATTGACATATACCTGCCGGACATGCGTTATTCCTCGGATGAGATGGCAGAAAAATATTCCCAGGCTCCCGGTTATGTCGCTAATAATAGAGCTATTCTAAAGGAGATGCACCGCCAGTCCGGCAGGCTAGAGCTATCCCACGGCATTGCAATTAAAGGGCTTATAATAAGACTTTTGATCATGCCCGGCGGTATATCCGGCACGGAGAAGACGCTTGAATTCATATCGGAATCTTTAGGCAGGGACACGTATCTCAGCGTGATGAGTCAGTATTATCCAGCATATAAGGCCTCAGGGTATAAAGAGCTGGCAGGGAGGATAAACCGCGATGAATATGAGTCGGTAATGGAGAGAATGCGCAAGCTTGACCTTCGGGAAGGATGGGTACAACCGTTCGAGGGAGAGTTTGACGCGCGCTTTGCCGGTGAAAATTTCCCCCCGGATATGTAAAAATCCGGTGAGAAAAATCAGGAAATCCCTTGACTGTGCAAATCAAAGTGTAGATAATATAAAAACTATACGCAAGTCAGGCATGCATCTTTTTATGGTTCGGCTCACTTCGTTCGCTCACCATGAATCTCTAATGTAATGAAGAGGTGCCTGGGGCAAGGAACACCGCGGGTGTGAAGGCGTGGATGCAGAAGTTGTGACGCCAACAGGCGAAAAAGATGAAACCACGGACGTGAGACCGTGGAGATTCATGGAAAAGGCAAGGCAATGAATAGAATAATCAGGAAGAAACAGCTTAATACCGAGATTACATTATTGGAGCTTGAAGCGAAGGATCTTTCCCTGGCCGCCAAGGCCGGGCAATTCGTCATCCTGCGGATAGACGAGGAGGGGGAGCGCTTTCCTCTTACGATATACGATTTTGACAAAGCTAAGGGGACGATAACGATAGTTGTTCAGGCGATAGGGGTAAGCACAAAAAAGCTTGCCGCTATGGGTGAAGGGGATTATATTCTGGACGTCACCGGTCCCCTGGGACATGCGGTAAAGACGGAGAACCTTGGTAAAGTGATATGTATAGGAGGGGGTGTAGGGACCGCCGAAGCTTACCCGATAGCCAAGGCGATGGCACTCTCAGGTGCTGACGTTACAGTCATAATAGGAACGCGCACAAAAGACCTGGTGATCTGTGAGGATGAGATGAGGGAGTTCTGCGACAAAATATATGTTACCACAGATGACGGTTCTTACGGGAGGAAGGGTTTTGTCACCGATGTCTTGAGAGAGCTTATGGATAAAGATTCCTACGATCTTGTTTTTGCCATAGGTCCGGTGATCATGATGAAGGTAGTATCTGACATGACAAAACCAAGATCCCTGAAGACGCTGGTTTCTTTGAATTCCATAATGATAGACGGGACGGGGATGTGCGGTGTATGCAGGATCATGTACGCGGGTGAAGTCAGGTTTACCTGTGTTGACGGACCCGAGTTTGACGGGCACCTGGTGGATTTCGTGGATCTGATGCACCGGCAGGACAGGTTTAAAACCAAAGAAGAGAAAGCCCTGGAGCATTATAAAGAAAAGTGCCGTATAGGTTTGACTAGAGGAAAGATAAAGCAAGCGGGGTAGATCAAGATATGAGAGAGCAGGATCCGAAGAAAAGAATAGAAAATTTCGATGAGGTCCCTTACGGCTACAGCGAGGAAGAGGCTGTCGCCGAAGCGAAGAGGTGCCTCGAGTGCAAGAAACCGCCTTGCGTTACGGGATGCCCCGCGGAGATCGATATACCCGCGTTTGTAAAAGCCATAGCCGAGAGACGCTTTGCCGACTCGATCGCAATTATCAAGCAGACAAATAATCTCCCGGCAGTCTGCGGCAGGGTCTGTCCCCAGGAAGACCAGTGCGAAAAAGTGTGTGTTCTTATCAAGACCGGCAAACCGATCAATATCGGCAGCCTTGAGCGTTTTGCAGCTGACTGGGAGATGAAAAACAGGAAAAAAGAAACCGCGCGCAGGAAAGTCTCCCCGAAGCAGAAAACGAAAGTAGCTGTTATAGGTGCGGGGCCCGCCGGCCTAACTTCCGCGGCAGACCTTGCGATGATGGGATACGAAGTGACTGTCTTTGAGGCCCTCCACAAACCGGGCGGCGTGCTTACTTACGGCATCCCGGAATTCCGTCTCCCCAAAAAAATAGTCATGGAAGAAGTGGAAGATATAGGAAGACTCGGAGTGGGCATTAAACTCAACTACATAATCGGCAGGATCAAAACTGTCGATGAGCTCCGCAAAGACGGGTTTAAGGCGTTTTTTATCGCAACGGGCGCGGGACTGCCGTACTTCATGGAGATCGAGGGAGAGAACCTTAATGACGTCTACTCGGCGAATGAGTTTTTGACACGCGTTAACCTCATGAAAGCGTACAAATTTCCCGAATACGATACCCCCGTAAATGTGGGGGAAAAAGTCGCCGTTATAGGCGCCGGTAACGTGGCAATGGATGCGGCACGGTGTGCCAGAAGGCTCGGGGCAAAAGAGGTCTCTATAGTATACAGGCGTACCGACAAAGAGATGCCCGCCAGGATAGATGAGATACACCACGCGGAGCAGGAAGGCATAATTTTTCATCTTTTGACCACCCCCACGAAAATACTGGGGGATGAAAAAGGCAACGTCACAAAGATGATATGCATAAAAAACAAGCTGGGGGAGCCTGACGATAGCGGCAGGAGGCGACCCGTGCCGATAGAAGGGTCTGAGTTTGAAATGGATGTAAACACAGTCATTGTCGCTATCGGGAACGGCCCGAACCCGCTGCTATTAAAGACGATCCCCGGGTTAAAGCTTGGACGCAAGGGCAATATAGAGGTAGATGAAAACGGCAAGACCAATATAGATGGAGTCTTTGCCGGGGGTGATATTGCTACAGGTTCCGCTACGGTCATAGCTGCTATGGGTGCAGGCAAACATGCAGCCAGAAGCATTGACAAATATTTGAAGGGCGAATCCTCTTAATTCCGCACGATCACTTTCCCGTGACGCTTTCGAGAGTCTGAAAAGATTATCTTCTTGCAGTCAGGATAAAACTTTCCTATGGCTTTTTTTATGTCGTTTTCACCCGTATGGTGCAGTTTGCGGTCGGATATGAAGTTGTAGAAACTGTTGCTGTCTTTCCAGAGGCAAATCGCATGGGATACGTTGAGCCCGGCAAACTTCAGTATGACGATATCGTTAGCTATCCCTAATCGCGTTAAAAACGCCGAAGCAAGAAGCGCAAAGTCTTCGCAGTCGCCCGCTCTGGAGCTAATCGTCTCCTCGGGCGTCTGCCACTTATCGGGAAATTCCAACCTATAGTTGAATTCCTCCTGCAGCCAGTCCGCAAGAGCCTGGGGGCTGCTGATAGTGGCGGGGATGTTTTCTAATTCTTTTGAAAACGAAGAAGAGGGGACTAGCATGACCAGCAATGCAAGTGATATTACAAAGTGCGTTACTTTTTTTTTCTTTAAGTAAACCATAATATTCTTAAGATTTCGAATAGATAGAAATGTTTAGTGAATAAACAGGAACGTGATAATTATAAACCGAAAGCCAGAGTAAGGGCGAGTAAAAAAGTATTCATTAGAATAACTAAAAGTTATATTAAATCAGCTTAAAGAGAATGTTAGTTTGGTGAAATTGGAAAGAAAGTTTTCGAGGTTTGCACAGATCACTTGGTCTTATTGATAACATAGTCGCATGATCGGATATAATACTTGGTGCGCGCGTAGCCGGGCCGCAAGTCCGCCACTTCTTCGAACTTATCGCGAGCGGCTTGGTAATCTTTTGACTTGTATAGTCTTACCGCTTCCTTGTAAAGGCGAGCCGCCTTTACTCTATCATTAAGCGCTTTCTCTTTTTCTTTTTTTGCTTCTTGGCGGCGTTCTTCCTCTAGTCTTTGACGCTCAGCTTTAGCCGCATCGCGTTCCGCCTGGCTTTGGTTTCTTAGCTTCTCCCGGTAGGCTTTTATTTCATACCGCTGCGTCTTGCGGATATAGTCGCGCAGTTTTCTGTTTTTAGTCATTTTATAAGCGGTACGCCACTCTTTTTTAGCCTCTTTTATCTGGCCGCTCCTGCATAAACGAGTCCCTTCCTCGACATGCTGCATGACTTCTTTTTCTTCTTCCTGAGCCTTCAGTATGGAATCGATCTCATTAATATTTTCCTCGGCTTTTTTGTTAAGCTGTTTTAAACTTTTGGAATAGGAGGGTAGACGTTTTTCGATAGTCGCGGGGGAGACTTCCAAGTTCTTGATCTGGCTTGATGTCTCCTCAGCGCAGGAGGCGCATGTCATTAAAAAGATGATAAAAATGCTGATGGATAAAATTTTTATCGACTGCATCTGTCTCCTCCAAGGTTTAAACCGTGATTATATTTCAAGAACCAGGGGTTTTATCGTAGAACCGTCAGCTATTTTTTGCCAAAGGTCTTTTGCTTTCTCGATGTCGTTTTCTTTGTAATACTCAAGAGCTTTCTTGCTGTCCTCTTCAAGCTCTTTTTGCTGGGCCATGCAGCTTTTTACGTAGTTTTCCGCCTGCTCCTGCAAGGACGCCGTAATAGCTTTGATCTTCGTATAATAAGCTTTTGCTCCTTCGAGATCTCCTCGCTCTTCCGCTTCCTGAGCTTGCCTTAGATAAGAATCCATTGTTTCTTTTAAGGGGCTTTGAGGGTTTTTTAGTTCATCATTGACGATTCTCCGGGCGAGATCCTTCATGCGATTTTCTTGCATCTGGGCGCTTATCCTCTGGATTTCTCTGTCAAACTGATCCTCAAAGTCCACGGCGAAATGAAAACGCGGACTTTTCGACTCGGTTATGGATTTATCCCCTATGGGGAAGCCCCATTCGCATCTTACAAGTACCTGGTTGTATAATCTTATTCGTACGCCGGCGCCGACGCTTCCCATGTAAGCTTCGCCTTTTTCCTCAGACGGATCAGTGCCGCCCCGCCAGCCGTAAGCGTGGTCGGTGAATATGACGCCGGTTATGCTTTCTTTTAAGGGGCCAGGCGCATAAGGTAAAGTAATGCTTTCAGGCATCCAGAAAGTGGGTACCAGTAGCTCGAAGGTAGCGTTTAAACCGTTATCCGCCATGAAATCCTGGGCGGGGTAACCCCTCACCGAATCGATGCCCCCAAGAGCAAGTTCCTCCTGAGAGGGGAGCTTCTCGCATGTTATCTGTCCCGTAAAGTTCAGGTTTGCCTGGAGGTCCAGCGGCAGGAGTCTCCTGTGCTTGATGTCAAGGTTATATTTTGTAAAAGTGTTGCTCGTTCCTCTTGAAGAGTAGGCGTTGTGTCTGCGGGCACCCAGAACATTAAGACCCTGGGAGACCTGCGGGCTAAAATATGTGACGCATTTGGGAAAGCGGTGGATAAGCGTGCTTTTCAGCCTGGCGATACGGAGCCGGTCCCGGTTGAGCGTGCCTTCGTTTGTTACGGTCACTTTATCGTTGGCGTCCATACCGAAAGAGACTTCACCCAGGAACTCCGCCTTTTTGTAAAGGTCCTGATGGACATAGAAACTGGTGTTTTGTGTGCGTGAAGCGATCCCGTAAGGCTCGTATTGTTTTTGGGGGTTGCTTCTCGAATCGCTGTAGCCGTACATGATGGTCGTGCCGAAATTGGTTACGGGTACGGAGTGGTATATATACCAGCCGCGGAAGTCTTCTCCAAATGTGTAACCTGAAAGCAGCGTGTCGTCGACAAGAAGGGCGTTATTGTCCCTTACGCCGAAACCGTATCTGTCCTTGCCGGTTGAGACTTGGCCTTCCTTGTCAAAGGTGAAAAATCCGTGTATCGGGAAGTACGTCTCAACGTCCAGTATGACGTCTGTAGTCTCGGGTCTTTTTCCAGCATGAAGAGTGGCCGTGACGTTACGGTCAGGGTTTTTGTTCATCATCTGGAGGCTCTTGCTCATCTTGTCATACTCAAGAACCTCTCCGGGTTTGATCTCCCAGTAGTAGGGGATCCTGTCCTTGTCAAAAAAAGGGTGTTCTTTTACATCCAGGTCTCCCATTTTAGCTTCCACTACCTGCAGGGTGACCTGGCCGTCCTTGATATCCTGAGGCGGGATGAAACAGGCGGCGATTATGCCTTTTCTGAGGTATTCGCGTTCGATTTCTTTTGCAAGTACATTGAGCCCTTCGATAGAGATTTCTTTATTTTCGTATTTTTCGACTATAGCCTGGAATTCGCTGGAAGGTACAGTGACGCAGCCCGTCAGATTGATCTTCTTTATGAAGAATTTAGGGCCTTCTACCTCCGGTTTTTCCGGCTCTTCCTCTATTTCGGGCGGTTTTTCCGGCTTAGGCGCCAGTCTCTCTTCGGCTTCTTTACGAAAAGATCTATCTACCTGGCTTGTAGCGCTGTCGATACTGGGTCCCGACGGGGGAGCCGCATATGCGTTTAGCTGGGGGAAGTCCGCCAGGATAAACCCCGAAATAGCCAGTAAAATTAAATAATGTTTTATTTTCATAATAAAGTATTATATAGACACTATTTTTGCTTTTAGTTTACACGATAAAATGCGCATAAACAAATTTTTTATGCGTTTTTTTGTTAATTAGTAATAATTAAAATATTGGTTGAAATACTTCCTGATATGGCTATAATAAAGTGACTGGCGTAATACGGGAAGCAGGTACAACGATGTACCGGTGGTGCCGGTCCTTTCTTGGAAAATAACGCACATTAATCCTTATCTTTATACTTAAACAAGAAAACCAAAGGAATAGGTTTTGATTGTGAAGGCTATCATTGTATTCGAAGAAGGAGCTGTATTTGAGGGGCGGGCTTTCGGACGGGTGAAAGAGGAAGTCTTCGGGGAAGTCGTCTTCAATACCAGCATGTCCGGTTACCAGGAAATCATCACGGACCCCTCCTATAAAGGTCAGATCGTCACCATGACATACCCCCTCATAGGCAATTATGGGGTCAACTCAGAAGACGTGGAATCCGCTAAGCCCTGGCTTGAAGGGTTTATCGTGAAAGAGCTTTGCGGGTTTCCCAGCAATTTCAGGTCGGAAAGATCCCTCGACGAATATTTTAAGTCCACCGGCGTGATGGGTATAACGGGTATTGATACAAGAGCCGTTACGCGTCATGTAAGGAAGCTCGGCGCGATGAAAGGGGCCATCTCCACCAAGTGCGGTGATATCGAGACATTGATCCGACGCGCAAAGGATTCCCCGGGTCTTGTCGGCATGGACCTTGTCAAGGAGGTCACCTGCGAAAGACCGCTCACGTGGGGCGAAGAAAAAGGTTTTAATATCGCAGTACTTGATTGCGGGGTGAAATTTAGTATTTTAAATAACCTCCAGAAAAGGCACTGCCGTATCACGCGTTTTCCGGCAGCGACCAGCGCGGAAGCTATTTTAAAAACGGACCCGGACGGTATACTTCTTTCAAACGGACCGGGGGACCCGGAAGGCGCTCCGTATGTGTTTGAAACGGTCCGGCGCCTTATAGGCAAAAAACCCGTCTTTGGGATATGCCTGGGGCACCAGATGCTGGCCCTGGCGATGGGAGGCAGGACCTATAAACTCAAGTTCGGGCATCACGGAGGCAACCACCCCGTAAAAGATCTACGCACAGGTAAAGTCGTTATTACCGCGCAGAACCACGGGTTCTGTGTTGATTATGATTCGGTAAAAGAAAAAGGCGTGGAGGTAACTCACGTGAACCTCAATGACCAGACCGTCGAAGGCATGGAAAGCGAGAAACTTAACTTTTTCAGCGTGCAGTTCCATCCCGAGGCAGGCCCCGGGCCTAACGATGCCACGTACCTTTTTGACAAGTTCATGGAAAACATAGAAAGAAGCGCTTTAAAGAGGGATAATGCCAAAGCGGGATGACATAAAAAGCATACTTATAATCGGTTCGGGCCCCATAATAATCGGCCAGGCGTGTGAATTCGACTATTCAGGGACCCAGGCTTGTAAAGCCCTGAGGCAGGAAGGCTACAGGGTTATCCTGGTCAATTCCAATCCCGCGACGATAATGACGGATCCGGAGATCGCTGACAGGACTTATGTCGAGCCGATCACTCCGGAAGTCGTTGCAAAAATAATCGAGAAAGAGAGGCCTGATGCGCTTCTGCCCACGCTGGGAGGGCAGACCGGGCTTAATACCGCGATGAAGCTTTCGGAAGCGGGCGTTTTAGATAAATTCAACGTTAAGATGATAGGCGCCGACCGCGACGCTATAAGAAAAGCCGAGGACAGGGAGTTCTTTAAAAAAGCCATGCAGAAAATAGACCTGGATCTTCCCAGAAGCGGCCTGGCTTACAATATGGAAGAAGCGGTAGAGACTGCAAAAAAAATAGGGTTTCCCCTTATCATAAGGCCGAGTTTTACTCTGGGGGGAACTGGCGGCGGCACGGTGAGAGATATGGAGGAGTTCGAAAGGGTCGCTTCTTTGGGTCTTCATAACAGCATGATAAGCGAGATACTCATCGAGGAGTCCATCGCCGGATGGAAGGAGTATGAGCTTGAGGTCATGCGTGACAAGAAAGACAATGTCGTCATAGTCTGCTCCATAGAGAACCTCGACCCCATGGGAGTGCATACCGGCGACAGTATTACCGTTGCGCCGCAGCAGACGCTTTCGGACAAAGAGTACCAGAAGATGCGGGATGCCTCGATCGCCATCATCCGCGAGATCGGTGTTGAGACGGGAGGCTCGAACATCCAGTTCGCCGTCAATCCCGATGACGGCAGGATGGTTGTTATCGAGATGAACCCGCGTGTTTCGCGTTCGTCCGCTCTTGCGAGTAAGGCTACGGGTTTCCCGATAGCCAAGTTCGCCGCTAAACTCGCGGTCGGCTACACGCTTGATGAGATCCCCAACGATATTACCAAGAAGACTCCGGCTTCCTTTGAACCCACTATAGATTACTGCGTGGTAAAGATCCCCAGGTTTACTTTTGAAAAATTTGCCGCAACGGATCCGACTCTCGGCATCTCCATGAAATCCGTCGGCGAGACCATGGCGATAGGCGGGACGTTTAAAGAGGCTTTGCAGAAGGGCTTAAGGGGGCTTGAGACGGGCAAGGCGGGACTTGAATACCTTAAAAAATCCGCTTCTCTCAGTGAAGAGAAACTGGACGACTTTTTAAGGCGTCCCAACGCCGAAAGGCTTTTCTGCATAAAAGAGGCATTCCGCCGCGGGTATGATCTTACGCGTATCTTCGCGCTTACAAAGATAGACCCCTGGTTCCTGCATAACATAAAAGAACTTGTAACAGCGGAAAAAGATCTTGAAGAGAAACTTGCCGCACTTGATATAACAAAAGAGGCGGACGCTTCTACTTGCGAGCAGATCGCTAAAGCCAAGAAACTCGGCTTCAGCGATGCCCAGCTTGCCAGGATGGCGGGCTTAAGTGAGAGGGAGATGCGTTCTTTCCGTAAGAAGGCAGGGATAATCCCTACATATAAACTCGTTGACACGTGTGCCGCGGAGTTTGAAGCGTATACGCCTTATTATTATTCCACGTACGGGGATGAATGCGAGGTCCAGAGGTCCGGTAAGAAGAAGATCATGATCCTTGGCGGAGGGCCCAACAGGATCGGACAGGGTATAGAGTTTGATTATTGCTGCTGTCACGCCTCTTTCGCGCTTAAAGAGATGGGGTTTGAGACGATCATGGTTAACTCCAACCCGGAGACCGTTTCCACCGATTATGATACCTCGGACAAACTTTACTTTGAACCGCTTACTTTTGAGGACGTGATGAACATAGTCGATAAGGAAAAACCCGACGGTGTCATCGTCCAGTTCGGCGGACAGACTCCGCTTAACCTTGCCGAAAGGCTTAATGAAGCGGGAGTGCCGATTATAGGGACAAGTGTAGAGTCGATTGCGCTTGCGGAAGACAGGGAGAAGTTTAAAGCGCTTCTCGAATCCATGCATCTCAAGCAGCCCCCTAACGACACGGCCAATTCAGTCGAGGAGGCTGTCCGTAAGGCCGAGGCGATCGGTTATCCCGTTGTCGTGAGGCCCTCTTATGTGCTTGGCGGCAGGGCCATGAGGATAGTCTATGACAAGGATGCTTTGGAAGAATTCATGCACGAAGCCGTGGAAGTCTCCCCGGGCAGACCCGTCCTTCTTGATAAGTTTCTGCAGAACGCCATTGAAGTGGACGTGGATGCCATCAGCGATGGTGAAAGCGTTTTGATCGGCGGTATAATGGAGCATATAGAAGAGGCGGGTATACATTCAGGGGACTCGGCTTGCACGCTCCCGCCGCATACGATTCCGGATGAGGTGATTGAAGATATCCGCCGCCAGACGAAGGAGCTTGCCAGAGCACTTGAGACCAAGGGGCTTATGAACATCCAGTATGCCGTCAGGGACGATGATATTTATATCCTGGAAGTCAACCCCAGGGCATCGAGGACGGTTCCTTTCGTGTCGAAGGCTACCAATCTTGCTATGGCGAAAGTCGCTTCAAAGATAATGGCAGGCGCGAAAATAAAAGACATGGGTATAAAAGATCCCCTCGCGGGACTTACTTACACGAGCGTCAAGGAATCGGTGCTTCCTTTTTCCAGGTTTTCCGGCGTGGATATTATCCTGGGTCCGGAGATGATGTCGACCGGGGAAGTCATGGGAATATCTGAGGATTTCGGAGTTGCTTTTGCAAAAGCCCAGGCAGGCGCCGGTCAGACGCTTCCCAGGAAGGGCAAGGTCTTCATATCAGTGCAGGACAGCGACAAACGCAATATAGTATTCCTTGCCAAAAAGCTTTACGATCTGGGATTTGCGATTATAGCCACTACGGGCACGGCTAAGATCCTTAGGAATAACGGCATAAAAGTTGAAGTCGTCAAAAAGATGCATGAAGGCAGTCCCAATGTCTTGGATATGGTAAAGAATAGTGCGGTGGATCTCATAATAAACACCCCGCAGGGTAAAAAACCGCATAAAGACGGCGCCGAGATACGATCGGCAGCTATCATGAAGGGGATACCGTGCATAACCACTCTTGCCGGGACACAGGCTTCTGTGAACGGGATAGAATCGATGCTTAAGAGCGAGCTTACAGTTACATCTCTCCAGGAGTATTACAGTGCGCAAGGAAACGGATAAAAAAGAATATTGCGGCGTTTTCGGCATATACGATCATGAGCTTGCGGTTGATCTGACGTACCTCGGGCTATATTCTCTTCAGCACAGGGGGGAAGAGTCCTGCGGCATGGCTGTCTCCGACGGCAAGCGCCTGCGCCAGCTGACCGGTATGGGGCTTGTTTCCGAAGTACTGGCTCCAAAAAAACTCACCGGCCTTAAGGGTAAAAGAGCCATCGGTCACGTCAGGTACTCCACTACCGGTTCCAGTATCCTGCGCAACGCGCAGCCTTTCGTCATAAAACATAACAGGTTTTCTATCTCCATAGCCCATAACGGTAACCTCACGAATGCCGTAAAACTGAGAAGAGAGACGGAGAAAGAGGGCGCGATATTCCAGACTACTATGGACTCGGAGATAGTGCTGCATCTTTTGGTCCGGTCGAAGGAGGAACTTTTTGAAAAGAGACTTATCGAGGCTCTCCGCCGGTGTGAAGGCGCGTTCACGATGCTCTTTCTTACCAGAGACAAGCTCGTGGGCGTGAGGGACCCGTACGGTTTCCGTCCGTTATGTCTAGGGAAGAAAGACTCTTCATACGTCCTGGCGAGTGAGACATGTTCGCTGGACCTTATAGATGCCGAGTACGTCCGCGACATCGAGCCTGGGGAACTAGTCGTTATTACTGAGGAAGGGATAAGTTCCAGCAGGCCTTTCGATAAGAAACCCGCCTCATCTTGCATATTTGAGTTCATATATTTTGCCCGGCCGGACAGCCGCATCTTTGGCGAGAGCGTCTACCAGGTGCGCAAGAGACTCGGCATGAAACTTGCCCGCGAACACCCGCAGGAGGCGGACATTGTCATGTCGATACCCGATTCCGGCAATTATGCCGCCCTGGGGTACGCGGAGGCAAGCGGAATACCTTTTGATTTCGGTATGATCAGGAACCACTATGTCGGGAGGACTTTTATCCAGCCCTACCAGGAGATGAGGAAGCACGGCGTGAAGATCAAACTGAATCCGATAAAAGAGGTCTTAAAGGGAAAACGCGTGGTAGTGGTGGAGGACTCGATTGTACGCGGTACCACAACCGGCGGGAGGATAAAAGCAATAAGGGAAGCGGGAGTGAGCGAGATTCATATGCGTATAAGCTGTCCGCCGATAAAGTTTCCCTGTTTTTACGGTATAGATTTCCCGAGCAGGAAGGAACTGATCGCGAACGAGCTGGTTTCCGTAGAAAAGATAGCTGAGTTTATCGGAGCAGATAGCCTTAAATATTTAAGCCTTGAAGGCATGCTGGAAGCTGCCGGATCCAGTAAAGGTTTTTGCACGGCTTGCTTCAGCGGAAAGTACCCCACAAAAGTGAGCAAAAAAGCGATCAAGGCGCCTTTTGAGCGATAAGAAAATAAACTGGAGGGATAAACGCAGAGGGGCTCTTATGGCAAAATACATTTTTATAACTGGCGGAGTTGTTTCAAGTCTTGGTAAGGGGATCGCTTCGGCATCTATAGGCAAGCTCTTAGAGTGGAGCGGATATAAAGTCGCCATCATCAAATGCGATCCTTACATCAACGTCGATCCCGGGACGATGAACCCCTATCAGCACGGTGAGGTCTATGTCACCGACGACGGAGCGGAGACGGATCTTGATCTCGGTCACTATTACCGTTACACCAATTCCCCGCTTTCGCGTCTTAGCAACGTGACAACAGGGAAGGTATACCAGAATGTCATAACAAAAGAAAGACGCGGAGATTTCCTGGGGGGTACGGTCCAGGTAATCCCGCATATCACCGGCGAGATAAAAGAAGAGATACGTAAAGTCGGCAAGAAATACAACATAGACATTATTCTGGTAGAGATCGGCGGTACGGTAGGTGACATAGAGAGTCTGCCGTTTCTGGAGGCCATACGCCAGATGAAAAACGAGTTGGGCGCGGGTAACGCTATCAACATTCACCTTACGCTTATGCCTTATATCAAGTCGGCGGGTGAGCTCAAGACCAAACCCACGCAGCACTCGGTGGGCAAGCTGCGTGAGATAGGTATACAGCCGGAAATCCTGATGGTGCGTACCGAAAAACCTCTTGAAGCCGGCGCCAGGAGCAAGATATCCTTGTTCTGCAACGTGCATGAAGACTGCGTCATAGAGGCCAGGGACGTCGATGACATCTATGAGATACCGCTTATGTTCAGGAAAAACGGACTGGATAAAATCATACTCGAGAAACTGCATCTAAAGAAGGAGAAGGACGGCGCCACCAAGAAGTGGGAGAGGCTCGTCAGGATAAGCAAGACCGCGAAGAGTGCGGTGAGGGTCGGCGTGGTAGGCAAGTACATAACTCTCCAGGACGCCTATAAATCCATCGATGAGGCGTTAAAACACGGCGCTATAACAAACGGGAAAAAACTGGATCTTGTAAAGATAGAAGCCGATAGCCTTGAGGAGAAATCTGAAGGCGAAATCAAAAAAGTATTTGACGGCATCTCGGGGGTGCTCGTGCCCGGAGGTTTTGGCGGAAGAGGCATAAACGGTAAACTTATTGCTACCCGCTACGCGAGAGAAAGCGGCACCCCGTATTTCGGGATATGTCTGGGGATGCAGATAGCGGTGATTGAATTCGCGCGCAACGTCTGCGGCATGAAAGGGGCCAATTCCACGGAATTTAACCCCAGGACGAGATTTCCCGTGATCTCGCTTCTATCGGAACAGAAAGAGATCAAATGGATGGGGGGCACGATGCGTCTTGGTCATTACAAGTGCAAGCTCAAAAAGGGCACTCTTGCCAGAAAGATTTACGCCAGTTCCGAAGTCATGGAGAGACACCGTCACCGATATGAATTTAACAGCTTTTTCAAGAAAAAGTTTCAAGCACGCGGCATGGTCTTTAGCGGGACCCACCCCAAAGGGAACCTGGTTGAAATAGTGGAGATAAAGGACCACCCGTGGTTTCTGGCGGTCCAGTTTCATCCGGAATTCAAGTCCAAACCGGATAAGGCCCATCCGCTGTTTAGGGGTTTTGTAAAAGCGGCATGTGAGTACAGTTCTTAGTTATAGTTAAGGAGATGCAGAATGAGTCTTGAATGGTATGAATATTATGACTTAACCAACAGGGTTAAGAACCTTAGTGCCGAGATCGTCTCTCTGAAAGAAGAAATCTCAAAGCTCAAAGAGGAGATAGAGAAGCTTAAAAGAGAGAAATAATCTGTCAGACTTTTCGCGTTAAAGGTAGATTCAATCCCATATTTTAGTCTTCTAACGCATTCATTTTACCGGATTCCATATTTATTACGGTTATTCTGGCATGTTAACCCGGTGAAGCTCCATGGGCTAACGCCCATGGCATCCACAGTTTCAGTCTTTCCGTCAAGCGGAAAGACTGCACCGAAGGCCATTCATCCACGTCCTTACGGGCGTGGCCTTCTGGTGCATGGGTAAAAGGCTTTTCCCCATTGAATTTTCAGCCGGTACATACTATAATATGGACTTAATTTATGGCCAGTATATAAAAACAAAATTATAGGAGCGTTTTTCGAGATGAAGAGAAATGAATCTATTGAAAAAGCCAAAAAGCATTTCGGCCGGCTTTTGGAAGAACAGCTTGACCGTATCGAGGTGATGAAGGGTGAAAAGGGCTGGACCGACTACAAATCTTTAAAGCCCATAATCATCGGCATCTGCTGGGGTGACGGGATAGGAAAAATAATATCCAAACATGCCCAGCGAGTGCTTGAGCATATGCTGAAGGAGGAACTTGCCGGCGGCCTGGTGGAGTTCCGCGACATTACCGGTCTGACCATAGAAAACCGCGCAAAACATAAAAAAGCCATCCCGGATGATGTCTTAGAGGAGATAAAGAAGTGTCACGTTATTTTAAAGGGCCCGACCACGACCCCGCAGGCAGGGGGCAACTGGCCCAATATAGAAAGCGCCAATGTCGCTATGCGCCGTGAACTGGACCTCTTTGCGAACGTGCGCCCGGTAAAGATCCCGGCTGAAGGGATAGACTGGATATTTTTCAGGGAGAACACAGAAGGCGCTTATGTACTGGGTTCGCGCGGTATAGACGTCACCAGTGACCTCAGTATAGACTTTAAAGTTATCACCGAGCAGGGTGCCGAACGGATAATCCGTATGGCTTTTGAGTATGCAAAGAATAACGGCAAAGAAAGGGTTACGGTCGTCACCAAAGCGAACGTGATTAAGACCACTGACGGAAGGTTTTCACGGGTAGCCAAAAAGATAGCCGAAGAATACAGGGTGTACGGGATAGATCAGGACGAGTGGTATATAGATATAATGACCGCTAAACTCCTGGACCCTGCAAGGCGCAGGGATTTTCAGGTAATAGTTCTGCCTAATCTCTATGGGGATATACTTACTGACGAAGCCGCCCAGCTTCAAGGCGGCGTGGGTACAGCCGGCAGCGCCAATATAGGCAAACGCTGGGCGATGTTCGAAGCTATTCACGGAAGCGCGCCCCGCATGGTGGAAGAAGGCCGCGACATCTATGCCGATCCCTCTTCGATGATAAGGGCCGCAGGCATGCTTCTTCGCCATATAGGGTTTGCAGAGAGGGCGGCCCATCTGGATATGGCGCTTGAAGTATGCGGACAGTTCGAGAAGAAACTCCTCATAACGGGCCGGGATACGGGTGCGACCGGCGAAGAGTTCACCGCGTACCTCTTGGACTGGGTAGACAGCCCCAAACTCAAAAAGAAATGGAAAGAGTACACCGGAGCGTAGGAGAGATGAATAACGCCTCAAGAAAAGAAGGAATACTTGTAATCGACTTCGGTTCACAGTACGTTCAGCTTATCGCAAGGCGCATAAGAGAGAAGGGCGTCCATTCCATTGTCGCGCCGCCGACGATATCCATAGAGAGGATAAAGAGAATCAATCCCTGCGGTATAATCTTCTCCGGCGGCCCTTCAAGCGTTTATGATAAAGGTGCGCCTTCTTTCGACGAACGCATATTCGATCTCGGGGTTCCCATTCTTGGCATATGTTACGGGATGCAGCTTATAGGGAAGCTTGCCGGAGGCAGGATAAAGAAAAGCGGCAAGAGAGAATACGGGCGCACTGTCGTACGTTTCCGAAGGCAGAGCAGTCTTTTTAAGGGCGCCTCTTTAAAAAGCGTGGTATGGATGAGTCATCGCGATAAAGTGGCGTCCTTGCCCAGGGGATTTCAGACAATCGCCTCTAGCGAGAGCACCAGATGCGCGGCGTTCGCCGAGAGAGAGAAGAACATATACGGCGTACAGTTCCATCCGGAAGTCGTGCATACCGCCGAAGGCGGGAAGATACTTAAGAACTTCCTTTTTGATATCTCTCGGTGCAAGAGGACCTGGACGATGAAATCCTTCATCGAGAAAAAGGTGCGCGAGATAAAAGAAGAGGTAGCCGGGGACAACGTCATCCTGGGTCTTTCCGGAGGGGTCGACTCAACGGTGAGCGCGGTCCTTCTGCACAAGGCCCTCGGGAAAAAGCTTCATTGTATATTTGTGGACAACGGACTTCTCCGTAAAGGCGAAGCCGAAAGGGTGGAGAAGCTTTTCAGGAAGAACATCAAGCTGGACCTCAGGGTGGTGGATGCCAGGAAACAGTTTTTAAAGGCCCTTAAGGGTGTAACCGATCCCGAGAAAAAACGCAAGATAATCGGCAGGACCTTTATACAGGTCTTTGAGGAAAGCGCCAAGAAAATAAAGAACGTCAAGTATCTCGCTCAAGGGACCCTTTATCCGGATGTCATCGAGAGCCGGTCGTTTTTCGGCGGTCCCAGTAAGACCATAAAGAGCCATCATAATGTCGGGGGGCTTCCCCGGAAGATGGGGCTTAAACTTATAGAGCCGTTAAGGGACCTTTTTAAAGACGAGGTTAGAAAAGTGGGGGATGAACTGGGGCTGGCAAAAGAGATCACGGGACGCCAGCCGTTCCCGGGTCCCGGGCTTGGAGTGCGGATAATGGGTGAGATCACCGACCAGAGGCTCCATATGCTCAAAGAAGCGGACTGGATCATTATCGACGTGGCCAAGAAGAGAAACATATATAACAAAACCTGGCAGATCTTCGGGGTATTCCTCCCCGTAAGAAGCGTGGGCGTCATGGGCGATGCGCGTACGTATGAAAACACTATTGTGATACGCGCGGTGACAAGTGTCGACGGTATGACAGCTGACTGGGCTCGCCTCCCATATGAGGTGCTCGGGGAGATATCCAACCGCATAATCAATCAGGTGGAAGGCATAAACAGAGTCGTTTTTGATATAAGCTCTAAACCGCCCAGCACGATTGAGTGGGAATAAGCAGAAGATGAAAAACGCAAAAGTAGAAGTCCGGGACAGAAAAGGCATATACGATGCTGTTGCTGAAGGGCTTAAAAAAGACATCAAGGATCTTGGGATAAAGGGCGTGCGGAGCGTTGAATATATCCAGGTCTATACCATAGGCGGTAACTTCTCCAAGAAAGATCTCGCTCACATAGCCGAGGATATACTTACCGATAAAATCTCTCAGGAATGCAATTATACAGGCGGATTCCGTCTGGGCGGCTCCGCCAGAGTCCATGTAGTTGAAGTCGCCTACAACCCGGGCGTCATGGATCCCGTTGAAGAGAGCGTGATAAAAGCCGCTAAAGATGTTGGGATAAAAGGGGTGACTAGCGCCGCTACATCTAAAAAGTATGTCATCAAGGGCGGCCTTTCAAAGGATGAAGCGGCAAGGATCGCCGACAAACTCCTTTATAACAAGATCATACAGCATATCGTGACGCATGCGGAAGAGAAGAAGGCTCTTGCGCCGTACAAGTTCCGCCGGGTAGAAGTGGATTTGCTTGGCGCCGGGGACAAGGAACTTATGCGCATCAGTCTTAAAGGGCAGCTCTACCTGACGCTTATCGAGATGAAGGCTATTCAAGCGCATTTCCAGAAACTGAAAAGGAATCCCACCGACTGCGAACTCGAGACGCTCGCCCAGACCTGGAGCGAGCATTGCAAACACAAGACGATGATGGGCGCCGTCCGGTATAACGGCAGGAACGTAAAGAATCTTCTCAAAGAGACGGTGATGAAAGCCACCCGGGAACTTGCTAAAAGCTGGTGCGTCTCTGTCTTTAAGGATAATGCCGGTATAATCGAATTCGATTCAAAACACAATATCTGTTTCAAGGTCGAGACGCATAATCATCCTTCCGCGCTCGAACCGTACGGTGGAGCGGAGACCGGTATAGGGGGCGTGATACGCGACCCCTTAGGTACGGGCAGGGGTTCCAAACCCATAATAAACACTGACATATTTTGTTTCGGTATGCCTGATATGCCGGCGGGTAAAGTCCCGAAAGGCGCTCTTCATCCCAAGCGGGTTATGAAGGGTGTTGTAAGCGGCGTGCGTGATTACGGGAACAAAATGGGCATCCCCACAGTGAACGGTGCGGTCTGTTTTGACCAGAGATATACGGGTAACCCCCTTGTCTTCTGCGGCAATGTGGGGATCATGCCGAAGAAGTTTTCCACCAAAAAGGTCTCTGGCGGAGACCTTATCGTAGTGGTGGGAGGCAAGACCGGCCGGGACGGTATACACGGCGCAACATTCTCTTCCGCGGAGCTTACCACGGAATCTGAGGAGATCTCCGGCGCGGCCGTCCAGATCGGTAACCCCATCACCGAGAAAAAAGTGGTAGACACCCTTATAAAAGCGCGTGACCTGGGGTTATATGAAGCGGTAACCGACTGCGGTGCGGGCGGTTTTTCAAGTGCCGTGGGTGAGATGGCTGAGGCAACAGGAGCCGAAGTCCACCTTGAAAAGGCGCCTTTAAAATACAAGGGACTCCAGCCGTGGGAGATATGGGTATCAGAGGCCCAGGAAAGAATGGTGCTCGCGGTCAGGCCCGCGAAACTTAAGAGGCTCATGAAGATCTTTGAAAGCGAAAACGTGGAAGCTACCGTCATAGGAAAGTTCACAAACACTAAGAAGCTTCGCCTGTTTTATGATGGGAACAATGTAGCCGATCTTGAGATGTCGTTTATACATGACGGGCTTCCGCGCGTTGCGCGTAAAGCCGCATGGAAGGCCAAGAGAGAGAATAAAAATATCCTGCCCCCCGCCAAAAGCGATTATACGCGGGATCTTATAAAGATCCTTTCAAACTGGAATGTCTGCAGCAAAGAATGGATAATAAGGCAGTATGACCATGAGGTGCAGGGTGGAAGCACCCTGAAACCTCTCATCGGAGTCGACAATGACGGGCCCTCCGATGCTTCTATAACCAGACCCTTATTGGGCAGCAAAAAGGGGATAGCTCTGGCTAACGGGATAAATCCTGCTTACGGCGATATAGACCCTTACTGGATGGCGGCGAGCGCCATCGATGAAGCGCTTCGCCAGATAGTCGCGGTAGGCGGGGGCATCAAGAAAACCGCTATTTTGGATAATTTCTGCTGGGGTAACACCGAGAAAGCAGAGCAGCTCGGCGGTCTGGTCCGGGCGTCAAGGGCCTGTTACGATATGGCCAAAGTCTACGGCACGCCCTTTATATCGGGCAAAGACAGCCTCAACAACGAATTTAATACCGGCAGGAAGACCGTCTCTATTCCGCCGACGCTTCTCATATCAGCGATCAGCGTGATAGATGATGTCGCAAAGAGCACTTCTTCCGACATGAAAAGCGCCGGTAACCTTATATACGTTCTAGGCAAGACTTATCAGGAGATGGCCGCGTCGCGCTATTTCCTGCTTAAGGGGAAAAAGGGCGGTGTTGTTCCGCGCGTCCGTCCCGTAAAGTCGCTGCGCATCATGGAGAAGCTTTCGCGCAGCATAAAGAAGGGGCTTGTCGCATCGGCGCACGACTCTTCCGAAGGCGGTATCAGCGTGTGTCTTGCCGAGATGCTTTTTGCCGGCGGATTCGGCGCGGAAGTTTCACTTGCTAAAGTGCCCCGCGACAAGACGATTACCAGGGACGACGTAATACTTTTCTCCGAGTCCAATTCAAGGTTTATCGTGGAAGTGAGGCCCCAGGACAAAAAAGAGTTTGAGAAGATAATGAAAGGTGTACCCATAGGCATGATAGGCAGAGTCCGGGAGGGACGGACGCTTGTCGTCAAGGGCCTTAAAGGCAGGACGGTCGTCAAAACCGATACCGACATATTAAAAGACAGCTGGCAAAAACCGTTCAGGAAACTTATGCATGAAGAAGATTAAGACGATCATATTGCGTACCGCTGGTACCAACTGTGATATGGAGACGGCTCACGCGTTTCGTCTGGCGGGTGCCGAGGCGGAACTGGTGCATATTAACGCTCTCAAGAAAAAGAAGAATGCCCTCAGCGGGTATCACATACTAGCCATCCCCGGAGGGTTTACTTACGGGGATGACGTGGCCAGCGGCAAGATACTTGCCAATGAACTTAAATCGACTTTAAATAAGGAGCTTTCAAGGTTTGTCGCAAGCGGCAGGCTTATTATCGGCATATGTAACGGTTTCCAGGTACTGGTCAAGATGGGGCTTCTGCCTGATATAAAGAATGATGGCCAGCGGCATATCGAGGCGACGCTCAGCCTGAACGATTCGGGCAGATTCGAGGACAGGTGGGTATACCTTAAGAAAGAAAAAAGCTCAAAGTGCGTATGGACTAAGGATCTTCCCGGGATCATATATATCCCGGTCGCCCACGGAGAGGGCAAATTCATACCAAGAAACACTGAAGTGCTCAGGGCCCTCAAGGCGAACGGGCAGATAGTGTTCCGTTATACGGATGAAGAGGGCCAGGCGGCCCCGTACCCGGCCAATCCCAACGGTTCGGTAAATGATATAGCCGGTATCTCTGACACTTCCGGAAGGATCCTGGGTATGATGCCGCATCCCGAAAGACATGTGACGTATCTGCAGCATCCCAACTGGAGGCGCTTGGGCCCTGACTCTAGCGGTATGGGCGTAGGGCTTAAAGTTTTCAAAAATGGTGTAAAATTTGCGCGTAATAATCTATAATAGATAAGATTATTTGAGGCGGCAGGAGAAGGGGAAGCGCGATTATGAAGAATAAAAAGAAACATTCCGAGAACAGGCTGTATCTCCAGGATCCGTGGAGGGTGTTCAGGATAATGAGCGAGTTTGTTGACGGTTTTGAGGAACTGAGGTCCATAGGCAAAGCCGTAAGTATATTCGGCTCGGCACGGCTTAAAAGCAAAAACAAATACTACTCTTTGGCGGAAAAGACCGCTCAGCTTTTTGCCGAAAGCGGGTACTCGATCATTACCGGCGGCGGGGAAGGGATAATGGAGGCCGCGAATAAAGGCGCCAAAAAAGCCAAAGGTAAATCCATCGGTCTAAACATCACGATACCGATGGAGCAGAAAGTAAACAAATACGTCACGCTTCCGCTGGAGTTCCGGTACTTCTTTGTGCGTAAACTCATGTTCGTCAAGTACAGCAGCGCCCTGGTGGTGTTTCCCGGGGGGTATGGCACGCTGGACGAGTTCTTCGAGATACTTACGCTTATTCAAACCGAAAGGACCGATCCCATTCCCGTCGTTCTTGTGGGCAAGGAATACTGGAGGGGGATGCTCACCTGGCTGAACTTGATATGCCTTAAAGAGGGCGCGATCGACAAGAAAGACCTGGAAATATTCAGGGTTATGGAAGACCCCAAAGAAATAATAGAGTATGTAAACAGTTTTTACGATAAAAAGCGCACTTAAATATACAAAAGATCATAATAAACAGGAGGGATATAACATGCACGCTGATATCGATTATGAGGAAAAACGCGAATTTCTCAGAGTGGATCATGAGAAGCCGCTTAATTTCAAGATACTGAGCGGTGAGAAGCTTACCGCTAAGTCGGATATACTTTGCCGGAACGTAAGCGCATGCGGCCTGCTTTTCAGGACCACGAGCGAGTCTTCCATACCGTCTTTATCCAATATCGTATGGGTGGAGCTCGATCCCAAGATGATGAACATTTGCGCTGAAATCGAAGAAGACCTTATTTTATATAAAAACGGGATTTTCGGGAGAGTCGTCAGGATAGCCGAGGGCGAACCGGGGCTCTCTTATGATATCGGCATATGTTTCCTCAGGAAAAAGAACATGACGGAGGAAGAGGTCGAGGGGCTGATGGCGGGGCTTAACAGCTAGAAGTTCCTTTAGGCAGAAAGGGAGGGTTTTAATTATGGATACGCTGAAAAACTTTTTAGTGGGACTTATCGTAATAATATTGTCTCTTATCATCTTCGGTATGATAGTCTTTACCTGGCCGTTTCTTATAGGGATAAGTTCGATAATACTTTCGATAATAGCCAGCATCCTTTTTGTAGTGCTTGTATTCTACATAATCGTCCTGATCGGCTATATTGTGCGTCAGCTTATGAGATAAGAGAAGATGGATTCGCGTAGATACCGGGAATATATGCTCGAAGGTGAGAAGAAATTCGAGTCGCTTTGCAGGCGCTGCGGCCAGTGCTGCGGGGCTCTTGACGACCCGTGTGAAGAACTCGTTAAAGTGGAGCGGGATAAGTATTTCTGCAAAAGTTACGAAAATCGTCTGGGCCGCAAGAGAACACTTTCCGGTGCGGTCTTTAGCTGCGTCCCGATAAGAGAACACATAGAAAAAGGGACGCTGCGTCCCTCTTGCGCGTACAATGGAAAACTGAAACAAATGAAAACAGTATCATGTCAAACAACTTGTCCTTAACAGATAAAGAGATCTTCGACTATCATCTCGGCGGGAAGATAGGTCTTGAACTTCTAAAAGAGCTTAAGACCCAGAGGGACTTAAGTATTGCCTATACCCCGGGAGTCTCCAGAGTATGCCTTGCTATCAAAGAGGACGAGAGTCGCACCTTTTCCCTGACCTCACGGGGCAATCTGGTGGCTGTTGTGACCGACGGCACGGCTGTCCTCGGACTCGGCGATATCGGCGCCAAGGCGTCTATCCCTGTCATGGAAGGAAAAGCCGTTCTTTTCAAATCTTTTGCCGGCGTCGATGCTTGGCCGGTGCCCCTGGAGGGAGTCAGCCGAGAGGACGGTCACACGGACGTCCAGAAGTTTATAGATGCGACCTGTAAGGTTGCCTGTATGTACGGCGGGATCAACCTTGAAGATGTGGCAGCGCCGGCTTGTTTTGAGATCGAAGATAAATTAGACGAGATACTTGATATCCCCGTTTTTCATGACGACCAGTGGGGCACCGCCATAATCACGCTGGCCGCGTTCAAGAATTATTCCATCCTCTCGGATAAATCCGCGCGGGACATTAAAGTGGTCATAAACGGCGCCGGAGCGGCGGGCCTGCGTATCGCCGAGGTGCTTAAAGTCGAAGGGGTGAAAGACTGTGTTCTATGCGACTCTAAAGGTGTGGTCCATTCGGAAAGAAGCGATCTTAATGAGTACAAGAGGGCCCATGCCGCCCGGACGGATAAACGCACCCTTAAAGATGCCATGAAAGGCGCTGACGTTTTTATCGGGGTATCGGTGGCTGACTGCGTGACGCCGGAGATGGTGCTATCCATGGCTGATTACCCGGCTATTTTTGCCATGGCCAACCCCGTTCCGGAAATAAGCCCCGAGACCGTTACTGAATGCATGCAAGGCCGCAAGTACATAATGGCGACAGGCCGGTCGGACTACCCGAACCAGGTCAATAATGTGCTGGGTTTTCCTTTTATATTCAGGGGAGCGCTTGACGTGCGCGCAAAGAAAATAACGATGGGCATGAAGGTCGCGGCAGCCGAGGCTTTGGCGGCGCTGGCCCGCCAGAAGAAAATACCGGATAAGGTAAAGAAAGCTTACAAGAAAGATTTCAAGTTCGGACCCGACTATATCATACCGACGCCCTTTGACCCCAGGATAGCGATGTGGGAATCAAAACGCGTGGCGGAAGCTGCTATTAAAGAGGGGGTAGCTCTGATTAATAAACTGCCCGAGGCTTATCTTTAAGTCCGGGTGGGCTGCCTCTTTGAGCAATCTTGACTAAACGCATCATTTGGCTTATACTCATAATTGTCCGTATGATCGATCAATAGACAAAAACGCAAGAGAGAGAAGATGGATAATAAATTAATAGCGATAGTGGATGATGAAGCCGGCGTCGTAAGTACGGTATCTGAATACCTTGCCAATAAAGGTTTTGTGACGAGGGGCTTTTCCAACTCGAAGGATCTGTTTGAATTCCTGGCAAAGGAAGAGCGGCCCGATCTTATAATACTCGACATAATGCTTCCGGGTATGCCCGGTTTTGAGATATGCAAAAAACTCAAGGAAAAAGAAAGATACTCCACCATACCTATTATAATGGTCTCGGCGAAGGGCGAAGTTCCCGACAAGACTTCCGGATTAGACCTGGGGGCGGACGATTATTTAGTAAAACCTTTTTCTCTGGAAGAGCTTACGGCCAGGATAAATGCGGTTTTGAGGAGGCAGTCCCCCGAGGAGAAAGAGGAGAAAGTCACGGTAGGAAACTTGCTGGTTTTAGACAGAAAAAGATATGAGGTCACGGTAGAGGGGAAAAAGGTGGACCTTACTCCGACAGAGTTTAAGATCCTTGAATGCCTTTCTTCAAGGAAGGATCAGGTCTTTACCAGGGACAGGATCCTTGATTACCTGTGGGGTGAAGAGAAGATCGTTATCGAAAGAACCATAGACGTACATATCCGTCATCTCCGGGAGAAACTGGGCAAGGCGGGGGATCTTATCAAGAACGTAAGAGGCATAGGTTATAAACTCGAAGAAGCCTCTTAAAGCATTTCAGCACTTCCTTCCAGGATCATCTGATATATTTACCCATGCACCAGAAGGCCACGCCCGTAAGGGCGTGGATGAATGGCC
>CAZGOG010000015.1:3657-38812 GCA_964527555.1 uncultured Planctomycetia bacterium | reverse complement strand
ACATCCGAAGAAATCGAAGAATATGCACGAGAAAAATTCCCGATGGTTACATATAATTTTCGAAGTATGGATATACAATTTCTCATTGTAAGGATCGTTAATGATGGGCATATAGATTGTCCTTTTGTCCGTAGGATTGTACGTCAGAAAAAAATATCTGAGAAACAACGTAAACGAACTGTTTCAACTAAAATTATAGTTCCTCAAGAAGGGGTAGACGTAAATCAGTTAAGGGCGATAGTTAATATGATGCCGGGTGAGTATCCAAGATCTAAAAACAGAAATATTATCAAATCGGGGATAAAGGCTTACTTAAAGGATTTAAACGAACTTATTTTTCTTGATATAAAAGGAGGGGATGAACTTACCATCGAATTCAGTGGTGAAAATCCAGAAAAAACAGTAAAAGAAATTACCCGCATTATAACTGGGGAATCGCATAACCCCAGAGAAGGCTCAGTTAAACATGAATCTGAAGATAAGGAAATTCTAATTAAAAAAGCCTCTCTTAGTTCTAGTAGTGAACTAAATTTTAGCAATATAGCCTCTGCGGCAGAAGAAAGCATTCTCAAAGATGCTATTTTTCTTGTTTTTATATCAGCGGATAAAAAGATTCATTTTCGGTATGGTCCACAAAAGAAGATAACCGGATACAGGGGGACTAGGTCTTTTGAAGTAGCGCAACACTATGATGCTGTAAAGACAGGAGGTTGGGCGACAGTTGACGACTATGATTATGCGGAGTTTAAAGAAGGTGAATATAAATCTAAACCACCATATTTTAGGGGAACATATCAAGCACCAAGAGACGGTGGTGTCAGTTTTATCAGGATTGATCTGCCAATAAACCAAAAGTTTTATTGTAGCGCAAAAGGTATAGCACTTTCTGATTACAGCGATGCTATATTTTATGATTATTTTACGATATTAAACATGCTTCATCGTACATCAAAAATATCAGGAAAGATCAAGCTTGTTGTTAATGATGATATGAGAGTGCTTCTTAGGTCCAAAGGGTTAGAAATACCTGATGAAATATCCCTTAAAAAGGCAGTTTTATTGATGAAGAAAAAACTTCCCAAAGGGTCACCTGCAGATTGCTTAAAAGCTATCTACTATGGCCGGTTCGGAAACCTCAGAGAAAAAACAGATATTTCCATAACAGAAGACCTAATTCCATTAAGAGGGTCCTTCAAAAAGAGCACTGTATATAAAGAAGTTGAAATGTTGAGAGAGGGAGGGATTTTCGTTGAAGGGACAAGACCACATACTGTACAGTTGCGGGATGAAGTGCGCAAAATAGCACCTATTGATATGGACAAGATTCTCGAAATCCCGGAACTTAACAAATATGAGATGGATGACGATGAAATTGCGCGTGTCAAAAAAATGATTGATGACCAGATTGAAATTAATCGTTTGTATCATATAGTAGAATCGGTGCTTAGGGAAGGGCGTGGCGAGACTATCGGGAAGATACTCTATGGTTATGAAGGGAAAATAGATGATGTCATAAATAAATACCTCAATTTGTTGCGGCATCATTGTGAATATGCATGGAAGAGTAGCCCTGGACCGATAATAGTCGGAGTACATTTTAATTCGGTTGAAGAGACATATTCAAAGCTGCTGGCACTTACGAAAGATAAAAGACATCTCGCTAAGGCCATGGAAGTGGTTTCTGAATACCATTATGCTGAAAACGACAAAGAAGCCGTAACGAAGAGGCAAGATATGCTAGAGAAAATTTTTAAACTTAAGCCGCATCTTTATCCAGAGGAAATGAGAGTATTGTTTAGAAGAGACATCGATAAATCTTTAGATGACTGTGTGTTTTTTGGAACGTTAATTAATGACGGGGAAAGTCTTATAGCACGTAGCATACCAAGTAGAGTTTATACGGGACTTCGCACATCTTATGAAAATTATAGCGATCATTTTGGAACGTTCACAGGTACCAGTACGAGTAGTGTAAGCGGTAGAATTACTCCGGAAGATATAGAAGGAGGCGCATACTTTCGTGGGACCTATTCTGTAGGCGGAGAACCTTTTATCAGGCTGGATGAACCTAAAGGCCCAGAAGCCTACTGTGCAATTAGAGAAATAGAAATTTCAGAATATAAGGATGCTATGGTTGGTGAATATATAAAAATACTTAACATGTTAGTAAGGGTAGTTGACACCCCTGAGAATCTAAAACTTGTTGTTGATGATAACATCAGAACTTTACTCAAGTCTAAAGATTTAGACTTGCCCGATGAAGTTTCCTTGGAAAAAGCAGTTATGTTAATAAAAAACGCCGGAAAACAAAATGGGATTAAGCAGGCACAGAAGACGCTAAAAGCAATCATTCCATCAATGGGTACTTGTTATGGTATTAGGCTTAACGCGGAAGCAAAGAAAGCAATATATACATTAGGAGAAGATTTTAGTCCTGATTCAATAAATCTTCTTTTACTATTTTCGTATGAGCATACATTGTTGTTTTCAATCGCTAAGACAGAAGATGGGTTCAGATATTTAACCACATCGAGAGAATATGGAGGCTATGCATCCGGGAAACTGGAATACACCGGGGCTTATAATCATGATGGTACCCCGGCTCTTAGTATATCAGGGGGGATGACCCCAGATAAAGTTGAGATGCCAAAAGCTGTTTCGTCAGCTTTTAGGGGTACCATTTCAGGAAAAAGCCTATCAAATAGGTATACCTTTTTAAGGTTAGACCCTCCGATGACAAATAGACAGATAAAAGCTTACTGCAAGGAAAAGAATATAGGAAAAGAAGATTTCCCGAATTCGATAATTTCTGATTGTATTTCAATTTTAGAAGAATTTTCTAAAATGTGTGACAAAAATATAACTCTAATATTGCATGATAACTTAAGGAAGTGTTACGCGGAAAATGGGGTAGAAATATCTGAGAGAGTGACTTTAGGCGTGGCGCTTGATATTATCAGGGGCGCGGAAAAGGAAGAGCAAAAAGATGAACCTGACAAGAAATTGGTTATACCGGAAGGAGCTGGAGTTAAAAAAGTCACGGTAATGCCGGAACCAGGCATACATGCAAGAGTCGCAGGGAAAATAGTTGTTAAAGCTAAAGAATTTCCTGATGCTGAGGTAAAGATTGTTATGGGAGAGAAGGAAGCTTTCTGTGACAGTATAAGTCAGCTTATGATGCTTGGCGCCTCTCAAGGGGCAGAAGTTACTCTATATGCAACGGGAGAGGATAAAGCGAAAGCACTTAAAGCGATAGCAAATATACTTGAAAGGGAAGATGAGTATGCGAAAAAAGAGGATTCAGGAAAAATGAGGCTACAACAAATAAAAGAAGAGATGATTGGTGTTCACGATATGAATATTGATCTTACGCCGTCTCTTGAGAAGGGAAAAACGTTATGGCATGTAGTACCAAGGGAATTACTTCCTAACTCAACAAGAGAGATAGAGTTTATCAAGGAACTAGAGAGGATGCAGGATGAAGTCAAGGATTTAAGGGAAAAGATCAAGTTTGTTACCAGGGGCAATTTAGCGAGGGAGGTAAGGGCTTTGGCTGAGGATAAGGACAATATAATAGATGTAGCGTTTGACGGTGTCGTAACCAAAGAAGAATTCACCGGCCTGCCTTCCGGGGTGAAAGCTTTGGTATTTGAGGGCCAAGAGGGAGGTTATAGCGATTTTAAGCATTTTGAGGTGGTAATAGCAGCTTTGAGGGCGCTTCAGAAGGGTAATATGGATAAACTCATAGAGCTATATAACCTGTTTTCAAAAGAAGATTTGACAGAAAGCGCTGAGGAGCTCATGAAGTATATAGATGATCCGGAAGAGCTATCCAGGCATATAAGGATAAATCTTGGCCCTGTAGAGATAAAGGACCCGGATGAGCTAAAAGAGCTAAATAAGCTGCTTTTACGGTTCTTGCAGGCGGCATAAAAAGAGGGCAGGGGATAAGTGGGGCAGATTTTGGAGGTATCTGCCCCACTGTTTTTAGGGGAAAAAGAGAATAAATTCCATTAAAGTTAAGTTATAAAATAGTTAGTTAATATATAATTGACTTTTTGTTGTATTTATCTTATACTATGGTATACCTTAAAATAATAAAAAGGTAGGTAAAAACAGAGTGTATTTAAGTGCTCTATTTTAAGCTTGTTTTTTAAAGAAAAAATGAAAAAAATAGTAAATAAGGAGAAAATAATCATGAGTAGTAGACTTAAAAAATCAGTGTTTTTTAAGGCGGTAAGCATTTGCCTGGCACTTACGTTTGCGACTTACAATATAAGTTTTGCAGCGACAGATACAGGGACAAATAAGCCAGATGTCAAAGGGGCGGAAGAGAGATTATCTGTAGACGATATAGCTATTGCCATAGATGCAGGCACTATAAAGTCCAAATATGCGGGCTCCACAGACAAAGTCATCGTCCACATACAGGATGCCCACTGTAACTACGAGGCACAGGACAATATCAACAGGATGCTGGACCAGCTTGCAAGCGAATGCGGCATGAAGATGATATCTGTCGAGGGGGCGGAAGGGGTAGTCGACACAGCCTGGTTCAGGGCGTTTCCCGATGCCGAGATCCGCAAGGAAGTCGCAACTTACTTCATGAAAAAAGGCGAGATCACAGGCGCCGAGTTCTACTCTATCAATTCCGACTATGACGGTATTATTTTCGGCGCGGAGACAAAAGACTACTATATAAAGAACCTGAAAGCTTTTACCGATGTTTATCCTTATAAAGAGGCAATAGAGAAATATTTTACCGGTGTATCCGCCATAGCCACCAGACTCAAATCAATGGTATACCCCCCGAAACTAAAGGAACTCGACTCTAAAATAAGAGCGTTTGACGATAAAGAAATGGAATTAAGCGATTATGCCGCTTACCTGTATAAGACATCTTCGGAAGAGGGCATCAAGGCGGAAGATTTCGCCAACTTCAAAAAACTTATCCAGACCCTCGAATATGAGGAAAAAATAGACTTTGATATAGTCGATAACGAAAGAAGCCAGTATATAGACGCCCTCTCCAAGAAACTCGATAAGGAAAGGATGACGGAGCTGGTTACCTGGAGCGTCCGCTTCAAGAAGGGCCACATAAAAGCGGTGGAGTTTTATACGTATTTAAGGAACCTCGCCAAGGAACACGAGCTTGATATCGTCCACGATTACCCCAATCTCTTCTACTACTATATATATACAAAACTCTATGACGGTATAGACAACGAGGGGCTTTTCAAGGAAATAAGCGCCATCGAGAGACAGCTTAAAGAAAAACTATTTACCGACGAGACCGAAAGAAAGCTCGATAAGTACAGCGATATGCTGGACATGTTCATAGACCTGGTCAATATAGAGCTCACAAACGAGGATTATGAGCTTTTCCAGGCATACCAGAAGGAGTTTTCACTGGAGGATGCGCTTGGCTTTGTGTCCTCTCTCTGCTCCAGATATAACCTGAACTGTACGCTGGAAAGCGTCCCCGTCCAGATAAGCGAGAACCTGCCGAAGATGGTAGATTTTTATGAAATAGCTATGAGGAGGGATAAAGCCCTTATCGACAACACGCTTAGCCGCATGAAAAAAGAAGGTAAGGATAGATGCGTGTTGATAGCAGGAGGGTTCCACACAAAAGGCATGCAGAGGCTCCTGGAGGAGAAAGGCATCTCTTATGTGGTCGTGACGCCAAAGATAACAAAGGATGTAGAAACTCCGTATATAAAGGTACTCACTAACCAGAGGACTTCGTTAGAAGACATTATCACGGATTCCGCCGCTATACCCGGTGCGGGAATCGTGCCTTCAAGCAGCGAGATCACACGCCCGAAGGACGATTTACTGTCCCCGCCGGCCAAGATATTTTACACGATCCCGCTACTTATCAATAATCCTGAGGAACTGCAGGCGTTTTCGGAAAAGATCGGCGCTGTCGAAGGGCGCACGCTCCTGGATGCGACCGCGGATACATATGAGGATATAGACAGCATACTTATAAGACGATGGCTTATGAGGGTAAAAGAAGCTGCCCCGCGAGAAGCGTGGCAGAAGGTCGATTGGAAGCTTCTTATGGGTGCGTATCTTAAGCAGTATGAAGAGTCCGCACGAGAGGCCGGGATAGAAATAAAGGAGGGTTTCCGCGTTACCGAAGCTGTATTGACTGAGGAGGCTTTAGCAGCTATAAGCGATGAGTTTAAGGAGATATTCGCAAAGGCGGTTGAAGAGGCCAAAGAGGGGACGACAAGGACCCCGGGAACTCAGCATGGAAGCCGGACTGATTTTACAGGGTCTTTGACTTTGCATCAGGCAAAAGCCATTGATGCGGCTATTGAAGCACTTATAAGGGAACAAGATACAGGTGCAAGTAAAAAAGTCTTATATCGCAAAATACAACACGACGGAACCGGCGGCACTTTTTACGTTATGGATGATGAAACTTTCGACAAGTATTTAGCTCAGTTTCATGCGCCTCATCATATTGTGTGCGTCCCGGGAACTCACGGGTCAAGAAAAAATTATGAAACTTCCGGAGATTTTAATGCAGTAGAAAAAAATTATTATATCAGAAAAAGTGTATTTGATAAGCTCACGCCGGAGGAAAGAAATGTTTTTGCCAACCATGAACTTATGCATATACGTATCGCGCTGCGCGAGAAGAAGGTAACGGAAGACGATCTTTCCAAATACAATTATAGCGAAGAAGAATATGTCAATGCTCAGCGGGGTTGCGATATCAGGCCCATAATGATAAGGCTTGGAGACGTCTTATATATGGAATCCTTGCTTATGAAAGATACGGTTTATGGCGATATGGCTGGTGAACATGTCCAAGGCAGAAGGGAAGAACTTGCCGATGCCATTAGGAGCCGACTCGATGACAAATTACCGGACTTAAAGGAAGATTTTGAGAAAGAGGTAAAAGAGATATATACAAGAAGGGCCAATATAGACAGGATGCAGGGCATGCTGAAGGACCCCGATTATAGCGGCTATGACGTTATCATTGTAAGCTCGTCGACTAAAAGTGAAGCTGAGGCCCAGCAAAAAGCTCTTGAAGAAGCATTTCGTTTTGTCCAGACGAAGAATGAAGATTTAGGCAGGAAAGTTTGTATATTATCTGTAGCCGATGAAGCGGCAGGCGGGCAGATAATAGGCCAGTTCAATACTTGGAGAAAAGCAAGACAGGCTTTTACGGAATGGGCACGTAGACCCGAAAATAAGGACGTTAAAATAGATGATCTGGACACGCTTTTTCAATGCAAAAAAGACCCCGACAAGAAAGCAAAAATCGCTTTTTATCATAACGGCGGAAAAGGAGAAAGATTTTCTCCCGCTACCCAGGGTCTTAACCTTTCGAGAGCCGACCAGCCGCTTATCGGGCATGTATTTGATTCAATGGGCAATAAGATAGATTTAAACCTTTTGCTTGCGATAGTGCTTCAGACCGGTGGCATAGCAAAATCGAATAATGGTGACAGGCTAGATACGTTCTGGGCGAATCAGCTAGCTTTTGGAACTATAGCTGTCGATGAATTGAAACGGTCTAATTATCATTTCGATAAATTTGTGGTTAAACTGCCGGAGGATGCTACTGACAAGGATCTTCATGATTACGGTACCGCGATACTCTCAGAAGACGGAAAAATAATAAAATTCCTGGCGAACAAGACCTTAACTGCAAAAAATAAGAGGACGGGCAAATATGAGGTAGTGTCCAAGTACAGGGATCAGTATACGGAACTGAAAACCGCTGAAGAAAGAAATCAGAAAGGTGTATTCGACTACGGTTCATTCAGTATGAGTATGGAGATGCACTATAAGCTCATGGAATATTGGGAAAAATATAGGAAGATATTCGAAATCATAGATCAAAATACGCAAGCAGGCATCGAGAGAGATATCGAGCCGGCTTTTGTCAGGATACTCGTTCCCCTCATCAACGGTATTAATGAGATGCAGCAGATGCCGGAAGGCCTTCCGGCTGCCGGAGAGCTGCAGGCAATAACAGATGAAAATGTAAGGAAAGATACATTGAGAGAGGCTTACCAGAAACTGATCGATAATATGCCCGAAGTATATAGAGAAGCGCTTATTAACACTTATACAAAGGAAAAAAAAGACGATGAAGGCAATGTAATAGGCACTGTAGAGGATCCAAAGGCGCTTGATGCGCTTTATGAGACTGTTGAGTTCTATTTTATGTATAAGGACGATTTATTCCAGGATCCGGAAAAAGTCGTCGGCTGTATAGATCTGGGTGAGAAAAGCCACTGGTTTGCTTACAAAAGACTGCTTGATATGGGTAATGAGAAATTTTTAATGCTTGCGGATCTCACGGCAGAGAGCAGAAATGCTTCCAGAACGCAGTCCCTTGATGACAGCGGTGAAGTCATAATGCAGCCGGCCAGTGACTTTGACAGAATAAAAGCGGAAGACGCAAGGCGGATGCGAGGGATAAAAGACGATGTTGTTGCCGAGTTTATCGCAGGGAACCGGGCAGTCAGGCTGACAGCTAAACAGGTAAGGGAAGGGTGGGAAGATACGGATCTTGGTATCGAAGTCAAGGGCTCAGTTATTCAGGGGCATACCGTTCTTTTGCCCGGATCAAGGATTATAAACAGTGTTGTAAGCAATTCTCAAGGGAAGATTATCGCTACAAACTCTTATGTTGAGTCCGTTACAGCGCCTACGATAGAGGCAACCAACAGTATCGTGCTGAAAGCTGTAGGTGCGGATCCTTATGGTCCGGGTAAGGCAAATAACAGCATATATGCAAATAAGGAAGTTGTAGTTGACGCTTTCAGGCCGAGAATAAACGATGCCAATAAGGGTATTGAAGATAACCGTTTTACCGAGGGACAGACCCGTATGCGCGCACCGATAGGGCATGACCCCAAATTCAACGATGAAACGGTTTATCCCGATAACGTATATAACTTTGCCGATATAAGAGCCATGGAATGTGTAAGAGCGCTTAATGACAGGTTGGAAAACGAGGTAAGACTTAAAGCATTCGTATCCATGTTGGTTGAGCAAAGATTAGCCGAGAAAGGCGAGGAGAAGCTTGTAGGCGAGGACCGCGTGAGAATATGGATTATAGCCTACATAAACGGAATGCTTAACGGGGTCTATAAAACTCCCAGCCGTTATTTGGATGTATTTGGTGAGTTTGGAGTCAAAAACATATCGCAGGCAGGCACCGAACTTCATGAGCGAGATACAAGAAAAAAAATCGCATATATGAAGCTCATGCTAAATGTTGCTGAGGAATATACCCTGGAAAGCTACATGAAGGAATTCAATTTGCCGGAGACGACAAGGGCATCCGCTGAGAAAGAACTACTGGATGTCTTAGCTAATGTGATAATGGATAGATACGTCCAGAAGAAGGGCGGCGATGCTGAGGTTAAGAAAAAAGCCAAGACCGCCAAGAAGAATCTCTTTCAATGGATGACGGAAGACAAATTTTCCGATTATCACAAGGTGTTAAAATATGTTGTGATAAATCTGGCCCAACACGACGAAATGATCGCGGCGGAGCTTTTTGACAGTTTTTATGCGACCGTGAAGTTCGGAACCGGCGGTCGCCGGGGTAAAGTCGGTATAGGACCCCGCAGGATCAACCCGTATATGACATCTTTATCTACTCAGGGGCACTGCGATTATATCAAGACGAAACTGGTAAAAGACCTGCTTCTTAAAAAAGCAGAAAACGAAGAAAGACCGCTTAGCGAAAAAGCAGCGATTCGGCAGGCGGAGGATATCATAAAGAACGGATTAGACAAAGACCAGACAGAATTTGTTGAAAAAGATAAAGAGGGTAACCCTGTCAGAACAACCACCATCGGCGCAAAGGCCCTTGAAGTTATGCGAGAACGCGGAGTGGTCGCCGCATATGACGTGAGGGATTTTGTGGATTATTATCCTAACCCGGACTCAATGAAACGATACAGAAAAGCGATAGAAGACCATTGTTCGGTTATGAAGGGTTTCAGTTCCCGGAGGATGGCGGAGATAGACGGTCTTGTGTATGCCGGTAACGGTATCAAGTACTATTTACCTGATGAGGTGAGGTCTACCCCCTGGTTGTCTTATGCCACAGGACATATACATGAAATATTAAAGGATGCCGAAGATGCCAGAGCTTTGGGAGGGACAGTAAAAAGCTCCAGCCATAACCTGCCTGATAATAATGGCGATAAATTTTACGAGGAAGACGGCGGTCAGGCGCCTCCTGCGGAGTCGCAGCTTGTAAAAGACAAAGGGCAACAGGCCGAAAAAATAATCTATTACGGGGATAGAAGCGATATCATACCGGATGAAGAAGGTAAAATAAATATTCAAGCAGCGATAGATGCGGGTTTAATAGTCGTTCTTGAGGCAGGCAAGGGCGGGGCCCTTACAAAGATAGATGATGCTTATTTTGCGGCTATAAAATCTGCAGTGCCGACTTATGGAACAAAAAAAGACAGAGAAGCTACGCAAGTCGCATTTAATCCGCTTAATGGGACTGGGGACACCAACCTTTTACCGGTTTTGGAAGGGGAGAATTTTACCGTCCCGACATCCGGCACGGAACACAAGCATGACTTTCCGGCAGCTTATCACAACCGTCCAAATCCGGAAGTCGATAGATCTTTTGATGCGGTAATAAGGCTAGCTCTTCGGGAAGACGAAAAATATTTAAGGACTTCGGGGCTATACGAGTTTATGGCTAAGACAGGTACAAGGAGTTTCAAGGTGAATGTCCCCATAACAGTTGATGGAAAAAAAATTGATATTGATGAGGTGGAAAAGAAACTTCAGAAACTTCAGGTGGCCTATATAACCGACCCTGACTCTGACAGATTGGGCCTGGCGGTAAAAAGAATCACCGTGGAAGGGAGGGTCATCACCGTCGAGTGGCTGACAGCAAACGATAATGATGAGTCGGGGATCATTCTCTTCCGGTATATGCTTGAGAAGCGTTTTGAAAACGGCGAGCTATCTGATCCTAACAAAGTATATGTTCTTGGGACGACTGTCGTATCTAACGAGGCGGAAGAATGGGTGGTCAGGGAATTGGCGGAGAAATACCAAAAAAACATCGTCACGTTACGACACCCTGTCGGTTTCAAATTCACGGGTGAGATCATGACCGACATCAAAAAACATAAACCGACCGGCATTGTCGGGCGCATGATGAAAAATATACCACTTATATTTGATCTGCCGGATCACCCCGGGATAAAGAACCTGGCGCAAGCAGTCGAAGCGGGTCAAGCAGAATTTGTTATGAGCTTTGAGGAAGGCGAAGGCGGAGTAATAGGCAGTGAGGGAAGCGTCGATAAAGATTCAGGCGTAATCGGTTTGGCGGTAGCAATGTTGGCCGCAGAGCAAAGAGCAAAAGGGAAAACAGTTTACGATTATCTGCAGGAGACATACCGCCGGTTCGGATACGCCAAATCCTATCTTGAGCCTATGGTCCTTGATGGCGTCAAAGAACAGATTGCGATTGATAGCATCGTTGCGGATTATAATAAACTCGCAAAGGATATTATCGATCCGAATGTACAGGTGGAAGATAAAGATAAGACTTTTGAGCTAAGAACATTGGGACAGGTGAAGATCAAAAGCGCTATGCGCTATCGAGACGCATATCCTACGACTATTGGTACAGAGATAGAAGCGCTCGACATGATATTATTTACGTTAGAGGATATCAAGGTCAAAATTAAAGATCAAAGCGGAAAATTAGTAACCATAACGGTCGAAGATGCGAAGATACTGGTAAGGGCGTCAGGGACCGAACCTAAAATAAAAATCTGGGTAGGCGTGCCTTTAGGAAAATGCGAAGAAGGCGTAAGTGTTGAAGATTTCGAACAAAGACAAAACCTCATTAATCAACTTAACAGGGAAATACTGGATGCCGTGTTGCTTGAAGCTTATGATAAAACGAAGCTGGTCTATTATAACGAAGGCAAACCTTATAAAGTTACTGAAGCTGGAACAAGTCACTCGAATGTATCTGAAAGACTGCAGCTGTTACGGCTCGACTTCAATGTCGCTTTGGGTAAAAAACTGGGGAATTATTTTCCTCTGGTCAGCAAAGTCAGGACAGCAGCCAACGAGATTATCGCAAACGGCGGAGAGGGAATAAGAGAAGCTATAAACAAGTTCAGCAAGCTCGAAAACCCCGATCTCAAAGCACTGGAATCACCGGACTTGATAGAGGATTCGTTTAAGATCCATTTAAAATACAGGCTAAAACAGGAAATAGACGCGTCGTCTCCTGTCGAGTTAGGGCACCTGTATAAAGTCGGTGTAAGGGCTGTTATATTATTTGGAAAAGAAAAAGGCTTTGAGATACTCGATGCTGTAATTAAAGACTTGGAAGCAGAAACACCTAAAGCTGAATATCAAAATATACTCAAGCTTGCAAGACAGGCAACAAGCAATATTTCTAACTGGATAGGCGGAATGGAAGAAACTCCTGAGGCAGAAAGACCCAAAACGCGTACTCCCGGTATTGAGATGGTTTCAGAGACGCCTTATCCCGCTATTCCGGATTTAGAATGGGTTCTTGATGCGATCCGCAGGGGTGAGATGCCTATACTATATATCTCACCCTATGCCAAACTGAAACCATGGGGCGTTAAAAGGGGAACGAGGACCATAGGTGAATACTGGTTCGGCGCGCAGCCCGGAAAAGAGAGCTCCGAAGTCATACGGTATGCACAAGGGAAAATAGTAAAAGTCCCTCTGGATAGAATCGTGGCCAATGTCGCAAATGAGGTGCTGGGCGAAGCGGCCGTTAAGATGTTCGGTGAGAAGATGCCGCTTAACAAGATCCTTACGGCGGATAAACCGCTATCGCTCCAGGTGCATCCCGACAAGGATGAGTCGTGGCTCTTTCTTTCGGAAGGTGAGATCATACTGGGGTTTAAGGATAGCGCCCTCCGGAAATACGGCACGGAAGAGAATCTAAAGAGAGCATACCAGGCGAAAGTCGACGAACTGGAAGATGCGCGTAATGCGATGCTGAACGCTCTCTTATACGAAGGCTACAGTGAAGAAAATATAAGAGCGGAGAGCTTGGATATGGTAGATGAAATAACTACTGAATTTGCTGACAAATATGGACAATATGCCCGGGCTTACGAAAGAATCTACAGAGAACTGGACGAAGAGTTCCATAACCATATCATGACTAAACGTGGTGACATATATTCCCTGCCCAGGGGTACTATGCACGCCCTTATAAAAGGCGTGGTAGTCGAGCCTCAGGTTCCGGGTGTGACTTACGGTATAGCCGATATACAGCCCATTAAGAGGGATATGAACGAAAGAGAAAAGGCTGTTCCCACGGTCAATCCGGCGTTTAAAGGCGAGACGGGGCTTGAGATTGTCAGTGAGACTAGAGGCGTAAAGGTCGAACGCTGGCCGGGAGGCTTTGAAGAGAAGGGTCTTGAGGTCCATACCGTGACTTTTGACAGAGAAGCCTCATACAGGGTCGATAGGCCCGGCAGTTTCGATGTTCTTTTAGTGGTACAGGGACATGCTGAAATCCAGTACCTTGATGAGAACGGTAATATTAGAAGAGCTGTCATACCCAACGTGGCGCAAAGAGAGGATCTGGAAAGTGTCAGTATCCCGCTAGTTACCGGCAAGATTAAGAGTTTCGAGATAATAGCAGACCGGGATACAGTCGTCATAGACACGTTTACGCCGATACCCGAGATAAGTAAAGTGACCATGGAGCTCGGAGCCGAGATCGAGGGCACGAAAGAACACGAAAGCGAGGTAAAACTTGTCTTTGCCGATTATCCGGCAGTCACGGCTACTTTCGATGAGGGTTATCTCATAGGCAGTTTAAAGACACCTGAGATAATCGCCGGCAGGGCGCATACCCTTTTAGTCCAGGAAGGTGCCGTAAGGATAGAGGGCCTTAACGGCGAAGTCATGGCGGAGCTTGAAGAAGGCAAGGCGCTTGAGCTGCCCGAGAATTATACAGACTATAATATAATCAAGACCAGCGATAAAAACGCTGTTGTAAAGATAGATTATGCCAGGACTAAAGAAGAGAGAGATTTCTACATGGTGCTTGAGATGCTGATGAAGCACGGAGACGAGATACCTCTCGATAAGAAGATACACCTCTATCTTCCGCGCGAGATATTCGCCGACGGTGAACTTGATGAAGTCGGTTCGCTAAAGTGGATACAGGACCAGCTTCGCAGAAATTTGGGCGAGAATATAACTATCAGGCCTTACCAGTCACATTCCGGGCTAAAATCTCTGACGACGATGGCGCTTGACCAGGAGGCCGTAAACGTGCTTATCGCGACGGAGAGGAACCTCCAGTCGGATGATATAAAAGATCCTAAGGTTGATAACTTTATCGGTAATATGAGAGTGCTGGCCGTGCCTGATAAGGCCGTTGAGTTTAACGAGGGCCTTTCAAGTAATCCGGAACTTGTAGCGGTTGCGCTTTTAGCGACTGCCGTTACCCGGGAGACGATAAATAATACCGAGGACGTATCAAGCGCTACCGCGGACCTTGTAAGATTCATGAGAGAAGTATCAAGCAGAAAAGAGCTTATTAAGCGCGAAGACCTTTATTATATACTTCCGTATAAAGAACTGGAAGCTTTAGGTGATGAAGCCATTCCGTTTGAAGATATACGCGAAGAGCTTAAAAAGGGTCTGGGCACATGGCTTGAATCACTTGTCAATAAACTTCTTATCGACATGAGGATGAAACCCTTTGACCCGAGAGAGCAGCTTAACCAGAGACGCAAAGTCATGTGGTCAGTATAATATAAGAAACTTTGGATAGTATCCAAAAAGGCCGGAAGGATATATTTCTTCCGGCCTTTTTTTTGGTTCGACTCACTTCGTTTGCTCACCAGGAATCTCTAATGTGATGAAGAGGTGCCCGGGGCAAGGAACACCACGGGTGTGAAGGCGTGGATGCAGAACCGGCATTAAACACAATACTTGGCAAATAGTAGACTTTGTCATATACTAAGTTTTAATGGACAGCTACATAAAAGAAAAACTTCTCGCCAGCGCCAAAGCCATGAGGGCGTCAGCTTCTGGTGGCACAGGCCCCGATATAGTTATAATAGTAAACTCCACGCCCCAGCAGGCTGAGTTCTGGCAGAGTCATTTGACAGGCGAAGATAATATACACGGCTCCGCCGCCGCGGTAAAGGCGTCTAGTGTAGTCCTTTCAGTGACAGAATCCAACTGGAAGGGCGGCGCCGGTAACGCACTTGGCACGCTTAACGGCTTCCTGCAGGCTGCCAGAAAAGCCCGCAAGCTGGGACTTATAAACGTTTCCAGTGGCGCTGAGGCGGACGAACTTATAGATGTATTTTTAGCTTATTCTTCCGAAAAAAGCGTTTTCATGTATCATACCGCGGGTAAGGGTACGCGTATCGCGCCTCTTCCGGCGGCGGAATGCAACTCCAAACCGAATATAAAACTGGCCAAGATGATTAAAGATGCCGGGGAAATGCGTTCCCTCACGATTTTGGAAGCGGTACTTATGGAGACAAGCATCTACGCCCCTTCAAGAAAAAACCGTCTAAGCGTCTTCTGGGGGGATCAGGTCATCATCAATGAGCTGGATATATCCTGTAAGGGAAAACACCACATAGAGATATTCGGTGAACTCCTGCCGCTTACTAAAGGGATCAAGGATTACGGCATTTTGATACCTCTGGAGGGAGGCGAGTGCAGGCAGCGCGAAAAACTCTCCATGGAAGAAGTGAGAAGCCTTCTCCCCGAGGGGGAAGAGCGGGTATATAAAAGTATCGGCTCGTTTACGGTATCAATAGAGTTTTTAAAGGCTCTCCTTGATGAACCTTGCCATAAAGAGTATCTTGCGAAAGAAGAAGGCAGCCTCAACACGGATCCTGACTGGTGGCAGCCGCTTACTTCTAAGCGTCAGGAATATATAAAGGCGATGGAAGAGAAAAAGGTAAGCAAGATAGATGCCTCTTCCAGATGGGACAAGATGAACGATATGTGGCAGGGTTTTTCTTCCTCCGGCGCGTTTAAATCCTCCGGTCTAACCCATAAACTCGGGTTTACTGACGTAGGAGGAAATTCACTCTGGTGGGATTACGGGCAGAACCTGTATTATCTTGAGAACATGCAGCTGGTTGCCGCGCATTCGGAAGAAGGTGCCCTGGCAAGGGCGTTCTTTGGGATAAGAGAGGACGAGTGGATAGACGAAACTTCCGGTGTAGGGAGAGCCGAAGTCAAGGATTCGGTTGTTCTCTCTTCCAGGATAGAAGGCGGTAGGCTTGAGAAGTGTCTGGTCATAAACAGCTGTTTAAAGAACGTTACCGCTACCGGCGCGATTATTGTAGATAGTACCGTTTTGGACCTTAACGCAGAGGACGCTTTATGTTACAATGTCGCGGACCGCACTGTAAGACTTGATAAAGGAAAAGTGCTGGTCAACGTCTTTCATCCGGATAAGGGGCGCATTCCAATGATGACGGATGTGTATCGTGACGGTAAGAGCGACTGGGAATCGGGCGAACGCATCTATGATAACGCGTACACTTATCCCCAGATCGCGGAGCTGATGAAAGAGACAAGTATAGACGCTTCCGAGAAGGTAAAACAGGAAGAGATAGAAAAGCTAAAACAATAAATATATGGGAGAAATCATGACTACCAGACGCGAAACCTTAAAAAAATTCAAAGAGCTTAGCTTTGGAACCAGCGGCCTGAGGGATACTGTTATCAATATGACCGATATGGAGTGCTACATAAACGCAAGAGGGTTCATCAGGTTCCTCAAGATGAGGGGTGAAGTCGATGATGCGCATAATGTGATTGCTCTTGCCGGTGACAGGCGTTCCAGTACTCCGAGGATAGCCGCTTCGGTAGCGCGGGCCATCGAAGATGAGGGATGCAAAGTGGATTATGCCGGGAAACTCCCCAGCCCCACACTTGCTTACTACGCGGTATATAAAGGAATACCGAGCATCATGGTCACGGGTAGCCACATCCCCGACGACCGCAACGGTATAAAGTTCACCAAAAAGTCCGGGGAAGTGCTTAAATCAGACGAAAAAGACATACTGGATAGTGTTGCGAGGGCAAGAGAGGAAGAATACGGAAAGACTCAGGAAGAGTCACAGTTCACGCCTGAGGCTGCTTTCAAGAAAAGCGTCACGCTTCCCGAAGCTCTGGACGAAAAAAACGCGATAGATAATTTTGTCAAGCGCTATACCGACGTCTTTACCGGCGCGCCCCTTAAGGGCAAGAGAATAGTCCTTTACCAGCATTCGGCTGTGGGCAGGGACATCATCGAGGGGGTATTTAAGGCCCTGGGCGGAGATATCATTACTGTCGCCAGAAGCGAGAAATTCGTTCCCGTGGATACGGAGAAAGTCTCTAGAGAGACGCGCTCCCTGCTTAAACAGTGGGCAAATGAATATAAACCTTTTGCGATAATATCAACCGACGGCGATTCCGACCGGCCGCTTCTTGCGGATGAAGAGGGTGAGTTCCTGACGGGGGATAAGCTGGGTGCGCTTGTCTCGGTATTTTTATCTCCCGATTTTGCGGCTGTGCCCATAAGCGCCAATGACGCTGTAGTAAGCGCTCTTGAGAAAGAGGGTATAGAAGTCAAGCAGACGAAAATAGGTTCGCCTTACGTTATCGCGGCGATGAACGAGAAACTTAAGGAGGATGCGGAAGCGAAAGTGGTAAGCTGGGAATCTAACGGGGGATTCCTTCTTGGCAGCGACTGGGATATCGGAGGCAAGACTTTAAAGCGGCTTCCCACAAGGGACGCGGTCCTTCCGCTTGTCTCGGCATTACTTCTGGCCGTTAAAGAAAATAAATCAGTCTCAAGCCTTATAGCTTCGGCGCTTCCCGCAAGATATACGCATGCGGATGTGGTGGACGACAAAACCGCGGGATGCGAAAACTACACGGCGGATATGGGCAAGAGAATAATAAAAATGTTTTCACCTTCTGACCTCAGCATAACGGAAGTCTCTTTTACGAAAGATGGTATTACGGTAAAGGGGCAAAAAGAAGTCTCTGACACTCTTAAGAAGGAACTCTTAGGCATAAAGGAAAAACTTGCCAAATACTTTAATTCCGGAGAAGGGTTCGGCGACATACTTTCAGTAAATTTTATTGACGGCATAAGGATAGTTTTCTCCGGCGGTGACGTCGCGCATATCCGGCCCTCGGGTAACGCGCCTGAGTTCAGGATGTATGCGACAGCCGACACCCAGGAAAGGGCCGATAAAATAGTCGATACGCGCAGGAGAATAGTCCCTAAAATAGTCGCGGATCTGGCGGGAGGTAAAAGCTGATATGAAACCAGCGAGGGAAGAGAGCTCTCTTAACTTTATTCAAGATGCCATCCGCCATGGCAGACCTTTGTATTTAAAGCCGTATAAGGAACCCAAGGTATGGGGCGTCGGCGGTATAGGTGAATACTGGTATGGGGCGGAAGAAGGCGAAAAAAGCTCTCTGGCTTCTCTTGAGGGGCGCACGGCGCCCATGATAGACGTCTTAAACGGTACTGCGGAGGAAATACTGGGGGAGAAAGCGATCAAGAAGTTCGGCCGCCTCTTTCCGCTTGTCAAGATACTTACGCCCAAGGGGAGACTTTCCGTCCAGTTCCACGAGAAGAAGAACGAGCTGTGGATAGTCACCGGGGTAGACGAGACTCTTGCCGGAGGGGAAGCAAAACTCATCGTAGGTTTCAGTAAAGAGGCGCTTGATAAGTACGGGGAAGAGGTAACAAAAAAGTACGGCGAGGCTTTAGACGTATACGCAAAAAAACTTAATACGCTTATCGATATCCTGGAAGAAAGCGCATCCGGCAAGAAGGCGCTTGAGCGGGAGAAAAACGCGATAGCGGCAGCCGAGGTTCTCGGCGGAAAAGACACTAAATCCGGTGAAGCGCTTTCCGCTTTAGAAAACGCTAAAGGGACCCTCGAAACTTTTTATAACTACCGCACCGTCAAAGTCGGTGATGTCGTGCCGGTGCCGGCGAGGACGCTTCACGCCCTAGGAGCGGGGATAGAAGTCGTGGAGCCGCAGATACCGGGCGCGACGCAGTCCACCGAGGACGGAGCGACGTATCCGGTAAGGTATTATTTCCCGGGTTATGAAAGGCCGCTCTCCAAAAAGAAGCTTGATACCGATAGAGTCGGCGAGATAAAGGCGGAGTTTATCGAAAATATTCCTTGCGAAGTGCTTAAGAAAACGCCTCAACTTGCCATAGAACGCCTCCCCGGGAATTTTGAGGATAAAGGTCTTGAAGTCCGCAGAATAACGATAAAAATGCGCGCGGAAGAAGAAATTCCTCATATTACCAGCTTCCATAACTTGGTAGCGGTTGCGGGCTCCTGTAAGGTTATTGTAAAGGGTGAAGAGTATGCCGCGCCCAGAGCTCAGGCAGGCGGCGAAATGCTCATAATACCCCAGTCCGCCGGCAGCTTTAAGGTTGTATGCGACCAGGAGTGCCAGATCATCGACACTTTTACCCCCGTATAAAAGAGGCAAGACTTCAATTTAAATCTTTTATAAGGTCTTTAAGATATGATAAGTTGACAGGATAGAGGAATTTTTGTAAAATAAGTTTCTCTTGTTTACATAATTATATATAGGCCAAGGACGGTTGATGGATAAAAAGACTTTTTGGGAAAAGTTTGACGAACAGAAGGTGTCATATCTTTTTATAGCTCTTCCCTTTACACTGTTTTTCGTATTTCAGCTTGCACCGGTCTTTATATCGTTTTTACTTTCTTTTACGCGTTACAATGTCATATCAGCGCCCACGTTTGTGGGCCTGGCCAATTACAAGAACATACTTTTGAATGACCCCCTTTTCTGGAAAGCGATCCGTAACACCGTCACTTACGTTATAGGTGTCGTACCTATCGGGGTATGCCTCTCGCTTCTTCTTGCCGTTGCGATAGACCAGAAGATAAAATTCAAAAATTTCTTTAAGTCCATATTCTTCCTGCCTACGGTCACCGCCATAGTCGCCGTTTCCGTTATCTGGAAATGGCTGTATGCGGGGGAGAAGTACGGCTTAATCAATTTTTTCATCATGAAACTGGGCTTCCAGCCGGTTGACTGGCTGGCAAGCCCCGCATGGACGCTGCCGTCGATAATGATAATGTCCATATGGGCCGGAGTGGGGTACAATATGATCCTTTTCTTAGCGGGTCTCCAGACCATACCGCAGGCGATGTATGAAGCGGCCGAGATAGACGGCGCGGGGTTCTGGAAGCAGTTCTCTTATATCACGCTTCCCCTCTTAAAACCCACTATAGTCTTCGTCACCATGATGAGTTTTATTTTCAGTTTTCAGGTGTTTGAACAGGTCTATATCATGACAAGCGGGCAGGGCGGTATAGGCGGGGTCTTGAACTCTGCGCTTACGATAGTCGCGTATCTCTATGATAAGGGGTTTACAAAGTTCCGTATGGGATATGCTTCGGCGCTTGCGTATATAATATTCCTGCTCATATTCATGCTGACAATGATCAATAAGCGCCTTATGAAAAACAACGTGGAATACTAAAAAAAGAGGAGTAATCCATATTATGGCACGCAACTTAGGTATACGAAAAGATTCACTCACGATCAGGGCGTTCATATATATGTTCCTTATCGCGGGTGTCGTTACCATGGCCGTACCGTACCTATGGATGCTTGTGACTTCCATTAAGCCTTTGGAAGAGATACAGGCCTTCCCGCCGAGCTTTATCGTGCATAACCCTACTTTGGAGCCGTACAAGGATCTCTTTACCATGATGCCTATGCTCCGTTACATGTTCAACAGTCTCTTTGTGGCGGGTTCCATTACGCTTTTTAACGTTTTTGCCACGAGCCTTGCGGGTTACGCGTTTGCCAAACATGATTTCTGGGGCAGGGACCAGCTCTTCTTTATTTTTATCGGGTCTCTCATGATCCCGTGGCAGGTCAATATCATACCGGGATTTGTAATAGTCAAGCATTTCGGGTGGCTGAGTACGTACAGGGGGCTTATCATACCTTCCATGGCATGGTGCGCCTTCGGGATATTCCTCAACAGGCAGTTCATATACAGCATCCCGGATGATCTCATTGATGCCGCTAAGATAGATGGATGCAGCGAATTCATGATATACTGCAAGGTCATACTTCCTTTAATAAAACCGGTTATCGCCACACTTGCGATATTCACTTTTCTGCAGCAGTGGAATAACTTTGTCTGGCCGCTGGTTATAATCCATAACCCCAGTATGAGGACGATCCCCCTGGCGCTTAACGTGCTTACCGGCCAGTTCGGGGCGAATTTCGGGATGGTCATGGCGGGCGCAGTTATTTCGACACTGCCCATGCTTGTTGTGTATTTATTGTTCCAGAAATATATAATAAAGGGTATAGCGATGACGGGACTTGTTAAAGGGTAATAGCTTTTGTGTCCAACTTAAGAAAGGAAACGATGAGAAAACTCAGTATTCTGTTTGTTTTGATTTTAGCCGGCACTCTCTTGGCAGCAGGCTGCGGCAGGGAAGAAAGCTCCTCCGGCCGGGCCGCAAAAATAGAAACCGCTGAAGGCGATCCCTTGGTATATTTGACCGTCAAGTACGCCAAGGCGTCAAGTTTTGATCAGACTCCGGACTGGGCGCCGGAACCCGATGCCATGGCGCCGGCTGACGGGGACATGCTCACCCGCTGGTCCAGCGACTATGCAGAAGGCGAGCAGTGGATATATTTTGATCTCGGGGGAGAAAGCGTCGTAAGCGAAGTGATCGTCAGGTGGGAAAGAGCGTATGCCACCGATTATAAGATACTGGTCTCGGATGACGCTGAAGCTTGGCGTGAAGCCGCCCATGTGACGGGCTCCGCGGGCGGCAGTGTCGATAGCGTTTTTCCTGCAACTGCGGCGCGTTACGTAAAGGTCCTGGGCCTTGAGAGAGTGAACGACTCATGGGGCATCTCCATATGGGAGATCGAAATATACGGCCCTAAAAGCTATAATCCGCAGGCGACCGTGACAAAAGAAGCGTATCTTTCTAAAGCTCTGGATGAAGAAAAGATAAAAGAAGCGAAGGCCCAGGTTAGCAAAAACCGCGGTGAAGTCGTTCCTTTAAGCGAAAAACCGTTCCAGAAGGGCATCGTATACACTTCATGGACGGGGGATGAACTTGCGCTTCCGGCATCTGATTTAACTTTAGTATATGTCAAGAAAATCGGGTTTGATACTGTAGCTATCATGGTGCCTGCATACCAGGAAGATCTTGATTCCGAGGAGATTTTTACCAATGATACGCCGGAAGGAGATACCCCCACCATCGAGGCTCTTACGCATGCAGTACGCACTTGTCATAAGCTGGGGATGCGCGTCATGATAAAACCGCATGTCGACCCGAGAACGGACGAAGCGCGTATCAACATAAGGGCTTCTGAAAAATGGTTTGACAGTTTTGAAGGGTTTACGTTAAGATATGCTCGTTTCGCGGAGGAAGCGGGTGCTGAACTTTTTTCCGTAGGAACGGAACTTGAGGCGACGACTTTTGAAGCCTGGACACACAGATGGAACCGGCTCATTGACAAAGTGCGGGAGGTATATAAGGGTAAGTTGACCTACTCGGCGAACTGGACTGAGTACAAAGAAGTCCCCTTTTGGGATAAGCTCGACTTTATAGGGATCGATGCGTATTTCCCGCTTGCGGATAAAGACGATCCCACGCTGGAAGAACTTAAGGCGGGCTGGGAGAAAGTCGCTGACGAGATAGAGGGGTGGCTTACCCGGAAGAACTTGACTAGTAAAGGGGTCGTGCTTACCGAGATAGGGTACCCGTCCGCTGAAGGGGCGAGCCGTCAGCCGTGGGTGGCCATCTCGAGTGTAGAGGACCAACAGGAACAGGCGGATTGCCTGGAAGCGACATTCAGCGTCTTAAACGCCCGCTCATGGTTCCGGGGATATTATATATGGCAGGTTTTTCCGCAGCAAAGGTGGAGCCCGTTGGGGTTCACCGTAAGGGGCAAAAAAGCGGAAGAAGTCATTAAAAACTGGGCAGGTAAAAATCAGTAATAGCAAAAAGGAGGTACGAAATGAGGAAAACTTTATTGGTAGTGGCAACACTTCTGCTGGTGCTTTCACCCATGGCTCTTTATGCACAGCAGGAGACTGTTCTTTTCAGTTTTGAGAACGGTCTTGAGGGGTGGGAGATCCCGGACTGGGCATATGAGAAACCGGATCATGTGCAGACGGCTATCAAAGCTTCCAACAAGTATGCTTCCATTGGCAGAAACAGCATAGAGATCGATGCTGAGTTTCCCGGAGGCAGATGGACAGGCGCGATAATCGAGATCATGCAGTATTTCGACTGGTCTGATTACAGCGCTCTGGCCTGTGATATTTACCTTCCGGCGGATGCTCCCCTGGGCCTTAGGGGCAAGATGATACTTACTGTGGGTGACGCATGGCAGTGGGTCGAGCAGAGTAAGAGCGTCGGTTTAAAACCCGGTGAATGGGTGACTGTAACGGCGGACCTGAAACCGGGAAGCATCGACTGGAGAAGAGTCCAGGTGGATGACGCGTTCCGAGCAGACGTCCGTAAGATCGACATAAGGGTCGAGTCAAACAATAAACCCGCATACACGGGCCCCATTTATGTCGACAACGTAAGAGTTATAAAGTAAGATCTTGCTATTATCATTATACCCTGATGGGTCTTGCTTCTTTTAGGAACAAGGGGCCATCAGGGTGTGGTGACAAGGGGAAAGATACTGTTTTTCCCGACTCCTTTTTGTCTTTAGCGTTTAGATTGGTTGAATACGGTTTTTAATCAAAGGAAAGGAAAATAACATGGAACACGTTCGTATAGGTTGGGTAGGCTTTTTTATCTCAGGGATTTGTCTTTTGACGCTTGGTCTTAGCGGTTGCGGCGTGCAACAGCCTCCGGCACAGAAAGAAGCACAGACAGAAAAAATCGCTACTCCGGAAGCAAAACAGGAAGTGCCGGTACCCTCTACCGAGCCTATAACCGAGGAAAGAACCTATTATGATTTTGAAAGCAATTTAAACGGCTGGGAAGTTCCCATGTGGGCGGAAGAGAAGACCGATTACGTGGCCAGAAGCGCCACGCTCAGCAACAAGTTCGCTTCCCGCGGCACCGGCAGCATGGAAGTTGTCGTCGAATTTCCCGGTGACATATGGGCGGCGGGCCTCGTCGAGATACAGCAGTACCTTGACCTGAGCCGTTACCGGGTCTTAAGTGTCGATATTTATCTGCCGGAAGGCGCCCCCATAGGGCTTAAAGCGAAACTTATCATTACCGTAGGGCCTACCTGGAAGTTTGTGGAGATGAGCCGCAGCGTTCCTCTTATCCCCGGCGAATGGGCCACGATTACCGCGAATATCGAGCCGGGCAGTTACGATTGGAAAAGAATCGTTCCTGACGAAGAATTCGCCGCGGACGTGCGTAAGATAGCGATAAGAATAGAATCTAACAGAAAACCGGACTATTCCGGTCCTATATACATCGACAACGTAAGAGTCGGCAGATAAGACCTTATAAATCCGTACGCGCTTTTAAAGGTTTTTTAAAGAATAACAACATATTTTTTTGAACAGTTTATCAGCACTTATTAAATCTTATTAGTAATCGCGAAAAAATAACCTTACGAAAGGAATCATTATGGCCAAGAAAACAAGCGGCAGAAAAAAACCAGCGGAAGGAAGCGCTTTAAAAAAGCTCATACCGGTTTTAATAATACTCTTAGCGGCCGGGGCTATTTTCGGCGTCAGGTTCATTAAGCCCCCTAAACCGCCTGTAGAGTTTCACGAGGGTATAGGTTATGCGACATGGTCGAAGTCCGCTTACCTTCTGCCTGAATCCGATGAATCCATAGCCGAGTTGGCATCGCTTGGCGGCAACTGGATGAGCGTGCTTGTGACATGGTACCAGTCGACTTGCTGGAGCGGGGATATACACATGGGAGAGGAGACTCCTTCCGACGAAGCGGTCATCCACGCGATACGCGAGGCGCATGAAAAGGGCCTTAAAGTCATGCTGAAACCCCATCTCGACATTATCGATACGTCTGACGGCAGCTGGAGAGGCGAGATCGGCTGCGCAAAAGAACCGGACTGGGAGGAGTGGTTCCGCCAATATACGGAATTCATGATGCATTACATAAAAATAGCGAACCAGGAAAAAGTAGAGATGTTCTGTGTCGGCACGGAACTTTCGACGTCAGCCACCGTAAAGGGATACATGTGGAGCGACATGATAAAGAAACTGAGAGGCAGGTATTTCGGGCTCATGACATATGCCGCGCATTGGGACAGGTATATGGACATACGCTTCTGGGATCAGCTGGATTTTATAGGGATCAACGCGTATTTTCCTCTGAGTAAAAAGATGAAACCCACCTATAGCGAGCTTATGGAAGGCTGGGTCCCGTGGGTTGAAGAGATGGAAGCGTTCCAGAAGAGTATCGGTAAACCCGTCATCTTCCCGGAGGCGGGATGCACTTCCGCGGACGGAGCGGCAATCCGTCCATGGGAACATGTCGCAAGAGGCGAAGTAAACATAAAGCTGCAGGCGGATTATTATCAGGCGATAGTGGATACCTTCTGGCAGAAAGAGTGGTTTTACGGACTTTACTGGTGGTACTGGGGCACGAACGTGCATATGGGCGGAAAATATAACCGGGGTTTCACCCCTCAGAATAAACCGGCTCTAGATATAATCAAAGAGTGGTACTCTAAACCGCTTCCAAGATAAGGGGACTTTTTTACATGAGGGATTTTATACAAAAAGAAGAGCGTCTTACCGAGAAAGAGCGCAGGAACCTGAGCATACTCGACGCTATCCGTAGAGGCGGGGAGATATCGCGCGCGGACATCTCAAAAATAACGGATCTTAACATAGTCACGGTATCCAACTATGTAAGTAAATACATCAGGGACAAGATCGTGTTTGAGACGGGACTTGATATCTCAACCGGGGGCAGGCGCCCGGAACTGCTTAAACTGAACAGGCAGTATGGCTACAGTATAGGAATAGATCTGGGTTCGCCGCATCTTACGATCGACGCGGCAGTCATCGCGGTCATAACGGATCTGGCCGGGAAAATCATCTTAAAAGAGAAAATAAAGAAAGAAAAAGAATCTTTCGAGAAGCTAACCGAGAAAGTGCTGGATCTGACAAGCGCGCTTGTGACTAAGTCCGGTATCCCTCACTCGGATATAAGAGGTATCGGTGTAGGCATATGGGGCGTGATCGACCGCTACCGGAACATGGTCAGGTACGCCGTAGAGGAAGAGCAGATCATAAGCTATGTGAACCTGCTGGATCAGCTGGGCGACAGGTATAACGTGCCGACCGTAATAGAACACGATGCCACACTTGCGGCTTTCGGCGAAAGATGGTCGGGTATAGGCGCTGCAAGCACTGCCGATAACCTCGTTTTTTTATGTTCCGATTCAAGCTGCGGTCTTATTGTGCGGGGCGAGCTTTATTATGGCGCCACTAAAAGCGCAGGCGAACTTAACCTGAATCCCCCGTATCCGGGGGAGGAATCGAGTTCCGCCACCTGCTGGTCAAGCTACGATTATGGCTGCTGCCTGCGTTCAAGGGGTATAGACCTGGGGGTGCCCTCGAGGATCAAGGCTTACCTCAAAGAGCATCCGGAAGAAGCTTCACTTGTCCTGGAGGCCTCCGGAGGAAAAATCGACGACATAAATTTCGGCATGGTCGTGGAAGCCGCCGAAAAAAACGACGAACTGGCTAAAAGGATGGTAGAAGAAGCCGGGGGGTATCTCGGGGCTAAGGTAGCCTTTTTGATCAACCTTTTTAATCCTGAGATCATTGTCATCGGCAGAGGTATAGAAAAAGCCGGGGACGTGTTCTTTACCGCTTTAAGAAAATCCGTCAGAAAATGGGCTTACGATGAATCGGTAAAGGTAGTTAAGATACTTCCCACCAGTCTCGGAGAAGATGTGGTAGCATCGGGGGCCGCCGCGCTTGTCGTCCAGAATATATTCGCGAAAGTATAAGAAGGAAGAATTTATGGTTCGACTCGCTTCGTTCGCTCACCATGAATCTGCAAGGAAAGACATTTCGCACTTAGAACGCAGGAACACCACGGATGTTAATCCGTGGAGATTCATTGTGACGCTTAGGAGATGGTTTACCCTGGCCGTGATAGTCGTGTTTTCATTTGTCTCGGCGGGCTGCAGAGGCAGCGTGAAAGATGAAAACAGGATCATAATGTGGCTTGTCGGTTCAGAGGCCCAGGCCAGGACAATAATGGAGCTGGGTGAAGTTTTTAGCCGAGAGACGGGTGTTAAGGTTTTGTGCGAGGCAATATCATGGGGGGACGCTCACAGCAAGTATCTGATTTCCATAGCAGGCGAAGTGACCCCTGACATAGGCACTATGGGTCTTACCTGGGGCATGGAGTTCGGAGCCCTGGGGGCCATGGTGGATCTTAAAGAAAAATTCCCCGAAGATATCGCCCAGATCGAGAAAAAGATATTCCCCGGGCTTCTGGAAGCGACACAACTGGGGAGCAAAGTTTACGGGATACCTTTTGATTTTTCCGAACAGATTATGTATTACAGGACGGATATGATCGATCAACCGCCGCGGACATGGGCGGAACTTACGGCAACTATACGAAAACTCAAGTCCGAGAATAAAGGGATGCTGCTTGACTGGGGTTCGCTTGAGTGGATAGGGTACGCGCCGTTTTTATGGCAGGCAGGGGGGGATTTTTATAATTCCGTTTATACGAAAGTCACGCTCGATACGGCGGAAGCTTCTATGGCGCTTGACTACTTTGCCTCTCTTTATAACGACGGTGTTCCCAAAACAATGGTTCCCCTGGAGCAGGGGATGAGGACAGGCGATTATCCTCTGGCGATATCCGGCAACTGGAAGATAATAAGCCTCACGGTCGGCGCGCCGGAGATAAAAGGAAAATGGTCTATAGCCATGCTTCCAAAGGGGCCTACAGGCAAGATGACCACTTTTGTAGGGGGCAGGGTCATGGGGGTCTTTGCGCAGTCAAGGATGAAGACCGAATCCTGGCAGTTCATCAAGTTTCTGTTCCGTCCGGAAAACCAGATAAAGATTTACGAGGCTTCCCTGGATACGGAAGACGCGTACCTGCCGCCTAACATGGATACCTGGAAGAGTTTGCCCATGGACGCGGAATTCAAGCAGGTCCTCCAGAAACAGGCAAAAGACGCCAAAGGTCCGCCGCCGGTTCTCACCTGGGACTCAAGCACAAGGTTCGTGAACGAAGCTATCCAGATGGTCATATTGAAAGGCGCCGAGTCCCATACGCAGCTTAAAAAAGCGACGGGTAGCATGCAGTCGGAACTGGAAGGCAAATTATAAATACTCTTTAAGGGTCGCAAAAAAGCAAAAAACGGAAGATTAGATTATCTTCCGTTTTTTTGTCAGTATAAGGTTCTTTTCCGGGAGGCCTTAGAATTCGGTTGATACTTTCACTATCAGTTCCCGGTCCGCGGAAGTGTTCCTTCCCCAGAACGTCCAGCCGTACTGGAACTCGACGTTAATGGATCTACCTTTTTTAGTTATATTATCTTTATATTCTTTACTGGATATGTCTATCCCTTTAAGCATATGGTAGATGTCCAGAAGATAGATAATAGGTCCGGCGCGCCATATGGCATAATCCTTTTCAAAGTCGCCGGTGCCGTCATGGCACAGTACCACGTCGATTTCGCTTTTAATAAGAAGCCATCTCACGGGCCATACTCCCATTTCGGCGAATAAAGGCACTTCGTTGCACGCGTGCTTGTTCCTGAACCTGTAGCCGGCTTCAAACCCGTAATAAAAAGGTATTTGTTCATCAAAGATCTTGCCGACCATACTGCGTATTTCCAGAGCGTTACTGCCGTCAGTAAGCGGAGGCCGGTCTGCGCTGGGATGGGAGGGACTGGCGGGAATCGGGTCCCGGTAGCCTTTACCGTCTAAATAAAGATAACCTTTTATCTGGGTGCTTAGAACCACGGGTTCTTTAAGGTGCCTTATTCTTACGCCGCATTCAGCTGATGTAAAAGCGTTGTTAGATACGTCATAATCGCCCCAGGGGACGGGCCTGTCGTATTCTGTGTAACGGCCCAGTTTATATTCAACACCGCCGAGAATGGTAAGCCAGTCGAGCAGACCATATTCAGCTTTGCTTGTATGGCTCCAGCCCCACGAACGGGCATTGTTGCCTTTTCTTCTCATGTGACGGTTTTCGTCGTAGTCCCATTTAGCCCAGCTGTATTTTGCCGTCTGCTCAAGCCAGATATTGCCGCGGCCCACGGTCCATGCTCCGGCAAACGCCAGGTTGGGCAGGATAAAACATGATATAACCAGAAAAACTATTATTTTTTTCATATTTTTCCCTTTTTTTATAATACTTTACACAAACACGTCATCTACTCAGCTGAAAGAGTTCCGCAAACCAGGCCAGCATGCTCATCTGACCTTTTTGTTCCTCCAGGATAGCTTTTACGTCCTGAGGAGTCAAGACCTTTCGTTCAGTGAGGATAACCCCGATTACCTTATGGACTTTGTGCTTATCTTCGTATTCTTTTTGGATTTTCAGGGCCTCATCTATATCTCTTTGAGAGGCGAGACCCTTTTCAACGGCTATTTCACCGAATAACTTTGCCTTTTTCCTCCGGAAGAATTTAAACATATCTTGTAAAACAAGTTAAAAAGTCAGAAAAAAAGCGAGAGGTCTTGAACAAAGTATATCTTATATGCCAAAGTGCGTCAAGTCAAGCAAAGCTTATATCCCTTTATCCGGAAGAAACGTATTGACTTAAGGGAAGAATGTTATATATTAATAGCATAATTGTGTAGGGACAAAACAGTAAATCGTATATATTTACCCATGCACCAGAAGGCCACGCCCGTAAGGGCGTGGATGAATGGCCTTCGGTGCAGCCCCGAACCACATTGGGTTCGGGGTTCTCGTCCCGCACCCAACGTGGTGCGGGAGGTTCCGCTTGACGGAAAGACTGAAACTGTGGATGCCATGGGCGTCAGCCCATGGCGCTCTACTGATGGGAGCTGGTGCTGTGAGGGATCTTAGTTTTATTATTATACTCCTTGTAATTACGTGTTTTCTCGGCTTTTTCGGGCTAGGTAAGATGGCGCTTACGGATCCGGATGAGACTTTTTATGCCCAGACGGCTAAAGAGATGATTTCAAGAGGCGAGTGGGTGACGCCGTTCATATTCGGCAAACCCCAGTTCGAAAAACCGATATTTTATTACTGGCTCGTAATAATAAGCTACATGATCTTCGGCATAACGGAGTTTGCCGCAAGATTCCCTTCGGCTGTTTTCGGGATAATAGGGATAATCGGGACGTATTATCTGGGACGGCTACTTTTTTCAAAGACGTGCGGGTTTTTCGCAGGACTTGTCTTGGCTACGTCTATGCTGTATGTGGTGTTTTCGCGGGCGTGTGTGACAGATATGGTCCTTACCACTTTTATACTTCTATGCATGCTGTTTTTCCTGCTCGGCCAGGTAAGAGGCAAAGCGGTTTGTTATATCGCCTCTTCGGTAATGGCGGCGCTTGCCGTTCTTACAAAAGGGCCTATAGGCCTCTTTATACCGGCTGTCGTCGCAGCGCTTTACATTACTTTTACGAGAGGGTGGAAAAAGACCTTCAGTAAAGTACCTCTCTTCTGGTGCATCGTGGTCTTCCTGGCGGTGTCTCTCCCGTGGTATATCGCAGTCACGCGCATGCACGGATCTCTTTTTATCGATGAGTTCTTCGGGTTCCATAACGTTACCAGGTTTCTGGAAGCGGAACACGTTATCGGTACTTCGCCCTTTTTTTATATACCGGTTGTTATCGGGGGGTTCTACCCATGGAGCATTTTTTTCCTTTTCGGATCGTGGGATATGTATAAGAAGGGGGAAGCAGCTTCTCCGGTAAAGTCAGCAGGTCTTTTTCTGGCTATATGGTTTTTGACGGTATTTTTGTTTTTCTCGCTCTCGAGCACAAAGCTGGTTACGTATATCTTCCCGCTTTTTCCGGTGATGGCGGTCGTTACGGGAAGGTTCTGGGAGAAATTCCTTCTGGCTGAAGAAGCGCAGCGCACCGTAAGGAAAGAAATGAATATAGCCTACTCGATATTTGCCGCCACCAGCTTTATCGCGCTGGTCGCCGTGTATTTCGTGGTAAAAAACGAGTATCCCCAGGCATTAAAGGGGCTTTTGGCGTCGGAACTTCTTTTTGCTTTGCTCTTGGCGGTATCGGTCCTATTTTTTATCAAGAGGAAAGGGATGCTTTCGTTTGCTTCGGTTATTCTGACGATCATGGTTACGACCATTCCTGTAATACGCTATATCCTTCCGGTGGTAGAGGAACACGAGTCCAGCAAGGCTTTATCTCTTAAGATAAAAGATCTGTCTAAGGGGACCGAGCCTCTCGGGGGGGAATGCGATCACCGGCGCGGAATAGCCTTTTACGCCGACCGGACAGATATAGTAGACATCCATTCGTATTCAGATCTGGGCGAATTCATTTCACGCAAAGAACGCGTTTGGGGTATAATACAGAAAAAGCATTACAACCAGATGAAAGAAAGTAAACGCGGCGCTAGACTGGAGGCACCGTTTCAATCAGGCGAGTATGTCATCATAACCAACAAGGCTTTTACCGGCGATTAAAGTGTAAGGAAGTTTATGCAGGAACCTTTCAGTGTCTCGTTTGTTCTTCCCATGTTTAACGAGCGTGACAATATAAAAAATACCCTTATCAGTTTAAAGACTCTGGCAGAGGAACTTACACGTGATTATGAGATAGTCGTTGTTGACGACGCCTCGACAGATTCAAGCGCCGATATCGTGGAAGCCGTAGCGCGGGAAAACGCTTCCGTGAAACTTTTCCGGATGAAAAAAAACACCAAGTTCGGCGGGGCATTTGCCGAAGGGTTTAAAAGAGCCACGAAAGACGTTATCATCTATATGGACTCGGACATGCCCGTTACGACCGGCGACATTAAAGCGTCCCTTCCGCTTATAGCCGAGTACGATATCGTCACGGGTTACTCAAAGGTGAAAAAAGGAGATAATATCACGCGGAAGGCAATTTCAGGGATGTATAACTTAATGGTCCAGGCGCTTTTCTCACTTAGCATAAATGACATAAATTCAGGGTACAAGATAGCAAGAAGATCCGCCGTAAGTGACATAGAGTTCATCTCGCACAGTCCGTTTATCGACGTGGAGATATTCCTCCACGCCAAGAGAAAGAACTATAGCGTCAAGCAGTTTCCCGTGGTATTCCGTTCGAGAACTGGCGGCAAGTCTTACATCGCTAGAGTTCCCGTTATCTGGGCGACTTTTGCCGACATGATAAAAGTAAAGATCATTTCATGCAAGAGGAGAAGAGAATGAAATCACTTATCATAAACATCGATGATGTAGGGATCTCACCCGCGATAAACGAAGCCGTTAAGAAATGTTACTCGCTTGAGGTCATCAGCGGAGTAAGCGTGGTCTCGTGCGGCACGCATTTTTTCGAAGCGTGTAATATGCTCGAGAAAATCGATAAAAAAGAAGTCGGGGCTCACCTCACGCTTACCGGAGGGCTTCTGCCGTGCACGAAGGACCTGGCAAAGGTAAGGAACCTTCTGGGGAGAAAAGAGACTTTTTTGCCCACCTACAAGGAGTTAATACCGCTTTACTTGAAGAAAAAACTTAATCTGGAAGAGGTGTATCTTGAGTTTGCCAGCCAGATAAAGAAGCTGAAGGAAGAGGGTCTGGTGGTAACGCATCTTGACAGCCATGAACACATTCATATGCTTCCGGGTATCATGAAGATCACACTCGCTTTGGCCAAAGAATTCAAGGTTCCGTATGTAAGACTTTCCAAAGAGCCGGCATATCTTATGATAAAGAAATTCAGGCCGAAAGACCTGGCGCGTCAGACCAGCTTAAAAGTGGTTACCAAAACCGCAAAAAATCTTATTTCAGAAGAGGGCCTTAAGTGTAACGATGCCTTTTTAGGGCATTTTCACTCGGGCCGGATAGACAACGATATTTTGCGTTTTATGATGGAGCGCCTGAGGGATGGGGTGAGTGAGCTTGCCGTTCATCCGGGTGTTCTCTCGCCGGAACTTTTGGATTTCTCAGCCTGGTACAGAAACGCCCAGAAAGAGCTTGACGCGCTTACCACCGGCAACTGGAGGGACTGCTTGACCAGCGGCGCGGTCCGTCTTATCTCCCACAAGGAAGTCTCTTAAGAGAAGTAAAGCTCCATGGGCTAATGCCTATGGCATCCACAGTTTCAGTCTTTCCGTCAAGCGGAACCCTGCACCGAAGGCCATTCATCCACGCCCTTACGGGTGTGGCCTTCTGGTGCATGGGTAAAGCAGAAAAACCGTCCCTTTTTTAAGAGACGGTTTTTTTTCTGCGCGAAAAATAAAGAGAAAGCTATGGTTCGGCGCGCTTCGCTTGCTCACCATGAATCACTGATGTAATGAAGAGGTGCCTGGGGCAAGGAACACTACGGGATAAAAGACGCATCTCGAGAAGTTGCGACGCCGACAGGCGAAAAAGATGAAACCACGGACGTAAGTCCGTGGAGATTCATTCTTGTGATTTTATCAGCGCTATTACTGCAATAAGCAGGATGCAGGCTATCCCGGAGAACATGCCTACGGCGGTAAACCCGCCGGCCAGATATTCACCGATTATAGGAGCTTTGGAAAAGCCCAGAAGAGTCTTGTCTCCCACAAACCTGCCTATAAGCGTGTAGAAAAAGAGTATCACCCCTACGATTGTCAAGAGATTACCTATGCCCCTCATGATTCCTCCTATGTTAGTGGACCCGGTAACACGTAACCGCACATAAGAGAAAATATACCATGCATATAAGGCAATGTCAAAGAGGCGGGACTTTTTAAAGATTAAGAGTCTGTATGTCTATAGAACGGCCTGCCAGCTAGAGCCAGATAATATTAAAATAGGTAGGCGAAAGCTGTCCCCCCTAGTTTTGTTCTCCTCGTCAACGCTTGAAACAAAACAATCAGGGGGGACACATTTATCCCCCCATGATTTGCTCACTGCGTTCGTAAATCAAAACAGGGGGGACATAGTTGCCTAAAAAAAATGCGGAAGAAAATTTCCTTTCTCCCGCATTTTTAAGATAAATGTGGTGCGGGCGAAGGGACTTGAACCCCCAAGGAGTTTCCTCCATATGGACCTGAACCATACGCGTCTGCCAGTTCCGCCACGCCCGCATTATTAATGTTGACAATTGACGGAGAGAATTATACTATACTTTAGAACCTGAGTCAAATATAGTCGAGAATCGAAATTTTACATAATAGATAAGAAAAAGAGCTGAAACAAACAAATAGTTATGCTATAATAAAGCTAGAATCATGGCTGATAATAAAGCATCCATTTCGAATAAACAGGCGTATCGTGATTTCTATATAGAAAAGACCTATGAAGCCGGTCTTGAGCTCTTTGGAAGCGAAGTAAAATCTATAAGAGAAGGCAAGGCAAACCTGAAGGGAAGTTTTGCCAGGGTGGAGAGGGGTGAGGTCCTCTTGTACGGCATGCATATAACCCCTTATAAATTTTCGCGGGAAGATACCGATCCCATAAGAGCCAGAAAGCTCTTGCTTCACAAGAAAGAAATAAGATATATCGAAGAAAAGCTTACCCAGAAAGGTTATGCGCTTGTGCCTCTTAAAGTATATTTTAAGAGGAGTTACGCGAAAGTCGAGATCGGGCTTGGAAGAGGCAAGAAACTTTACGATAAGCGCGAAGCTCTTAAAGAAAAACAGGCTAAGAGGGAAGTTGAAAGAGCGCTTCGCCATAAACATAGATAGAGGCAGAGTTCTTTGAAATAGAGGCTACTTCCTATAAGGGAAGGAAAGAAAATCGGCTTTCGCGAGAAAGCCCGAGCCCTTATGTTTTTTGAAAGGTACGAGGGGGCGCAGGCGGCATTGACCTATGAATGCCGGCCGAAGGGCCGATTGAAATAAAGGGACACCAATAAGGGAAGGATAGCAGACCGCCGGAGGCGGGCGTTGAAAGGGAACGGATGGTTCCCTTTCAAAGAAAATCGGCTTTCGCGAGAAAGCCCGAGCCCTTATGTTTTTTGAAAGGTAC
>CAZGOG010000015.1:0-3557 GCA_964527555.1 uncultured Planctomycetia bacterium | reverse complement strand
GAGGGGGCGCAGGCGGCATTGACCTATGAATGCCGGCCGAAGCCCCGATTTTCAATAGAGGGGGTGACAGGCCTCGACGTGTTCTTTAAGTCTGGAAGCAGCATGCAGAGGTTTCAGGAGGCCTCTTTAAAAACCTGAAAACCAAATAAACGCAGACTACAATCCAGTAGCCGAAGCCGAGTCTATCTTGGCTGAGGATGCGTTAAATGTTTCTGCAATAGCAGGAACTGGCTCATTAGTTGGCGCCTTGGCCTTCTAATTGAGTCCTAACTTACAAGGACTTGCCAGGGGACATCTCCTAACCTGAGCAAGTACCAGGAGAGTGCTTCCGCAGAAGGCCCCGTTTACCGGACCCTGCGGAAAAAGATTAAAGGTAAACTAAGCATGTAGATACTATCAGGTTTAGGTTCCCGGACCCGGGTTCGAATCCCGGCACCTCCACCATATTTGCCTTAAAAATGGGGACAAATAAAAGGGGGACAGCTATTCGCTCGTCTCGCAAACGCGGAAATAAATTTCTAGTTTGTTCGACTCGCTCATAGCTTGTGTAGACCCGGGGCCCCTTCTTTATCGCCTTGTAAGCTCGCACGGTGTCCCGGCACCTCCACCAAACTTTCCAAGCATAAAGCCGATTTCCAGCAGGGAGTCGGCTTTTTTGCTGTAAATGTTTTAAATCACAGGGACATAGATAAGAATATATGTACAGTTACTATCAGTTATGGTCAGGGGTAAAATGGTCATTTTTAGAAAAAATCGTGGTGGAATCGTGATGAATCCCGGTATCCTTGACATATAATATATGTGAGTTAAAATAAGAGCTTAAATATCTTATTGTAAGCTCAGATGTTTCAAAGCCGTAATGTTTCAGTTTTGAGATACTGAACTTACGGCTTTTTTATTGTGTGGCGCATAATGGATAATAATATTAAAAAGATAAAAGGCGAACCATTAAGTTGCAGTGGATACAGAGATTGTCAGGATTCTGCTATTTCCTGGATATTCTTTTTAATAGGCCTCATAGCGACTTTTGCTATACGAGTAGTTACAGTTTTAATGCATTTGGAACCCATATATGGAAAGGTAGCTTGGTATATCGGGGTGATAGGGTTTTTCCTGTTTTTTGTTTATAAATTCAAAGTTGGACATGCTAGAGCTAAACGCATTGAAGAAAGCGGATTGTCAGAAAAAATATCAAAAAATGAACCGCTTGATTGCAATGATTATGCTTTGATTAATTCGATTCTATGCGGGCTAGGTTCAAGAAAAGAACGAATAAACTATTTCTTTATTTTCTTTTTGTCAGCCATTGCGCTTTTATTAGCAATATATATGGATTTTTTAAAATAACAAGTAATTCTGTGTAAGATGCGAACATAGTTGAAACAGCAAAAAAGGATGAATATGGAAAAATCAAAACCAAAAGTATCTATAATTGGTGCCGGTAACGTTGGAAGCACTTTTGCTTTTGCTCTTATGATAAGAGGTATCGCCAGGGAAATAGTCATTGTCGACAGGAATGCAGATAAGGCAAAAGGCGAATGCATGGACCTTAATCACGGCATGAGTTTTACACATCCCACGGAAGTATATTCCGCGGGATACGAAGGCTGTAAGGATTCAGATATTGTGGTTATAACCGCAGGAGCGAAGCAAAAGCCCGGCCAGACAAGGGTAGATCTTGTTCAGACAAATGCAGATATATTTAAAGAAATAGTCCCCGAGATCCTGAAATATGCTAAAGATGCTATCATTATAGTTGTTACGAATCCTGTTGATATATTGGCTTATGTGACAATGAAAATATCAGGACTCCCTTCAAATAAAGTGGTTGGGTCCGGGACAGTACTTGATACTTCCAGGTTTCGGTATTTGATAAGCCAGCATTGTGAGGTAGATCCAAGAAACGTGCACGCATATATCATCGGGGAACATGGAGATACGGAACTTCCCGTATGGAGTAATGCCTCGATAGGGGGGATGAAGATACACAAATACTGCCCTACATGCAAGAATTTCAACCATTGTAAAAGGGAAGAAGAACTTGAAAAATTGTTTAAAGAGGTCAAGAATGCGGCTTATGAAATAATAGAAACAAAAGGTGCGACATATTACGCTATAGCGCTAGCACTGGTCAGGATTGTGGAGACTATCTTAAGGGATGAGAATTCAGTTTTACCGGTGTCAACTCTAATAAACGATTATTATGATGTCGATGATGTTTATTTAAGCCTGCCTTCGAAGGTAAACAAAAAAGGTGTAGAGCAGTTTTTGCGAATAGAACTTGCTGAAAAAGAACAGGAGCTTTTTAGGGAATCTGCTAATTCATTAAAAGATATTATTAGAGGCATAAAATTGTAAGAGGAGTTTTATGAAAGATCCCATTTGCGGGATGGAAGTAGAAGAGAAAGAAGCTATCAACATAAACTATGAAGGCAAAACTTATTATTTTTGCAGTCAAAGATGTCTAAAAAAGTTTAGAGATGAACATAATGTTACAGAAGCGGAATGTCCTGCTTGTAATGTAAATATTAAAAGTCCTTTCTATAAAAACAAAACATTTATAGTTTCTTCTGTTTTACTCGGTATTGTTGTCTTATCGTATTTTATTCCTATCTTGGAACCATTCAGAACCTCTTTGTGGATGTACTTTAAAAAAATATGGTGGGCGATTTTATTTGGGTTGATTCTGGGTGGAGTTATAGATCATTTTGTCCCACGGGAATATATATCGCATATTCTCTCTAAGCCCAGAAAAAGGACCATTATTTATTCTGTGTTCCTGGGATTTCTAATGAGTGCTTGCTCACACGGGATACTTGCCTTATCTATCGAGTTGCACAAAAAAGGTGCATCAGGACCGGCGGTAGTTGCCTTTTTGCTGGCATCGCCTTGGGCGAATCTGACGATAACAATAATGCTTATAGGATTTTTTGGGCTCAAAGCTTTTTATATGATATTCTCGGCTATTTTCATAGCAATAATTACGGGATTTGTTTTTCAGTTCCTTGAAACTAAAGGGCTTATAGAAAAAAACAATAATATAATGTCCCTGGAAGAGGGATTTTCAGTGAAAGAAGATATAAAGAAAAGATTTAAGGAATATAAGTTTTCGATAGAGGCTCTGAAAGCGGATGTAAAAGGAATTTATGATGGATCTGTTTCATTAGGGAATATGGTCCTTTGGTGGATCTTTATCGGGATGGGAATCGCCAGCTTAGCCGGAGCATATGTGCCGGGCAACGTATTTCAGCAGTATATGGGGCCTACCATATTAGGCTTAATTATAACGCTGGTAGTCGCAACAATAATAGAAGTATGTTCCGAAGGTTCAGCCCCTATGGCTTTTGAAATATTCAGGCAGACGGGGGCACTGGGTAACAGCTTTGTTTTCTTGATGGCTGGAGTAGCAACTGACTATACTGAAATAGGACTTATCTGGAATAACGTAGGGAAGAAAACAGCAATATGGTTACCAATAATTACTGTTCCGCAAGTTGTGGTTTTAGGAATTATTGCTAATTTGTTGCTATAGTGAAGGAGGAAGATATGCCAAACGT
>CAZGOG010000014.1:0-40010 GCA_964527555.1 uncultured Planctomycetia bacterium | reverse complement strand
CTTAGCGGACAATTCCCTTGACAAAATACGTATTACTGTTACAATCTAGTGCGGAAAACGGGAGGCTAGTTATGAAACTAAAAGACAAGGTTTCGATGATAACCGGGGCGGCCCGCGGGATAGGCAAGGAGATCGCCGTGCTTTTCGCCCGGGAGGGGTCGAACTTAGCGATTTGTGACGTGAATTCTGAAGCGCTCGAGCGGACAAAAGGCGAAATAGAAAGCTCGACCGGACGCGAAGTCCTTACCGCCAAAGTGGATGTAACTGACCCGGAAGAGGTGGAGGAGTTCATCAAGAAAATCCTTGACAATTTCGGGAGATTGGATATACTTGTCAACAATGCCGGCATCACCAGGGATAATCTTGTGCTCAGGATGTCGGAGACAGAATGGGATGCAGTGCTGGATGTGAACTTAAAAGGCGCTTTCAACTGCATCAAGGCCGTAACCCGTCCTATGGTGAAGAATAGAAGCGGCAAGATAATCAATATGGCTTCTGTGGTAGGAATCATGGGAAACGCCGGGCAAGCCAATTATTCCGCCAGCAAAGGCGGTCTTATTGCTCTTACAAAAACCGTGGCCAAGGAACTTAGTTCACGGAGTATAAACGTCAATGCCATCGCTCCCGGTTTTATCCAGACGGATATGACCGGCAGGATCGATGAAGTGTCGAAAGAGAAGCTCTTAAAGCTGATCCCCCTGGGCAAGATGGGCGAAGCCAAGGATGTAGCGCAGCTGGCACTCTTTCTAGCGAGTGAAGACGCCGCGTACATCACGGGACAGGTGGTCCAGGTGGACGGCGGAATGGTTATGTAAATGAAATAAGGTTAGCTGGAAGAAGAGAGCTAACTAAACCGTAAAAAGGAGGAAAAATGTCTGAGGTAGCGGAAAAGGTCAAATCGATTGTGGCTGAACAGCTTGGTGTAAAAGTGGAGGAAGTAAAGGAAGACGCCAAATTTATCGACGATCTTGGTGCTGACTCTCTGGATACGGTCGAACTGGTTATGGCTCTTGAAGAGGAATTCGGGGCTGAGATACCGGACGAAGATGCCGAGAAACTGACCACCGTCGGCGAAGCCATCGCTTATATCGAGGAAAAGGCTGCAAAACAATAAACAATAAAACCTTCCATTCTTTAAAATGTCCAAGAGAAGAGTAGTTCTTACGGGAGTAGGCGCTGTTACTCCCGTAGGAAACAACGTCAAAGATTTCTGGAATTCTGTCATCGAAGGCAAGACGGGCGTAGCGCGTCTGACCGCTTTCGATCCGTCACCGTTCAATTCACAGATCGCCGCCGAGGTAAAGGGTTACGATGCTTCTTTATATATGACCCCGAAACAGGAGAAGCGCCTGGACCCGTTCGTCAAGTTCGCTATAGGCGCGGCGAAAATGGCCGTGGAAGACAGCGGTCTTGACCTTAAGGAAATCACGATGGAAAAAGCCGGCGTCTATATAGGTTCAGGGATAGGGGGCCTGCACACGGTAGAAGGCGAGCACGCCAAATATATAGAGACCGCCGACGAACATAAAGCGGCATCTAAAATATCCCCGTTTTTAATACCGATGCTCATCGTTAACATGGCTTCAGGCCTTGTTTCGATAGAGCTGGGGTTCAAGGGGCCGAATTCCGCGGCGGTTACGGCATGCGCGACGGCAAGCCACTCCATAGGGGACGCTTTTAAGATCATCCAGAGGAACGAAGCCGATATCATGGTATCAGGAGGCTCGGAAGCCGCGATAACGAAGATGGGCCACGGCGGTTTTTGCGCTTTAAAAGCCCTCTCTACGCGCAACGATGATCCGGAGAGAGCGTCGCGTCCCTTTGATAAAGAGAGGGACGGTTTCGTGATGGGTGAGGGATCCGCTATCGTTGTTCTTGAGGAGCTTGAGCATGCCAAGAAGAGAGGCGCACATATATACTGCGAGATAGTCGGTTACGGCATGAGCGGAGACGCTTATCACATGACAGCGCCGGATCCTAAGGGCGACGGAGCGATAAGGTGCATGAGAGCCGCTCTTGAAGATGCCAAGCTCAACTCCGGGGATGTGGACTATATCAACGCACACGGCACTTCCACGCCTTTAAACGACAAGATGGAGACAAGTGCGATAAAAACGGTTTTTGGTGATTATGCGCACAAGCTTGCCGTCAGTTCTACCAAGGGAGTGACCGGTCATATGCTGGGAGCGACGGGAGCGGCGGAACTGATAGCTTGCGCCAAAGCTATTGAGAACAGTATTTTACCCCCTACCATAAATTATGAATACCCTGATCCTGAATGTGACCTGGACTATGTTCCCAATACGGCCAGAGAGATGCGGGTAGATGTCGCTTTAAGTAACTCTCTGGGTTTCGGGGGTCACAACGTGAGCCTTGTGGTCAAGAAGTTTACGGGATAGCAGTACACGGGTTTTTTAGACTTTTTAATAGCGTTATAATAAACGTCTGTTGACTCAACAGACGTTTGTTTTGATAAAACTTAAATCGGCAAAAAGATTAAGGAGAAAAAAGAGATGGATTATCTTTTAACTGAAGAACAGAAGATGATAAAGGACCTCTGCCGCCAGGTCGCGGAAGAAAAGATAAAACCTGTGGCGGCTGAGTATGACGAGAAAGAGGAGTTCCCCTGGGATATCGTCAAGGTCCTTGCGGAATCCGACATATGCGGGGTCTACATACCCGAAGAATACGGCGGGCTCGGCGGGGGAGTGCTGGAGATGGCTATAGCGACGGAAGAGCTTTCCTGGGGATGCGGCGGTATCGCTTTGGCTTTTGCCGCAACGGGGCTGGGGACTTACCCGATACTTCTTTACGCCAACGACGAGCAGAAAAAAAAGTATCTTCCGGATATAGCGGCTGGCAGGAAACTTGCCGCTTTCTGCATAACCGAAGCCGAAGCCGGCAGTGACGCCGGCAGCATAAAGACGACCGCCAAGAAAGACGGTGACCACTATGTCCTTAACGGCACGAAGCAGTGGATCACTAACGGCGGTGAAGCCGAGATATATACCGTTATAGCCATGACGGATAAAGCTAAGGGCGCCAGAGGCGCAAGCGCTTTCATCGTGGAGAAGAATACTCCGGGACTCACTTTCGGCAAGAAAGAAAACAAGCTCGGCATAAGGGGCTCGGCCACGCGCGAAGTTATTTTTACGGACTGCCGCATACCCAAAGAAAACCTCCTGGGCAGGGAAGGTCTTGGTTTTATAGTTGCGATGAAGACGTTTGACCATTCGCGGCCAGGGGTAGCGGCGCAGGCTGTCGGTATCGCCCAGCGGGCGCTGGATGAAGCCGTCAAGTATGCTCATGAGAGGAGGCAGTTCGGCTCCACCATCTCTTCCTTCCAGGGCATACAGTTCATGCTGGCTGATATGGCCATACAGACGGAGGCGGCAAGGGCTCTTATATATTCCGCGGCGCGTATGATAGACGCCGGATGCAAGGACATAGCAAAGATATCGGCGATGAGCAAGACCTTTGCTTCCGACACCGCCATGAGAGTGACTACCGATGCCGTACAGATCTTCGGCGGTTACGGTTACATGAAAGAATACCCGGTCGAAAAACTCATGAGGGACGCAAAAATAACCCAGATCTATGAAGGTACCAACCAGATACAGCGCGGCGTTATAGCGTCGGCGCTTATAAAAGAGGGTCTCGGAAAATCAAGATGAAGATAATAGTACTTATCAAGCAGGTTCCGGATACCACCGACGTAAAGATAGACCCGGAGACTAACACCTTAAAAAGAGAAGGGGTGGAATCTATAATAAACCCCTTTGACATGTACGCGATAGAAGAAGCCCTTCGCATAAGAGAGAGACTAGGCGAGGGCGAAGTGGTCGCTGTAAGCATGGGGCCTCCCCAGGCGGAAGAAGCTTTGCGCGAAGCGGTATCCATGGGGGTGGATAGCGCAATTCTCATAAGCGACAGGAAATTCGCGGGCAGCGATACCTGGGCGACAAGTTATACGCTTTCCCAGGCCGCCAGGAAAATAGGCGATTACGGGCTGATCCTCTGCGGCAAACAGGCTTCCGACGGCGATACAGCACAGGTGGGGCCGGGGGTCTCAATGCACCTCAATATCCCCCAGGTGACTTACGTGAAAAAAATCGAGAAACTCGGTAAAGTGAGCGCGCTAGTGGAGAGGATGACTGAGGAAGGGTACGACATTGTAGAGACGCCGCTACCGGCGGTGCTCACTGTCGTAAAAGAGATAAACGAGCCGCGCCTGCCGTCACTAAAAGGAAAGATGAAAGCCAAAAAATGCGAGATACCCGTGTGGACGGCGGAAGACCTTTCCTGCGAGGAAGAGAAGATAGGGCTTGACGGATCTCCCACCAGGGTAATAAAAGTCTTTACCCCGCCGCCCAGAGAAGGCGGACGTATTTTACAGGGGGATCCGGAAGAAGTGGCCAAAGAGCTCGGAGATCTCCTTAAAAAAGCTATCATAGGATAACATGAAAGAAACCGATGCAATAATAGTAATCGACGAAAAGTGCGTTGGCTGCACGCTCTGCGTCAAGGCATGTCCTTTCGGCGCGATAACCATGGAGGATAAAAAGGCCGTTATAGAGCTTGCCAAATGCACTTTATGCGGGGCATGCGTCGAGGCTTGCAAATTTGACGCGATAATCATACAGAAAAAGGAAGAGGCTAAAGCTGTAGACTTCTCCCTTTATAAAGACGTATGGGTGTTTGCCGAGCAGAAGAAGGGCGAGGTGCAGTCGGTCTCTTTCGAGCTTCTGGGTAAGGGCAGGGAACTTGCGGATAAACTCGGCTCGAAGCTTTGCGCGGTACTCCTCGGCGACGGTATGGAAAAAGCCTGCAGGAGTTTGATAGAAAGAGGCGCGGAGAAAGTCTACCTCGTCGATTCTCCGCACCTTAAAGCTTACCAGGACGATCCCTATACCAAAGTCTTAACCAGTCTTGTTGCTAAGTATAAACCGGAGATAGTCCTCTCGGGCGCTACGACCATAGGCAGGAGCCTTATCTCCCGCGTCGCTGTTACCCTTAGAGCGGGGCTTACGGCGGACTGTACCGGTCTTGACATAGACCCGGAAGAAAAACTGCTCCTTCAGACCCGGCCCGCTTTTGGCGGCAATATCATGGCGACGATCATATCTCCCAACACCCGTCCCCAGATGGCGACGGTGCGGCACAAGGTCATGAAAGAAGCCGAGTCCGATCCTTCCCGTAAGGGCGAGATAATCAAGGAAGAGTTCGGCGAGGATGCTCTCGCCTCACGCAGCAAGCTCATAGATATCGTAGAGGAGATGGAAGAGACGGTGAATCTTGCGGAAGCTGACATCATAGTCTCCGGAGGCAGGGGAGTGGCAAGCAAAGAGAACTTCAGCATTATAAGAGATCTTGCTCTTGTACTTAACGGCGCCGTCGGCGCTTCGCGTGCCGCTGTCGATGCGGACCTTATACCGTACTCGCATCAGGTAGGCCAGACGGGTAAGACTGTCTGCCCCAAAGTTTATATAGCCTGCGGTATCAGCGGCCAGATCCAGCATCTTATCGGTATGAGTTCTGCGGACGTAATAGTGGCGATAAACAAAGACCCGGAAGCTCCGATATTCAAAGTCGCCACCTACGGAATAGTAGGGGACCTTTTCAAGATCGTCCCGCTTCTTACGGAACATTTCAAGAAAACTTTGGCTAAATAAAGGCTGATCTCCTTCATTCTAAGCCATTTCACCCCTCTTCTTATTTAAACTAGTAATAAAAAATATATTAGCATTCTTGACAAGTAGTAGATACTTGGGTATACTTGGACAAGCTTATTTAAAGGGGTATAAACATAGATAAAGGTGTCTAAACTATAAGATAGAAATGATTGCCAGAGGAATCAAAAAATTTACAGTCCAGGAAGTCGCCGATATATTAGGTATATATAGAGGCACTGTCATCAATTACGAGAAGAAAGGCATATTTCCCGAACCGCGCAGAAATCCCATAAACGGATACCGGGAATATACCGAAGATGAGATCGAAGGTCTTAAGAGCATACTTGAAGGCGGAAAAACCGCATAGAATGAAGGGAGAAAGATGTACTTTAAAAGTCTAGAGGTTGTCGGTTTTAAATCTTTTTTAAATAAGACTAAACTTAAATTTGAACCCGGCGTAACCGCAATAGTCGGACCGAACGGTTGCGGGAAAAGCAATATCGTGGACGCCATAAAATGGGTTCTTGGGGAACAGTCCACTAAGAGCATGAGAAGCTCCTCCATGCAGGACGTCATTTTCTCCGGCACCGATAAATACGACCCGGTCAATGTCGCCCAGGTTTCACTGACGCTTTCCAACGAGGACAGAGCGCTTCCCGTTGATTACGATGAGGTCACGATAAGCCGCCGGCTTTACCGCAGCGGTGAAAGCGAATATCTTCTTAACAAGACGCCCGTCAGGCTCGCTGACGTGCGCAGTCTTATCATGGGCACCGGTATCGGCACAAGTTCCTACTCTATAGTAGAGCAGGGCAAGATGGATATGATCTTAAGTTCCAAGCCCGAAGAGAGGCGCTACATATTCGAAGAAGCCAGCGGCATCACCCGCTACAAGACCAAAAAACGCGAAGCCTTGCTTAAACTTGAACGGACCAAAGAGAACCTGTTGAGGATAAACGATATAATACGTGAAGTCGAGCGGCAGATAAAGTCCATAGAACGGCAGGCCCGTAAAGCTGAAAGATACAAGGCCTATTACGAGGAACTTAAAAGTCTCGATATTAAACTGGCCTATAAGCGCTTCAGGGGTCTCGGTACCGACGACGTCTCTTTGGACGCCGAGGGTGATGAAGTGAAGATGCGTTCGGAAAGGCTGGGTAGCGATCTTGAGAAAGCCTCGGAAAGCCTCATCCAGAAAAGAGAAGAGTTTAATGCCGTATTCACCCAGCTTCAGGAGGCGCAGTCCGAAGTGGTAAGGCTTTCGTCGGATATAGACAAAAACAAGCACGTCACAAGGGTCAACTCTGAAAGGATAACGGAACTTGAGCGTGGTATAGAGAGGCTGAACTTGGAGATAGACGAAGTTCTTAAGCATAAAGACGGCCTGCAGGTAAGGCTCGAGAGTCTGGAGGTAAGATTCCGCGATGCCAGTTCCCAGCGCAGTGACAAGGACGAAGCCTTGAGGTGCGGGGAAGAAAACGTGAAGGAGCTTACCGCTATCCTCGAGAGGCGCAGGGAAGAGCTCAGGATAAACAAGGAAAGGATAGTCGATGTCGCAGCCGGCCAGACGAAGGCGAGGAACTCGCTCATCAAGGTAAACGCCGACATCCAGAACGCTCAGGCCCGCCAGAAAAGGCTTAAACTTGAAAGGGAGAGCGTCCACCGGGAAAAAGAAAGTCTGGGGGAAGAACTTAAGAGCGTGGAGGAGAAAGCCTCGCTCATGGAGAAAGCCCTCAATGAGAAGAAAACCGAATACCGCATTTTCAATGACGAGTATGTAACAAAGCAGGAGAAGCTGGCCGCTTTAAGCGGCGAAAGACGCCAGGAGGAAAAAGCGCTGAACGAGATCAAACCACGCCGGCAGTTCCTCCAGAAGCTTATCGAGGAACGCGAAGGCGTGAACGAAAGCGCTAAAGAGATAATAAAACGCCTGGAGATGGGGGATGAGCGTTTTCAGGGAGTTAGGGGCGTGCTTTCAGAGATAGTAAACGTAAGAAGCGATTATGAGGAATCGCTGGGATTCGTCCTTGGCGAGGCGGCGCAGGCCCTGGTAGTTGAAAACCGCGAAGTCGCCGGGAGGGTCATCGCGCATCTTGAAGAAAACTCGATGGAAAGCGCAAGTTTTATCATCCTGGATGAGCTGGCGGGCCCTCCGGCTGGCGAGGCCGGCGGGGCGATGAAAGACGTCACGCATATCATTTCGAGCCAGGAGCCGTACCGTTCGGCGCTTAAGGCGCTGCTCGGCGGGACTTTTGTGGCTGATTCCCGGGAAGAAGCGGAAAGCGCGATTAGCAGAGGGGGACGCATAATCCGGGAAAAAGGCGAGGTCTATCAGAGGGGCATGCACCGCAGCAGAAACTTCTCCAGCAAGGAAGCCATCCCGCTTTTCGGGCGCCAGGAGAAAGTGAAAGAGATGCTCGAAGAAGAAGAAAGAATAACCTCTCAGATAAAAGAGCTTGAAGAGCTGATAACCGGGCTTGAAATCTGGCTCAAGGAATCCGCGGTCAAAAAGGACAGGCTCGAGGGGGAACTCAGGCAGAAAGAGATGGAGTTCTCTGACATATCAAACAGAAAGACCTCGGTTAAGGACAAGTTTAATTCGCTTGCCGAGGAACTCCTCTTGTTAAACACGGAGATAGAGGAAGAAGCCCTTGCTATTAACGAGCTTCACGAAGAAAAGGAAACGCTTGAACGCGGCCTGGAAGAGTTTGAGGGTGAGAACAGCCGTCTTGAGGCGCTTATCGAAGAACTCCAAAACGGCATCCAGGACGCAAGGCGCAAGAGGGAAGAGACGCTTTTCTGCATGTCGGATATCAAGGCCGAGCTTTACGCGCTGCGCAAGGAAGAAGAGAACCTTGCCGAGAACCTTGAAAGAGAGAAAACCTCCTACTCCGGTATAAACCAGAGCATAGAAGAGAGGCATCTGCGCATAAACGAAAACAGGATGCGCATGAATAGTCTGGAAGAGGAGATGGTTTCGGTAAAGGAACGCGATCTTGAATATATAGCGCTTGTGGAGATCAGACGCGATTCCATCAAGCAGGACGCCCAGCGCAAAGACGCGCTTACTTCCGACATACGGCGCATAGAGGAAGAGGTGAAGCGAAAAGAAGGCGAGCTGGAGGCTTTCAGGAACAAAACGCGGGACATCGATATCAGAACGAAAGAGATCGAGTATAAACGGGGCGCACTCAGGGAGAAGATACTGCATGCCTATAAGGTCGATATCGCGGCAGTCAATATCGAGATGGACGAGGGCGAGGATTGGCAGGCGATTGCGCGAAAGATCGAGGAACTAAAAGCCCAGATCGAAAAGATGGGCGAGGTGAGCCTCGGCGCTGTGGAGGAACACAAGCAGCTCGAGGAACGTTTCTATTTTCTTACGAAGCAGAGGGACGATCTTGAAAGGGGAAGGGAGTCTCTCCTGGCCGCTATTACCAAGATCAACCGCACCACGCGCAAGATGTTCATGGAGACGTTTGAAGCTATCCGAAAAGAGTTCAATGAGTACTTCCGCATGCTCTTTAACGGAGGCAAGGCGGAACTCGTCCTGGAAGATGAATCGAATATCCTGGAATGCGGGATAGATATAATAGTGAGGCCTCCCGGGAAAAAACTTCATAACATTATGCAGCTTTCAGGCGGCGAGAAGGCGATGACGGCGATCGCTCTTATATTCGCGATCTTCAAGGTCAACCCGAGTCCCTTCTGTATACTGGACGAAATAGACGCGCCGCTTGACGAGTCCAATATCGTGAGGTTCTGCAGCGTCCTCCAGGAGTTTTTGAGGCTATCACAGTTCGTGATCGTCACCCATAACAGGATGACGATACAGCTTGCGGACGTTCTTTACGGTATAACCATGGAAGAGAAGGGCGTGACGAAGATAGTTTCGGTGAAGTTCAGCGAAGAGAAGGAAAACCCCGCCGATAAAAGTATTCCGGTTACGGCGTAGAAAGAGAAGCTGAAAGGCTTATTTCAAAAGCGGCGAGTAGGAATAAACCCTGTTCTTGCCGCTTTTTTTTGCATGGTAGAGGGCAATGTCGGCCTTGCGTATGAGATCGTTCTTATCGCGGCTGTCAAAAGGGTATACCGCAAGTCCCGTGCTAATGGTCAGTTTAAGGTTCTTAGGTACCGTCTCGTCGTGTTTAAAGACGTTTTCCACTTCCCCCCGCAGTCTTTCGGCGATGATCTCGGCGTTTTTCTTATTTATCCTTGACATGATGATACAGAACTCTTCGCCGCCGTAACGGCAGGCGAAATCGCTTTTTCTTGAGAAACGGTCGAGTATGTTGGCGACCCTTTTTATGGCTTCATCGCCTCTTGGATGTCCCAGGGTATCGTTGAATTTCTTAAAATTGTCTATATCTATCATCAAAAGACTCAAGGGGCTATCCTCTTCCGAAGCCGCTTTGACCTTGCTTTTTAGGACGGTGTTGAAATAACGCGCGTTCCACAGGCCCGTCAGCCAGTCCGTCCGCATCAGGTGCACCGTCTTTTCGTAAAGGCGCGAGTTTTCGATCGCCAGAGCCGCGTGATCGGCAAACATGTTCAGTATGCGCGTACTGTCTTTCGATATGGGGGTTTTGGAAAATATATTATCCGCGAGTATCGCGCCGAGAGTCTCGTTCCTGGTCTTTAAGGGTACCGTCACGAAGTGGTCCATGTGAAGGAGCTTCTTTATGTCTTCGTTGACCAGAGAGGTCGCCTCCTCCGTTATGACCTCGAACGGCATTCCCTCAAGTATGGTAAGGGCTAGTATACCCATGTCTTCGCGCAGGGGTATTGTGATACCCTTCACGATGGAGTTCAGTTTAGATTCCGGGTCCTTTTTGAACTTGTCATACGCCTCTATCAGGTTTTTAAGAGTCGCTTTCTCGTCTTCAATTTGATGCCATGCCTTGTCGGCTTCTTCGGCAGAGTGCGGTCCTATAGCCATCTTGCCTTCAAGGGTCTGGTTTTCCTTGTTTACGAGGAAGAACATGGCCCTGTCGAACCCGAGGCCCTCGTCGGAAGTGAGCGCCGTCAGGATCGTGTAGAGCACCTGATCCAGGTCCAGCGACTGCATTATGGCGCCGGTGATATCGGAGAGCATCAACATCTCGTTCTTCGTCTTCAGAAAAAGCTTCTCAAGCTCGCTCCTTGAGAGTTTCTCCTGAGGCGCCTCCTTTTCGCTTTTAACAAGCTCTTTGAGCGGGACTGACCGCTTTTGTGAAACGTCTGTTTTACTTTGCTTCATACTAAAAAGTGTATAATATCCGCCGGGTAAAGTCAACATATCCCGGGAGGGCGCTAACTTGTTCACAAATTTTCCAGATTACGATATAATACAGCTAGATGTTTTAAGCTTATGGTTCGACTCACTTCGTTCGCTCACCATTAATCTGCGAGGAAAGACATTTTGCACTTAGAACGAGGGAACACCACGGATGTTAAGGCCGTGGAGATTCATAGGAGGTTTTTAGGCATGGACTTATTGGAACTTGAGATCGCCAGGCGTCTTAAAAATAAGAAGAAAAGCCTGGTGATAGCCGAATCCTGTACCGGAGGCCTTGTATCGCACCGGATAACGAACACGCCCGGAAGTTCCGTCTATTTTAAAGGGGCGGTAGTCGCTTATTCCAACAAGGTCAAAGAAACCCTCCTGGCTGTGCCTAAAAGTACCGTAAAAAAACACGGCGCGGTCAGCCGCCAGGTGGCTTTAGCCATGGCTGACGGCGTGCGGGAAGCTCTCTCTGGCGATATAGCCGTCTCGATTACCGGTATAGCCGGTCCGGGCGGAGGAAGTTTCGCAAAACCCGCGGGTCTTGCCTATATTGCGTTCAGTTCACAGAAGAAGAAGCGGAGCAAAAAAGTTTTTTTTACCGGGGATAGGCTTTCTGTAAAAGAGAAGTTTTCCGGTGCAGCGCTAAAGTTTTTGCTTGAAAATATATAACCATGAATCAAGAGGTTTAAAGCCTTGGCAGAAAAAGACAAGAAAACAAGATGTTTCATCGCGCTTGAGCTTTCTAAAGAGGCAAAGGAAGAGCTGGCGAGGATAATAGACTTTCTGAAGGACTCCGGAAGTGACGTTAAATGGGTCTCACCCGCAGGGGTGCACCTTACCCTTAAGTTCCTGGGGTATACGGATGAGGAGAAAATCGGCAGGATCGCGCTTTCCTTGAAAGAAATCGCCGCCGGGCAAAAACCGTTTGATGTTCTTTTAAATGCCATCGGGGTTTTCCCCGGATGGTCCGCTGCCAGAGTCCTGTGGGTAGGCGTGGGAGAAGGCGCCGACAAAGTAAAAACTTTAGCCGGAGAAGTCGCCTCCCGCATGCAAAAAGAGGGATTCGAGGAAGAGACGAGACCTTTCAGCGCGCATCTTACGCTCGGAAGAATACGAAGCGGCAAGAACAAAGATAGACTGAAAGCTTTGGCGGAAAAAGTGGACGTAAGACCCGCCTCAAGCCATATTGAAAGAATAATACTTTTTAAGTCCGATCTTACCCCTCAGGGGGCTGTATACACGCCTTTGGAGATAGTTCGTTTTAACGTATGATCCTGTTCGGAAGCAGAAGAAACCTCCCTTCGCGTTATTTTTTTTGAAAGAATTTCGATAAAAACATTGTCTATATGTAGCAAAGGCGGATAGTTTGACCGAACAGGGGCCCATCGGGAAAATTCCTTTGCAAAACAATACCGCTATAAGTATAATAGGCTGATTAATAGTAATTATTAAAATACCGGAGGTTAAGTCATGACTAAAAAAGCGAACAAAGACGTAATGAGTAAAAGCGCTGCGGCTGAAAAGACTATAGAGGGGACGGGCGCCAAAGGCAAAGCGTTGGAGCTTGCGCTCAGCAAGATCCAGAAAGATTTCGGGGAAGGCGCAATAATGAAAATGGGTAAGGGCTATAATACCAAGATAGACGCTATACCCACGGGCTCTATCGGGCTGGATATGGCGCTTGGGGTGGGCGGCGTTCCCCGCGGCAGGGTTGTCGAGATCTTCGGTCCCGAGTCCAGCGGAAAGACCACGCTCAGCCTGAACATACTTGCCAGCGCCCAGAAAACCGGCGGTGAGGTCGCCTTTATAGACGCGGAGCACGCTTTCGACCCCATTTATGCAAAAAAGATAGGCGTCGATCTCGACAAGCTTCTCATCTCTCAGCCTGATAACGGCGAACAGGCGCTTGAGATAGCTGAGGCGCTGGTCAGGAGTAACGCCATAGACGTTATTATAATAGACTCGGTTGCGGCGCTTACTCCCCGCAAAGAGATCGAGGGTGAGATGGGTGATTCGCACGTGGGTCTCCAGGCGCGCTTGATGAGCCAGGCCCTCCGGAAACTGACGGCTGTCATAAGCAAGTCAAAGACCTGCGTTATCTTTATTAACCAGATCAGGATGAAGATAGGCATTATGTTCGGCAACCCCGAGACGACTACGGGTGGTAAGGCTTTAAAATTCTATTCGTCGGTGCGTATCGATCTGAGGAGGCTCGCATCTTTGAAGAAGGGCGAGAAAGTCATAGGCAGCCGCGTCAAGGCGAAGGTCGTCAAGAACAAGATCGCCCCGCCCTTCAAGCAGGCTGAATTTGATATCATGTTTGATGAAGGTATTTCCCGTTCCTCAAGCATAATAGACTTGGCCGAAGAAGTGGGAGTGATCAAAAAAAGCGGGACATGGCTTTCCTACAACGACGAAAAGATAGGCCAGGGCAAAGAGAACGCGCGGCTTTATCTTAAAGAAAACGTCCGCATGCTGAACAAGATAGAAAGCGACGTAAAAAAAGCCTTAAGCGCCTCTAATGAGATCTAAAAATCAGACTTTATGGATAAGAAAGAAGAGAGGTCTTTCAATAAGGGGAAGCGTTATTGCCTGAGACTGCTTTCCCTAAGAGCAAGGACAGAGCGCGAGATAGAGGAGAGGCTTAAAAAAGCGGGCTACGGCGATCATCTTACGAAAAAGATCCTTGATTCACTTAAAAAAGAAGATCTGGTAGACGACCTCGACTTCGCCAGAGAGTGGATTGATTGGCGCATGAGGGAAAACCCCAAGGGACGCAGGCTCCTTGTGGAAGAGCTCAGAAAAAAAGGGATAGATGACCGGGTGATCGAGACCGCCTTGGAAGAGAAGCGCGTTATCCTTGATGACGTTAAAATAGCCCAAAGTATCATAGAAAACAGATTGAGCGCGGAAGATGCCGGCAAGCTGGAAAAAGTAAAAGCGAAAGTGTTCCGGCTTCTTATAAGTAAAGGGTTTGATCCGGAGACTGCCGAAAGCGTCATACGCGCGGCACTGGACTAGTGCGCTTTATATAGAGAAAAAAATATGCGTTCAAGCGAGATAAGAAAAAAGTTTCTGGAATTTTTCAAGGCAAAGGGCCATACTGTTGTCGCAAGCGACCTCTTGGTGCCCGTGGGTGACCCGACGGTGCTTTTTACGGGTGCCGGCATGAACCAGTTCAAGGAACAGTTCATGGCAAGGAACATCACCTACAGACGCGCGGCCAGCTGCCAGAAATGCCTGCGTACGGGCGACCTTGAGAATGTGGGCAGGACCCCGAGGCATCACACTTTTTTCGAGATGCTCGGGAATTTTTCGTTCGGGGATTATTTCAAGAAAGAAGCTATCTTTTATGCCTGGCAGTTTATGACGGAGGAGATGGCCCTTCCCGAAAAGAAGTTATGGGTGTCAATATACGAAGAGGATGAAGAGTCTTACGGGATATGGCTTAATGATATCGGCGTGCCCAGAGAGAAGATAATCAGGCTGGGCGCGCATGATAATTTCTGGCCGGCGGATGCGCCTACGAAAGGGCCTAACGGTCCGTGCGGTCCGTGTTCAGAGATTTTTTATGACTGGGGGGAAGATGCAGGCTGCGGGAAGAAAACTTGCGGTCCCGCTTGCGATTGCGGGAGGTTCGTCGAGGTATGGAATCTCGTCTTTACCGAATTCGAAAGAAAACCCGACGCGAGTCTCACGAGCCTGCCCAACAAGAACATAGATACCGGTATGGGGCTTGAACGTATAGCTTCGGTTATGCAGGGTGTTAGGACCAATTTCCAGACGGATCTGTTTACGGGCATTATCGCAAAGATCAGAAGAGAGCTGGGTGACGCGGGGAAAAAACCCGAAGAAGAAGACCTGAACCTTATAGCCGATCATATCAGGGCTGCCGCGTTCGCGATAGCTGACGGGGTCTCCCCGTCGAACGAGAAACGGGGCTACGTCGTAAGGAAACTCATAAGACGCGCTTACTTGAGGGCTAGCCGCGAGGGTGCATTCCTGCATAAGATCGTGCCGGCTGTTACGGATGCGATGAAAGACGCATATCCCGAGCTGGAAGAGAAAAGAGAGCACATATCGGCTATCGTGGAAGAGGAGGAGAAAAGGTTTGCCGGTACCCTGGAGTCTAGCATGCCGGTACTTGAAGATATGCTGAAGAAAAGGCCCGGCAGGCTTACGGGCGAAGAGATCTTTAAACTTGTCGATACGTACGGTCTGCCGCTTGACGTCATCGAGGAGGAGACGGACGCGGTTCTGGACATAAAGGGGTTTGAGAAGCTTATGGAAGAACGTAAAGAAGAGTCCCGAAGGGGCAGCGACATAACCGAGGACTTTATCTTTGAGCCGGATAAGTTCGCGGGGCTGGTCAAACCGGAAAATTCCGACACTCTGCCTCTCGAGACAAAAGTTGAGTTCATACTTCTGGGTTCAGATGTCTCTAGCAAGGTCGAAAAGGGAGAAAGAGCCGAGATAGTAACGAGTCCCCAGAGCAGCAGGTTTTATGCCGAAGGCGGGGGACAGGCGGGGGACAAGGGTACCATTGAGAAAGAAGGATGCGATATAAAGGTGCTTGATACTTTCGAGACGGGAGGGAGGAAAGTCCTGGTCGTTTTCGTGAAGAAGGGCAGTCTCGCTAAGGGTGACAAGATAAAGCTTCATCTTGATACCGAGACGAAGAAGAAAACCGCGCTCAACCATACGGCGACGCATCTGGTGCAGGCGGCACTCCGCAGCGTCCTGGGAGACGAGGTGAAACAGTCCGGCTCTTTGGTGGACGATAAACGTCTCAGGTTTGATTTTACGCATATGAAGAAGCTTTCGGAGCGGGAGCTTGCGAAAGTCGAAAACGCGGTGAACGCCTGGATAGCCGAAGGTATCGAGGTGTGCAAGGAAGTGAAACGCATAGACGAGGCCAGAGCCGAAGGGGCGCTTTCTTTTTTCGGCGAGAAATACGGCAGCACCGTCCGTGTAGTATCGGTGGGAGATAAATCCAAGGAACTTTGCGGCGGTACTCACGTTGATAATACGCGCGAGATCGGTGTTCTGAAAGTGACCGCTGAAAGTTCCGTGGCCAGCGGTATAAGACGTATAGAAGCCCTTACCGGAGACAATGCGCGCGAATGGATCAGAGATAAGGTAAGGGGTTTCCTTGCTGAGCATAAGGAGCTTACCCGCGGCGCTGAATCACTTGTTGATAAGGCGGTTATAAAACGGGCGGAGGATATAGCAGGAGGCGCGGCCGTAGTGGACGCGGATGCGGTACGCGATTTCAGGGAGAAGCTGCAGCCTGCTTTTACGGAAGAACGCATGCGTCTTGAGAGAGAAAAAAAGAAGCGCAAAAAGCAGGAAGAAGCCTCATCCTTTAACGAAGCGAAAGAGAAGCTGGATAAGGCATATGCCTCTTCCCTTAAGATCGGGGAGGTGAGTTTCATCCCGTGCCTGATCGAGGGGATGGACATCCCGCTTCTAAGAAAGGCCCTTGCGTACCTTGAGAGGAAGACTGATTCGGCGGTAATACTTCTTGGAAGCAGTAAAGATGAAAAAGCGTATCTGGTCTGTTCCGTGACGGAAGACCTTCTGGATAAGGGGATGAACGCACAGAAAATTATCAGCGGTATAGCCAGGGAGATTAAAGGCTCAGGCGGAGGGAAAGCGACATTCGCTCAGGCCGGGGGCGCTCACCCTGCGGGCCTTGGGAAAGCGATCAGGGAAGCAAAGAGTATAATCGAGAAGAGGGGTTGATGATATGCGAAGCGTCAAAGCAGGAAGTAAGGTATTCGAAGCGCTTGCTAGTAGAAGCGACCAGGGAAAAAGGCGCCTTGAGAAGAAAGTCTCAAGTATCATAGAAAAGGTGCGCGCCGAAGGCGACAACGCTCTTGTGCGATATACAAGCATGTACGACAGGGTAAATATTAAACGCAAGGATCTGCGTGTCACCGAAGCTGAGATCAGCGGTGCGTATCAGGACATAAAACCTGAGATCGTCAATACGCTTAAAGAGATCATCAGCAACATAAACAAGTTCTATACCAACCAGCTGCCCAAATCGTGGACCATATGCCAGGATTCAGGTATTGAGCTTGGAGAGAAATTCGAACCGATCGAGAAGGTCGGTGTATATGTACCCAGCGGTACGGTGCCACTGGTCTCAAGTGTTTATATGACGGTACTGCCCGCGAAGATGGCGGGGGTGAAGAGAATAATAATGGTCTCTCCCCCGAACAAATATAAAAGCATAGATCCGCATATACTGGTGGTCGCGAACCTTCTTAAAGTGGACGAGATATACAAGATCGGAGGCGCCCAGGCTATCGCGGCGCTTGCTTTCGGGACGAAGACGGTACCCAAGGTGGATAAGATCGTCGGTCCCGGCAACGAGTACGTCACGGAGGCCAAACGCCAGGTATTCGGCTACTGCGATATAGACATGCTTGCGGGGCCGAGCGAGGTCTTGATAATCGCGAACAATCATGCGAACATCGATTATCTCAAGAAAGATCTTTTAGCGCAGGCGGAACACCATAAAGGTCTTTCTATACTTGTTACGCCGTCAAAGAAAGTCTTTGACACCTTTTACAAGGATCAGGACGTAAAAGGGTATCTTATCAAAGTCAAGAACCTTGATGAGGCGGCGGCTATCTCCAACAGGATCGCGCCGGAACATCTCGAGCTTATGGTAAAGAGCCCGAAGAGGCTTCTTAAAAAGATAACCAATGCCGGGGCTATTTTTCTGGGACAGTATACGCCCGTCGCTATAGGAGATTATATCGCCGGTCCCAGCCACGTGCTGCCTACAGGGGGTACGGCCAGGTACTCTTCGGGGCTCAACTTGAGGAGCTTCATCAAAAGCAGCCATGTGATTTCGTATTCCCGCAAGGCTCTTCAGGGCTCTATGGGCTGGGTCAGGGAGCTTACGGAACTTGAGAAACTCGAGAAGCACTGGCAGTCGGTTAGCGCCAGGGGCGACTAGATTTTTATGGTTCGACTTACTTCGTTCACTCACCATGAATCTGCGAGGAAAGATATTTTGCACTTAGAACGGAGGAACACCACGGGTGTGAGGGCGCATCTCGAGAAGTTGTGACGCCAACAGGCGAAAAAGATGAAACCACGTACATAAGTCCGTGGAGGTCCATTGAAAGGTGAGGAGGGGACATGGGTATTTTTTGCAAAAGAGAACCATCCGAGAGGAAGATCAGCTACGAAAGAAAATCAAAGGAGACGGAGATCATAGTTGAGGTCCTCAATATCGACGGGACCGGTAAAAGCGATATATCCACGTCTATAGGTTTTTTAGATCATATGCTCACGCTTTTTGCGTATCACGGTTATTTTGATCTTACGCTTAAAGCTGCGGGCGATACCCAGGTGGACAACCATCACCTTAACGAGGATATAGGTATAGCTCTAGGCGAAGCTTTTAAAAAAGCTCTGGGGTCCTGTAAGGGTATAAGGCGGATAGCCTCGGCCATAGTGCCTATGGACATGGCGGGCGCCGTAGTGTCGGTGGATCTCGCAAACAGGGCCGCTCTGAGGATAAACGCGAAGCTTGCGGCCTCTTCCGCCATAAAAGATGAAGAGGGCTATTCGATGGAGCTTGCCAAAGACATGCTTGAGAGTTTCGCGAAGAAGCTTTCGATGAATCTCCATATCGAGATAACTGGTGAAGGCGACATGCATCACTATCTGGAAGCCGTGTTTAAAGCGCTGGGGATAGCAATGGATAAGGCGACTCGTATAGATCCGAGGAGGAAGGACGAGGTCCCTTCCAGTAAAGGGATCTTGTGATAAAAAAAATGATAGCTATCGTTGATTACGGTGCAGGGAACCTAAGGAGCGTCTATAACGCTTTTCGTTATCTGGGCTATGACGTAAAGGTTTGCGAAAAAGCGAGCCAACTTGAGGGTATGGCGAAAATAGTCTTACCCGGAGTAGGTTCATCGAAGGATGCGATGGGCCAGCTTGACAGGCGAGGGCTTATAGAGCCGCTTCTTAATCATATAGATGCTGGGCGTCCCTTTCTGGGGATATGTCTGGGGCTGCAGCTACTTTTTACCGGGAGCGAGGAAGCGGGGGGATGCGACTGCCTTGGCGTGATAAAAGGCGAGGTGAAACTTTTCCCCGGGGGGAAGGGGCTCAAAGTCCCGCAGATAGGCTGGAACACGGTTCGCCTGCGCCAGAAGGGCTGCCCTATTTTTAAAGGAGTGGGGGATGAGACGTATTTCTATTTCGTTCACTCGTATTATTGCGAGTCGCATGACGAGGCCTATTCGGCGGGTGTGACGGAGTACGGTATTCCGTATACTTCCTTTTTGTGGAAGGGTAACATTTTTGCCGTACAGTTTCATCCGGAAAGATCCCAGGAAAACGGTTTAAAAATATTAACCAATTTTGGAGAATTATGAAGATAATACCGGCAATAGACCTGATAGCGGGCCAGACCGTAAGACTTGAAAGAGGCGAATATGACAAGAAGCTTACATACGAGATCAGCCCCGTTGACGCCGCCCGTAAATGGCAGTCCATGGGTGCTGAGCTTCTGCATGTGGTGGACCTTGACGGCGCGAAACAGGCTCATCCCGTTAACCTGCCGATAATCCACGCTATTACGCGGGCTGTGGGTATACCGGTTGAGGTCGGCGGCGGGTTCCGGACGACAGACGATATATGGTTTGCGCTTGATTACGGGGTAAAGAGAGTCGTACTCGGTTCCAAGGCTTTTGAGGATAAGAATTTCATACGCGAATGTTTCAAAAACTTCGGGGATCGGATCATCCTCAGTGTCGACGCCAAAAATCTTCAGCCCAGGATATCCGGATGGGAGAAGGGCGTGGATGTGGATCTCTTTGACGTCTTAAGAGAGTTCGTCTCTTTCGGCGCGAAAGAGATAATCTACACCGATATACAGAAAGACGGCACCCTTACCGGACCGTCACTGGACCATCTTGAAAGGATCCTTAAAGAGATCAAGGTGAACGTCATCTCCGCGGGAGGCGTTAAGGACGTCGATCATATAAGAGAGCTTAAGAAGCTTGAAGGGCTGGGCTTAAGCGGTGTTATTATAGGACGGGCACTTTACGAGGGAACGATAAACCTCAAGGAGGCTATAGATGCTGGCAAAGAGGATAGTCCCGTGTCTTGACGTAAAAGACGGGCGTGTCGTCAAGGGCGTGAACTTTATAAACCTGCGTGATGCGGGCGACCCGGTTGAAAACGCGAAAATATACAACGACGAAGGCGCTGACGAGCTTGTATTCTTGGATATAACGGCAAGCCACGAGAAGCGCAAGACCATGGTGGATGTCGTCCGGCGCGTTGCCGAACAGGTGTTTATGCCTTTCACGGTCGGTGGCGGCATATCCACAAACGAAGATATAAGGGATTTACTGAACGCCGGCTGCGATAAAGTCTCCATAAACACTTCCGCGGTCAAGAGGCCGGATTTTGTAAGGGAGGCCAGCCGGAAATTCGGCAGCCAGTGCATCGTCGTTGCCGTTGACGCCAAGAAGAGGGGTAACGGTTCCTGGGAAGTCTATATAAGAGGGGGACGCGAAGCTACCGGGATCGACGCCCTCCAGTGGATACGCAAGGCCGAAAGCCTGGGTGCCGGTGAAGTGCTCCTTACCAGCATGGACCGTGACGGGACGAAAGACGGCTACGATGTGGAGCTTACGCGCAAGGTTTCTTGTGCGGTGAATATACCGGTAATAGCTTCAGGGGGGTGCGGCAGCCTGGAGCATTTCCGCCAGATACTTGATGAGGGCGGAGCGGACGCGGCTTTAGCTGCTTCTGTTTTTCATTTTAAGGAGTTTTCGATTCAAGAGGTAAAAAAGTATCTTAAAGAAAAAGGAATAGAAGTCAGGCCTTAACGGCCAGGCGCAAAAAGGAGAGATTATATCATGAGTCTTATTGATAAACTGAATTTTGACGATAAAGGTCTTATACCGGCGATCGTGCAGGATGAGAAGTCTTCCCGCGTTCTTACGCTTTGTTATATGAATAGAGATGCCCTCGAGAAGACCCTCAGCCAGAAGAAGATCTATGTGTTCCGCCGTTCAAAGGGACGCGTTATGCTTAAAGGCGAGACTTCCGGGTGTGTGCAGCATCTCAAGGAAGTCTTTGTTGACTGTGCGGAGAATTCACTTCTCTTTAAAGTGGAGCAGGAGCGTGCAGCCTGCCACGAGGGGTATTTCAGTTGTTATTTCAGAAAAGTGGACGGTGCGGGGAGAGTCACGGTCGAAGAGGAGCGTGTATTCAGGCCCGAAGATGTATATAAAGAGGGTGATGAGTAGCATGTATTATCCGGATAAAAAAGAGTTTATTGCGCTTTCCAAGAAGGGAAACGTTATTCCCGTCTACCGGGAGATACTGGCTGATTTTGATACGCCGCTATCGGCGTTCCTCAAGATAGACGAGGGCAGTTTCTCGTATCTTTTGGAAAGCGTGGAAGGCGGGGAACATATGGGCAGGTACTCCTTTCTGGGGAGCAGGCCCTCTCTGGTTATAGAGAGTAAAGATAAGACCATCAGTATAAGGCGCGGTGATGAGGTCGAGACTTTCCAGACGGAAGACGACCCCATAAAAGAGATCAAACGCATAATGGATAAGTTCAGATTCGTGAAAGTCAAGGGCCTGCCCAGGTTTTCCGGAGGGCTGGTGGGTTATATGGGTTATGATATGGTCCGCTTCATCGAGAATATACCCGATGAAAATGCGGAGGATTTCGATATCCCCGACATGCAGTTTGTCCTCACTGACACCATACTTATCTTTGATCATGTGGACCATAAGATAAAGGTCGTCTCTAACGCCATGGTTGAAGAGAGCGCGGAAGAAGCTTACCAGACCGCCTGCGGCAAGATCGACAGGATAATGGAGAAGCTCAAGGCGCCCGTGAAAGCGCCGGAAGAAAAAAACAAGCAGCTGAATAAATCCGAGGTGGAATCCAATTTTTCAAAGAACGGATTTTGCGCCATAGTCGAAAAAGCAAAAGAATACATACGCTCCGGTGAAGTGATACAGCTTGTTCTTTCCCAGAGGCTTAAAAGGCGTACCGAAGCTGATGCCTTTTCCTTGTACAGGTCTTTAAGGTCGATCAATCCTTCGCCTTACATGTATTATCTTAAGTTCGGGGACTACCGGATAGTGGGCTCGTCTCCCGAAATCCTTGTGAGGTGCGAAGACGATGTTGTCGAGGTAAGGCCCATAGCGGGAACGCGTAAACGGGGAGCCACCGAAGAGGAGGATGCGGCGCTGGAGAAGGAACTTCTTGCCGATCCCAAAGAAGAAGCCGAGCATATCATGCTGGTGGACCTGGGACGCAACGATATCGGCAGGGTATGCGAGTATTCCAGCGTAAAGACGCGGGAACTGATGCATATAGAAAGGTACTCGCACGTCATGCATATAGTAAGCGATGTCGCGGGCCGCTTAAGAAAAGACAAAGACATATACGATCTCATAAAAGCGACCTTCCCGGCAGGCACCGTCACCGGCGCCCCTAAGGTGAGAGCCATGGAACTCATCGATGGATTAGAGAACGTAAGGCGCGGGCCTTATGCGGGCTGTGTGGGGTATATAAGCTTTTCAGGGAACATCGACATGTGTATCACCATAAGGACGATAGTCATGGACGGGGACACCGCCTATATACAAGCCGGAGCGGGGATTGTACTTGATTCCAACGCTGAAAGAGAGTATCAGGAGACGCTGGATAAGGCCATGGCCATGATGAAGGCTATTGAAGACGCCGAAAGGAAAGAGGGATGATACTCGTTATAGATAATTACGATTCGTTCACGTATAATCTCGTCCAGTATCTGGGCGAGCTTGGCGGGAGAGTCGCCGTCTACCGTAACGATAAGATAACGCTTGAAGCGATAAAGGAGATGTCACCGGAAAGGATAATCATCTCACCCGGGCCGGGTGCGCCCTCAAGCGCCGGTATCTCGAAAAGCGTGATAGAAAAGTTTGGAGGAAAGGTCCCCATACTCGGGGTATGTCTCGGGCATCAATGCATAGGCGAGGTTTACGGCGGGAAGATCGTAAGGGGAGACCGTATCATGCACGGCAAGGTGAGCGCCATTTACCATTCGGGTAAAGATATTTTCAGGGGCGTTCCCTCGCCATTTACGGCGACGCGTTATCATTCGCTGGTGATCGAGCCGGGCAGCCTCAAAGACCCGCTTGAGCTTATCGCGTGGACCGAAGAGGAAGAGATCATGGCTGTCCGTCACAAGGATAAACCGATATGGGGGGTGCAGTTTCATCCGGAATCTATTTTGACCGAGGAGGGGAAGAAGATACTGGAAAACTTCCTTATGATAGAGAAAAATCTAAGCGGTGAAAAATAAAGGTTGATTGTATGAACATAAAAAAAGCTATTGAGAAAGTGGCATGTTCCTCTTCACTTACCGAGAAGGAGGCATACCTGGTTTTTAAAGATATCATGAGCGGTAAAGCCTGTGCCTCCCAGATAGGCGCGTTTATAACGGCACTGCGGATGAAAGGCGAGACGGTGGATGAGATAACAGGCGCCGCCAGGGTGATGAGAGAGAAGGCGCGGAAGATAAAGACCGGCGGAAGAAGCATTGATATCGACAGAGACGAGGCAGGAGGCGCGGCGGTGCTTGATACCTGCGGCACCGGCGGCACGGGCGCCGGCACTTTCAATATCTCGACTACCGTGGCTTTTGTCCTGGCGGGCTGCGGCGTTAAAGTGGCCAAGCACGGCAATAGAGCCGCTTCCAGCAGATGCGGAAGCGCCGATGTTCTGGAAGCCCTTGGCGTTAATGTGGAAGTGCCTGTTAAAGTGACTGAGAAGTGCATAAGCAGGATCAATATCGGTTTTATGTACGCGCCGCTATTTCACGGGGCGATGAAGTATGCCGCCCCCGTCAGAAGAGAGCTCGGCATAAGGACCATATTCAATATACTCGGCCCTTTATCCAACCCCGCGGCGGCCAGCTGTCAGGTGCTCGGAGTGTATGATGAAAAGCTCACCGTGCCGATCGCGAAAGTTCTTAAAAAGCTCGGCATAAGACGTGCCTATGTGGTCCACGGTAAAGACGGTTTGGATGAGGTGACTATAACGGATAGAACTCTGGTTGCGGAACTTGCCGCGGGCAGGATAATGACGTATACTGTAAGTCCCGCTGATTTTGGGGTTAAAAAAGCGCCGGCCAGAAGCATCAAAGGCGGTTCAGTCAGGAAGAACGCCAGGATAGTACGGGAGATCCTTCGCGGGAGTAAAGGGCCCAGGCGTGATATAGTGCTGGTGAACTCTTCCCTGGCGCTTATGGCGGCAGGGAAAGCCAAGAGTTTCAAGGAAGGCATGAAACTTGCTTCTAGAAGCATAGATTCCGGCAAGGCTTTGGAGAAACTAAAAGACCTTGCGCGCATGACAAGTCCCGCGCGAAAGAGGAGAAATTGATGATGCTGGCTAAGATAATAGAAGAGAAAAAACGCGAAGTCGACAGAGCCCAGAAGAGGCTTTCATTAAGCTCTCTCAAGAAGAAAGCCGAGTCGCTTTATATACGCAGCGCCTTCAAGAAGAACATATCGAGGAAGGGGCACATCAACCTTATAGCCGAGATAAAGAAAAGCTCGCCTTCCAAGGGCGTGATCCGTGCGGATTTCGATCCCCTGAAGATAGCGCTTACTTATCAGGCTGCCGGGGCCAGCGCGTTAAGCGTTCTTACAGATGAACGTTTTTTTGACGGCAAACTCGAGTATCTGGCGATGGTGAAACAGAGGGTGACTATCCCGATCCTCAGGAAAGATTTTGTTATTGATGAATACCAGGTGTATGAATCCGCCGCCAGCGGCGCGGATGCGATACTTCTTATCGCGCAGATACTGACTCAGGAGGAGCTTAACCGGTATTTCGGTATAGCCAAGGATATCGGTATGGACGTCCTTGTGGAGGTGCATAACGAAGAGGAGCTCGGCAAAGCGCTGGCTTCGCCGGCTTCCATAATCGGGATAAATAACAGGGACCTGGTTACTTTTAACGTGGATATATCCACTACCCAGCGGCTTATAAGACTTATCCCGGAGAACAAGGTGATCGTCGCCGAAAGCGGCATAAGCAGCTATGAGCAGGTGATGTTCCTTAAGAGTCTCGGGGTGAACGCTGTTCTGATCGGAGAGATATTCATGCGCACGAAAAATATAGGCGAGAAGGTCAGACAGCTCATGAGGGAATAGCTTTTATGGTGAAAGTCAAGATATGCGGGCTTACAAACAGAGAAGATGCCGTAAAGGCGTATGAGCTGGGGGCGGATTACCTGGGGTTTATCTTCGTCGAGGGCACAATTCGTTACAGAGAGGATCTTAAGGATGTCATACTTTCGCTTCCCGATGAGCTTAAGAAGAGGGCGCAGCCGGTCGGGCTTTTTAAGGACGAAGATCTTGAGAAAGTCACGGAGACGGCACTAGCGTGCGATATTGGTTACCTGCAGTTACACGGCGATGAAAGCCCCTCGTACTGCAGGGATCTTAAGGAAGCTCTTAAGGGAAGCGTCAAGATAATGAAAGTGTTTAAAGTGAAAGAAGAGGTACTCCCGGTGAAGTACCACATACTTGATGATTACGTGGATGCCGATTTTTTTGTTTTTGATGCATTCCACGTCGAACTTGCCGGTGGCGCGGGTGTAAAGTTCGGTGAAGAGGTTTTGATGAAGGAGAGAGAGAAGATAAAAAAACCGTTTTTTGTAGCCGGCGGGCTAACACCCGGGAACGTCTCTTCTCTTATTAAAAAGCTGAGGCCTTACGGTGTCGACGTCTCCAGTGGTGTGGAGAAGTCCCCCGGCAGGAAAGACGAGAAACTATTAAAGGAGTTTATAGAAAATGCAAAAAAATCCTAAAGTGCCAGACAAAAAAGGATATTTCGGTATATTCGGAGGGGAATACGTGCCCGAGACGCTCATGCCGGCTTTAAAGGAGCTCATCTCTTCCTACGAGAGGATAGGCAGATCTACTTCGTTCAGGAAAAAGCTGGACTATTATTTAAGGGAATATGCCGGACGGCCGACTCCGCTCTATTTCGCCGAACAGCTCACGAAGAAGCTGGGCGGCGGGAAAATATACCTGAAGCGTGAAGACCTGCTGCATACAGGCGCGCATAAGATAAATAACACTTTGGGCCAGGCGCTGCTTGCGGTCAAAATGGGCAAGAAAAGGATCATTGCCGAGACCGGTGCCGGGCAGCACGGTGTAGCCACTGCGACTGTCGCATCTCTATTCGGTCTTGAATGCGACGTGTACATGGGCACCGAGGACATAGAAAGGCAGAGCCTGAACGTCTTTCGCATGAAACTCCTGGGCGCGCGCGTTATCCCTGTCTCCAGCGGTTCATGTACTCTTAAGGACGCGACTAACGAGGCTATAAGAGACTGGGTCACCAATGTGCGCAGCACTCATTATATAATAGGTTCGGTCGTCGGGCCTCATCCGTATCCCATGATGGTAAGAGATTTCCAGTCCGTCATCGGAGTGGAGGCGCGCAGAGAGATCCTTAAAAAAGAGAAGAGGCTCCCCACTCATCTCGTCGCCTGTGTCGGCGGAGGGAGTAACTCCATCGGGCTTTTTCATCCGTTTTTCAGCGACCGGAAAGTCAAATTCATCGGCGTGGAAGCGGCGGGTCTGGGCATAAAGACCGGCCATCACGGGGCAGCGCTTATGAAGGGAAGGGTCGGTGTACTCCATGGGAGCAAGAGTTACCTTCTTGAGGACAAGGACGGCCAGGTGCTTCTGGCGCACTCCATATCGGCGGGGCTGGATTATCCCGGGGTAGGTCCGGAACACGCTTACTATAAGAAGATCGGCAGGGCTAGATATGTGGCAGTGGACGATAAAAAAGCTCTTGAAGGGCTCAAACTTCTTTCCGAGACGGAAGGCATAATACCCGCGCTTGAGACGGCGCATGCGATATACTATCTTGAAGAGCTCACCAGGCGTACAAGCAAAAAAGATATTATAATCGTGTGCCTTTCAGGCCGGGGCGATAAGGATATAGATATAATCAAAGGGGAGAAAGACTTTTTATTGCCCTAAGTTATTATAATCAAATATGTTACAAATAATATATGTTTTTATAACAGGAACATGAACCGGAAAGAAGCAAAAGAGATGAATAGAATAAACGAAACATTCGCCAGGCTTAAAAGAGAGAAGAAAGCCGCTTTTATCCCTTACATTACCGCAGGGGATCCCGATATGGCTGCGACTGAAAAAATAGTCCTGAACCTGGCCAAGGCGGGAGCTGACATCATTGAACTGGGGATACCTTTTTCGGATCCCCTGGCAGACGGCCCCACTATACAGATGGCGGTAGAGCGTTCGCTTAAAGCGGGCTGCACGGCGGGAAAAGTCCTCTCCATGGTAAGGAACTTAAGAAAGACCGTAAGCGTGCCCCTTGTTTTTATGACTTATTACAATATCGTGCTGAATTACGGTCTTAAACGTTTTATAAAAGACGCTAAATCATCCGGTGCGGACGGTATAATCGTCCCGGATCTTCCCATGGAGGAATCGGGCGGGCTTACAGCACTTGCGGATAAGGAAGACTTTGCCGTTATCATGCTTACAGCGCCTACTACGCCTCATGCGAGGTTTAAAAGAATCGCGGAAGTGTCGCGCGGGTTCATCTATTATGTGTCTTTGACAGGGGTCACCGGCGCGAGGAAGAAGCTATCGGTGAAACTCAAGAGTGAGGTCAAAGCGCTTAAGAAGCTTACGACAAAGCCGGTATGCGTGGGCTTTGGCGTGTCAAATACTCTCCAGGCCAGGGATATCGCCGGAGCCGCTGACGGGGTGATCGTTGGAAGCGCGATAATCAAAACGATCGAGAAAAATCTAGCCGACAAAAGTGCTCTTGATAAAAGAGTCACTTCATTCGCTGAGTCTTTAGCAAAAGCTATTCATAGCGTGCGAAGCAGGTAAACAATGCGGATAATGGCCTTAGATATCGGTACTAAAAATATCGGCGTTGCTTTAAGCGATGAAAGCGCCACGGTCGCGCAGGGAAAAGAGGTTATTAAAAGGGTAAGTAACGCGAAGGCCCTTTTGCGTATCAAAGAGATCGCCGGGGAGAATAGAGTCGCAAAGATCGTTGTAGGGCTTCCGATAAACATGGATGGGACGGAAGGCGAACGCGCCAGAGACAGCGTCAGGTTCGCCGAGATGCTGAGAGAAGAGACGTCCCTTACGGTAGTTCTGTGGGATGAACGGTTAAGCACCAGGGAAGCGGAAAGTGTCATGATAATGGCGTCTATGAGCCGAAAGAAGAGGAAAAAAGTGGTGGATAAACTTGCGGCGCAGCTCATCCTGCAGAGTTATCTTGACAGTCAGGGCAGAAAGGAAGAATAGGAAGGAATATGTATAAAAAATTTCACAGTAAAAACGGTCTTACAGTTATAGTCTCGCCCATGGATCAGAGGACTTCGGTGTCCCTGGGCGTATGGATAGGCGTCGGGGGCCGTTATGAAAGCAGCCGCAAGAGCGGCATAAGCCACATTGTCGAACACATGCTTTTCAAGGGGACGTACTCCCGAAGCGCCAAGGACCTTAAAGAGGCTATCGAGGGGGTGGGCGGCGCCTTTAACGGGTTCACCTCGGATGAGGTGACTTGTTACATGGTTAAGGTCCCGGTAAAGTACCTTGAGCTGGGTATGGATGTACTTTCGGATATGGTGCTTAACGCGAAGTTCGATGAAGATGATCTTGAGCGTGAGAAGTTCGTTGTTTGTGAAGAGATAAAGATGTACCGCGACCAGCCCGCCGAACACGTGCTGGATCTTCTTGGCGGGATAATGTGGCCGGCTAATGCCCTGGGCAGGCCCTTAACCGGCAGCATAACGACCGTTAAGAATTTTAGCAGGAGCGAACTTGTAAAGTTTAAAGAGGACAATTACCATCCGGCGAATATCGCCGTGGTTGCGGCGGGTACGGTCGATCCCGAGAAGGTTTTCGCGTGTGCGGAAGAGAAATTCCGCGAGCGGGAGAAGGGCGCTATTCCTTCCTTTGAGCCGCCCAAGGTCGACCAGAAGCATTCCCGCATGAAGGTCTCTAGAGCGACCGGTAAACAGGCGCATATCGCCATGGGTTTTCATGCCATGGACAGCGGGCTGCGCGAAAGATTCGCCATGAAACTGATGAACGTGATCCTGGGCGGGAACATGTCGTCGCGACTTTTTGAGGAGCTGCGCGAGAAGTACGGGCTTTGTTACGACATATCTTCATCATACAAAAGGCACAGCGATGCGGGAGAGGTGCAGATACATGCCGGGGTCGACAACAAGAAGACTCTGAGAAGCGTTGTAGCCGTTCTGGATGAACTTAAAAAGATCAAGGACCTTGGCGTAACCGACGGCGAGCTTTCGCGCGCCAAGGAATATACCAAGGGGCAGTTTCTGCTGGCGATAGAAGGCACTTCTACGCGGATGATGTGGCTGGGGGACAGGCTAATGGTGCATAAATATATACCCGAGGTGGAGGAAGTGCTTAAACAGATAGACAATGTGACTTCAGGTGACGTGCACAAAATTTGCCAGAGGATCTTTCAGGCATCGTCGCTTAACCTGGCCATAGTCGGCAAGATGCCGGACGGCGAGAAAAACGAACTAAAAAGAGAGTTGGGCAGGCTATGAGGGGTACTTTCCGTCTTACGCGAGTTATGGGGATAGATATAGATATCCATATAACGTTTTTTCTGCTTTTAGGATTTTTCTTTCTCCTGCTCGGGTTTAACGGCCTCGTGCTTATCCTGGGTGTGTTTTTCTTCGTAACGCTTCATGAACTTTGTCACAGCGCTGTTGCGGCGCATTTCGGGATAAAGGTAAAACACATAACGCTTCTTCCCATAGGAGGCGTTGCGTCGATGGAGGAAGTGCCGACTAAACCTTATCAGGAGCTGCTTATCTCTTTGGCGGGACCCTTATCGAACGTGCTTATCCTGATAATTTTTTATTATCCGCTTATCGCGATACTCGGCAAAGAGACTTTGATGTATCCTTTTCTCGTAATAACGGGACAAATCAAGTATACAGGGCAGTTCAACGTGCTGGCGCATATTTACTGGATCAATCTCGTCCTGGCTGTCTTTAACATGCTGCCGGCATTTCCCATGGACGGGGGCAGGGTCTTAAGGGCTCTTCTATCATACAGGATGGGTCGGAAAGAGGCAACGGATGCGGCCGTCAGGCTCGGACACATATTCGCGCTTTTATTTGCCTACCTGGGTATTGTATACGGCCATATTTTTCTCCTGATCATCGCGGTGTTCATTTATATGGCTGCTTCCAGCGAAGGTTTTCAGGTGCAGGTCGTCGAGACGATAAAGAAATATTCCGTCAAGGATGTCCTGGCCAAGGATTTTGTATATACTAATCCCCGCGCTACCCTGTCGGAAATTCTGGCCATGGTATTCCATACACATCAGGAGGATTTTCCTGTTTTGGAGGACGACCGCCTCGTCGGGTTCATAACACGCCGTGAGATCATTCACGGAGTGCATGAAAGGGGTAAAGGCGCAAGCGTCTCCGAGGTCATGAGGCGGGATATCCCCGCGGTCAAAGTGACTACGCATCTGAACGACGTTCAGAAACTCATGCAGGAATATAACACAAGTGCCCTGCCGGTCGCGCGTTCCGGCAAGGTAATAGGCGTGATTACGCTGGATGACATAAACAGGGTCTACATTATGGCGAGTAATATCGCTTAGAACGAAGGAGGGAAAAGCTCATGGCGGGGAAGAAAACGCTTATTGCTCCCAGCATATTGTCGGCGGATTTTGGGCGACTTGCGGAAGAGATAAAGGCTGTCGAAAAGAGCGGGGCGGACTGGGTCCATGTTGATGTCATGGACGGCCTTTTCGTCCCCAATATCACGATAGGGCCTCTCGTAGTGGGATCCGTGCGCGAGGCGACAAGTTTATTCTTTGATGTGCATCTTATGATAAACGACCCGGGAAGGTATATAGGCGATTTTTCCGATGCCGGAGCCGATCTTATCACGTTTCATATAGAAGCCTGTAAGTCGCCGGAAGTGACCATCGAAAAAATAAGGGAAAGAGGCAAAAAGGTGGGGGTGTCCTTAAAACCGGCGACTGACGTGAAATCACTCGATAGGATTCTGGATAAAGTCGATCTTGTACTCGTTATGACGGTCGAGCCGGGTTTCGGGGGACAGTCTTTTATGGAGGATATGCTGGGGAAAGTGAAAAGTATAAGGCCCAGGTTCGGCGGTTACATCCAGGTGGATGGAGGCATAAACGCCCAGACGGCTAAGCGCGCCGTGGCGGCCGGGGCGGATGTTCTTGTAGCGGGTACCGCGGTCTTCGGCCGGAAGGATTACGCAAAGGCGATAAGCGGTTTGCGCGGAGAGTGATAATTTATGGTTCGGCTCACTTCGTTCGCTCACCATGAATCTGCGAGGAAAGATATGTTGCACTTAGAACGAAGGAACACCACGGATGTAAGTCCGTGGAGATTCACTGGTATATTTTTTCAACTTGTTAACGAGGAGGGATAAATGTCTAAGATCAAATTCGGTACGGACGGGTGGAGAGCGGTCATAAGCGATGATTTTACGTTTGAAAACGTTGCTATCGTCGCCCAGGCGATCGCTGATTTTGTCAAATCCCGAAAGGAGAAGATATACAAGAAGAGAAAACTCGTTGTGGGGTATGACACGCGTTTCCTGTCGGATGAATACGCCAAGATAACAGCCAGGGTTTTGGCCGGAAACGGAATAAAGGTAGTTCTTTCCGACAGGCCTTCTCCAACGCCCGCGGTCTGCGTTTACATCAAGGATAAAAAGCTTACAGGCGGCGTCATGATAACCGCCAGCCATAACCCTCCCAGGTATAACGGCATCAAGTACAAGGGTTTCTTCGCGGGCAGCGCCGGAAGCGACATAATCGACAAGATCGAGAAGAGACTTTACAAAAGTCCGGTCAAGTCCACTTCTTTCCGGGAGGCGGTAAAGAGGAAAGTGATAATCATCGAGAATATAGTGGGCGTGCAGCTGGCATACGTTAAAAAATACGCCGACATGAAAAAGCTGAAAAAAGCCAGGCTTAAGGTGCTGGTAGATTCCATGAACGGCACGGGCGGCACGTATTTTGCGGAGATACTTAAGGAGAGCAGCATAAAACTCGATTTTATGAACACCGAGGAAAACCCCGGGTTTAAGGGAAGGGCCCCGGAACCTAACGAGAAGCATCTTGCGGAACTGATCAAAAGAACCAGAAAAGGCGGCTACGATCTCGGCGTGGCTACGGACGGTGATTCCGACCGCGTGGCTATAGTGGATGAAAAAGGCAATATACTTTCAGGCCACAAGGTCATGGCGCTACTACTTCTGCATTTTCTTAAGGACAGAAACATGCGGGGCGGAGTCGTGCAGACGATCTGCGGTACGGGTTTAATAGACAAGATATGCCGCGAGTATTCTCTCAAGATGCACGAGACTCCCGTTGGGTTTAAGTATATCTGCGAGATAATGACGAAAAAGAACATTCTTATAGGGGGAGAGGAGACAGGAGGCATAGCGTTTAAGGGATACATACCGGAGAGGGACGGTTTTCTTTCGGCGCTTCTTGTTATGGAGCTCATGCTTGCGGAGAAGAAGCCCCTGTCAAAGATAATTTCCGATATCAACAGGAAATACGGCAGTTACGTTTACGAGCGGGAGGATGTTGCATTTTCGGAGTCCAAGCGCAAAAAACTTACCAGCGGACTGAAGAAAAAACCGCTTAAGAAGGTGCTGGGTAAAGACGTTACCCAGATCAAAGATTATGACGGGGTGAAGTTTATCTGCAAGGACGGTACGTGGCTTTTGGTGAGGCTCTCCGGCACGGAACCCAAACTCAGGATATATGCGGAGACCCCGTCAAAAAAAGAATCACTTGCATATCTTGAGTTTGGCAAGAAATACGCATTTTCACTCATGTAAAAGGAGCTTGTGTTCCATGACGGGACTTCCGGGAGCGGGAAAAACAGTGTCGCTGGCGGTGCTTCTTTTTACGGCAGCGGTTTTCGCTGCGGAAGGACAGATGACGCATCCTGAAAATACCGAAGCGTCCTCTACACCCGATGATAAAGATCTGGAGAGTGAGGCCTCCCAGGAAGGGGTAAGCCGGGCACCAGAAGCTTTTTTTACGACCCGGATGAAGGAATTTGATAAGGAGTACCAAGAGGGTTCATTAACGAAGACAGAATACATTCAGAGGAAAAGGGAACTGATAAATCTCGGGCGAACAAGGAAAAGAATTCAAAGATGTGGGATCTGAATAAAATACGAAACTTTTGCATTATAGCGCACATAGACCACGGTAAATCCACTCTGGCTGACAGGATTATCCAGGACACCAATACCGTAAGCGGCAGAGAATTCAGGGACCAGCTTCTTGACAACATGGACCTGGAAAGGGAAAGAGGCATAACCATCAAATGCAGCGCCGTCAGGATAATCTACAAGGCCAGAGACGGCCAGGAGTATCTTTTGAACCTTATCGACACTCCCGGGCATGTGGACTTCTCGTACGAAGTCTCCAAGACTATTGCCGCGTGCGAGGGGGCTCTGCTACTGGTGGATGCCGTCCAGGGCGTGGAAGCCCAGACGATCGCTAATCTGTATCTGGCGATGGAAGAGAACCTGAAGATAATACCCATCATAAACAAGATAGACCTTAAAAGCGCCAGGATCGAAGAAGTGATGCGCCAGATGCGGGATATACTGGCAGTTGAAGAGAAAGATGTTCTTCTGATAAGCGCTAAAGAGGATCTTGGCACTGAAAGCGTTCTGGAGGCGATCGTGAAAGAAGTGCCGCCGCCGGCGGGTGACAGCAGTAAACCGCTACAGGCCCTCATCTTTGATTCCGCTTACGACACATACAGGGGCGTTATTGTCTATGTAAGGATCGTCAACGGATGCATAAAGGCCGGCATGGAGATAGAGATGATGAATAAAGGCACCATATACGATGTGAAAGAAGCAGGCGTTTTTACCCCGCGCGAACAAGCCGTCAAAGAACTCGACTGCGGGCAGGTAGGGTATATAGTCTGTAATATAAAGGAAGCGAAGGAAGTCGTCGTCGGCGACACCATAACAGATGCGGCTAACCGCGCGAGGGAGCCTCTGCCCGGATATGAGCAGGTAAAACCTATGGTCTACAGCGGCATTTATCCGGTAAGCAACGAAGACTATGAGGACCTGAAAAGCGCCATGGAGAAACTGCGGCTTTCGGATTCTTCCTTTATATATGAGCCGGAGACCTCCGCGGCGCTCGGGTTTGGTTTCAGGTGCGGCTTTTTGGGGCTTCTTCATATGGAGATCATACAGGAGCGGCTGGAAAGGGAATTCAACCTGGATTTAATAGCTTCTTCACCCAGCGTGAATTATAAGATAAGACTGGCCAACGGCGATTTAATAGAAGTCGACAATCCCACGAAGTATCCGGACAAAGAGAGGATAGAATATGTGGAAGAACCCTTTGTCAGATGTAATATTATCGCGCCGTCTGAGTCTATCGGCACCATCATGAAACTATGCGAAAACAAAAGAGGCGAGTTTGTAAGCACCAAATACCTGGATCCCAGAAAGGCCCAGCTTACCTATAACCTGCCGCTTTCGGAGATAATAATAGATTTTTATGATAAGATAAAGTCTTCCACCCAGGGGTACGGTTCTTTGGATTACGAGCTTATCGGATACAGAAAATCCAATATAGTCAAACTCGATATACTGATCAATGGCATACCTTGCGACGCGCTTTCGGCTATTGTTCACCGGGATCATGCAAGGCGGAGAGGAAACGACCTTGCCCTGAAACTTAAAGAGACTATCCCCAAACACATGTTCGCTATAGCCGTGCAGGCTGCCATCGGCGGGGATATAATAGCCCGGGAGAACATCTCGGCGCTAAAAAAACACGTTACCGGAAAATGTTACGGCGGCGACATAACCAGAAAACGGAAACTCTGGGAAAAACAGAAAGAGGGTAAGAAGAAGATGCGCAGGATCGGCAAAGTGGATGTTCCTAAAGAAGCGTTTTTAAAAGCAATGAGGATATCATGAAGCATGTTTATAAAGATGCGTGGGATTACTGGTGGCATGAGTGGGTGAAACCCATACTTATCGCGGCGGTTCTGGCTTTATTCATAAGGATGTTTATCGTCCAGCCGTTTAAGATACCCTCCAGCTCCATGTTTCCGACTTTAAAGCCCGGTGACCGGATATTCGTTAACAGGTTCATCTACGGCGCCCAGATTCCTTTCACGGATATAAGGCTGCCCGAAGTAAGGGGGCCGGAGACAGGCGACATTGTCGTTTTCAAATCTCCGGTCGAGAAGAAAAAGTATCTCGTAAAAAGGTTCATCGCCGGGGGAGGCCAGTCTGTCGAGATAGAAGACGGCAAACTCCTGGTAGACGGCCGTAAGGTCGATAGCCCGCCTTTCCAGCATTTATTTTATTATAATAGAAGCGATTACGGCGGGGAGAATCAAATCATACGGGTGCCTCAAGGTTATTTTTACGTGCTTGGCGACAACAGCGATAACTCCATGGATTCAAGGTACTGGGGTTTTGTGCCGGACAAAAACCTCATCGGCCGCGCTTTTCTCATCCACTGGCCGATAAAAAGAATAAGGATTATTAGAGAAGGAGACTAGCTCAACCCGTAAGGAAGAGCGCAAATAAAGGAAAAACCATGAACTGGGCAAACCGACTGACTATAACCCGTATACTGCTTGTTCCCGTTTTTATTACAACGGTCCTCTACCACAGGCTCGACATCGCGCTTGTGGTGTTCGCTCTTGCCACCGTGACCGATGCGTTGGACGGTTATGTCGCCAGGACGTTTAAGGAGAAGACAAGGTTGGGTGCGGTGATGGACCCCATAGCCGATAAGATGCTTATAGACAGCGCTTTTATCAGTTTCAGTATGGTAAGCGGGCTCCCGGCGCATCTAAAGATGCCTATTTATGTCCCGATGGTAATCGTCTCAAGAGACGTGATAATCCTTTTAGGGGTTGCGATCATATACCTGCTTACGGGCGGAGTCGAGATAAAACCGACTCTGGTCTCGAAGGTGACGACAGTTTTCCAGATGCTGACGATCATACTGGTGCTTTTGAATTTTGTTTATTCAAGCTGGATGTGGAATATCACGGTGGCGCTGACCGTCATTTCAGGTCTGGACTATATCAGAATAGGTTCGAGATATGTCAACGGCAAGCTATAGCAGCATACCTACTGTTTCTATCGCGGGACGGCCCAATGTCGGAAAATCATCCCTGTTTAACTGTCTTTTGAAAGAGAGGCGTGCCGTGGTCGTGGAGCAGTCCGGCACTACCCGTGACAGGGTTGAGTCCTTCATCCATATAGAAGGAAGAGCCGTAAAGATAGTTGATACCGGAGGATATCTCGCCGGCGAAAAAGACGAGATCGCTCTCGCAGTCAAAGACCAGATACGCCGGGCGATGGAGGAAGCCTCCGTCATACTTTTAGTGACCGATGCTACGGAAGGCATATCCGGGGCCGATGAAGAGGTGGCAAAACTCCTAAGGAAGTTCAGCAAATCCGTTATAGTGGTGGTCAACAAGGCCGATAACGATAAACTTGCTCTAGAGGCGGTTGAGTTTTACAAGCTGGGTTTCGGGGATCCTGAGGCGGTTTCCTGCCTGCACAGAAGAGGCATAAGCGCGCTTAAAAAACGCATAAAAGAGTCTCTCGAAAGTATAAGAGAAGTTTCCGCCGCAGAAAGCGTCCGGCGCCTCAAGATAGCCGTTGTAGGCCGGCCCAACGTGGGTAAGTCCTCTTTTGTGAATAACCTGCTGACATATAATCGTGTCATAGTGAGCGAGATTCCCGGTACTACCAGAGACTCGATTGACACTCATTTCAGTTATGAAGGAGACGAATATATACTCATCGATACCGCGGGTATCCGTCACAAACGTAAGATCAAAAAAGCGGTCGACTCTTACAGCGTGATACGTTCCGAAGAGTCTATTAAAAGAGCCGATGTCGTGGTCCTTTTAATAGATGCGCCTGGCGGCCTGACGAGGGACGATCTAGGTATACTTAATTTTATCCAGGAAAGCGGAAAAGCATGCCTCGTGGCTATTAATAAATGGGACCTGGCGGAGGAAGTAAGCGACGTCTCAATGGACGAATACAAGAAACACCTTTTGTACGCATCAAATGAACTCAATAAATTCCCGATACTGTTCGTATCCGCGAAAACAGGTATGAATGTCCTGGACAGTCTCCCTGTGATCAAGGTGCTGGATGCGAATCTTGACGTAAGGTGCTCCACGCCGTTTTTAAACAAGATCTTCGAGGTGAATGACCCCGCGCTTATTTCCATACCCAAGAACAAGAAGAGGCCGAACTTTCTTTATATTATCCAGAGCAGAGTCCGTCCTGTCGAGTTCAAGTTCTTCGTGAATGACCCCGAGAGCGTGCTGGCGGTGCACTTGAAATTTATTGAGAATCAGTTGAGGGAAAACCTTTCGCTCGTGGGGATCCCGATAAAAATAGAGATCAGAAAATCAAGAAAGAGGGGGAAATGATATACATAATTCTTGCTATTGGCGCGGCGTATCTTATCGGCTCCATACCGACCGCTTATATTTTCGGCAAGGTTTTAAAAGGGATAGATATACGCGATTACGGCAGCGGCAACGTCGGCGCGACCAATGTCTTTAGAACTGTCGGGAAAATCCCCGGCGTTATCGTGCTGGTCATAGATTGCCTGAAAGGGCTCGTTGCGGTTACGCTGCTTCCGGCGGCTCTTGAAAAGATTTTTCCGCAGGCGGTAGAGGCCGAAAGCATCATTTATATTTTTCTGGGGGCATCGGTCATATCCGGGCATATGTGGACATGGTTTTTAAGGTTTAAAGGGGGCAAAGGAGTCGCCACAACAGCGGGTGTAATGGCCGGTCTTTCCCCGGGGATTTTACTGGCGTGTCTCGGGGTGTGGATAGCCGTTTTCATCCTTTGGAAATATGTCTCGCTTGCGTCGATGTCCGCGGCAGTGGCTCTTCCCGTATTTGCGGTTATTTCCGGAAGAAGCGTGGAGTACACCGTCTTCTGTGCGGTTCTGTGCATGGTAGGGATATATGCTCACAGGGGCAATATTAAGCGTCTTATAAACGGGAAAGAGAAGAAACTTGTTAAATAAAAAAAAGGTAGAATTTTGGGCTTGAATTTGCTATGGAAAGTAGTATACTAGTGATAGGTTAGTATTATAAAAAGGATAATTTTTTTCCTTACTTTTTAAACTAATTTAAAAAGATTTAAAAAAGGTGAGCGATGAAAGAACTTTATTACAAAGACATATTAGGAAACAATCCCCGGAAACGTGAAGTCTCCATGGAAGAGACCTATAACAGGACTAATCTTGCGGGGGGCCTCCGGAAGAAGACAAAGTTCACCAAAAGATGGGTCGCAAAATATTTTATCAAGGAAGAATTCAGATCTTTGAATATCGATGAGCTCCGGGCCTGGGTAGACAAGAAAAAAGAGGAAGGCTGCCGCAGGGATTGCCATATACTCAGACGGGTGGATTCGCGTAGCGGCGAAAACCGGATAATTTGCAAGACGCTTGGCGAGTTCTTTGTGATTTGGGCCGGATCCGCCTATAAGATCGTATATGTCAATGAGATAAGGATCCAGGATGAAACGAAAAACGACAAAAAGGCGAGGTGGTAAATGAAGTTTGCATTGGCAAAAATTTTACATTTAGCCGCATTACTAATAGTTTCCTGGAAGCTGACCGTAATCAAGTGTCAGATGCTTCTATTGGAACTTTCTTTGAAGAGATAACTCCCGCGACTGCACATTAGTGTAGTCTACCTCCAGAAGAGAGGGGTGGGGTGGTCCCATCCCTCTCTTCTTACATAAAACCAATAATATTTATCATCGTCTCTATCCCCTTATATATATTGACTATGAAAATCATATATGTTAAACTTTGTGAGTTATTATGCATAAAGTAAGCGTCATAGGAGATGGCGGGTGGGGAACTGCGCTTGCCCTTTTGCTGCATTCGAAAGGGGTGGACACGCTTCTTTGGAGCGTGTCCAGCGAATACGCAGGGTACCTTGACAAAAAGAGGGAAAATACAAAGTTTCTCAAGGGGATCACTTTACCCCCAAGTTTAAAGATAACTTCCGATGTTTCCTTGGCTAAAGAAGCCGATTATGCTGTTTTGGCTGTCCCCTGCAAATATTTACGCTCTGTCCTTGATAAGTTCAAAGGAGCGGAATTTACTTATGTCACGAGTACTACTAAGGGTATAGAGATAGAGAGTTTAAAAAGGCCCTCGGAGATATTAGCCGGGTATTTTCCGCCAGAGAGAATCAGCGTTCTTTCCGGACCTACTATATCGTGGGAAGTCGCGAAAGGTCTGCCGACGGCCGTTGTTGTCGCTTCAAAGGCAGACGGGAAAGAGGCGATCCAGAGGACTCTTATGACCGAGCGTTTTCGCGTCTATACTTCCGGCGATGTTACGGGGGTCGAGCTGGGCGGTGCATTGAAAAACATAATTGCCATTGCCGCCGGTGTCTCCGACGGACTGGGTTTCGGGACCAACACCAAAGCCGCGATTCTTACAAGGGGGCTTGCCGAGATAACAAGGCTCGGGGTCGCAATGGGAGCTGACAAATCCACTTTTAGCGGGTTAAGCGGCATGGGGGATCTGGCCACCACCTGCATCAGCGCGCATAGCAGGAACCGCTGGTTTGGCGAAGAGCTCGGCAAAGGCGGAAGCTCAAGTGACATATTAAGCGGCACCGAGGTTGTGGTAGAGGGCTTTACCACGTGCAAGTCGGCGTATGCGCTTTCGAAAAAGTACGGCGTGGATATGCCCATTACACAGAAGGTATATGAGGTTCTTTATGAGGGGAAAACGCCCGGTGATGCTGTGAGAGAGCTTATGACCCGTAATCCGAAAGAAGAGGATTACGGATAAGAAGAAGGAGCGGGACGTAGCGCAGTCTGGTTAGCGTACTAGTCTGGGGGACTAGGGGTCGCCGGTTCGAATCCGGCCGTCCCGACCA
>CAZGOG010000013.1:0-40185 GCA_964527555.1 uncultured Planctomycetia bacterium | reverse complement strand
TAAGGGCGTGGATGAATGGCCTTCGGTGCAGGGTTCCGCTTGACGGAAAGACTGAAACTGTGGATGCCATGGGCGTTAGCCCGTGGAGCTTCACTAAAAAAGGGAGGGCTGACATATGGCTGTCGAAAAAGTCGGTGAAAATTACAGGTGCAATATATGCGGCAATGAGGTTACCGTGACAAAAGCCGGCGGCGGGGAGCTTGTCTGCTGCGGAGAGGCGATGGAAAAGATCTAGTCGCGAAAGAACATTAAAATACGATGAAAGATCAAAAGCTGCAGTTACCTGAAAGCGACATGATCGTTATCGATCAGTTAGCGGGCCTCTTTCGGGAAGTGGGTACTAGAGCAGAGATTTTTAAAGAGATGACAGGCGTAAGGTGTCCGGATATGTGCGGCCGCTGCTGCGAAAAAGAGGTAGAGACTACGGCGCTTGAGATGTTACCCCTGGCGGCGGAGTTGTGGTCTAAAAACGAAGCGGATATGTGGCTCGATAAAATACATGGTTCTGAGAAAGCGGGTCTATGCGTTTTTTTTAGGCCCGATACCCATATCCCAGGCAACGGCCGGTGCGGCATATACTCTTTGAGACCACTTATCTGCAGATTATTCGGGTTTTTTACGGTTAAGGATAAGTATGGCAAGTATGTTTACGGCAGCTGCAAGGTCATTAAGGAACAATATCCGGCTAGTTTCCGGGCAGCCAAAAGGCTTATCGAGGAGGGATACCATCCCTCGAGCATGACGGATTTTACGATAAAGATCATCGGTATGGGGTCGGACATTGGCAGAAAGATGGTCCCGATAAATACGGCTTGTAAAATCGCCCTGGAGAAAGTCGGTTTCACTTTGACAAAGATGCAAGAGGGCGGCAGCTAAAAGGTTTTTTGTTTCAAACTCTGATTATTGGCGGTATAAAAAGGGGTAAACATGAAAAAAACCAGCTTATTGTTGTTTGCTGCGATTATCATGCAGTCGAACCTGTATTTTACGGGTTGCGCCCAGGGTGTGGACACCTTCGAGATAGAGAGAAGGCATATGGTGGAGACTCAGATAGAAGAAAGAGGGATAGGGGACTCGAAAGTTTTAGACGCCATGCTGAAAGTGAAACGGCATCTTTTTGTCCCCGAGGGGTCGGAAGCATTCGCGTATAATGATTATCCGCTTTCGATAGGATACGGGCAGACGATCTCGCAGCCTTATATCGTTGCTTACATGACGGAAGCGGCGGGTTTAAAACCTACGGATAGAGTGCTTGAAATAGGCACGGGATCCGGTTATCAGGCTGCCGTTCTTGCCGAGATAGTTAAAGAGGTGTTTTCAATCGAGATAATTGAACCGTTAGCGGAAGAAGCACGGACCAGACTTCTTAGATTGGGGTACACTAATGTAAAGGTGAAATGGGGCGATGGGTACAAGGGGTGGCCTGAGTATGCGCCATTTGATGCCATAATCGTCACCGCCGCGCCGCCTGCGATCCCGGAGGAGCTGGTTAAACAGCTGAAAACAGGCGGACGGATGGTAGTCCCCATAGGTTCTATTTTTCAGGAGCTTTATCTTATAACTAGAACCGGGGAAGGTTTTGAGCGGAGAGCTTTGCTGCCCGTAAGATTCGTGCCGATGGTTGAAGGCGGAGAACGATAGAGGCGCGGACACTCACCGTTCCAGGACAGCAAGCGTTTCTATATGCGGTGTATGCGGGAAAAAGTCATAGATATAGATATGCTTCAGCTTGTATGACCCCAGAAGTATCTTTAGATCCCGCATCAGCGTTGAAGGGTTACATGAAATGTACGCAAGATGAGGTACGGGCTTCCCGGAAAGCGCACGAGCGACAGTATCGGTAAGGCCGACTCTGGGCGGGTCTAGGATGACAAGATCGATTTTTTCTTTAAGGATGCGTCCAGCCCACTGTTCCGAAGTGCCCTTATGGATCGAGAAGTTTTTTATATTGTTCGCAAGTATGTTTTTTTTGAGGAAGAAAGTATTGTCTCCGGAAGGTTCCACCCCTATCACATGCGACACCTTGGAGGCGAGAAGCATGCCGAAGGTCCCGACGCCGCAATAAAAGTCAGCCAACGTTTTCACTTCTCCGGGGAAGGCAAGTTTCTTCATGTCCTTTATAAGGATTTCTAGGGCCGGGATGTTTATCTGGAAAAAAGAGCGAGCCCCTATAAAGAACTTTAGCCCGTCGATATTCTCCTCAAGGAAGTCGCTACCCGATACGATATGGCTCAGGCGACGTCTCCTGTTTATGTATACGATGCCGCATAGGGGATAGGCGTTTCCCAGGGGCTTAAAACTCTCTCTGAGTGCGTCTGTATCCGTCTTTCGATTGCCGTACATGATAAGGAGGATTTTATCGCGGGTGGATTTTTCCCGTATCTCTATCTCTTCGACAAAATCGATACCGCCTGATGATATTATCTCGACGACAGATTTAATGAGGCTATTTACCGTTTCCGAGACAAGAAAGCATTCTGTGACCCGTATAAACTCATCATGTGTGCCCGGTACATGGTATGCGGCGTTTGCGGAAGTGGCCGTCCGGATTATGTGGAGGTGTATCTTGTTGCGGTAATGCCACTTATCCGGTGAAGGCCTGAACACGGGATCGATGCCGGTCAGCTTCAGGTTATGCGAAAGCATCTCACTTACCTGTTCTTTCTTTATCATAGCCTGGAGTTCGTAATCTATATATTGATACGGAGAACAGGTTTTATAGTGGCCGCAGCGTGGTTCTTTCCTGTGGGGGGAGCTTTCGAGCACTTTAAGCGTTTTCGCCTCAGTGTAGTTCTTCTTTTCTTTCAGTACTTCCACTTCCACGACTTCACCGGGGATACCTTCGTCTGTCATGACGACCTTTTCACGGGAGCGCGACAGGCTTTTCCCGGGATATATGATTTTTTGTATTTTGATATGCATAGACGATATTGTATCACATTGAGAGGGGAAAAGGGGATAGTAGTAAGGATTTTGCTGATATTAGAGGTTTATGGTATATTAGGGTTTAAAATACATAGTGATACCGATGCTATGAAGAAAAATATTTTTTTAACAGGCGCGCCTTCCTCCGGCAAAACCACAGTTATAAAGAAAGTAATCGAAGGGCTGAAGATTCCCGCCAACGGTTTTTATACTGAAGAGGAAAGGATAGAAGGCAGGAGAGTGGGCTTTTTGATGAAGACCCTTGACGGTAAGGGCGGATATCTTGCTCACGAGGACATAGAGTCGGAATTCCACATAAGAAGATACGGCGTGAGCATCGAGAACATAGAGAATATAGCGGCGCCTTCCATTACCCCACGGGATAAGAATATCATCATACTCGATGAAATCGGCAAGATGGAGTGTTTTTCCGAAGTCTTCAAAAAAGCTGCAAAGACCGCTCTCGATGCACCCAATATCGTTATCGGCACTATAACGTTTGGCGGGTCGGATTTTATACTTGAGGTGAAAAAAAGACGGGATATTGAGATAATGGAAGTTACGCCCCAGGCGAGAGACAAAATGCCGCATATCATATTGAAAAAGGTTTCAGAAATACAGGTACCAGAGGCAATATAGCTTTAAGAAAATAAAGGGCCCTCCCTTGCATTAACTGCACTTTACAGGTAAATATATAGCAAGAGGTGTTTTCTTATGCAGCAAGAGATCCTTGTTACCAGAGATCTTCTTTATACGTATGGAACCGGCAAGAAAAAGGTAGAAGCCCTTAAGGGAGTTGACTTAAGTGTATATAAGGGCGAAATATTTGGCTTTATAGGGCCAAATGGTGCCGGGAAAACCACTACGATCAAGCTCCTGTTGGGTATTTTAATCTCAAGTAAAGGAGAAATCGCCGTTTTTGGTGAAAGCCCCTCAGGAGCCGATCCTCGCAGGCTGATCGGGTACATGCCGGAAACAGCTTATTATTATAACTGGCTTACCCCCAGTGAACTTCTGACAATGTATGGCAATATTTTCGGGCTTGATAAGAAGCTGCTTCCTGGAAGGATAAAAGAACTTCTGGAACTGGTGGATTTAGAGGGGCCATTATTTTCCTGTCAATATGACTGTTTTCGTGTGTAATTTTTCGCCAAAATGCAAATAAGTAAAAAAATGGTTATAGTTATTGGCGGCGGGCCTGCCGGCATGATGGCAGCAATAGCTGCTGCTTCTCCTGGGAAGAGTGTAACTCTTATTGAAAAGAACGCTTCGCTTGGCAGGAAGCTTCTTTTGACCGGGGGCGGACGCTGTAACTTTACAAACATATGCGATACGAAAGAACTAACCGGTCATTTTTCTAAGACAGGAAGTTTTTTGCGGGATGCATTTAAGGCGTTTGACAATAATGAGCTTTTACGTTTTTTTGCTAAAAGGGGGCTGGGAGTCAAGATAGAAGAGGATGGATGCGTGTTCCCCTCTTCAGACAAAGCATCAAGCGTGCTTGATGTGCTTAGAAAAGAACTGGAGCGTCTCGATGTCAGGCTCATGATGGGCAAGGGCGTTAAAAAGGTGCTTTTGGGGCAAGGTGCGGTTAGGGGAGTCATATGCACGGATGGGAGTATGATAGGGGCAGAAAAAGCTGTTCTTGCCGCGGGAGGCCTTTCCTACAGGACGACAGGATCAACCGGTGACGGGATAAAAATGGCTGAAAGAACGGGGCACGAAATAGTCGCTTTAAGGCCCGGTCTTGTCCCTCTGATTCTGGAAGGCCCCTATCCGAAGACCCTGGAAGGTTTGTCACTCGATGGGGTGAAGCTGACTTTTAAATCCGGTAAGACTAAAGTGGCGTCACGGCAAGGCAGTTTGCTTTTTACCAGAGATGGAATAAGCGGCCCTGCGACGCTTTCATCCAGCGCGGAGGTGGTAGACGCGATGAGCGCAGGGAAGAGGGTCTCCGTGGAAATAGATATTATGCCGTCAAAACGTCTGGATGAAGTCGACGGGCTGCTGCTGTATGAATTATCAAAGTCCCCGGGCAAGAGTTTAAAGAATCTTTTGAAGGCACTGGTGCCCGTGCGGCTTGCAGGGGTTCTTTTGGAAAAGGCGAAAGTTTCTCCGGACAAGAAGGCGAATCAGGTAACAGCAGGGGAAAGAAAACAAATAGCGGGGCTTATTAAAGTTTTGAAGTTCGATGTTTCTAAAAGTGCCTCGTTTGAAAAAGCGCAGATAACGCGCGGAGGCGTATCGATAAAAGACATCGACCCCAGAACAATGGAGTCGAAAAAGGTAAAAGGGCTGTATTTTGCCGGCGAAATGATCGATATTGATGGGGATTCGGGAGGATTTAATCTGCAGGCGGCGTTTTCAACGGGCTGTTTAGCGGGCCGTTCTGCTGGGGCAGGAAATTGATCAGAAGGCAGATACGGCTCTTTCTTAGTGGAATTAGCGTATGAGGCGCTTAAGTATAAAGCACTTGCCGCTATCGTTGTCTGTCTCATGCGGATTTTTGCGGGAACCGAACGCCTTGTCAGGGTCCCCCTTGAGATATGTTATATTATTGCGTTTTTGACGGGCGGCGAATGACATACTTATTGGGGATAAAAAAGATGCAGAATTTTTCAAGAAAGGGTATAATCTGAATTATTGTGTTTTCAAGTATCAATGAGGCGATATTCTTTTTTTTCAATGATAAGCTTGCGAACCCGGTTTGTGATGCGGTGATAAAGTTTTTCATGCAGATCCCGGGAGAGCTTGTCATCGTCCTGATTGGGGCGGTTGCTCTTTTGGCGGGCAAGAGATATATGAGGTTCACAGTACTTATTCTTCTTTCTTCATTTGTGATCTCAAAATATGCCTACAAGGCCGTCAAACTTTTCGTCAAAAAGCCGAGACCTTTCGAGACGCTCGAGGGCGTGAGGCTTCTACTTGGACCTCATGGGGGATTTAGCTTCCCTTCGGGGCATGCTACGACCTCATTCTGCCTTGCGGCGGTTATTGCCATGCGTTATCCAAGAGTGCGTTACCCTGTTTTCATCGCGGCAATCCTTGTCGCACTTTCCCGCCCTTATGTCGGCGTTCACTATCCAAGCGACATATTAGCGGGATCCCTTCTCGGGATGCTGATAGGATATCTTGTGACAACTATTGCTAATAAGTGTGAAAGGGAACAAGATATCCGTTAGCTATACGATAGTCTCGATCCGGAAGAGTGACGTTTTTTCTTTAAAAGAGGGGAAAGATGATAGTAGAAATACACGCACATTCTTCAGTGCATTCTGATTGCAGTATAGCTGACCCTGTCGCGATCGTCAGGCAGGCCCGCAAAAAAGGCGCGCAGGGCGTCATCATCACAGAACATCATTATCAGTGGTCCGGGGAGGAGATCGACGCCCTGAGGGAAAAAAGCGAGATCGATAATTCCTTCGTTATATTAGCGGCACAGGAGGTTGAGACCGATATAGGGCATGTTCTCGTCTACGGGGCGGATGAGACGGCCGGAAAAGGTACGGCTTTGACGGACTTACGGCAGCGTTTTCCCGAAGCGGCTCTGGTATGGGCGCATCCTTTCCGGGGCGGGAAAGTGCCGTCCAGGGAGGAACTTACAAACCCGCTTTTAGATGCCGTTGAAATATTCAATATAAATCAAACGCCCATGGAAAATTATCTGGGGCTTAAGCTCTGGCATGAATACAAGTTTACCGCACTTGCCGGGACCGATGCCCATGATTCGAAGGACGTGGCTATTTTCTCCACGCAGGTTCTCCACCCCGTAACTAACATCAAAGAGTTTGCTCTAGAGGTGAAACGCGGCCGGTGTATTCCGTTCGTAAAAGAGATACCAAAATCCGGGAGCAATGTCGTTCTTACGGAGATAATAATGGGTACCAAGGGCACTGATGAGGTACGCAACCGGCTAATAACCAAACAGTTCTATGACGAGAAAAAATGGCAGACGGCAAAAAAGTCTTTCGCCATCAGAGAAAAGCTGTATAGTAGCGGGTTCGGCGCCGGGAAATACCGTGTGCCGAAGACCCTTGATGTCAATGAGACCAGTAGACTGATAATTGAAGAAGGGCAGAGGGGCGACATACTTTTCGATACGCTTGCTTATGTGGCTCCGGAAATAGGCTCGGTGTATTTCAATCTGTCCGCGGAGTGGCTCGCAAAACTGCACCTATTGAAGCTCAGAACGGAAAGTCTTGAAAGCTCTCTCAAACGTGAGGAGAAGAGGTTTGATTCCTACCTCAGGGCTTTCAGCTCTACGAACAGTCCCTATCTTGGCAAAGCAGAAAAGTTCTTAGCCCTCTTGAGAGAAGAGGAGAAACGGATTTTTTTAAGTGAGCAGGACGTCTTTGTACAGTGTCATGGCGATTATCATCCCAAGAACGTCATAATCGGCCAGGACAGGATGCGTGACATAAGCACGCTTTTCATCTCTGTGATAGATTTCGACAACTCCATTTTTATGCCGCCTGAATTTGATGTCGGGTATTTTATCTCCCAGCTGGCATACCAGTTCCATGATACGCCGCATGTGCTGGAACAATATACCGAAAATAATTTTATAAAGACCTATACAGATTTTACGCGTGGTACAGTAAAAGGGCCTGATCGGCGGGTCCAACTCTTCAAACTTCGCGGGAATATGAGCATAGCGTCGTTTCTGATAAAAGTAGGTAAAGGAGTAAGCGAAGATATGGAGTTTATTATCAGCGAGTCGAAATCAATATATTCCAGTTTGAGTGGGTATGCCGGATGAATTATGCTACATGTTGTGTGGTATAACAAGTAAACATACCTTTCTTGACTTTTCGATGTATTATGATATATTCACTACTAGATAACCATAAACTCAAAAAAAGTAAAAGGAGTAAGGAGAAAACAATGAAGAGAACATGCGCTTTCCGCAGAACAGTTTTAGTCGTGGCAAGTATGGGCCTATGTTCCTGGCTTAGCTACATTATAAGCCTGATCATGTCTTTATTAGGCTGCCGTTATTAGCACAAGCGAGCGGCGAGACTTGCTGAAGGAGACATGATCCAGAAAGGAAGAAAAATGCGAAAATCGACGATTTTAAAAAAATCGTTTTGATAGCAGCATATTTCGGTCCCTGTTCCTGGCTCAGTTATATACTAAGCTGGATTATGTCTTTATTGGGTTGTCGCTATTAAGCAAGAGAGCAGCGAAACTTAAAACCGAGGACAAGCTAAAGGAGAAAGAGATGAAGAAAACAAAGGTGATAAGTATTGCAGGTTTAATGGTAATGAGCTATAGTCTCTGTTCGTTCCTCAGTTACATACTCTGCTGGCTCAGGTCTTTGTTCGGCTGCTCTGTTCAGTAATGGCAAATATAGACCGAATGTTCAACAGGAAAGCTTGGAGCCGGAATTTAACACTAAGGGGGAAGGATGAGGAAAACAATAGTTTTTTGGCAAGCTGTCGGCATCTGTTCCTGGCTCAGCTATATACTTTGCTGGCTCAGGTCTTTATTCGGTTGCTACGCCGCGTAAGTAATTGTATATATTGGGCGAATTCCTAATACATATTTATTATGTACCGTTAAATGTTCTGCTGCTATACTTTTTATAAGAAGATATGACTTAAGCGGTAAATATTTAGACATTTTGGTGCCTCTGAATCGCCTAAGTTTTATCTCCCCCGCTTAAAATCCTAATCTTTAGATCCTTTCGATCCTGTTACTCATTATGCGATTCGCATCATTAATTTTTTATTTGACACACCAGGCGGCGCATGTTACTATTTTACGATTCGTAACACAAATACGAGGTTACTTATGAAGAAATTAGTGCGTTTTGGCGTGTCTCTGGAAAAGGATTTGCTTGGCAAGTTCGACAAGCTGATCAAAAGCGAAAACTATCCGAATCGTTCAGAGGCTTTCCGGGATATTATAAGGGAAAAGCTGATAAAAACTGAATGGAAAAGCGGTAAAAATGTAGCCGGAGCTATAACCCTTGTATATGATCATCACAAGAGAGACCTCTTGAATGTCCTTACTGATATCCAGCATGACCACCATGCCCTGATAATATCCGGGCAACATATTCATTTAGACCATAATAACTGCCTTGAGATAATTATCGTTAAAGGCTCGCCGAACGAAATAACTGGCCTGGCCAACAGGCTGAAATCCGCCAAGGGCGTCAAGTTTGGCCAGTTGAGCATGGCAACTACGGGCAGCGGCATCGCCTAAAAATTTTTCATTTTCAGTAACACGAAACAAAAATTAATAACACAAAGAAAGGAAATGTCATGCGTGCAAGAGACTCACATATCTTTTTTTTGCTTTTAGCAGTATTTTTTTTCGCAGGAGGAAGGGCCCATGGCGCTGACGCACCGTCAAATGAGGAGCTTATGACGGAAATAAAAGCGCTTAAAGCGGTAATCGAGAGGCAGAATGAGAGGATAGACGAGCTTGAGAGGAAAGTCTCCGGCCAGGAGGAACGGATGGATAAAAGTATCGAGGCAGTCGAACAGGAAACACTCCGCGACATCTCTGTTCGTCTGGAGCATGAGTTGGACAAGATGCACAAAGTGGCGGGCTTTGATATCGGAGTTGAAGCTACGTTTGTGGGACAGGGCACTCCGGATGCGAATAATGCCGCGGCCACGGATGGCGAGGATTCAAGGTTTGACGGGTCATATTCCGTCGACCTGGCGGTAGCTAAAACCTTTGACGGCTATGGCATGGCTTTTGTTCACATGGAAGCGGGGCAGGGCGACACGATAGAGGGGGACCTGAGCGTTTTCAGTAATGTCAACAGAGACGCGGGGGAGACGAATGCTCACGTCGATATCACGGAAGCATGGTACGAGCAGTATCTTTTCGACGGCCAGCTTACGATAACAGGAGGGAAAATAGATGCCTCAGGGTATATCGATACCAATGAATATGCGAATGATGAAAACACACAGTTTCTGGGGCATATTTTCCGCAATTCGTCTGTCATTGACTGGCCGGATGATAATGCGTTTGGCGGAAGGATTTATTTGTCCCCGCAGGCGCTAAGGTTCATAGACATGGTAGCGATCTATATGGATGAAAACGGGGATTGGGAGAACCTGTTTGACAATCCTTTTATCGCCGCGCAGTTAAATTTCATGCCGGCCAGGGCGTTTGATTATGACGAAGAGATGTGGAGGGGAAACTATAGGGTATATTTCTGGTACAATGGAGCTTCCCATGCTAAAGTAATGGATACGACTGATTTTAAAAGGGGGAATATCGGTTTCGGGTTAAGCTGCGATCAGATGATAACAGATGTCTATGGTATATTCGGCCGTTTCGGATGGGTGGATTCGACAAAAAGTGACCTTGGATACGATTGGTCGGCCGGCGGCCGGATGACCGGAAAATACTGGAATAGGGAAGAAGACATTCTAGCCGTAGCAGTGGGGCAGGCGATACCCGGTAAAGAGTACAGGTGCATGAACGAGTTTAACGAATCTGAAACCCATCTTGAAGCCTATTATTCTTTCAAGGTGAACGATCACCTTACTCTTACGCCTGACATGCAGATCATTTGGGAACCTAACGGCGGGGGGACTGCTTTAGGAGAGGATTCGGGTGCGATTTTTGTTTATGGAATTAGAGGGCATATTGATTTATAATATACAGGCGGAAATGAAATATTTAAGAAGGAGGTAGAACATGCATATTCCAAGCTCGATGTTACATGGAGCGGTATGCCCCGTTACTGCTTTAGTCGGTGTTCTCGGGTGCGCCGCCGCGGCTTTAAGGGCGTTCTGGTCGCAGCACAAACCTACCGCTGCAAGGTTCGGGGCGATCACGGCTCTTGTTTTTGCGGGGCAGATGATGAACTTCCCGATAAAGGACGGGACCTCGGGACACTTATTAGGCGCCGTGCTTGCGGTATCCCTCTTGGGGATACCGTTCGGGATACTTTCGATAGCGCTTGTCGTGACCGTACAGTGCCTGGTCTTTTCCGATGGAGGTTTTACTGTACTGGGGGCGAACATTTTAAACATGGCTATCATAGGTGCCGGACTGGGAGGATTAATAAATTCATATCTTGTTAAGAGATTCCCCGCAAGGTCTGGCCGGTACGCGGTCGGGCTGGGCCTTACCGCGTGGCTGTCGGTGATGCTGGCCGCTTTGGCATGCAGTATTGAACTGGCTGTTTCAGGGACCATTGCTTTTCATAAGGTGGCGGGGGCAATGCTCGCGACACACGCTCTTATAGGAATAGGAGAGGGGCTTATTACTGTAGCGGTATGTTTTGTTCTTTCCGCGGGACCAATCAGTGCTTCCCCGAAAAGATCCGTTACGGTGCCTTTGGTCGCTTCCGGTATTATCGCTGCAATGCTTAGTCCCTTTGCAAGCGGACTGCCGGATGGGCTGGAATGGGTGGCTGAAAAATACCGGTTTCTTCACGAAGCGGCCCCTTCGTTTGTGAGCCCCCTGGCGGATTATACCGTTCCATCAATTAACAATGAGATGCTGGCTACCGGTATCGCCGGACTATTAGGGGTTATAATTACTTTTTCCATCGCCTGGAGCTTGGCTAAGATATTGCTCGGGAATAGCCGATTAGGTGTCCGGTCCTAAAATAAAGACCCGGGTTTTTTATTGAATGTCGGCCGTATCGTTTTTAAAAAAAACCGTATAGGTTCAAGGAGAGATGTATGCTGAAAAAAATCTTGATTTTCGTTGTTGTGGTAGCCTGCATTACAGGCGCAGCTTATGCGCAAAAGGATCTTGTCATCAAAGAAAAAATTCCCGTTTATGCCAAACTGGATCTGCCAATGCCGCAGGATCCCGTTACAGGGGAAGAAATGGCGCTTTCCGGGACTGACATGGCTTTAAAGAAAAAAGCTGACGAATATTTAAGACGGGAGCAATACGGGTCTGCGATAGGCGAGGTGAAAAAAATATCAAGTAAGTGGGCTGAGCGCACGTTCCTTTCCTTTATTTACGAACAGCAGCAGAAGTACAAACAGGCCGTACTAGAGCTCGATTGGATGATAGGCAATTGCCGGAATGAGCTTCTTAAAGAGCAGCTCAACAATAGGAGAAGGATCCTCTCCGGTATGATGATGAATCGGGAGAAACCGGATATGTTTCCCGCTAAACCGGAGAAGAAAGCCGTGCTTTGGGGCGGTTAATAAAAATAGGAGGGATTATGAAAAAGAGCTTATTCAAGAACTTCGTTCTGGCCGTAGTCATTGTTTTCGGCGTTATGCATACACCTGCTCTGATTGCTTTCGGGCAGGACGAGGTGCAGATAGATCTGCCCGGCAAGACTATAAAGTTATATCCGCCTTTTGAGATTGTCCAGACAATGATGTATAAAGACGGAGGGACTGTCGGTATCGTGGTGGAGGACTCCAGAGGAGTAAGCGTTCCTTTCTGTCTGGACGGAAGGATAAAAGTGCCTGCAGATAGCCGCCATCTATATATAGGCGCCACGCATCCGGGCAATTCCAAGGCGGAGGAAGTGCCCATAGGAGGGAAAGCGGAGAAAACGGTTCTAAAGATCCTTAAATCCGCCGAGATAAAGAGTTCCTCTCCGTATCTCAGGAAAGATCTGGTGACAAATATGACAGGTAAGCTGCAGAGCAGATAAAAGAAAGGGAGTACTATGTATAAAAGGGTTCTAGCGGACTTTCTTGCCGTAATGACTGCTCGGAATAAATAAAATTTGGAAGGATTACAATGAAAACAAATATAAAAAGAGCTGTTTTTTTAATCGGGCTTGGAGTTTTTCTGATCAATGTGTTAATTGCTGCAGATGTGTTTGCTCAGACCGAAATAAGCACTAAGGATAAAGTCGCAGATGAAATAAAAGAGCTCGAGAAAAAAGAGGAAAATATAGCAAAAGAGCTGGCCAAGGTCAAGGCGACAGGCCAACAAGAGAAGATCGACGAATTGGCCAAATTGCTGCAGGAAATAAAAATGCAAAAGACTGCGAAGAGAAGTTTTCTTGAAAAGGCACTTATGTCAGTTGCTATCATTTTTATAGGTTTATTTTTGTTCTTGTTGATGAGATTAGGCCTTAAGAAATTAGAAAACTTGCTGACCAGGAAAGATGCGATCCGTGAAACTGAAATGATCTTAAGGATGAAAACCCTGAGCAAGCTTTTTAATTGGCTCGGAAGCATCATAATCGCCTGTGTTATTGTTTACATGGTTCTGGAAAACCACGGTTTAAATGTAGCGCCGCTTTTAGCCGGTGCCGGTATTATCGGCTTGGCTTTCGGTTTTGGCGGCCAGTATCTTATACGAGATTTAATTAACGGGCTTTTTATCCTGATAGAAGGCCAGTATCGCATCAACGATGTAATAAAAATCGGTGAATATGGCGGGCTGGTCGAGGATATAAATCTAAGGATTACAACCTTAAGAGACCTTCACGGGAGGGTTATTATTATTCCGAACGGTGAAATAAAAACAGTTGTTAATTTTACGAGGGAATACGCGCAGGCGCTTCTGGATATAGGGGTCGCATATAAAGAGAACGTAGACAGGGTAATGGACATAATCAAAGAAATCGGCAAAGAGATGAGAGCTGACAAGCATTTCGGAAGACTTATCCTCGGCGATGTTGAGATGCTGGGAGTCGATGATTTTGCTGATTCCGCCGTAATAATTAAATTCAGGATGAAAACGCTTCCCATCAAACAATGGGAAGTTATGCGGGAGTTCAGGAGACGCTTAAAGAATCGATTTGACGAACTTAATATTGAAATTCCTTTCCCGCACAGAACACTTTACTGGGGGACGGGCGAAGATAACAAGTGGGTAAAAGATGTCGCAGAACAATTGGCGTCTAAAAACAAGTAGCAAAGATTTTATGACCGTTTTGAAATAACTAATCGAATAAACAGGGAGAATAGGAGCTATATAGATTTTTAAGTTCTGTGCATTAAAGAAGGGGGCTTAATCGCGTAAGTCTTTGAAAGTATTGGATTTATGGAAGAGTATCCGATATAAATCTCCTGACTGACTGCGCCCTGTATTTTTAAGCAGTTGATTCTGTTAGAGCTGTGAACTTACCATATTTAAGTTCACAAAAACAGTATTAACTGCTTTTTTGTTACTTATGTGATTTTGAGCTGGTTGTGAACTTTAGCAGATATTGCTGCAGTGAAGCTCCATGGGCTAACGCCCATGGCATCCACAGTTTCAGTCTTTCCGTCAAGCGGAAAGACTGCACCGAAGGCCATTCGTCCACGCCCTCACGGGCGTGGCCTTCTGGTGCATGGGTAAAAAAGGTGTATATTTTCTTGACAGAAAGGGAATGAACAGGTATAATTGATAATGGAAACCATTTTCAATAAGAAAGGTGGTTTATTATGCCGGTTAGAAGAGGGATGATGTCCCCGGGATGGGGCAGAAGGTTCAGAGGGTGCGGATACAGGATGACCGTACCAAGGCAAGCCATAATGGAAGTTTTGAGTAGCACAGATAAACATCTTAGTGCCGAAGACATATATATGAAAGTCCACAGGACATATCCCAATGTGGGGCTTACAACGGTTTATCGGACTTTGGAGCTTCTCACAGAGATGGGATTGATTGTAAAATTCGATTTTGGTGACGGTAGGGCCAGATACGAACTTATAGAGGGGCCTGAGAGGGAACATCATCACCACTTGATCTGTACGAGCTGTAAAAGGATTATTCAATATACTGATTTCATCGATGAAGAAATGGAATTTTTAAAACGTGCGGAAAAGGGACTTTCTAAAAAGTACAGTTTTGATATTAAAAACCACATAATCCAGTTTTATGGCTTATGTGATAAGTGCAGAGGCAAAAAATAAAGTGTCCGCCTTCGCCAAATTAATTTATGTTATTTGGCTGCGGCGGATCAATTCGGCCATACAACTTACGTTCGCTGTTGCTCCGTAAGTTATGGCTCATTGAAAGGAGGTGTGTTATGCCGGGTGGTGACAGAACAGGTCCTTTGGGCTTAGGTCCAAGAACTGGTAGAGGTGCCGGATATTGCGCCGGTTATGCTGTTCCCGGTTACATGAACCCTGTATCCGGAGGGGGTTTCTGGGGACGTGGCAGAGGCTGGTCCGCTTACGGAAGAGGCCGCGGCGGCGGCCGAGGATGGCGGAACTGTTATTATGCCACAGGTATGCCGGGATGGCAGAGAGCCGCATACGGGTATCCTGCTTATAGTGAACCGTATCCGTACCCTCCTGAGCCGACAGCTGAAGAGGAAAAGGATATGTTAAAGGGGGAAGCCGAAGCTCTTAAACAGGAACTGGAAGATATCCAGAACCGTATCAGTACCTTGGAGAAAGCTCAAGGCCAAGAAGAAAAAGAATAAAGAAATATGCAGGGGGTAAATTTTTACCCCCTGCATATTTCTTGCTAAGTATGGAGGAAAAACATGCGAATAGCGATTTCTACAGATGGTGGGACTGTATCCGCTCATTTCGGGAGGTGTCCGGCTTTTACTATCGTCGATATCGAAGACGGCAAAGTGTTACATAAAGAAGAAATAAGCAATCCGGGTCATCATCCCGGATTCCTGCCGCAGTTTCTGCATGAGAAAGGAGTTAACTGTATTATTGCCGGAGGAATGGGGCAAAACGCGGTTCACTTGTTTGCCGGGCAGAATATCGAAACGGTGGTCGGGATCAGCGGCACAATAAATGAAGTGCTAGATAAAATTGTGAATGGGACACTTGAGGGCGGCGAAAGTCTATGTAAACCCGGTGCCGGGAAAGGTTACGGGCTGGATAAGACCGAATGCGATCATTCTGAGAACGATCACTAGAATAGGAGGAAAATAGAATGAAGATATGCGTTACTTCACAGGGGGATAACCTGGACGCCCAGGTGGATTCGAGATTCGGAAGGTGCCCGTATTTTATAATTGTCGATACGGAGACATCGGAGATTGAGGCGATCCAGAATCCGAATGTAAGCGGGATGGGCGGGGTAGGGGTTCAGTCGGGACAGCTTATATCTGAAAAACAGGTTAAAGCTGTTTTGACCGGGAATGTAGGGCCCAATGCCTTTCGGACCCTGCAGGCGGCTGGGATAGATATAATTACCGGTGTTTCTGGCAGCGTGAAAGAAGCGATTGAAAAGTATAAAAGCGGCGGATTAAAACCAGCCGGCGACCCCAGTGTTGACTCAAAATTTGGAATGGGTTGATAGCCAGGGAGGAGAAAAGCCATGATAGCTAAAGTGGATGCTGATAAATGTACCGGATGCAGCGCTTGCGTGGATATATGTCCGGTTAACGCGATAAAAATCGAAAAAAATAAAGCAGTGATTAGTGAAGAATGTATCGGGTGCCAGGCTTGTGAGACGCAGTGCCCGACAGAGGCGATCACGGTTTGTTAAGAAGGAGGTATTAAAATGCCGGGTGGAAACGGAACAGGTCCGTTAGGAGGAGGGCCGGGAACAGGAAGAGGTATGGGCAGAGGCGGCGGCAGGGGCAGAATGGGCGGCAACCTTCCGGGATCAGGCCCGGGAGGAAATTGTTTGTGCCCTAAATGCAAGTTAAGCGTGCCTCACCAGGCGGGAGTGCCTTGTTATAATGTAAAATGTCCTAAATGCGGCGCGGAGATGGTTAAGGAATAAGAATAGCCTTTCAAGTCATTATTTTCCCGATAGAGTATGTCTATAAGACTTTGTCTTCAGGGTCAGGTATGTAACTCTATCTTGGAAATAGTCAATTTTCAAAGGAGAGCTAATATGGATGGAAAAACGGATATTTTAATAATCGGAGCGGGACCCGCGGGGATAGTATGTGCTGTTACGGCGCGGAAATATTACCCGGGTAAGAAAATAACCGTGATGAAAAATATAGAAAAAGGTGTTGTTCCCTGCGGGATACCTTATATGTTTGCAAGTTTGAAAAGCCCCGACGAGAACAAACTGGGGACAAATGCTTTAGAAGAGAACGGGATAGAAGTGATTGTAGACCAAGTTGAAAAGGTAAATAGGGACAAAAAAACCGTTGAAACAAAAAGCGGCAATATTTACGACTATGGGAAATTAATACTAGCGACCGGTTCTGCTCCGATCGTGCCCCCGATCCCGGGTATCGGCAAAAAGGGGGTTTATCCGATCCATAAAGATATGGATTTTTTGAAAAAGTCCATAAAGAATGTTAAAAAAGCGAAAAATATCCTGATAGTAGGAGGAGGTTTTATAGGAGTAGAGTTCGCTGACGAGCTTTCTCAAATCCAGGGATTAAATGTTTACCTGGTGGAAATGCTACCCGATATATTGGCAAATTCTTTCGACCCGGAATTTTCAAGTTTAGCAAAAGATAAACTGAAGGCGAAAGGGGTAAATATTCTTACAAATATCCGTGTTGAAGAATTCACGGGAGATAAAAAGGTGGAGGGAGCGCGATTATCAAATGGTAAAAAAATACCCATTGACTCTGTTATTTTAGGTATCGGAGCGCTTCCTAATACAAAATTAGCGGTCAATGCCGGGTTGGACCTGGGCAAAGGCAAAGGCATCTGGGTGGATGAGTATATGAGGTCCGTGGATCCGGATATTTTTGCCGTAGGGGATTGTGCCGGGAAAAGGGATTTTTACACGCGTAAGGACACCCCGGTAATGCTCGCTTCAACCGCGACAGCGGAAGCGAGGATCGCCGGAGCCAATCTTTATCAGCTAAAAGTCGTGCGCGAGAATAAGGGAACAATAGCTATATATTCGACGTATGTTGATGGATTGGTCCTTGGATCGGCCGGCTTGACCGAAGGTACGGCTAAAAAAGAAGGTTTTGAGATCGTTGTGGGCAGTGCCGAGGTGATGGATAAACATCCTGCCGCTATGCCGGATGTCAAAAAGATTAAAGTTAAACTGATCTTTTCAAAACAGTCAGGGATCATAATGGGAGGACAGGTAGCCGGGGGGATGTCTGCCGGTGAGATAATCAATATTATCGGCATGGCTATCCAGCAAAGGGTTTCACTTTCAGAGCTGGAAACACTGCAGATGGCTACGCACCCTTATCTGACAAGCGCTCCAACGATGTATCCTTTGGTTCTGGCGGCGCAGAACGTAAAACATGTCTGAAAACAAAACGCCGGGTCATTCCAGAAACCGGCAGGGGGGAAACACATGGATCGTATTAACTGGAAATTTTCGAAGAAATTCGGGAGGCACTGGGTCAAAGTAAAATTTTATAAAGAGAAACCCGATTTAAAAGAAGGAAAGAGGGTCGAAGGGGTAAGGTTCTGCGAAGCGATAAAGAAGGCCATAACATACCCTCTGCTATTGGACACCGGCAGCATAGCCTGTGAAGGCGCGCAATACGCCTTGGGGTGGAAACCCGGCGGGAAAAATGAAATTTTGAAAAGCTGCAAAGAGAAAAATCTTCTTTCGATGAAAGCGTTAAGATCCATGTTTTCAAAGTCTTCTCAGCTGGAAGCCCCATTTGAATTTATAGGCTTAAACACGGAAGGGGAACCGGATCTTATAGTGTCTTTTATGGCTCCACAGGAAGTCCATGAAATGGTGAAGGTGTACAACTATCATTATGGTGATAGTCTGGACGTATCCCTGTCCAGCATGATGCCGATATGCGGCGGTATTGTCGCGAAGACTTATAGAGAAGAACAGTTCAGTTTATCGTTCGGATGCGATGACTCACGCAAATTCGCTGAAATGGGGAGAGACACATTGGCGGTAGGTGTCCCGAAAAAGTTATTTGGCGTGTTTAGCCCGTGAATTGATCGAATATAGCAGTTTTTGATTTGGGTGAAAAGGGGAAAATCATGCGGGAAAGATCCACGAAAGAACTGGAACAGGACAAACGTCTTGAAGAGAATTTAGCGAAGATAAAAAACAGACTGATTGTTATCAGCGGAAAAGGCGGAGTGGGGAAGACTACCGTGGCGGTTAATCTGGCATATGGGTTGGCCATTAAGGGTAAGAGAACAGGGATTTTGGATGTGGACATTCACGGCCCCAATATCGCTAAGATGCTGGGTATAGAGGATACAAGACTTATGGCCTCCGACGCGGGCATAGAGCCAGTTAAGGTGCGTGACAATTTAAAAGCGATAAGCCTTGCCTTGATGATAAGGGACCAGGACCAGCCTATCATCTGGCGGGGACCCCTTAAGATGATAACGATAAAACAGCTTTTGGCTGATGTTAACTGGGGTGAACTCGATTATTTGATTATTGACTCACCTCCCGGCACCGGCGATGAACCCCTGAGTGTCTGTCAGCTTATACCGGATATAGACGGAGCGGTTATTGTCACTACACCGCAGGACGTGGCTATCCTGGATTCCAGGAAAAGCGTAGGTTTCGCGAAACAACTAAAGATCCCCTTTGTGGGTATTATCGAGAACATGAGCGGTTTTACATGCCCGCATTGCGGGAAAGATATAGACCTGTTCGGCAGAGGCGGAGGGGAAAAAGCCGCTCTTGATCTGGCGGTACCATTTTTGGGTAGTATCCCGGTTGAGATTGATATGGTGAAATCCGGCGATTCGGGACGGCCTTTCATTCATTTCCGGAAAGGCACCCCGACAGCGAAGATCATAGAAGAAATAATAGGTAAGATTGCGTTATAGAAATGATATGAGTTATAGAAACTGTTTTCAATCCGGATATGAAAGAACATAAACCACAGAAAAAACCAGGCAGAATAGTAGTCATAGGATGTTCCGGTTGCGGCGCTCTGATCCGGGGATGGAACCTATAGCGTTGGCGGCCGAAAAGGTCTTTCAAGCTTGTGCGGGAAAAAGACCCACAAATAGATGAATATCGAGATTGGAAAATGGACAGAGGAAGAAGGCCCGAAGTTTTTTCGTATTAAAAATTGATAAATAATCAGGGGGTGGTAGTTGTGCCTATTTATAGTTATGCGTGTAAGGATTGTGGCCATAAATTTGATCTACTGGTGGGGGTAATTTCTGAAAAACCGGAATTTAAATGCGAGAAATGCGGCAGCGAAAATATTGAAAAACTTCTTGGATCATTCAGTGTGAGAAGCTCTGGTGGCAAAGCCGGTTCTTCGGGAGATAGTTGCCCGACGGGTACCTGCCCTGCTTCTTTTTAAGGGGAAAATAAGAACGGATGAAGACGTATTTGGATTGTATTCCATGTTTTTTCAAACAGGCTCTTGAGGCGGCAAGAACGGCCGGTGCGAGTACAAAGACCCAAAAAAAGATACTGGATGAATTGGCTAAGATCCTGCCGAAGATCTCTTTGACGTCTTCTCCGCCGGAGATAGGAAGAGTTATTTACGCTCTGGTGAGCGAGATTACCGGTAAAAACGATCCTTATTTAAAGGAGAAAAAAAGAAGCAATAAACTCGCTCTGGGCATTTATGATAAGTTGGCGCGGAAGATAGCTTCGGCCGGCGATAAATTATTATTTGCGGTTGAGCTGGCTATTGCCGGTAATATAATTGATTACGGAGTAAAAAATTCCCTGAACGTTGACGCGGAACTGGTCAAAATATTGGATAAAGAGGAAAAGATCATTAAGAAGGAAAGCAAAACCATATTTGATTACGCCGGATTCAAACAAGTTTTAAGACATGCGAAGAATATTCTGTACCTGGCGGACAATGCCGGTGAGGTCGTCTTTGACCGGATACTGATCGAGCAGATAAAAAGTATGGATAAAGACAAGCAAATCGTTTATGCCGTTAAAGAGAAACCGGTTATTAACGACGCTTTAAGGCAAGACGCTGTCGTTTGCGGTATTAAAAAAATAGCGCGGATAGTCTCAAGCGGATCAGGCGCGCCGGGTACGGTGTTGTCCTTGTGCTCAAAAAAATTTTTATCTATGTACCGGAAAGCGGATATGGTTATCAGCAAAGGGCAGGGCAATTTTGAGGCACTTTCTAATGCGAAAAGATCGGTGTTTTTTCTGTTCATGGCAAAGTGTCCGGTTATTGCTAAAGATGTTGGATGCAAAGTGGGGGATATTATTTTGTGTTATCATGGGAGCAAAAAATAAATTATTAGCAAAATGAAAAATTTTATCAAGGATGCCTTATGAGGTGGATGTGGTTAATAGCAGGAGGGGGAATACTAGTTCTGGTTGTATTATCGGTTGCGGTGCCCCCTGTTCCGGTTTGGGTGGGAGGTTTAATAGGTATTGCGGTTTTTCTTATATGGGGCAACCTGGTGACAAGGCTTATGGATTAGTGTGATTATGGATGTAAAGGAATTATTGAACCAAGCTAAAATAGACAAAGATACTTTAGGCGACCTTCATGTTTTGAGGTTTTATTCTTCCTTTGTAACAGTGTCGAGGGGAAAAGTGTTAAAGGTCACGAAGCCGTACCTGAAATATTGTCCACTTGCTGGTCATTTATATGATGAAATAAAGCGATTAAAAGACTTTGACGCAGAAATAGTTCAAAGAAAGATAAAGGAGATCGTAGAAAGTAAGATATCACAATTCGGCTTTTTTACGGAAAACAGAGAGCTTTTCAGGGACAGTATAGCGATACCGTACGGAGCGTCAGAGATTTTAATGTATGCTATGAGAAAAAGAATTATTGACGCGGCGGTAATAGTTTGCGATGGCGCGGGAACGGTGATTGTTGATAAGCCCGGCGTAATACAGGGGATTGGCGCCAGGATGAACGGGCTTTTTTATACTTCTCCTATCGGGCGGACTAGAGAACGACTTGAAGACGCTGGATGTGAGATTCTTTTTCCGGATGCCGCGATAGACCAGGTAAAGGGTGTAGAAAAGGCGGCAGAACTTGGATATAAAAATATAGCGGTGACGATAAACGCGCTTATGGATGAAAATTTCCAAAAGCTGAAAAGGATGGAGGAAAAATACAAGGTGTCCGTAACCTCATTAACGATCTGTACCACCGGGGCTGCAGAAGAAAAGATCCGGGAAATAGAAGAATATTCGGATATTGTCTGGAGCTGCGCCTCGAAAAGCGTGCGTGAGAGAATGGGTGAAAAAGCAATATTGCAGCTTTCAAAAAAGATTCCTGTTTTTGTTCTGACCCGGAAAGGGCTCAATTTAGTAAGCAGCTATTCTTCTGAGGAATATTTTATGAAGAGTTTAGATCCCGGAAAGCAATACATTCTTGATAGCACCAGAGGGGGTAAAAGATTAAAGATGGGTGATTTTGAGGCATATTTACGCGAAACAAAGTTACCTGTAAGAAGTAAAAGTGAACCAAGGCTGGCTAAGAATAAAATGGGTTCCGCTGGCAAGTTTCAAAAGAAAAAAAATGAACGATATGCATAAAATAGTTACGGATGACGACGAAGATCTTTATGTGGAACATCTTGTAAAGCTGGCCAAAGACACGGAACACTTTGGAAGAATGAACGATCCTACGGGCAGCGCGTATCTTAAAGGACCCTGCGGGGATGAAATGGAATTTTATCTTGTTGTCAAAGATAGGATTATTGAAGAAGTGAAATTTTATACCGAAGGATGTTTAGCAACGCGTATTTGTGGCTCTATGACCGCACAGCTGGCATTAGGCAAAACTATTGATGATGCTCTTGGTGTTTCCCCCAGAAAGGTCATAGATCTATTGAAGGGCTTGCCGGAAAATGATAGGCACTGTTCTATCCTGGCTGTAAGTACCTTATATAAAGCCATAGCGGATTATTTATTGAAAAAATGATGAATATTAAAATTCTTTTTGATAACAATGCGGGGAAAAAAAGTATTTTGACAGGATGGGGTTTTTCAGTTCTGGTTGATGACAGCATTTTGTTTGATACAGGCGAAGATGGGGAAAGTTTGCTGTCTAACATGAAGGAGATGGGAGTCAGGCTGGATGAACTGGAAGCTGTGGTAATATCTCATGATCATTGGGATCATACCGGAGGGCTGTGGGGAGTGCTAAAAAAGAGAAAAGGCATTAAAGTTTATGCTTGTCCCGGGTTTAGTGAAGAATTTAAAAAGAAAGTAAGAGATCTAAGTGGGGATTTAAGAGAGCCTGATGATTTTATTGAAATAAAGGAAAATATTTTTGCAACCGGGAGGATCCAGGGTGAATACAAAATGCAGCCAATAGAAGAGCAGGCATTAGCGGTTAAAACCGCAAAAGGGATTACCGTGATAACAGGATGTGCCCACCCGGGTGTAGTGAGGATCGTAGAAAAAGTGAAAGAGAAATTTAAAAAAGAAAAGCTGTATTGCGTTTTTGGCGGATTTCATTTAAAAAACGAGCAAAAAGAAGAGATAAACGTCGTTATCGGACAGCTTGAAACATTAGGACTCATAAAGTGCGGTCCTGCTCATTGTAGCGGGGAGGTGGCTTTAAATGAGTTCAAAAAAAGATTTGCCGGAGATTATATAACAATAGCCGCCGGCAAAGAGTTTGAGGTATAGGTGAATTACAGGAAAGATTGTAAATGGTTCGCGGTTTGCCCGCTTAAACGGTTTTACGAACAGGGAAAGTTAGATAGAAAATGGGTTGAGGAATATTGTTGGCGTGATAATCCGAGATGTGTAAGAAGAAAAATGGAAGAGGATGGCGTTTATCATCCTGATAACATGCTTCCGGATGGGACGATCGACGGAGGTTTGAGATAATATGGAAAATACATCAGAATTAATAGCGTTTGGCCCGGTTCCCTCAAGGCGCTTAGGACAGAGTTTGGGGATAAACAATATTCCGCCAAAGAGCTGCACATATTCCTGTATTTACTGTCAGGTGGGGCGGACTCACGACATGACGATAGAGAGAAAAGAGTTCTACCGGGTGGATGAGATACTGCGGGAAGTAGGGGAGAAGATCTCTAAAGCCAGGGATAAAGGCGAAACCATAGATTTTCTTACTTTTGTTCCGGATGGAGAGCCCACTCTGGATATCAATCTTGGCAGGGAAATAGAAAAACTTAAACCGTTTGGCATCAAGATCGCGGTTATAACAAATGCTTCTCTTGTATGGGAAAGGTCTGCCGGGGACGATCTGTGCCGGGCGGATTGGGTTTCCGTGAAGATCGACGCTGTCAGCGAAAATATATGGCGCAAAATAAACCGTCCGCATAAATCTTTAAAACTTGATAATATATTGAGGGGAATATCAGAATTTTCAGATATGTTTAAGGGAACCCTGGCAACGGAAACCATGTTGGTTCAGGGCGTTAATGATGGCGAGGAGGAGATAAAAAGAACAGCGGATTTTATATCCGGGCTAAAATCCCCTAAAAGTTATGTTTCCATCCCCACACGCCCGCCGGCTGAAAAAGAGGTAAAACCGCCGGACGAAAATGCTATCAACAGGGCATATCAGCTTTTTGTTGAACGGGGCATAGATACTGAATATCTTATAGGGTATGAGGGGAACGCTTTTGCTTTTACCGGGGATGTAAAGAGGGATCTTTTGAGCATCACGTCTGTGCATCCGATGAAAGAAGAAGCTTTAGGAAAATTTTTAAATAAAGCCGGAGCCGATTGGGATATAGTAGAGAGTTTGATAAAAAAAGGCGAACTGCTAAAAGTGCGTTATAGACGCCAGAATTTCTATGTGAGAAAAATATAAGTTTTATAATGGTTTAATCAATCGCTGGGAGGAATAAAATGCCGTTTGGTTTTGGAAGAGGAGGAAGAAGGGGAGGAGGAAGAGGCAGGGGATTCAGAGGGTTCGGTGCGGGGATGCCGCCCACCACTTGTATTTGCCCAAGTTGCGGGATAAAAATTCCCCATCAGCCGGCTGTCCCATGTTTCAAAATGAAATGTCCCTGTTGCGGGTCGTTTATGACACGTAAGTTTCCTGATGAAAAATAATGAAGGTGTACTGATATATGGAACAAAATCCGGATAAATCTAAAAGATTGCGACGAGGCCAGAGAACGGCTTTTGCCGCGGCTTTTGTCACTCTTCTTTTAGCCATAACAAAGGGGCTTGTAGGCTATTTTTGCGATTCAAAGATATTGATGGCGGATGCTTTTCACAGCGGAGCCGATCTATTGGCTATTTTTGCCGCCGGGTTCGGTCTATGGCTGGCTTCAAGGAAGAAGACCACGAAATTTCCTTATGGGCTGTATAAAGCCGAAACCTTTGTAAGTTTGATAATAGGCGCGTTTATAGTGTGGGCCGGAATCGGGATATTGAAGGAGGGTCTTAATAAGTTTTTTTACATTGCGCAAACAAATGTGTTCCCGGTTTTGCCGATCGCGGTGAGTGCGATATCCCTTATAGCGGCCTTTTTTATCGCTAAAAGGGAACGGTGTGTCGGGAAAGCGATCAATTCCCAATCGCTGATAGCCAACGCGAATGAATCTTTTTTGGATATCTTTACATCCCTGGTCGTTCTGGCAGGCATACTATTGGCATACAGGAAAATTCCGCACATAGAAGGGGCGATAATCATTCTGATCTCTCTGCTGATTTTCAAGTTAGGGATAGAGAATATCTGGACATCTTTACTGGCATTATTGGACGCTAACCTGTCACCTGGCTTACAATCGTCGATTGCTGAAGAGGTAAATAAAATATACGGGGTTAAAGGTGTCAGTGAGATAAAGATACGTCAATCAGGCCCTTTTCAGATGGTCGAGTGCAAGATCATGACCAGTCCGTCGCTTGCTTTGTATAAAGCGCATGAACTGGCCGATAAAGTGGAAGATTATATAACCAGGAACCATGAAAACGTCGAGTCTATTTTTGTACATATCGAGCCGGTGAAAGAAAAAGCCATTTCGGCCATTATCCCGGTCAAGGATATAAAGGGACTGGACTCTGAAGTCCACAACCATTTTGGCAGGGCGCCGTATTTCATTATTTTTAGGTTGGACGATGACAATATAAATATCGAGGATTTTTATTATAATGAGTTTCTTGACGAGAAAAAGCATATAGGGATAAAAGTGATAAGAGCAGTTATCAAATATAAGCTGGATATGCTGTTTACCTCACAGATAGGGGAGATATCATTCCATATGCTGAAAGATAACTTTGTGGATATTTATAATATAGAGGAAGGGATAACTGTAAAGGAAGTTATTGAAAGATACAGGAAAGGCGATCTCAAGCGTATTGCCGCGCCGACACACCCTGTTGAGGAAGCCGAATCGGCAGGATCCTGAAAAGTGAGTTATAAACATGAAAATTGCCGGACTTCAAAAGATATCGATGGTTGATTACCCCGGATACATCTGTGCGACGGTCTTTACCCAGGGGTGTAATTTTCGCTGCGGGTTTTGTCATAATCGCGAGCTTATGACGACCGACACCGATTTTGGATTTTCACAACAGGAATTTTTTAAATATTTGAACAGTCGGAAGAACATAATCGAAGGAATCTGCATAACCGGCGGGGAGCCGACATTTTGGCCGGAACTAGTGGGTTTTGCCCGTCAGATAAAAAACACCGGGATGAAACTCAAACTTGATACTAACGGATCAAATCCTGAAATGATAAAAGACTTGTTAGGAAAAGGCCTGCTTGATTATATAGCGATGGATGTAAAGACTTCTTTTGAGAAATATCATTTTTTTAAGGTTCCAGAAAAAATAGAAGAGTTTCTGGCGCAAAGTATACAAATAATAATTTCTTCGAAGATTCCTTATGAATTCAGGACGACCTGTGTTCCCGGTATAGTTACAGAAGAAGATATTTATTCCATAGCCGAGGCCATAAAAGGCGCTAAGAAACATTGCTTGCAGCAGTTTCGTTCTCACGAGAACGTACTCGACGAGAAATTTCTACGACTCAAACCATATAGTAAAAACAAGCTTGATGAGTTTAAATCAATCCTAGAAGCTTTTGTGGAAGATGTTACCATCCGGGGCATATAAGAATGGGTTGACTGACAAATAAGGGAAGGGAAAAACAAATGAATATTGCGATTTCCAGCGGGAAGGGTGGAACGGGAAAGACCTTTGTATCCACGAATATTGCGGCTGTTCTCGCGAAAAAAGGAGAAAAAGTACGTTATCTCGATTGTGACGTGGAGGAACCTAACGGACATCTTTTCCTGAAGCCCGAGATGCATAAGGAAGAGGACGTTACGCTTGTAGCGCCATGCGGGGTGGATGAGGAGAAATGTATAAAGTGCGGGAAATGCGCCGAAGCCTGTCATTATAACGCTATCGCGATAGTGAACGAAAAAATCCTGTTTTTCAACGAACTGTGTCATGTATGCGGAGGGTGTAAAATAGTGTGTCCCGTGGATGCTGTTATCGAAAAAGAGAGAAAGATAGGAGTTATAAGGCACGGGAAGAGCGGGACAATAGATTTTCACTACGCGCTTCTTGAGACAGCGGAAGGAGGTATGTCTCCGAGACTGGTCAAAAAAGTGAAAGAATGCGCCGGAGAAGGGATCAACATACTTGATTCTTCTCCGGGGACAGCTTGTCCGGTGGTAGAGACGGTAAAGGAGGCGGATCTGTGCATTCTGGTTACCGATCCTACGCCCTTCGGGATAAACGATCTTAAGCTGGCGGTAGATATGGCAAGGGGTATCGGGCAGGAGCCGGCGATCGTGGTGAACCGTGCGGAATACTATAACAATGAACTCAAAGATTATTGTCGTGAAGAAGATCTGGAAATAATAGGGGAGATCCCGGATGACCGGAAAATAGCGGAAACTTATTCAGTAGGAGATATTGTAGTTGAAAAGATCCCGGGATACAGGGCACTCTTTGAAGAAATAGCCTCGAAAATCTTAGAACTTGCCGGAGAAAAAAGGCCTGTTAAGAGGCTTAAAAAGGCTAAAGATCTGTTCATTAAAGGGAAGAAAAAACTGGAAAAAGCAGAACAGTACAGAACGCCCTTAGGCGCGGGTAAACCTAAAGAACTTGTTGTTATAAGCGGTAAAGGAGGCACGGGCAAAACATCTATCGCAGCTTCTTTTATAGCCCTGGCCAAGGATGCGGTTATATCGGACTGTGACGTGGATGCGGCAGATCTGCATCTTATTTTAAATCCCCGTATCCGGGAAAAAGGAGATTTCTCTGGAGGGGTGCGGGTTGAGATAGATCGGGATAAATGTACTGGATGTGGTAAATGTAAAAAGGCATGCCAATTCTCGGCGATCAGGGAAAAAATGGTGGATGGTAAACCGCGTTTTACCGTTGACCCTGTTGCCTGCGAAGGGTGCGGTGTGTGCTACATTGTATGTGAGGAGGGGGCCATAAAGGTAGAGGACGCTATTAACGGAGAATGGTTTATCTCCGAGACCCGGTTCGGTCCTATGAGTCACGCCAAACTTGGTATTGCCGAAGAGAACTCAGGAAGGCTTGTAACTCTTGTAAGGAATAAAGCGGCTTCGCTGGCGCATGAATTCAAAAGGAACAGAGAGTTGATAGATGGTTCCCCGGGAACCGGTTGTCCGGTAATAGCTTCCCTGACAGGGGCGGATTATGCGCTGGTAGTCACGGAACCGACCGTCTCAGGCGTGCATGATATGAGGCGCATATTGGAAGTGACGAAACATTTTGGCATATCTTCAGGGGTTGTGGTAAATAAATATGATCTGAACATGGACATGACCGAAAGAATCAAAAAGCTTAGCAAAGAATATAACGTCGAATTTCTGGGGATAGTACCGTATGATAAAGTAGTGACAGAGGCACAGATGGAAAAACTGTCCGTTGTGGAGTTTGCTTGCGGCCCTGCAACCAAAAGCATAGAAGAAATATGGCAGAAAATTTCGAACAGGTTTTAGACAGTAAAAAGACAAACATTACAAGGAGGCGAGAAAAATGGCGGTCAATGTAACTGATGCGAATTTTGAGCAGGAAGTATTAAAATCCGATATTCCGGTTCTGGTAGATTTCTGGGCGGAGTGGTGCATGCCGTGTAAGATGGTAGCTCCGGCAGTTAATGAGGTATCTTCGGAAAATCAGGGCAAGTTGAAAGTATGTAAACTTAATGTTGATGAAGGGCAGAGAACGGCGTCGGGATATGGTATTATGAGTATACCCACTTTGGCTTTGTTTAAGGAAGGAAAACTGGTGGATAAGGTCGTAGGAGCGCTCCCCAAGTCAGAGATAATGAATATGGTCAGTCCGCATCTTTGATTTAAAAAGGAGGCAGGATATGCCTAAAAAATATGTTTTCAGAACAGAATTAAGATGGAGTGGTACATGGGTAAAAGATCTGGGCGGGGAGCTGGTTGAGGTAAAAGACTTCCTTGAAATAAGCGAAAACATATTTGTAACCGGGGCGATTCAGGGAGTGTATGGGGGGGGAGGGCATCGACGAACAGGCGTTAGTGGCCGATACGCCGAAAGGAGTTACCGTTATAACTGGCTGCGCCCATCCGGGGATCGTGAAAATCGCGGAAAAAGTCAGGGAGAGGTTCTCCGGAAGAAAGCCTTATTGTGTGATAGGGGGATTCCATTTGAATGACAGGCGAAGGGAAGAAGTAGCCGATGTTGTTGACAGGCTGAGGATTTTAGGGGTAAGCATGGCCGGACCGGCGCATTGCAGCGGGAAAGAAGCGTCGGATATGTTCAAAAAAACTTTCGGGAAAAATTTTATCGCGGTAACGGCGGGAAAGGAGTACGAGGTATAACGATATGGAGGAATACATCCCAAAATTAAACGGTAAAAAGATCGGGGAAGTCCATAAACATTTCGAAGAAAGACTAAATATTTACAAGAAGAGGGGGCTGGATTTTGATAGATTCAGAAAATTCATTCTTGATAAAATGCCTCCTGTTGAAGGGGATATTCTGGAGCTAGGCACCGGAAATGGCTATACCGCGCTTTTCCTGGCCAAGGAGGGGTATAAGTTTGTTTCTATTGATACGGACGAAGAGGCCCTGAAGACGGCAGCTGCAAGGCTTGCGTATGATAAAGTGCTTCCAAACGTGAAATTTTACATCATGGACGCGACACGCTTGGGATTTTCCGACTGCGCTTTCAGCTGCGTAATTGCCGTAAACCTCCTGCATCATGTAGAGAAGCCTGAGAAACTTCTTTCCGAGACGGACAGGGTGCTTTGCAAAAAAGGCAATATAGTGATATCGGATTTTAACGAGGAAGGACGGAAGATCATAGATGCAGTCCACAGGGAGGAAGGGCGGGCGCACGAACACCCCCTTCTGGACCAGGCGAGAATACGTTTCTTTTTTGAGGAAAAGGGGTATAAAATAAAAGAATTCGAAGACAGCGGGCACTGGGTTTTGATAGGCGAAAAGAGGTAAAGGTATGGGTAAGAAGAAATACAGGTACATATATGGTCCTGTCCCTTCCTGGAGGCTTGGCAGCTCGCTGGGCATAGACCCCATTTCGCGCGCGGAAAAAATATGCAGTTTTAATTGTATTTATTGTCAGCTCGGCAAGACCGCGGTTAAAGTTAAGAAGAGAGAAGTCTTTATTCCTGCGGAAAGGGTTGTTGAAGAATTAAAATCTTTACCGCCGGTGAATATAGACTATATCACATTTTCGGGCAGAGGCGAGCCCACACTAGCCAAAAACCTCGGAGAGATGATAGCCGAGGTAAAACGGATAAGAAAAGAACCGGTAGCGGTTCTGACTAATGCTAGTCTTTTGCATGAGAAAGAGGTGAGAAAGGATTTATCCCAGGCTGATTTTGTTATTGCTAAACTTGATGCTTCTTCTGAAGGGCTGTTCAAGAAGGTAAACGGGCCTGTAGGAGGGATTAATTTGTCAAAGGTGATAGAAGGTATCAAGAAGTTTTCAAGGGCCTATCGTGGAAAACTTGCCCTTCAGATTATGTTTGTAAAGGAAAACGAAAAATATGCGGAAGAGATAGCGCAATTCGCCGGGAAGATCGGGGCGGACGAAGTCCAGCTTAACACGCCGCTGCGGCCGTGTGCAGTAAAGCCGTTATCGAAGAAGAAAATGGAAAAAATTGAGAAATATTTTAAAGGCTTAAATGCAATCTCGGTCTATAAATGCGCAAGGAAAAAAGTTAAGCCTGTAAGCAGGAAAGATACACTCAAAAGAAGAGGAAAAGTCTAGATGGACGTTATTACCAGCAAAGATGATTTTCAGCTTGTGCGGGGGGATTTTTATCTGCAAAGGAATGATTTTAAAAAAGCGATTAAATCGTATAAAAATGGCCTGAAAATTAATCCTGAGAATCTAGTCATACTCTATGAAATCGGGCTAGCGTATTCTAAACTGCGAAGGTCAAAAAAGGCGTTGAAATATTGGGGAAAAATAACAAGGATAGCCCCGCAAAGTTATCTCGGCGATAAAGTGAAGCTCCATGGGCTAACGCCCATGGCATCCGCAGTTTCAGTCTTTCCGTCAAGCGGAACCCTGCACCGAAGGCCATTCATCCACGCCCTTACGGGCGTGGCCTTCTGGTGCATGGGTAAAAGAAGAAAACAGCCGGATAAGTCAAAAACCGCAGTGGCGCAGACGTCCGGCAAATAAACGGTAAAAATAAATGGCTGATTATAAACAAATAGATAGCGCAAGAAAGACATTAAAGCTTGGCGAGAGCGCGACTATCCCGGAGATAAAGGAAGCATATCGGAAGCTATCCTTGAAATACCATCCTGATAAATGCGGAGAAAAAGATAAAAGGAAGTGTGAAGAGAAGTTCAAAGAGATCAATAACGCTAATGAGGTTTTAATAGCGTATTGTTTAAATTATAAATTTCCGTTCAAAGAAATAGAGGAAACGGAAAGCCGGAAGAACAAACAGATGAAAGAGCACATGAAAAGATTTTACGATGGGTGGTGGGCAGATCTGAATAATGACCCATTCGACTGAGCTTGGGGGCATCCTGAGCGACTGAAAGGAGTCGAAGGATGAGTGATTTTTTCGACGAACATTATCAGGAATATGACGCATGGTATGAAAGGAATAAGTGGGCATATTTATCAGAACTGGAAGCGGTTAAAAAAATCCTTCCGGAGAATGGGTGCGGGCTTGAGATCGGGGTCGGTTCCGGAAGGTTTGCCGCGCCGCTGGGGATTACAGTGGGTATCGACCCATCGAAGAAGATGGTTGAACTCGCCAAAGAGAGGGGGGTAGATGCCAGGTTAGGAGCAGGTGAAGAACTTTTGTTTAAGAGCTCCACTTTTGACTATGTGGCGATAATCGTTACATTATGTTTTGTCCGGGATCCCCAGAAAGCCGCAACTGAATCGGCGAGAGTATTAAAACCGGGGGGGAAACTCATCGTTGGCATAATAGATAAAGAGAGTTTTCTGGGCAAGCATTATCAGAAAAAGGGAAGTATTTTTTATGGACATGCTCGTTTTTTCAGGATTAAGGAAGTTGTAAAAATCCTGCGGATAGCAGGTTTTCGCGATTTTTTATATTATCAGACCATATTTGATTATCCTGAGAAGATAAAGGCTGTTGAGCATCCACGGGAAGGTTACGGAAAAGGTGGATTTATTGTGATTGCCTCACAAAAAAAGCGCAATATAGAGTAATTAGGCTATTTTTAATCTTAAAAAGGATAAAATATATTAGACTAAGACGGGTTTTTTGTTTATATTGTAAAATCTAAGACTTTGTAGTATAATAACGCCTGAATTACAGCCGATAGGCTTCTTTTCGTTTTTGAATCTTGTGGATAGACCCACGTGAATCGTCCTGAGGATATTCTTATTTTCACACCCTTCTTATTCGATTAGTTGATACTCAAAAAGCTTAGCATTTAGCCGGCAAATTGCAATTAGTGCAGAAAGGCGCTAAAAGGAAGAATAATGGAAAACAGGCTTGATCCATTGATTATAGGGGATCTAAACATAGAAGTGCCCATCATCCAGGGAGGTATGGGGGTAAGAGTATCTACTTCTCGCTTGGCTGCAGCGGTAGCCAATTGCGGAGCAGCAGGAACAATTGCCAGCGTTGGGTTGCCGCCTGACACTGATGAGAACAGGGCAGATGTTCCGAAGTCTTCACGGGAACACCTTCAAAAGGAAATAAGGAAAGCCAGGAAGTTGTCTAGTGGTGTTATCGGTGTCAATATCATGGTGGCTCTTAGTAATTACGAGGATATAGTAAGGACTGCTGCAAAAGAAAAAGTGGATTATATCATCTCAGGCGCGGGACTGCCGGTAAGTTTGCCTGAGTTCGCGGGAAGTTCTTCTGTGAAACTAATACCGCTTATTGCTTCGGCAAGGGGGGCTGAGCTTTTACTTAAGACATGGAAGAGACGTTATAACCGGTTCCCGGATGCATTTGTTCTTGAAGGTCCGTTGTCCGGGGGGCATATAGCCGGATATAGCCTCGAAGAACTTGAACGCCTTGATATGAATATGAGGGGAAAACCGCTGCTGGAAAATGCATTAGAGGAAGTCTTGAGTCTGACCGCTAGATACGAAAAAGAGTACGGGATAAGCATACCCGTCATAGCCGCAGGCGGGATATTCGACGGCAAAGATGTCGCTAAATTTTTGAGATTGGGCGCTGAAGGCGTGCAGATAGGGACAAGGTTTGTAGCTACCCATGAATGCTCGGCCGCGGATGAATTCAAACAGCTTTATATAGATGCGGAAGAAAAAGATCTTGTCTTTATACAAAGCCCGGTAGGTATGCCGGCGAAAGTAATAAAGACAAAATTTCTTGATGGAGTGCTGCGCGGGGAAAGAAAAGAGTTTAATTGCAATTATAAATGCCTCAGGACATGTGATCCCGCAACTGTACAGTATTGTATCGCCAAAGCCCTGATTGATGCAGTAGAAGGGGACATCGATAACGCTGTAGTGCTTGCCGGGACCAATGTTTCCAGGATCAAGGAAATAGTGTCCGTAAAAAAAATGATAGATGGAATAGTATCGGAAACTCTGAAAGAATTTGCATCTGGCATCCGGATCCCGGATGAAGGCGGCGATAAAATAACAACGGCGGGAGATCTTGTATCACATATAAATGAAAAAATAGCACATAAATAAGGAGGAAAGGAATGCAGGGAAGTAAATTGTTCGTTGGAAATCTGAGTTATTCTACAGGCGAGGACGAGCTGCAGGAGTTATTTGCTAAGCACGGCACGGTGAAATCCGTAAAGATAATCCCGAATAAAGGTTTCGGGTTTATCGAGATGTCAAGTTCGGATGAGGCAGAAGCCGCCAAGGAAGCACTGAACCTTACTTCTGTCAGCGGACGCAACATAAATGTGAATGAAGCCAGGCCTCAAAAAGAAAAGCCAAGGCGTAATTTTAGAAGATATTGATTGCTTTTAATAAAGCCCTCAAGAGATATTAATCTAAAGCTGCCCCGAAACTGTACAAATCTTTAGAGAAAGCTTATAACTTTTTTAAATAAAAAACTTATAACAAGCGGCTGTTTTTTGTCATTTTTCCGCTCTTATCACGACCCTTTTTGGGGCGATGTCTGTTTTTTCAATCAGACTGCACTTTGCGTTTCTTGCATTAAAATTAATAACAGGGTAGAATTGAAGTGTTTCTGATTTGGAGAAGGACGCATTTTGTGAGGATTCTGGAAAAGGCAGAAAAAAATGAGAAAAAAGACTGTAGTAGTAAGCGACAAGATGCAGAAAAACTACAGGTATGTGTTGACTGCGCCTGCGGGCAAAAACTTCGCCCCTGACTTCAGGCCGGAACTTACTCCTAAACAGATGCTGCAACTGGGTGTTTTTGGCGGTAAATATATGACAGATTGCAGGGGTGAGTTTCCCGCTGACTGGTACAGGGATGCGAAACTGTGTGCTGAAAGACACGACCCAAAGCTGAATTACTTTGGGATTAATGCGAGCAAGCCTTTAAGCTATTGGAGAAAGAAAGGTTGGATATATCCCAGTGACCCCCGCGGTTGGTTCCAATGGTATTGCCGCTATTATATGGGACGAAGACTGCCGGTAGAAGACAGCCGGCAGATTGATAGATGGAAAGCCATGAAAAGGCATATAGCACAGGTAAAGAAAAATTGCAAAAAGGGGGATAGTACCTGTCGGCCCAAACAGCGGCAAGCGATATTGCATTGGGGGTATGATAGCAGGAAGATGTAGTAGAAGCTTGTGCCCATTCAGTTGCGAAACACCGCTTTTCCTCGGCAAGAGGCCATAGTCTCCCTCCCTCTCCGCCATATAAAAATCCCAAGCAGTTAATTTCTTTAAAGATAGACGCAAAAGGTCTATAATAAAGGGGTTAACTGCTTTTGTTTTAAGTCAACGCAGTGAACGTTTTTCAACGATATTCGGAATCGATGACACGAAAATAACACGCTGTCGGGCTGGAAGTAGGGAAGGATTTGGATGAAAATACCACATAATTTAAAAGGTTTTATCTCTGCGCCAAGCACAGAGTATGATATTGATATACGATGAAGAAGAATAGTTCAAAACTTAATGCACTTTATAATACTCGGGAAAAACTGGACCAAAATTTGCCGAGTATTATAATTTACAAGGAACGAGGCAAGGAACAAACTTGGGAAATTCTATGAAAAAATCAACAATTGATTGTACGGTGTATTACTACCAAAACAGGACATTTCTAAATGTGCTTGACATGCCTTTAGTTAATCCCTTGAAACTGAACGTGGAGTAGTATAAATTACCACATGCGTATATTCAATAATGTTTTTATTTCCTTACTTACCATACTTATAATCTCTTCTGCTGCTATACTAAATTGCTGGAGTGAGTCTGTCCCAAAACCTGATGTATCCAAATATGAATACCAGCAGACAAGGGATCTGATAGGTTTTGTTCATAACGCTGCTGAATTATTTGCCGAAAAAGGCGAGAAAGCTTTCCCAGAATTCAGAAAGAAAGGTGGTAAATGGTTCAGGAAGCAAAGGTATATTTTCATGTATGATCTTAACGGTGTTACCGTATTCCATCCCGTGGACCCCGAACTGGAGGGTAAAAACCTTATAAATATGAAAGACCTGGATGGGAAGCCCATGATCAAATATATTATAGAAGCAGTTACCGAAGGAGATAAGCCATATGGATGGGTCCATTATCTATGGGCTGAGCCCGGAGAGATATTCCCACGCTGGAAAAGTTCTTATGTTTTAAAAGTGGAAAGCCCTTCAGGAAAGGAATATGTTATCGGAAGCGGTATATATAATGTGAGGCCTGAAAAACAGTTCATCGTCGATGCGGTAGATCTGGCGGTGGAGCGGATAAAAAAAGGGGGGAAGAGCGCGTTCCATGACCTTGATAACAAATCAAGCAAATTCGTTTTTGGTAACACCTATGTTTTTGTATTGACGATAAAAGGGAAGGCTATTGTCGATCCAGCCTTTCCGTCTATATCGACAGCGCGAAATATGATTAGCGGCAGGGAACTGATCGACTTTACTGATGCGGTGGGGAAATATACGGTACGTGAAATGATAAGCAAACTAAAGCACAAGGATTCCGCCTGGGTCTTATATCTGTGGCCAAAAATGGGAGAGACAATCCCTTCAAGAAAAATAGCATATGTGAGGAAAATAAAAATAGATGGTGAAGAATACATTGTCGGGTCGGACATTTTTCTTGAAAATCCTATCTGGATGAAATTTTAACAAGAGGTAAAAGTTGGCATCAAAACCATCGAATCTAATATACGGAGTAAATGATAAACCTCCTGTTCTTGCTACCTTACTTCTGGGGGTACAGCATATTTTTGTTATGTCGAGCACCATTATATTGCCTGTGGTTCTGATTCGGGAGATCGGTGGGACATTTGCCGAGATAAAAAGTGTAGTATCCTTTTCCATGATAGCCGCAGGTCTGGGGACTGTATTGCAGGCGTTGGGTAAGGGGATAGTCGGATCAGGTTATCTTGTTCCGAACTTGTGCGGACCGTCGTATCTCGCGGTTTCTCTTCAAGCTGCCTGGCTGGGCGGGTTACCGCTAATGAGGGGGATGACGATAATAGCGGGGATTTTTGAAGCGGCTTTTTCCAGGATAGTTCATAAAATAAAATTTTTATTTCCGACTGAAATAACAGGTTTGGTAGTATTGATGGTCGCAGTTAAACTTATCCCCCTGGGCGCTTCAAAATTTGTAGGAATTGTGATTCCCGGGGACGCGATCAAGCCGCTATATGTGGTGGTCTCCGGGCTGACGCTTATGACGATGGCCGGGCTCAATATTTGGAGTAAAGGAAAAATTAAACTTTACTGTGTGCTTATAGGAATGGTCGTAGGATATGCTCTTTCTGTCCTAACAGGGATACTTACGCTGGAAAATTTTGATTATGTTTTCAAGGATCCATTATTTGCCATGCCGGGGATCAAGGGAACGTATCTTCAGTTAAAGTTCAGCTGGCAGCTTGTAATTCCTTTTTTGATAGTTTCTTTGTGCGGCAGTCTTAAGTCGTTTGGCAATCTGATAACCGCACAAAAGATAAATACCGAGGGGTGGAAAGAACCCGACATGAAAAACGTAGAGAACGGCCTGTTTGCCGATAGTTTGAGTGTAATATCTTCAGGGGTTTTAGGCGGGATGGCTACGGATACTTCCGCGAGTAATGTGGGAATGTCACTTGCAACGGGTGCCACCAGCCGGATGATCGCTTTTGCAGCGGGTATTCTTTTTATCTTTCTCGGATTCTTCCCGAAAATAGCGTCTATCATCACGATAATGCCTTCGCCTGTTATGGGTGCAATGCTGATCTTTGTTGCCAGTTTTATGGTGTTGGCCGGATTTCAGATAATCCTTTCGAGAAAACTTAACACCAGAAGGATCTTCATAATAGGTGTTTCTTTTATTTTTGGTATAAGCGTAGACATTCTCCCCGGCCTTTATGCTTCAATTCCCGATTGTCTTAGATCTGTTTTTGGTTCGTCACTCACGTTTTCAACCATGTTAGCGATTATCCTTAACCAGATATTCAGTATAGGCGCAAGAAGGGAAGCTGTGGAGTAAGTGTGGTTAAAAAGCGCGCTACATAGAAAACCGTTCCAGCACCACACAGAAGGCTGTTTTCCCACGTAAAAAATTTATCCCCCCTTCGCCAAAAGCTGTGGAAGATCCCGAATATTTCCTGCCTGCCTGCCGGCAGGCAGGCATTGTTGTATAAGCTCGAATAATAATTAAAGAAATAGTCATATTTCTTTAATTATATGCTCAAAAGCCGCCACTATTAAAAGGCACTTTAATAGTGATTATCATTATTAAAGAAAACTTGACATTACTTTAATAATGATGTATACTTACTTTTATCATGAACACAAATAGAGCAGGAACAAATATAAGGCAAAAGGAGGGCTACGAGGCGTTTATCCCAGCCCCTCTACCGCCAAAACCACCTTTGAAGATCGATAATGAAATCATGGATGTACTTTCAAAGGCGGATACCGCTATTGGTCGCCTTTCAGGCATATCAGAAGCATTACCAAATCCAGATTTATTCGTTGCCATGTACGTAAGAAAAGAGGCAGTTTTAAGTTCGCAGATCGAGGGAACAGAGGCGTCTTTAGAGGATGTATTGGAATATGAATCCGAAAACAGGCCAAAAACACTGCCAAATGACGTTACCGAGGTCGTCAATTATGTCAAAGCAATGAATTACGGGCTAAAGAGAATAAATGAATTACCGCTGTCTCTCAGGCTTGTTAAAGAAATACATGCCGAGCTTATGCGAGGGGTCAGAGGAGGAGATAAAACGCCCGGAGAGTTCAGAAGAACCCAGAACTGGATAGGCCCAACCGGATGCACGTTGAATAACGCCAGGTTTGTACCGCCGCCCCCGCATGAGATGATGCAAGCTTTGGGAGATTTGGAAAAATACATGCATTCAAAACCCAATTATCCTCTGTTGATCGAATGCGGCCTTATGCATTTCCAATTTGAAACTATCCACCCGTTCTTAGACGGGAACGGCCGCATAGGCAGGCTTCTTATCACATTTTTTTTGTGCCACAAAGAAATATTGAAGAAACCGTTGCTTTATTTAAGCCATTATTTCAAGCAAAATCGCCCGGAATATTACGATCGCCTTACGGCGGTAAGGGAAAAAGGAGATTTTGAATCTTGGATTACATTCTTTTTGCAAGGTATAGCAAACGTAGCAGAAGAGGCCTGTCGAACATCAGGCAAAATAATAAATCTGAAAGATAAAGACAGGAAGAAAATTATCGAAGCTTATGCAGAAACGTCAAAAGCCGCTCTTTTTCACGAAAAACTTTTTGATAAACCTATCGTCTCAATAAAAGATATAAGCAAGATCATGAATACAACCTTTCCCACAGCGAATGATATATGCAATAAGCTTGTTAAAATAGATGTCCTCAAGGAGCTGACAGGTAAAGAGCGGAACAGATTATTCGCCTATAAGGACTATCTGGATATACTTAAAAAGGAAGCTTCTGCCTGATCTTTTCACTTTTCGTTCTTTCGACAGGCTCAGGACAAGTTGGAGACAGGCGCATCCTTTGGGGGGCTCTCCCTTGAGTCATATCATCTTAACCCGAATGAGCGCATCAATGAAGCTGCGAGTCGAAGTTGGAATAGGCTCACAAATGCTTGGCAATCCTTTGAAAATGCTTCAGAAAAATTGCCATCGAAAGATATTGGGACAACAGTAACCCGCGAACGCTGGTTACTTATAAGGATATCACATTTTGTCAATGATACAGTGGTTCTTGGAGTAAATTTTGATTCCAGAACGAGTGAAGGTGTATTTTGTTCCGCTACAAGACATGATTTGAAGGAAAAACTTGCAAGAATAATCGACGGCAAAACTGGTATTAAAAAACTCACAAGAGCAAGAGTCGTTTTCATAAAGACCGGACAGAGCTATGATGCGTTGAATGAAATTTATGTTGGTTCCGACAAGCCTTATCGTATATCAAAATATATTTTTAAATCTGGTAAGGTCAAGGAAGAACAGAAAAGTTCCGGTATTATAGTAGCTGCTGGTGCAGGTTCCACTGCCTGGTATGGGTCTGTGGTTAAAGAAAATTTTGATCCAGGAATGAAAGAATTGAGGTTTGTGATCAGGGAACCATATTGCGGGAAAGTTACAAAATGTAATTTAATAAATGCAAAGCTTGGTAAAGACGAAAAATTATACATAAAATCAAAAATGGTAAATGGTGTTGTTGCTGCGGATTCTATGATAGAAGCACCTCTTGGCAATGAGGAAGAGGCCGAAATAGGCATATCGCCGGAACCGTTTAAACTTATTTTGTTTTGATTTACTCCACTTATTGCTAATAAGTTCCCTGAGTTTATTATTTATTCTTGTTTTTTTTATCATTGAATGGTGTCCATCTTTTTCAAATTTTTGTCACGATTTTAACACGTTACCTTTTAAACGTTTATTAAACATAATGCTGTTAATAGGATAGGGAAACAGGATTCTTATCCCTCCCTCTCCGCCATTATTTTAAACCCTCAAGAGTAAGTTTTTTATTTATACACACCGAAATGAGACTAATCTCATAAAAAGTGCCTGCAAAAAAAACAGAATGTCATTTGTAG
>CAZGOG010000012.1:0-41964 GCA_964527555.1 uncultured Planctomycetia bacterium | reverse complement strand
ATAATCCAGAGCTTTTCACCGCTCTATCTGACTTTTATCGTATCATCTCCTTTTTTATTCCTTTATTTTCACTTTTTCCCCGACTATCTCGAGTTTTCCCTGCACGAAAAGGCGTACCGCTTCCGGATATAACTTGTGTTCGATACCATGGATTTTTTCTTCGACTGTATCTAAAGTGTCGTTCTCTTCGACCTTCAGGCTCCTCTGCAATATTATCGGTCCCGCATCAAGCTCTTTAGTCACAAAATGCACCGTTACTCCGGTTACTTTCACGCCGCTTTCAAATGCGTCTTTTATCCCGTGCGCCCCTTTAAACGAAGGAAGCAGCGCCGGGTGTATATTAAGTATGCGCCCCCTGTACTCGTCAACAAAAAAGTCGCTGAGTATTCGCATGAACCCCGCAAGAACGATGAGACCAATATCCTCTTCCTGAAGGCGCTGGTGGACTTTCTTGTCATATTCTTCACGCGATTTAAAAGACGTTCCTTCAAGAATAAAAGTGCTTATGCCCGCTTTTTGCGCGCGTTTAAGCGCAAATGCTTCAGGCTTGTCGCTGACAACTAAAGTTATTTTGCCCTTATCGAGCTCACTTTTCTCTTCTGCGTCGATAAGCGCCTGAAGGTTGCTGCCGTTACCGGAGGCAAACACGGCTATATTCATGGTTTTCAGGTCTCCTTGATCACCTTTGTGGGACATTTAGCGGAGATCGTTTTAACTTCGTCTTGCTTCTCCTCTTTTACGTAATGCGCCTCTGCAAGATTATCCGTCACTTTAAAGATCTCGCTTTTAGAAAGTTTTTCGCATATGCCGCAGGCGATGCACCCCACGGGGCAGATTTGCCTTACCCTAAGAGCGCCGTCATGGGAACTGCAGGCCACATAAAACAGTTTTTCGTATCTTTTCTCTGCAAGTTTTATTATCCCGCGCGGACAAGCCTGTACGCATTTGCCGCACCCCGTGCACTTCTCGGGATCAATACGGGGAAGCCCTTTCTCCATATGTATGGCATCAAACGGGCAGACTTCCGTGCAATCACCAAAACCCATGCACCCGTATTCACACTGCATCCCGCCCCCGAAGACAAGGTTTGCGGCTCTACAGTTTCGTATCCCATTATAGTCGGCCACGGGCCTTTTATGTTCATCCTCGGCCGCGCAGTGCACTATGGCTACCTGAGGATAAGCGCTTCCTCCCTCTTCACCCAAAAATTTTAATAACTCCTCCCGGGCTTCCTCGCCTAAGACCCTGCATTTCTTGGGATCCTCGCCGTCATTTACAATATGCTCGGCAAAATCATGACAGTTGACATACCCGCATGCCCCGCAGTTAACGTGCGGGAGAAAACGGTTAACTTCGGCTATTTTGGGATTCTCTACTACCCGGAGTTTTTTATCCGCAAAAGCCAAAACTGCAGCGAACATAACCGCTAAACTCGTCATGCTTATGATTGCTACCAGCATCAGCTTATCCACTTATGATCCCTCCAAAACCCATAAACGCAAGTGCAAGCATCCCGGCTATAATAAGGGTTATCCCCGTGCCCTGAAGCGCTTCCGGTATATCGGCAAATGCAAGTTCTTCACGTATCCCCGCCATGATAACAAGCGCCAGGGTAAAACCGACGCCCGCTCCCAGTCCGAAAACGACCGATTCAAGAAACGTGTAATTCCTTAAAACCATGAAAAGCGTAAGCCCTAAAATCGCACAGTTCGTCGTTATAAGCGGCAGGAATATACCCAAAGCTTTGTAAAGCGCCGGGGAGACCTTCCTGATAAACATTTCCACAAACTGCACGAAACTTGCAATCACTAAAATAAAAGTAACATACTGCAGGAATACCAGGTTATACGGGACAAGGATATAGTAATATATAAGCCAGGTAACAGTCGCGGCCATAGTCATGACAAACGTTGTCGCCATCCCCAGGCCTATGGCGCTATCAATCTTATTCGAGACGCCTATAAAAGGACAAATCCCCAAGAAATACGTCAGCACGAAGTTATTCGTGATGCTGGCGGCAATCAATATCAAAATGAGTTCTTCCATGATAATCTCTTGGGTTTTATATTAACCTTGTGCCTTTTGTTTTTTTGCTTTTATTTTCTTGTCCGCTACATTAAAGATACCAACAAGCAGGCCCAGCGTTATAAACGCCCCTGCCGGCAGGACCATGACGATCCAGTTCGTAAAGTGCGCCCACATGATGCGGTAGCCAAAAATAGTCCCCGCGCCTAAAATCTCTCTTACAGACCCCAGTATGATCAGCGCGCAGGTAAAACCTACTCCCATGCCGAGAGCGTCAAGGAAAGACCTTAAGACGCCGTGCTTGGAGGCAAAAGCTTCAGCCCTGCCAAGGATGATACAGTTTACCACTATTAGAGGCACATACGGGCCAAGCGCTTTACTGATCTGGAAAAAATTTGCCTTTAAAAAATAATCCGCAGCCGTCACAAACGTTGCGATGATCACGGTAAACATGGGGATGCGTACCTGTTCGGGTACAAATTTTCTGATGGCTGATATAACCACGCCGGAAGAGACCACAACGAAAGTTGTCGCCATGCCCATGGAAAACCCGAAAAGAGCTTTTGTCGTAACCGCAAGCGTCGGGCACATGCCCAGCACCTGTACAAATATGGGGTTTTCTCTCCACAATCCTTTAATAAAATCTTTAATCATGTTTGTCTGTCACATCTTCCCGCGGATCTCTTCAATCCTTTTGTTCAATATATTGACAACCGCACGCGAAGAGATCGTCGCTCCGGTAATGGCTTCTATCTGATAATTTGTCTGCGGTTTCTCGTTTTTTACGTATTCTATCGGATGCGCAAGAGAAAGTCCCACAAACTGTTTGCGGAAAGAATCGCTGGCGATCTCCGCCCCGAGTCCTGGGGTCTCCTGCGACTCCAGGACTTCCATCCCCTCCATGCTTGTAAACTTTGTATCGGCCCCTACGATAAGATTGATGATCCCCTGGTAGCCGTTGCCTTCAGCTAAAAAGGCATACCCCAGGAGTTTTCCGGTTGCATCAAAAACTTCAAAGACGCCTTCTTCTTTGGCTTTTTTTATCTGCGTTGTACCGGGAAAGATATTTTTTATGGCCCTCTCGGTATCTGCGTTTGTGTTAATGCGTATTTTCGGGACCGCGTAATTATATACAAAGACCAAAGAGACGCCGGAGACCACCCCTACCAGCGTAAGCGCTACTATCATATGAAGAACGCTGCTTTTAAATATTCCTTTTAAAAACTTACCTGGCATGCACTTCTCCAAATCTTCTGGGTCTCGCGACTCTATTAATGATCGGGGTAAAAGCGTTCATCAAAAGAATCGAATACATGACGCCTTCCGGCAGCCCCCCCCAATATCTTATTATCATGGTAATAAGGCCGCATCCCGTACCGAAAATCCAGCGCCCCTTAGATGTAACGGGTGAGGTCACCGGGTCTGTCGCCATAAATACCGCACCTATAAGAAGCCCACCTGCAAGAACATGAAAAATAGCGGGCGGATAAATTTTGGCATTAACCAGGTGCATGATCCCGGCAAAAATAGCTACAGTGCCTATATACGCCACGGGTATCCTATAATCTATTATCTTCTTCCTGAGAAGGTAGCCGAATCCCAAAAGTAACGCTAAAGCCGACGTCTCCCCCAGAGATCCTCCGACATTGCCCATGAATAAAGGCATATAGCTTGTTACAACATGATCGAACTTAGCCAGCCCCAGTGGAGTGGCTGTTGTCATCGCATCCACGGTAATGGGTCTTGCCCATGTAGTAAGCGCTACCGGAAAAGCTGCCATGAGGAAAGCTCTTGCTAAAAGCGCCGGGTTAAATATGTTGTGCCCAAGTCCTCCAAAAATCTCTTTCCCGAGTGCTATCGCAAAGATGCTTCCCAGAAACACCATCCAAAGCGGCAGTTTTGGAGGAAGGACCAGCGCCAAAAGCAGGCCCGTCACAACCGCACTCATATCCTCCACTTTTACTGTACGTTTCCTCACTTTTTGAAGAGCATATTCAGTTAAAACGCACCCGCCGATTGCGGTCAACATTATCCAAAACGCCTGCCACCTGAAAAAATACAGGCTGGCTAAGACTGCCGGCACAAGCGCCTTAAGAACCCCCTTCATCATATAGATGGTATCAACGGGGGCAAACACGTGCGGGGAAGTCTCTATCGTCAGTTTATTCATGACTTGTCTTTCCTCGTAACAACTTCCTTGGCTTCTTTAATATACTGTACAAGCGGTATTCTTGCCGGGCAGTAATATGTACACGCCCCGCATTCCATGCAATCGGTTACATATAATTTATCAAGTTTGTGCCAGTATTCCTTTTTGACGTTTTTCATTATCTCGGTCGGCACGAGCCTCACCGGACAGACATCAACGCATCTTGCGCATTTTATGCACTCGCCTTCCTCAAAGGTTCTTGCTGCCCTTTCTGACAAAAAGAGTATCCCTGAGGTGCTTTTTAGGATAGGCGCGTCCATCTGCGGCTGTGTTATTCCCATCATCGGCCCGCCAAAAATTATCTTTTTAGGCTCTTTATAAAGTTCAACACCGTACTGTTCGACGATGTCCTTGACTGTTGCGCCTATCCTGACAAAATAATTGCCGGGCCTGCTAAGGCAATCCCCGGAAATCGTCACTATCCTCTCAATAAGCGGCTTATCAAAATATACCGCCTCATAAACCGCGTAAATAGTTCCCGCATTCTGCACAAGAAACCCTATATCCAACGGAAGCCCTCCCGGAGGCACTTCCCGCCCTGAAATGGCTTTTATAAGCTGCTTTTCTCCTCCCTGGGGATACTTTGTCTTAAGTAAGATCACCTGGATCCGTGATATTGCTTTGTGTGTGGATTCTTTTATGGCTTTCTGAAAAGCAAAAAACGCCGCTTTTTTGTTGTCTTCGATCGCGATGTACGTATTTTTCGGTTCCAATATTTTTATCACCAGTTCAATCCCCTTAAGAATCTCTTGAGTTTTCCTGGTCATGATTACATGGTCACAGGTAAGATACGGTTCGCATTCGGCGCCGTTAATGATCAGCGTCTCGATCTTCTTGCCTTCCGGGACGCTCAGTTTGACGTGTGTAGGGAAAGACGCTCCTCCCATCCCCACGATACCGGCATTTTTGACCTTCTCGATAAGCTGCTGCGGCGAAAGCTCTTCAACGTCTCTTTCTGGATACTTGCGCGGCTCTTTGCTCTCGTCTCTTTCGATAAAAACGGACATAGCCGGCCCCAGAACAGGGTGAAACGTTTTTTTTATATCAAGGACTTTACCATAAATCGGTGAATGTACAGGGCTTGAGATGAAACTACTCGCTTCTCCCAGCTTCTCGCCCTCCTCAACATAATCTCCCTTTTTCACGAGGGGTTCGTTCGCAGCGCCTATATGCTGAGATAACGGCACTACCGCTATATGCGGAAGGGGCGCTTCCCTGAGGGGTTCTGCGATACTGATATCTTTATGATATTGGGGATGCACTCCCCCGCGGAAAGTGAAGGTTTTCATCTTTTATTTTCCAAATTACATAAATATAGGAGAACTTTCATTATACATATAGGTGACACTTTGTCAATCGTTAGGGAAAGTAACTGCTTTTCTTGGTTGAAATAAAAATTCTTTCATTATATAATCATATTAGTTGGACTTATTATATGCCAAAAGAGGGTTTGTGTGGTTGCAAAAAAACAAAAAAAACTGAACTGCTGTGAAAAGTGCCAGAATTACTGGACGTGCGAAACCAAGTGGTACAGAGGCGAGCATGACCAGGAGAATATCTGCTGCAACTTGTGCAATTTTTATCCCGCTTGCTGGGGCCGGTCTAACGCTTCTTCAAAAGGGGCAATGCAGTAAGCTCGAAAACCTAACCGGAAAGACTGTCTCTTCTGGCTACAAAACTCCCGATTATCCCCACAAACGCAAAAACTATACCGCTTGTGAATAAAATCGTGGAATTAGCCAGATATTTGGCGAGAATTGCCGTTAAAAACATAAAAATCAGAAACGCTAAATGCATGACGGCTTCCATAGAGCTAAAAATGCGTCCTCTCACCTCATCCGGCACCAATGTATGAATCAGCGTGTTGGTGCATGTAAGTATCGGGGCGGCTGATGCCCCCACCAGCATGATAAGCGCCCCGGCAACAAGAAAGATTGGACTTTTGCTGGAATAAACCGAAAATAAACAAATAGCACTCCCGCAAATTATTAAACTTACAAATATAGTCCGTATCCTGGACATGTTTTGCCCGATCTTGCCATACAACACAGTCCCTAAAAAGAGCCCCACACCGAGAAATATACCAAAAACTCCCAGTGCTTCCGTAACAGATCCGAACGATTTTTGAATAAATACAATACCGACACAGAATATCGATCCGGTCCCCGCCATAAGCAAAAAGAGGGTACTGGTTACTACTTTCATTTTGTCTTTCCTGAAAACATGCCCGAACCCTTCGGCTATTTCCTGCCAGACGTTTTTTCTTATGGCTTTTGTGAGTATTTGGCGCGTTGCACGAAGCTCTTCTTTGATATCTTTATCTTTTTTCCCGGGAGTAATAATGGAAATAAGGACTGCCGATACAAAATAACTTGCGCTGTCCAGATAAAAACCCCACATATACCCGATCCACTTGACAATAAAACCCGCCAAGGCAAAACCTAATATTGTAGCTATCATCCTGGTGGTGTTTGACAGTGAATTAGCCACCATCAGCTTTTCTTTGGATACAATAGCCGGGATAAGAGCCATCTTGGATGGAAGAAAAAACCTAGTCGCGGAAAAAATCAAAAATACCAAAATATAAACCGGTAGCATCAGGTCAAAGTACACAAAAAGCGGCACAAAAAGAACCAGCAATCCCCGCAAGATATCCGCAATGATCATGATCTTTTTTCTGTCCCACCTGTCAACGTAGACCCCGGCTACAGGACCGATTACAAATACCGGAACTACTATAAAAAATAGGAGTTTCGCCATCGCCATGACAGAACCCGGGTTTTTAGAATAGACTAAAGCGATCAGGGACATTTGGTTCAATCGATCACCAAATTCAGAAATGATCTGGCCGGACCAAAGGGAAAAAAAGTTCTTTCTGAAGAGAACGTCTCTAAAACGCACCATAATCGGTTATATGTCTGTACTTGGGATTTTACTTAGAATGGAGCCCGCGATTGGAGTCGAACCAACGACCTAAGCATTACGAATGCTTTGCTCTACCAGCTGAGCTACGCGGGCTCTTTGTCTTGGGTTAAATTGTATACTTAAACGCTGCTTTTTTCAAGCAGCGATTTATTAGCATAAAAAGGCTCATACTTCAAGTATGAGCCTTTCTTTCGATGGTGCCAAGGGACAGAATCGAACTGCCGACACAGGGATTTTCAGTCCCCTGCTCTACCGACTGAGCTACCTTGGCACCCATTTGTAAGAATTAATTCGTGTGTCGGATAAATTATCACAGAAACCTAAATCAGTCAACCAGAAATCCTCTTCTGCTTAACATCTTTCGTTATGATAATAAAGGCTAACCACAATAATACCACACTAAAGCACCCTGCCCCAAGCACTTTCATATACCGAAACGCTTGTAAAGCATATGCTATGAAGGCGCAGAGAACAGCAAGCTTTATCGGTTTACTATTATATATCCGCTGTCCTTCGGCGTTAGTTGTTAGGCAGTTAAACATAATAATGGGAAAAGAAACAGCCGCAAACATATGGGTTTGAACAACAGGAAAAAATAATATCATGCTTAGAAAAATGACGGAATATTCAAGGCTTAGATATAGTCTGTCCGTATAAACAAGCCTGTAATCCAATGTTGAAAATGTCATGACAAAAATTGCTAATAGTAAAATTTGTATAACTATATCTACTTGCCACGGATTAAGAATATGCGGCCAATAAATCTGGTAATGGTGGTCTTCTGTCTTCCACTTTGCAACTGTCTTATCGTCTCTCATTAGATACCGCGTTACAACAGCTGAAAGTGACTGGTTGCTGGGTTTAAACTGTGAATCAAACCGTCCGTAATTTTCTTTAGCTGTTTGTCCGCACTTCTCTAGATACGTTCCCGCTTTTATCTCTTGCCAGCTTTTCATTGAATCGCTAAAATTATTCTGGCCTAAAACCGCCCATGGCACCATAAATACAAACAAAACAATCCCTGCACCAAATCCAACTGTAGCTTTAAATCGCCTTTTTACGACAAAATACAACAAGAAGTATGCTGGGTAAATCTTAATAACACTTGCTAGCGCCAATATAATTCCTGAGAGAAAGGGCCTTTTCTTGTCATAAGCAAAGAGAGACAGGACAATAAGGAAAAATATCATAAAATCGACTTGTGCAAGGGACATGTTGTCCGCCCATATCGCAATTATAAAAGCAAGAGATATAATCTTTAGTAAATACGGTTGGGTATAAAATACCTCTTTTAATTTTACATCCCCCGCTATAAGTTTTGCCGAAATATATAAAGAGCCTATTAAAGCTCCTACATTAAGCGCATACCATAGGACCGAAGCAACTCTTATGTGCAGCAAAGTCAACGGGGAGATCAAGATTGCAAAAAATGGCAAATATAGGTACGGTGACAGTTCCGTCCGAAACGCTTCATGCGTGTATAAATTTTCTCCGTTAACAACAAGCCCGCCCGCAAAATAATAGGTATCAAAATCGTTTGACCCCCAACACGTTCGTCTGTCATGATAATACCCTAGAATAATTAAGCCTAGAATAACCAGTATGACAAAATATATAGCCTTTTTATTTTTTCTCATATTTCTAAGCGTCTTTTTGCCTTGTCTATTATGCCTAACATTGGGGTATACGATGGGCCTGTCGCCAAGTGTTTCTTGCTACTTATCTTCCTTAACAAAAAGAAGCGGAAAAACAATGTCACTTATGCAACAGGGCACCCATACCGCAAGGAATAAAAACAAAAAAACCGCTGCTGCAAAAAACAGTGTTAAGGGCTTCCCTACTGCCATAACAATATGAAAAAGTGACGCCCAGGTGCTTACAAGGACGTGCCCTGCGTGTGGGAATCTTGTAGTAGGCCAGAAATATGCAATTGCAATGCCGATCCCGGCCAGAGGGATCACGCGCTTCCATTCTTCGATAAACCCAATGTGAGGCTCTGCCTTGGGCATCTTAAGCAGCACTTCCCCTAGATACGGAATAACTGAATCGCTTAGCGTTGCTATTCCAATCGACCCGGCATACCCCACAGCCAGAAGCGCTACTATGCTACACCCCCGCTTGTCAACCGCGCATTTATAATTCCTGTACATGGACGCTGTTACAAGTGCGCTCAATAAAACATGCATAGGATGCAACACATAAAAAACATTATAGGCTTCCTTGTACGGCAAGTTATAAAAAAAGAGCATAACAACTATACCGGTAAAAGCGCCGGCAGCGGTAAAGGGTGCATGCCGCTTTAGTTCATGTAGGATGAGGTTGTTCATTTTTTGCTTTTAAAAGAAGCTTGTTCTTTTATTTTTCCGATAGCATTCTTTCAAAAAGATCTATGAATTGTTTTGCAATTCTTTCCGGTGAATGAGACTTGACGAATCTATCCGCTCTTTCTTCAAGGATGTTTCTTTTCTTCTCAGACCCGAGTATGGCTATGAGTTTTTTATTAAGCGCGGTGATGTCCCTGTAGTGCTCTACTTCGTTTGTCCAATCATGGAAAAAGTCAGACTGACTCGGGACAAAAATCGGACACCCCGTTCCCATCGCCTGGTACACCGTGGAAGAAATAACAGCATGCTCCCGGCTTTGGAATTTGTGAAAAATAGCCGCGTCTGCAGCAAAGAGGTAATCATCAAACTCTTTGGTCGATAAGATGTTGCATTTTCTTACGATGCGCCAATCCGCAGGGGTAAGCTCCTCCAGCATTTGATAGTCTTTTGTGACAATATGAAGTAAAACCGCTTTTCGCTTAAGCTTAGGAGGAAGATCCCTGTAATACGAGTGGTATCCCCTGTGCCCGAAAGAATAGATAATCTTTTTGTCCATTGGCAGTTTCAGCCTTTTTCTGGCAGCTATTTTGTCTCCCCTTCTCAGTCTATATGCCGGGAAAGGAACATATTCCGCATCCGGATAGATGGCCTTTAAAAAGTCCTGCCTGTGGTCAAAATAAACAACTTTATCCCAGTGTATTTTGTAAAACCAGGAATGTTCACATATTCTATTTTCATGGACTACATGCACAACTTTGGCTTTATTCTTAACTATCGGGATTATGTTGGCCAATTTCTCCACAGGCAGCATCCCCATATCTTCAACCAGCAGTATGTCATACTCTGTTTCCATGAACGGTTTCGCGTTAAGAGCATTGGTCCCAGTCCTTGTCCCGAAACACCTTATCACATACCGCTCGTCGGGTGCGGTAATTCCTTCTCCATGATAATCGGTTTTATTAAAGGTAAAGACTTTTACTTTATGCCCCATCCTCTTAAAGGCCTTGCCTATCGGTTCTGCATGCATAGCAACGCCGCTATTTGTATTCCAAGCCGCCATAATGGCTATCTTCATCTTATTCCTCCTTAAAACCCGTAAAAACTATTTGTCTCTCTTTACCTTTTATCACGTATGGTTGTGGAGTTATCCCCACCCCTGTTGCATTTCTGCGCTTTATGCCATCACTTTTAATGCTTCCTGAATCAAAGGAAGGATTGCCGCTGTCTCTCCTTTTGTAAGTCGCCCTAACTTGGCAAACCGTAGCTCCCCTTGCGCGTTTTTGCTTTCTCTGGAGAGCTGGAGCTTCTTTTCTCCTTTATTATAAGAACGTACGCTTACCGTTATCCGATCTGATTCCGTTTCCCAACTTTTTGAAAATAAAGTTTCGTCTAAACTGCTGTCGTATGGCATTTTTTTCCTTTCTCTTTTGTTTGCTCCTTGTCTATATTGACATCTTCCTTAAAAGTGTTTTCTTTCCTGCTTTAACTATAGTTTATATCTGATAATCGTCCCTTTTGCAAAGTTTTTCTTAAATAAAGAGTGTCTCCTCTTCTCTTTGGCCGCTGTATATTGAAAACAAGTTGACGGAGAAATTGTTCTGTGTTATAAAATATACGCTTATTTTCGCTATATTAATTTTGGGGGCGGTAGTTCAGCTGGCTAGAACGTCGGACTGTCGATCCGAAGGTCGCGGGTTCGAGCCCCGTCCGCCCCGCCAAGTTTCTAATTACTTCCGTTCCCCAGAAAAACTGATCGCAGATTGCGCCTAGTTAAATCGGTTTCGCTCCACTCGGGGTTGTCTACTATTTGAAAAAGGTTGTAAATTCAAACAGTCGATTTAAGAATGTAGAATAGACTGCTTGCAGAACTAGCTTATCACTGGCCTCAGATACAAGACATTGCCGATTGCTGATGTTTTGACAAGAAAATTCCCGATGCTTAAGATAAACGTCTTGCTTGATAGCAAAAGAATTGTCCTTGTGCGTAGCAAACTACCTTTTTTGCGCAATTTTTTGAAGGCATTGCAATAAACCATGCATCTGAGTTGGCAGGTAAACCTCTAACTGGGTGGAGTAAAAGGATCTGGTTTTGCTTTTAATATTAAGCCCTAGGTTCGACATCCCTGTCAAATATCACAAATTACATATAAACTTAGAAGCAAGCTGTTTCTTTTAAGGCGATTTTTGCCACTCCGTCCTTGGTTGTTAACAAGTATTCATGTTTCATCTATAGAATTTAACGCCGAAAAGTTTTTATCTCTTCTAAACCGTGTCACTTTGCCCTCCGCAAATCGATGTTGGCTAATATCTTTATAATGAAAAACAAATACATCCATTGCTCCAAGAATTTTAAAACCGCCTTGCTTAAGTCGTCGCAAGAATTCGTCTTCGTTCCCTGCATTTCTATTTAAGGGGTCGAAAAAATAAGGCTTAAATAAAATATACGAATATATGTTTTTCTCAAAAGCCTTTCTTGGAAAACCCATAAAAAATCCATTTATGTGCGCTAATTGTACGGGTCTATTATGTTTTATAATCTCAGCGGTTGCTTGTACGTCCGCTCTACAATCAGATGCCCTATATGCTGGATAAAAGTGCCTTATATCTTGGCGAGGTTCATACCCGGGTGAATTTGTCAAGGGCCCAACAGCTCCTATTTTTTTATTCCTGTCGAAATGGGTCAGTAGCTTATAAAACGTCTGTTCTGGCATAATTACGTCATTGTTAATAATAAAGATGTAATCTGCCTTCAGAGTTTTCAATGCAAATAAAGTTCCATCGTTCCAAGTTTGTGTTAATCCCATATTGTTGTTATAACGAAAATAGCATAAATTTTTATATTTTCTTGCGTTCTGCGTGAAAAATGATTTTGTCTGATCGGTTGAATGGTCATCCATGACTATTAATATATAGTTATGCAAGTCATCTATAGCGGCATAGTACGAATCGATCGCTTGCTTTGTATACTCCAGGTGATTATAACATGAGACAATAACGCAGACTGTCTTCTTATTGGGATCCGCTTGGCAATTAATATAGCGATGTTCAAATGTAACAAATCTGCTTCTCGCAATAATCCTATATTTACGCAAAAAGAGGCAGCAGTATTCAATTGTATTTTTCACAGGCCCATATATTTTTAGAACTTTAAGTATTCTTATTGCTTTAGCTTTGAATCGTAAATAAACCATTTGTGTCGTATCTTATAATTAATAACTAATTTATTGCCAGAACGTTTGGTGTTTTCGTTGTTTTTGCGTGTTTTTGACAGCGTTATTCTTGCTGCTGATTGCATTTGTTATTGTGGTGTATGCTTCGAAAGATGGTGGGCGAGACAGGAGTCGAACCTGTGACATCTACCTTGTAAGGGTAGCGCTCTAAACCAGCTGAGCTACTCGCCCATAGAAACGGTTATTATAGCTTAGTCCCTTTTTCGGGTCAAGCGTCTAGTTCCCCGGCCTATCCGGGGGTTTTCTTCTATCTATTCAACAGTAACCGATTTGGCAAGATTCCGCGGTTGATCTACGTCATACCCGAACTCTACCGCTATATAATATGCTAGTAGCTGAAACGGGATAACAACAAGAAGCGGTGAAAATACTTCCGGCACTCTTGGGATTTCTATGACATAATTTGTTTTATTCCCACGAAGTAATTTGTCTTTCTCTGAGACAACAGCAAGGACGATTCCTCCCCTGGCCTTGATTTCCTGTATATTAGACAGCATCTTTTCGTATGTGTCAGCCTCGACTGCTATACATGCCACCCAGGGGTTTTCATCTATTAGTGCGATCGGGCCGTGTTTCATCTCGCCGGCAGGGTACCCCTCTGCGCTGATGTAAGAGATTTCTTTAAGCTTTAACGCGCCTTCCAATGCATTTGGATAGTTTATGTTCCTGCCGAGATATAGAAAACAGCTTTTATTATTGCGCGCAAGATAATATTCATGAAACTCCGCGGCATATTCAGACAGTTTATTCTTTTTAGAATGGCAATGTTTAAGGGTTTTATCCGCAAATGCCGGTACCTTCTTCAGTTCTTTCAAAAAGTTCGTCCCGCCCGGCATCGCCTTCCCCTTCAAAGAAGCAAGATAATATGTAAAGAGGTGCAGGATAGCGATCTGCGCCGTGTATGCTTTGGTAGAAGCAACTGCTATTTCCGGTCCGGCATGTGTATAGATCACTCCGTCCGCTTCTCTCGCAATGGAGCTGCCCAAAACGTTGCATATAGCAAGAACTTTGGCTCCCCGCTTTTGCGATTCCCGAAGGGCTGCTAAGGTGTCCGCCGTTTCGCCGGATTGCGATATCACAATTACCAGCGTCTCTTTATTAACTAGTGGGTCACGGTAACGAAACTCACTTGAAGTGTCCACCCAAACGGGGACTTTTGCATATTTTTCAAGGGCATATTGTCCTGTAAGCCCGGCGTGGTAAGCTGTCCCGCAGGCTACAATCGCAATATTCTTAATCTTTTTAAAATAGCTTGCGGGGATTTTCAGCTCTTTAAACTCAACTTTACTTCCTTTTATCCGTTCTTTCAGGATATTCTCCAATACCTGAGGCTGCTCAAAGATTTCTTTGAGCATGAAATGTCTGTACCCCATTTTTTCTGCCTGAGATATATCCCAGTCTATTTTTGTGGTTTTTCTCCTGACTTTTCTTCCTCGCGTATTATAAATAATGCATTTTTCTTTGGACAGATCTACAACTTCATCGTTTTCCAGATAAATTATGTTCTTAGTGTATTCGAGAACTGCAGGGATGTCGCTTGCGACAAAATTCTCTCCATTCCCCACCCCTACGATGAGAGGGCTATCCTTTCGTGCCCCCACAACCCTATCCGGTTCTTCGCTATGAATAGCCGCTATTGCAAAAGATCCTTTAAGGCGTTTTACGGCTTTTTTGACCGCGGCGCAAAGGTCGCCTTTATACTCTTGCGAGACAAGGTGCACAATTACTTCGCTGTCTGTATCAGAAGCGAATTTATACCCTTTCTTCTGAAGCTCATCCTTGATTTCCTGATAGTTCTCTATAATCCCGTTGTGAACAATCGCAATCTTTCCCTTCTGCCCCAGATGCGGGTGTGCGTTTATATCGTTGGGAACCCCGTGAGTAGCCCACCGGGTATGCCCTATCCCCGTTGTTCCCTTTATTTTTTTTGTGCGTTTAAGTTCGTCCTCCAGCACGCCAAGTTTCCCTTGTTTTTTTCTTACAAGGATCTTCCCGTCCTCTATGACGGCGATCCCTGCCGAGTCGTACCCCCTATACTCAAGACGGGAAAGTCCTTTTAACAGGACTTTTGTGACATTTCTTTTTCCGGTATACCCTATGATCCCGCACATGTTCTATTTTCCCCTTTGTAGAAAAAAAAACAGTAGCGCTCTTACCCTTTGTGAAACCTGTCCATAATATTGATAATGTCGTTCCTGGCGCACCGGCCCGCGAGGGAAGCCATATAAAGAAGAATCGAAAACTGCCAACAGTCTTCCGGCCCCAGGATAAGCGCTGTGTTGACGTTTTCTTTTCTTTCAAGGTTCTTTTTATACTGTTCGACGCATTTTGCCAGGGATCGCTCGCTTAAGTCCAAGTTGTCCACGACATTGTTATATTTAAGCGAAGGAAACTTTATCCCCCGCATTAAGAAGAACATCTGAATAGTGCCTTGTTCGAGCTCGAGGTCTTCTTCAAAATCAAACCCCTCAAACTGGGGAAGGTCTTCCGGAAGAATTATAAGAGGCTTCTCGACCGTTATTTTGCCTTTTCTTATAACCGTATGTCCTTCGTTTAAAGCGGATTCTGCCAGAAAAACATATGGCACCTGTGTGCTGGAAAAAGTCGGGAGCGCTTTAATCCTGCCTCTTATTACCTCTGTTTTTTTCTGTGCTTTTTCCCAAAGCTGTTCAATGTCCATTTTCTCTTTCTTAAAAAAATATCCCCTGCCTGTTGCCGAGCAAGGGAAGAGGCCGCCCCCGGTATACAGTAAACAGTCTTTTCCCGCATACTGCATACCGGGAACACGAAATGGCATCCCCAAGGGGATTCGAACCCCTGTCGCCAGAATGAAAATCTGGTGTCCTAGACCGGGCTAGACGATGGGGACGCGTATTTTGTTAAATGCAAAGTCTTATAGAGAAGTTATTTTACAAAATACTTCTTTTGATTGCAACCCTTTTCTTCCCTTTTCCCCTCTATATTTTATTTACTCTTCTTCCGGCCCTGTTTCGTCCGTTGCCGCATCCTCTTCTTCTTTTGCCACGACACTTGCAACAGCTGTCAGTTTGTCTGAAGATTGGAGGTCAATAACTTTTACGCCTTGAGTGACTCTTCCCACCTTGCTTATCCCGTTTACCGAGACTCTGACAACCATCCCTTTTATGGAAATAAGCATTATTTCGTTTTCGTCGCGAACCGCTTTAACGCCTACAACCGGTCCGTTTTTTGCCACTACTTTTAAATTGATCACTCCGCTGCCGCCTCTGGATTGAAGGCGATAGGCATCAAATTCCGTTCTTTTGCCGTATCCTCTTTCTGTAACCGTTAGAAGTGTTCCGGAAGGATCGACTCTTACCATCCCTACCACTTTATCTTTCTTTTTAAGGGAGATGCCTTTGACGCCCTGGGCGCTGCGCCCCATCGGGCGGATATCTTTTTCCTCGAATTTGATCGCCTTTCCGCTGGCAGTTGCCATACAGATCTGGTCCGTTCCGCTTGAGAGAACCGATTCTATCAGCTGATCCCCCTTGCCTAAAGTAATAGCTATGATCCCGCCTTTACGCGGGTTGCTGAATGCCGTAAGGGCTGTTTTCTTTATTTTCCCCTGTTCGGTCGCCATGACCACAAATTGCTCTTCCTTAAATTCCCGCACAGGGACAACAGATGTTATGTTTTCACCGTCGGAGACCCCCAAAAGGTTGATAATGGGCCTGCCTTTCGTCCTGCGTCCGGCCTGGGGTATCTCGTGCACTTTCAGCCAGTGAAGTTTCCCTTCGCTTGTAAAGATGAGCATATAGTCATGCGTCGAGGCGACAAAGAGATGCTCTACAAAATCTTCTTCCCGCGTTTCAGCCCCGGTTACGCCTTTGCCTCCCCGGCGCTGTTTCCTGTAAGCGCTTACAGGAAATCTTTTTATATAGCCGGCATGGCTTACCGTTATAACCATGTCCTCTTCGGCGATAAGGTCTTCTATGTCGATATCTTCCGCCGCTTCGGTAATCTCCGTGCGTCTTTCGTCCCCGAACTTTTCTTTGACTTCCCGGGCTTCCTCTTTAATGAGTCCCAGCACTTTTTTATCGCTTTCAAGTATTCCCTTCAGCTTTTCTATCAGCTTTAATAGTTCCAGGTACTCTTTTTCTATTTTATTTGTCTCAAGGTTTGTCAGCTGCTGCAGGCGCATCGCCAGTATCGCCAGGGCCTGCGCCTCGGAAAGGGCAAATTTTTTCATAAGTCCCAGTTTCGCTGTTTCCGGGTCTTTCGATTTCTTTATAAGCTTTATGACCTCGTCCAGGTTATTGATGGCGATTTTTAACCCTTCGAGTATGTGCGCTCTTTCTTCCGCGCGCGCCAGATCATATTTCGTTCTTTTTATTATGACTTCTTTGCGGTGTTTTATAAACTCTTCGAGCATCTCTTTAAGGTTGAGCACCCGGGGCTGCCCGTCGACTATCGCCAGCATTATCACCCCGAATGTCTCCTTCATCTGGGTATGTTTGTAAAGCTGGTTCATTACAACTTCTGAGTTCTGTCCCCCGCGGATATCAATAACTACCCTCATCCCGTCTCGATCCGATTCATCGCGGATGTCTACAATACCGTCGATTTTTTTGTTTTTGACAAGATCCGCCATCGATGTGATAAGCCGCGTTTTATTCACCTGGTATGGTATCTCCGAAATTACTACGGATTCTTTCCCGCGCTTTTTCTGTTCAATATGCGCTTTGGCGTGCATCTTGAGCGACCCGCGTCCCGTTCGATAGGCTTTTCGGATCTCTTCTTTCCCGCAGATAAGCGCTCCCGTGGGAAAATCCGGACCCGTGACTATTTTTAGAAGGTCGTCTACCGTGCACCCAGGATTATCAACAACGTATGAGATGGCATCCGCGATCTCTTTCAAATTATGGGGAGGAATGTTTGTCGCCATACCGACGGCGATCCCGCTCGACCCGTTCAAAAGAAGATTCGGCAGGATCGAAGGCAACACCTCCGGTTCCTGGAGGGATCCGTCAAAATTAGGCCTCCACCCGACGGTATCCTTTTCAATGTCTTTAAGAAGCCATTCTGTAATCTGCTGCATCCTTGCTTCGGTATACCGCATAGCCGCAGGCGAGTCCCCGTCTATGGACCCGAAATTGCCCTGCCCGTTAATAAGCGGATATCGCAGAGAAAACTCCTGGACCATACGCACAAGCGCGTCATATACGGCCGTATCCCCGTGCGGGTGATATTTACCGAGAACCTCTCCGACGATTCTTGCGCTTTTCTTAAAGGGTTTATTGTGAACAATACCCATGTCCTTCATCGCGTAAAGTATGCGCCTGTGAACGGGTTTAAGCCCGTCGCGCACATCCGGCAAAGCCCTTCCTATAATCACGCTCATCGCGTAATTAATGTAGGAATCCTTCATCTCCTCTTCAATATGTATCGGTAGGATCTTTTCGTTTCTGGTATACATTCTCTCTCCCTTTTATATATCTAAATTCTTGACATCCCTTGCGTGGCTGATGATAAACTCCCTCCGCAAATTAACATTGTCCCCCATAAGAACAGTAAACATCTCATCCGCTTCAACTGCATCCTCTATTGTCACTTTCTGAAGCGTCCTTCTTTCGGGGTCCATGGTGGTCTCCCAAAGCTGTTCCGGGTTCATCTCTCCAAGACCCTTGTATCTTTGTATTGTCATCCCCTTCTCTCCTTCTTTCAGAACGTGCTCGAGAAGCTTGTGCAGGGAAAAGATCTCTTTCTCGTCATTTATGATAAAAACGGGGCCGTCGTCTTTCTTTTTTTCTTTTTTTGTCCCCTTTTTCTTTTTCTGCTCCTCTTTTTCCCCGGGCGCTTCTTTATCGTAATCAGCGATATCTAGTCCGAATTTTGCTACTTCCTTAGAGAGTTTTTCCAGTTCTCTTGCTTCGTAAAATTCGTGAACCGTGATCGTCTCAGCCTGTTCTTCTTTCTGCTCCTCCGCACCCTCCTCTATCTCAAGCTCCTCTTTCCCCTCCTTAGCCCTGAAATCCGCCAGCTCGTCGTCATCGTACAAATATGTGTATTCTCCCTCCACTTTGACCCTATATAACGGCAATTTTTGGGTTTTCGTATTCCTGAGTTCCAGATATTTGCCTAATGTCACCCCACGTCTTTCTATCGCACGGGATAGTTTTTCGATCTTTATCAAAACCTCTAATAGGGTTCCCAGGCTTTTTTGTGTTATGCTTTTCTTGTCTTTTGCGTTTTCTACTTTTAGTCCTTCTGATCCTTGCTCGATCAGGAATTTTTTCATTTCCGCTTCTGTGCTGATATATTCTTCTTTTTTGCCTCTTTTCACCCTGTATAAAGGCGGCTGGGCTATATATACATGTTCTTCTTCTACCAAGGATTTCATCTGCCGGAAAAAAAACGTCAAAATCAGAGTCCTGATGTGGGATCCATCGACATCCGCGTCACACATAAGGATCACCTTTCCGTAGCGGACCTTGCTGACGTCAAAATCCTCCCCTATCCCTGCCCCGAGAGCGGTAATAAGCGTCTTGATCTCGGCGTTGCTGAGGACCTGATTGATCCTTGCTTTCTCAACATTCAGGATCTTTCCCTTAAGAGGCAGTATCGCCTGGTACCTGCGGTCTCTTCCCTGTTTTGCAGAGCCGCCGGCCGAGTCTCCCTCAACGACATAAAGCTCGGTCAGCGCGGCGTCTCTTTCCGAACAATCCGCAAGTTTGCCCGGGAGGGATCCGCTTTCAAGAGCGCCTTTCCGCCTGGTAAGCTCCCTTGCCTTTTTAGCGGCTTCTCTTGCCCTTGCCGCAGTGACGATTTTGCGGACAATATTGCCGGCAATAGACGGGTTTTCTTCCAAGTAAGAGCTCAGCATTTCGTTAACTGCAGCCTCAACTATACCTTCTACTTCGGAGTTGCCCAGTTTTGTTTTCGTCTGCCCTTCGAACTGGGGGTTCGGGATCCTTACGTTTAGAACCGCCGTCAGCCCCTCTCTCGTATCGTCTCCCGACAGCGCCTCGTCTTTTAGGAGGTTTCTTGCCTTCGCATAATTTTTTATGGTCCTGGTAAGAGCCGATTTAAACCCGGTTAAATGCGTTCCTCCTTCTGTAGTCGAAATATTATTAACAAAACTATAAAGGTTCTCTGCGTACCCTTCGTTGTACTGCATCGCGACTTCCAGGAAAACGCTGTCTTTTTCTTTGTCGAAATAGATTATTTTTCTGTGCAGCGGGTTTTTGTTTTTGCTCATGTGTTCGACAAAGGAAGCTATCCCTCCCTTGTAAAAAAACTCCACTTCCTTGTCCGTCCTTTCGTCTTTTAACGTTATCTTGACGCCTTTATTCAGGAAGGCCAGTTCCCTTAACCGGGTAGAAAGCGTGTCATAATTAAAAATGTTTTCTTCCTTAAACACTTCCTCGTCGGGCCTAAAGGTAACACTTGTGCCGGTAGTCTTTGTCTTTCCCAGGACTTTCACTTTAGAGAAAGTCTTCCCTTGCCGGTATTCCTGGTGATATATTTTCCCGTCTCTTTTGACCTCGACCTGCAGCCATTCACTTAGTCCGTTAACAACGCTTACCCCTACGCCATGCAATCCCCCGGAAACCTTATAGACCCTGTGATCAAACTTCCCGCCCGCGTGTAGCGTGGTCATGACAACTTCCAGCGCCGGCTTTTTCATTTTTTCATGTATATCCACCGGGATGCCTCGCCCGTTGTCGCGGATAGTTATACTTTCGTCGGCATGTATAATAGCGTCTATCCTGTCGCAGTCCCCGCCCATTACTTCATCTATAGAATTATCCACGACCTCATACACCAGGTGGTGGAGCCCTCTTTTTCCCGTGTCGCCTATATACATGGCGGGTCTCTTGCGGACCGCATCCAGCCCTTCAAGGACTTGTATGGTCGTGGCGTCATATTTCTTTGTAGTGCTTTTCTTTTCCTTTACCTCTTTTATCTCCGCTTTCTTCTTGGCCATCTTATCCCTTTCCTTGATATTCCACAAGAACGTCGTTTCTTTCTTATGCGCTGATGTCGCCTATCCTGAACCTTATATCCCTGGCTTTTTTCTTGCCCGTATATTTTTCGTTGAACTTCTTAAGTATTTTTTTCTTCTCAAGTGTAAGTTTATATAACCAGGGGGAGTTGTCAACTATGACCATTAATATTCCGTTTTTTAAGCTTACAGGGCGCGCGTGTTTCGTCGCTTCCTCGCCTGCCGCATCCGAAAAAGCCGCTATGACAGCGCTTGCTTTTTTCTGCGGCCCTTGCTGCCACCGCGCTAGCAGCCCATCTATAATACCCCTGACATGTCGGGCGTCATTCTTCATCATGCCCTTTTCCCGCGGCCTTCTTGCATCATGCGGTCAGCTGCATGGGGAGTACCACGTAGGTATATTCCCCGCCTTTACGGACCACTCCGGGCTTATTAGCATCGTTTACTTCAAAAACAATCTCATCGCCCGAGAGATTCTTTAAAACATCTATAAGATATCTTGGATTAAACCCGATTTCAAGTTCCCCGCTACCCGTATAGTCTATATCCAGCTCTTCTCTGGCCTCGCCGAGGTATGGTGTGTTTTTCGAGATCATCATTTTTTTCTTCTTTACCGAAAGTTTGATGGCCATCGAGTCCTGGTCAGTGAAGATGCTGGCTCTGCGCGCAGCGGAAAGAAAATCCTCTCTTGAGACTTTTATTTCCTGGGATGATTTCTCTGGAATAACCTTCTTATAGTTTGGATATTCTCCTTCTATGAGTCTCGACAAAATGAAACAGGAGGAGAAGGCAAAGAGCACCTGGTTCTCGCTGAACTTAACGTCTACTTCCCCGTCATCCTGCAGCATCCTTTTTACTTCCTGAACGGTTTTTGTCGGGATGATCACCTCTTTGTCGACCAGGGTTTTTTTGTGAAGTTTTTTATTGATTGCGGCCATTCTCCTCCCGTCTGTCGCGACCACGTTGACCGTATCCCCCTTAACAATAAAGAGAATCCCGTTAAGTACATACCTGGTGTCATCTTTACTAATAGCAAAATCCGTCAGGTTCAGCATCTCCTTAAGATCTTTTTGAGCCATTGTGATAGAATCCCTGTCTTTGAAAAGAGGAAGTTGCGGGAACTCTTCTTTTGGAAGCCCTATTATTTTGAATTGCGCTTTTCCGCTTTTTATGTTAACAAAGTTGTTTTTTTTCATTGAAAGGTTTATCTCGCTTCCGTCAGGAAGGGCTCTTACTATATCAAAAAATTTCCTTGCCGGGACCGTTATGGCGCCTTTTTGTCCTACCGTGACCGGGATAGAGGAACATATCCCTATATCAAGATCTGTTGCGGTAAGCTTTAATTCGCTGTTATCCGCTTCCAGAAGCACGTTACTTAATATAGGAAGGCTGCTTTTCTGTGAAACCGCGTTTTGTACGATTTGTATCCCTTCCACCAGTGCGTCTTTTGTGATGTTTAGTTCCATGTTTTCCTCCTATGAGACTATTGTTCTTTTTTAAAGATAGTTGTAATAGTTGTAATAAAAGAGTCTGTTATTATGTGGATAACTTTATAAGTATATATAAACAAATGGTTTGTTTGCATAATAAGGTGTTGATATCTTGTAAGGGCCATAAAAAACGCAACAGAGATTATCAGTAATACTTATCCACAACTTACTAACAGAATGCTTTGTTACTTTTTAATACCAGCTTTTAGTTTGTCTATAACAGACTGGGTTTCTTGGTTTTTTCCCAACTCTTCACTGATCTTATTACAGGCGTGCAGAACCGTTGTATGGTCCCTTCCCCCAAAAAAACCACCTATATCCGGGAGCGAATAATCCGTAAGTTCCCGCGCAAGGTACATGGCAAGTTGCCTGGGATACGCTATTGCCCGCGTCCTTTTGCCGGTTTTCATGTCCGATTCAGTGATACCGTAAAAGGAGGCAACAACTTTTTGTATAAGATCGATCGTTATCTTTTTGTCTTCCGAGAGGATCATATCCTTTAAAGTCTCTTTAGCCAGCGTAACTGTCATCTCTTTACCCGTAAGCTCCGCAAAAGCGACGACTCTTATGAGGGCCCCCTCCATCTCCCGTATATTGGTTTTCACGTTTTCAGCAAGGAAGTATAAGACTTCTTTGGAGACTTTCACCTCGGCGTTTTCGCTTTTTTTCTCCAAAATCGCTATCCTCGTTTCGAAATCCGGGGACTGGATATCCGCGATCAGCCCCCAGGCAAACCTTGAGACCAGGCGTTCCTCGAGATCCTGTATGTCCTGCGGGGAACGGTCGCTGCAAAGGACGATCTGCTTATGGGCGTCATGTAAAGCGTTAAAGGTATGGAAAAACTCTTCCTGTGTGGACTCTTTCCCGGCAATAAACTGGATATCATCTATCAGGAGGATATCGACATTTCTGTACATTGCACGGAATTTCGGCGTAGTTTTAGTGCGGATAGCGTGTATCAGCTGATTGGTGAACTCTTCGCTTGAAATATACAGCACCTTGGCTTTAGGATGTTTACGCAAAACCTCCTGCCCTATAGCCTGCATAAGATGGGTTTTACCAAGGCCGACACCCCCGTAAAGGAAAAGCGGGTTATAAACCTTGGACAATTTTTCACAAATAGCCAGGGAAGCCGCATGGGCGAAGCGGTTGCTGGGACCAACGACAAAATTATCAAAAGTATATTTGGGATTAAAACCCAGATCCTGGTACCGACTTTCAGGCATTTGACGGGTCCCGGAGAAAACGGATTTTAGCCAGCCGGAAGAAGGATCCTTGGAGCTTTGTTTTTGCGGAATAGTTCCCGCCAGAGTTGTTTCAGAAGAGCGAGCGTTGTCGGGCTGGGCGGGACTTTTGCCTATAGTTTCTTGCAGGGGCGAAGCTTCTATTGTTTTAAACTTTATCGAAAGAGCTGCCCCGGACGCCTGCTGCACGGCCGCCTTTATTAAACTGATATATTTTTCTCTGATCCAGTTTTCAAAAAACTTATTAGGCACGCCCAGAGTAAGCGACTGGTCGTCTACAGAAAACTCCTGTATGGGCAAGAACCACGCAGAATATATCTGATCGTTCACTTCAGACTTAAGAACAGCAAGGGTTTTTTGCCAGACGTTTTCCATTCTAAACGAATAATCGGGTATAAGAATTTATTAACACCACTTGGGGTATGTCCACACACAAAACACAAGGGAACAACAAGTTATCCACAGGCTATTAACACTAGACAAAAGGCATAATAGCAAATGTGAAACTTATTATATACGGTGAAGCCAGGCAATGCAAGGACTTTTTTAACAGGAAAAAGAGTATTTTTACAGCAACGACCAACGGCAAAGGAGACAGGCGGCAGCTCGTGTATGCAAACCCTTCCCGGAAGAAACGAGGACGACCCAAGAAGTCATTTTTCTTGACTTAGAGGAGGAGTGTGTTATAATTTTAAATCTCATTTTCATCGTATGTCGCAAGAAGGAGAATTCTCGTGAAAAAAACCTTAAGAACAAAATCAAACCTTAAACGCAAGAGAAAACACGGGTTCAGGAAAAGAAGCAGCTCCAAATCCGGCAAGGCCACATTAAAGCGTAGGCGAAGGAAAGGGCATAAAGTCCTGTCTGCATAGTGAAGATACGGCATATTCTGAGCGCAAAAGAGTTCGCCGAGATTTTTAAAAACGGCACAAAAATACAGGGTAAGACAGTTTCTTTATATACTAAAAGAGGAGACAACGCAGCAAACATGTCCGTAGGAGTTGTTGTCTCCAAAAAAACGGTCCCGAAGGCCACCAAAAGGAACTATCTAAGGCGTTTGATATACGTGTATTTTAGAGACCCCGGGGAAGTGTACCGGCGCAAGACAAACGTGGTTGTAAGAGTAACGGGGCAAGTTGCCATGGCGGGAAGAAAAAGCCTTTCTCGGGTCATAAGAGACGAACTAAAAGCTCTTACAAACAAAGCTGGGATAACAGGATGAAAAGAGCTGCAGTAAACGCGGCAGTTAAAACGGTAGAAACGTACCAAAAACTTATAAGTCCTTATTTGATAAGGAGTTGCAGGTTTTATCCTACTTGCTCGGACTATGCAAAAGAAGCTTTAAGTAAATTTGGGTTTTTTAGAGGAAGCGCACTGGCTTTGTGGAGAATACTGCGATGCAATCCCCTCTCCCGAGGGGGATTTGATCCTGTGGTAAAAGCAGGAAGCGACACTTTGCCCGCTAAAAAACAAGAAAACAGCAACGCGCAAACAGCATAAACAGAGATTCGTCTCGGATTTATGATTTGTGCAAAAAGGGTACACTTTATGGAAAAAAGACTAGTAATTGCAATAGGGTTATCTCTCGTGGTACTACTTGCATTTCAGCTGCTAACCCCGGCAAAGAAAAGCTATCAACCAGCAGAGGTTCCGGGTGCCGGAATTCCGGCTAAAGAACAAGTGATCCCAAGCGAATCAGCGCTGCCTGCGGGAGAGATGGATTTCCAGGAAAAAGCACCAAGTGACGAGCCTGTACAAGAAACCCTGACAGAAATCCAAACAGAGACATATAAACTTGTTTTTTCTGATATCGGCGGAAGTCTTAAAAACATCTCCCTTAATGAATACCAAAAAAGGGATAAGGAAGAAATACTTGTCGAGGAAAACGATCCCGCGAAACGCATCTTTACAATGCACAGCGCGCAAGTATCAGGCCTGGACAGAAAAAGATTCGAGCTAGTAAAACAGGAAAACAGCTTAGAATACAGGCTTGTTGAAAGCGGATGGATGGAGATTACAAAACGCTACACTTTCGATAAGTCAAGTAATCATATAGACTTAGATATAATAATTAAAAACGCGGCATCCCGAACAACACCTTTTTCCTATCAGCTTATAGGCCCTTCCGGGTTAGTGGAATCAAGCGAAGTTAGCGGAAGAAGCTTGCTGCAGGCTGACACGATGATCGACGGCAAGATCTGGAAGACAAAAGCGTCAAAAGGCGCACAGGAAAGGACCGGGGACATTACATGGGTCGCCTTAAAGAACAGATATTTTGCGTTAATCCTTAAACCCTTCAGCCCTCCCAGAGCTGTAACAGTTAAAGAAACCTTAGAGAAAAACATCCTTACTGTCTTGGCCAGCCAAAACTACGAACTCTCTCCAGGGGGCACAACAGAAGAAAAATATATGCTATATGCAGGCCCGTTGGATGATAAAAGAATCGCACCACTGGGATATGAGATGCAGAAGGTAGTCGAATATGGTTTTTTCGGAGGGCTCAGTAAAGCGCTACTTTCGGTTCTAAGCTTTTTCTATAAAGGCACAAAAAACTGGGGCATAGCAATAATTCTACTTACCGTGCTTGTAAACGCGATATTATTCCCGCTTACTTATAAAAGCTTTAATGCAATGCAGCAGATGAAAAAGATCCAGCCGCATATGCAAAAATTAAAAGAGCTTCATAAAGACAATCCCCAGAAACTTAACAAAGAGATGATGGAACTATACAAGAAACATAATGTAAATCCACTTGGTGGGTGTCTTCCGCTTCTTTTGCAAATGCCTATTTTCATCGCTCTCTATCAGGGGCTTATGAAGTCTGTTGCTTTAAAAGGCGCGCACTTTTTGTGGATTAAAGATTTAGCTCAACCGGATGCGGTTGCCCTTCCCTTTGTTTTGCCGCTACTAGGCGCGAGTATAAACATCTTACCGCTTCTTATGGTGGGGGTTATGGTTCTTCAGCAGAAAATATCTCAGGGTATTACAGGAGCAGGCATGACCGACGAACAAGCCAGCCAACAACGAATGATGATGATTATGATGCCGCTTCTCTTTGGTTTTCTCTTTTATAAAATGCCATCCGGCCTTGTACTCTACTGGCTGACAAACACTATTTTAATGACGGCAGAACAGAGCTTTATAAGCAGACGCATGAACGCAGGCTAAAAATCATGAAGAAAAAAGAAAAAAACCACGAACCTAAAACGATCGAAGTAGAGGCAATCACGGTTGAAGAAGCTATCAAAGAAGCGCTCAAAACCCTGCATGCCAAAAAACAGGAAGTAGACATAAAGGTGCTTAAGGAAGAACACAAAGGGCTTTTTGGCATGGAAGGAGCCGGGCGGGCAAAAATAAAGGCCACACTTAAACCCCACTAAGAACTCCCCAGTCTTTTTCATTAAAAGGATAATCAAAGACTAAAGAAATAGTTTTCACGTGGAAACATCTTTGCCGATTGTTCAAAACTAGCGCGTAGTTTCCACGTGGAAACTATAACTAGCGAAAACCTTGACTTTTATATACGCATATGCTATATTTTCTTAAGCTGTAGTTTTACCCCATAAACCAAAAAAGAAAGAATCACCATAGTGAAAAAAATAGCTTTCTGTAATCAAAAAGGCGGTGTCGCAAAAACAACCTCCGCTATCAATATCGCAGCATACCTCGCTTTAAATAACAAAAAAACTCTTTTAATCGACTTAGATCCTCAGGCTAATGCTACCAGCGGACTTGGTATCAATAAACGCGAAATAAAGCAAAGTATATATAATGTTCTTCACGAACACATAGGCCTAGAGGATGCAATCAAACCAACAGCAATTGACCTCTTATCAATAGCCCCATCAAATATTAATCTTACCGGAGCTGAAGTCGAACTGGTAAATCTAATGGGAAGAGAATATCGCCTTAGAAAAGCAATAAACGAAATGACGAAAGACTATGACTATATAATTTTTGACTGTCCACCCTCTTTAGGTCTTTTGACAATAAACGGGCTTACAGCCGCGAGTTCCGTTATTATTCCGATACAGTGCGAATATTATGCATTAGAAGGATTAAGCCAATTAATGGAGACACTAAAACTGATCCAAGAAAATCTTAATGATTCGCTGGAAGTAGAAGGCGTTTTAATGACATTAGCAGATTATAGAACGAACCTGACTAAAGAAGTTATTGAAGAGGTGAAAAAGTTCTTTGGGAAGAAAGTCTACACAACAATAATACCAAGAACCGTGAAGTTGACAGAAGCGCCTGGATTTGGGAAACCTATAGCGCTGTACGCCCAGGATTCAATCGGGGCAAAAAAATATAACGATGTAACAAGGGAAATTCTGGGGCTATCCTTGGAATCAGAACCAATTGTCAATGAAGAGGTTATGATAAATATGGAGGAAAAGCATGGAAAAGAGATTGGGTAAAGGACTAGATGCTCTTATATCAGAAGAGGCAACCCTAGGTAAAGGTAAAGAAAAGGTTGAAAAAGTCAAGTTAACAGAACTTGTACCGAACCCTTTTCAGCCGAGAAAAAGGTTTGGCGAAGAAAAGATGGAAGAACTTACCAGCTCCATCCGCGAAAAAGGAGTTATCCAACCCATATTGGTCAGGCCTGTGTCCAGCGGATACGAACTTATCGCCGGGGAAAGACGCTGGCGTGCGGCGCAGAAACTCAATCTGGAGGAGATACCCGCCATTGTCAGGAAGGACATAGACGATGCCAACAGCCTAGAAATATCTCTAATCGAGAACATACAGAGAGAAGAACTTAACCCGGTTGAAGAAGCGAATGCATATCAGGAGCTGATTGACCAGTTTGCGTATACACTGGAGAGGATCGGCCAGATGATGGGAAAGGACAAAACAACGATCTCCAACAGCCTGAGGCTTTTAACCCTTTCAGAGGAAATAAAAGAATATCTCGAAGAGGGGAAGCTTTCCACGGGGCATGCAAAAGCGCTGCTTTCTATTGTAAGCGAGGCCAAAAGAAAAAAAATAGCCAAAACAATACTGAGAAAAGGGATATCCGTCAGGGAGACAGAACAGCTTGTACGCAGGATTACCGAACCTAAAAGGGCGGCAAAGAAAACAAAAGACCCTGAGACCATGAGCCTCGAGGAAGAACTTCAGCATAAGCTGGGGACAAAAGTAAGTATAATCCAAGGTAAAAAGCGGGGCCGGATAGAGATCCAGTATTTTTCAAACGAAGATCTCGAGCGGCTATTAAAGCTGATTCTTCGCGCAGAATAAAGAATTAGCTTGACAGAAACCATATAAGATAGTACTATCTTCACAGATTATGAACCTTTTAAACTGGTCCAGCGAGACCGGAAAAGGAGAAAAGATGAAGACGGGAAAACAACTAGAAGCCTGCTTGTCATGAGAGTGTGACAGGGAGGCTTTTTTTGTGCATAGGCAGGGAACAATCTGACAGAGAGGAAAAGGAGATGAAGCTTAAGATAAAAGCAAAAGTACTGGACAAAGAAGGGATCAAAAGGACGCTTCAAAGGATCTCGCATGAAATTTTGGAAAAAAACCAGGGGACAAACAACCTTGTGGTAATTGGGATAAAAGCAAGGGGGGCGTATCTGGCCGAAAGAATAGCCAAAAATATAAAGAAGATCGAAGGAAAGGAAATCCCCGTAGGAGCGCTGGACATAACACTATACAGAGACGATCTTACGGAAATCGCCGAGCAGCCCGTTGTCCACTCGACTGAGATAGACTTCGATATCGCGGAGAAGAAAATCATACTCGTCGATGACGTGCTTTTTACGGGCAGAACCGTCAGGTGTGCACTGGATGAACTGATTGATTTCGGCAGGCCCGCAAATATCCAGCTTGCAGTGCTTGTAGACAGGGGACACAGGGAGCTTCCCATCCGTCCCGATTTTGTAGGGAAAAACATCCCTACGAATAAAAGCGAAAGCGTCGAGGTAAGACTGGAAGAGGCCGATGATGTAGAGGAGGTAGTGGTAGTAGCGTCAAAATAAAACGCGGAGCACAAAACTAATGAAGAAAAACACAAACATAAAATGGACAAAAAAGCATCTTCTGGGCATTGAAGAGCTTTCTAAGGAAGAGATACTGCTTATACTGGACCAGGCCGAAAGTTTTAAGGAAGTGCTAAAGAGGCCCATTCCAAAGGTCCCTACGCTTAGAGGGAAGACAATCGTTAACCTCTTCTGCGAGGCATCTACAAGGACGCGTTCTTCCTTTGAACTTGCAGCGAAAAGACTGAGCGCGGATACGCTAAACATAGCAGCTTCTTCTTCCAGCTTCCTGAAGGGGGAAACGCTGAAGGACACGGCAAGAAATATCGAAGCCATGAACATAGATATGATAATCATGAGGCACTCCTGTTCCGGCGCGCCGCACTTTCTTGCAAGATGCATAGATGCTTCCGTGATCAACGCCGGGGACGGAGCACATGAACATCCCACACAGGCGCTTTTAGATGCTTTTACTATCAGGGAAAAGCTTGGGAATATAAAAGGACTAAATGTGAGCATAATCGGGGATATTGCCCACTCAAGGGTCGCAAGGAGCAATATCTGGGCGCTGACAAAACTAGGGGCCAAAGTCACCGTATGCGGGCCAAAAACCCTTATACCCGTTCAGATAGAAAAAATGGGAGTGAAAGTGACATACGATATAGCTGAGGCTGTGGAGGGGGCGGACGTCTTGAATGTTTTACGAATACAACTTGAACGACAAGAAAAAGCGCTTTTCCCCAGCATCCGCGAATATATAAAATGTTTCGGTATAACGGAAGAGCTTTTAGACAAATATGCCAAAAAAGAAATAATTATTATGCACCCGGGGCCGATTAATAGGGGTGTCGAACTCAGCCAGGATGTTGCCGACGGGAAATATTCAGTAATACTACATCAGGTAACGAATGGAGTAGCGGTACGGATGGCGGTGCTATTTCTTTTGAGTCATATAAAAACAAGCATTGTGGAGGAAAAGGCAGAAAAATAGCATTAAAAATATACAATATCCCATAAATATGTCTTATATAACATAAAATGGAGCAAAAATGAAGATTTTAATAAAAAACGGTAGATTAATAGACCCTTCACAGAACATCGATTCCAAAGGGGATTTGTTAATCGAAAACGGGAAAATAAGTCAAATAGGCGGACAAATCAAGGCACAAGCCTCTGAGACAATAAATGCGGATGGGAAAATCATTTCTAGCGGGTTTGTGGATATGCACACGCACCTGCGTGAACCCGGGAGAGAAGATGCCGAGACCATAGAAACTGGCCTAACTGCCGCGATAATGGGGGGCTTTACAACCGTATGCGCTATGCCTAATACGGAACCCGCCTGTGACAGCCAAGGGCATGTTAAATTTTTGTTGGATAGAGCTCGGGAGGTAAAGCTGGCGAACATACTGCCGGTAGGCGCCATCACAAAAAATCGAGAAGGCAAACGGATGACCGAAATGAAGGAATTAAAAGAAGCGGGCTCTCCTGCAGTTTCAGATGACGGCTCTTCTGTTGAAGATGCGGAACTTTTGCGTAGAGCGATGGAATATGCCTCAATGGTGGACCTATTAGTTATCTCGCATTGCGAGGATAAAGCTCTTTTTGCCGGAGGAGTAATGAACGAAGGCTACTTCTCTACGCTACTGGGTCTTGCTCCTATACCGGCGGAAGCTGAAAGCACTATAGTCGAAAGAGATATCCGGCTTGCGGAACTGGCCGGGGCAAGGCTTCATATTGCGCATGTATCCGCAGCGGAAAGCGTAGAGATTATCAGAAACGCCAAGAAGAGAGGCGTAAAAGTAACGGCAGAAGTTACGCCGCACCATTTTACTCTTACAGATGAAGCGCTGAAGACGTATGACACCAATTTGAAAGTTAACCCGCCCCTGCGTTCATCGAAGGACACAGAGGCACTTAAAAAAGGCCTTAAGGACGGGACTATTGATGTGATAGCAACGGATCATGCCCCCCACCTTGAAAGCGAAAAGGAAAAAGAATTTAACTATGCTCCTTTTGGGATGATAGGACTGGAGACGGCACTTTCACTTGGCGTCATGGAACTTATTGAGAAAAAATATCTGGACTGGCCGGAACTAATCAGGAAACTTTCAGCTAATCCTTCTAAGATATTAAAATATGGAAGAGGGACCCTTGAAAAAGGAAGAGTTGCCGATCTTGTTATCATCGACCCCAAGAAAGAATGGAGCTATACTAAAGAAACAATAAAGTCCCACTCAAGTAACTCTCCATTCCTCGGATGGAAGATGACGGCAAAAGTAACGGACGTTATCGTTGGCGGGAAAGTTGTGATGAAAGAAGAAATAATTATCTAGGAGAAGGCCATCAGCAAGAGATACCCATGCAAGAGGCTAAATTCATAGTTACGAAAGAACTCGGGAAACTGGCAAAATGGCTGCGGATTCTGGGATATGACGCGATATATTATGACAAAAAAGAAACCGCAGGCCTTATAATACAAGCGCTTAGAGACAAACGTGTTATTCTTACGAGGAGCACAGCCCCGGCGAAATATAAGGGAATACACGTTGTTATAATAAGATCTGATCACGTAGAAAAGCAGATAGAACAAGTTTTCACGGAACTTAAACTGCTCTTAAGAGAGGAAGGGCTTTTCCGGCGGTGTGTAGAATGTAATACCCTTCTTAAAGATGTCGAGAGGGGACAAATTAAAGAAAAAGTCCCGGAATATGTCTTCCGGAATCATGAGGTGTTCAAAAAATGCGCAAAATGCCAGAAAATCTTCTGGAAGGGAACACATTGGGGCATGGTCGGCAAGTGGCTTGAGGGTAAAGGGATAAAGGGAAAATAAAAACGATGAAGAAAAAAATCATAAATGCGAACGTAATCTCAAACAAAAAAATCGCAGAAGACCATTATATAATCAACGCTGAAACAAATTACCTAGCGCAAAATTCCTTTCCGGGACAGTTTGTGTTGGTTAAGGTGCAGGAGGACACCTCTGACCCTTTGCTTAGAATCCCCTTGGGAGTACACGTCATACATAAAAAAGGAATCCGTCTTTTGTATAAAGTAGTAGGCAGGGCAACAGACATTTTATCTTCCAAGAAAAAAAACGATAAAATTGACATACTGGGGCCACTCGGCAATGGATTCGATCTCACCCAGCTTTTAGAAGAGAAGAATTCCAAAGCCATTATCTGCGCCGGCGGGCATGGGGTGGCGCCCCTTTATGCGCTGGCCGAAAGAATCGCACAGAAGAAAAAAAGAATCGATTTTTTTATCGGAGCCCGCACAAAAAAGCATATTGTTTGTGCAAAAGAGCTGAGAAAACTCGGAGTAAAAATCCATATTGCAACTGAAGACGGTACAAGAGGGAAGAAAGGCTACGTCACTTCATTATTGAAAGAGTTTCTTGGGCAAAAAAGGCAAAACTGCCAAAAAAGGATAATGTATGCATGCGGGCCAAAACCCATGCTAAGCGTGATTGCAAAAGAAGCAGAAAAGTTTCAAATACCGGCACAGGTATCAGTTGATGAATATATGGCATGCGGCATCGGGGCTTGTCTTGGGTGCGCGATTAAAACAAAAACAGGGTACAAACTCGTCTGCAAAGATGGCCCGGTTTTTGACGCGCAAGAGATCGATTGGAGAAAAGTATAAATGGACTTAAAGGTTCGCATCGGAAAGCTTGAATTCAAAAACCCGATATGGGTAGCTTCAGGGACTTTTGGTTACGCGCAGGAATTCCAGGACTTTGTTGATTTCGGAAAAGTCGGTGCTATCGCAACAAAAACGCTGACGTTAACTAAACGGGAAGGGAACCCCCCTCCCAGGATCGTGGAGACCCCCTCCGGCATGCTGAACTCAATAGGGCTTGAAAATCAAGGAATTGAACATTTCACAAAAGAATACCATCCATTTTTAAAAAAGCTAAAGACGAAAATAATAGTGAGTATAGCAGGAGAGAAGAAAGATGAGATTCTTAAATGCGCGAGAATCCTTATAGAAAAAGCGTTACCGGATGCTATTGAAGTAAACCTTTCATGTCCCAATGTCACCCATAAGGCGACAAGGCACCAGCTGATAGCGCAGGATGCGCATAGCACCGGGAAAATACTTACCGCGCTCAGAAAAAAAGTTAAGTGCGTTCTGATTGCAAAACTTACGCCAAACGTAACAGATATAATGCCTATAGCCAAAGCAGTCGAGGGAAGCGGGTGTGATGCGGTCTCTTTGGTTAACACATACTTCGGCATGGCAGTGGATGCGGAAGCAATGAAACCCCTTTTAGGAAAGGTTATTGGAGGGCTTAGCGGGCCGGCGATCAAACCAATGGCTTTAAAAGCCGTTAGGGACGCTTATAAAAGCGTCAAAATACCGGTTATAGGGATAGGCGGGATAATGACAGGGATAGATGTTGCCGAATTTATGCTCTCGGGGGCAAGTGCGGTACAGTTAGGGACGGTAAACCTTGTGGACCCGCCTGCGTATGAAAGAATACTTGGAGAGTTTACAGAATACCTAATGCGGCACAAAATAAGAAAAGCAACGGAACTAACCGGTAAATTAAAGGAATAGAGGGGAATGAAAGCAAAAGAGAACTTAATCGTTGCCTTGGATGTGGGAAAAATCGACCGTGCGATGAAGCTTATAGAGATTCTTTCACCGGAGATTGATATTTTTAAAATAGGGATAGCACCTTTTACCGATTTCGGGAATATTATAGTGGAAGAACTGCAGAAGCGCAGGAAAAAGGTATTTCTGGACCTAAAATTCCATGACATACCCAATACAGTAGCTGCTGCCGCACGGGCCGCTGCCAGAAAAGGCATCTATATGATGAATTTTCATTGTTTGGGGGGAGCACGCATGCTTGAAGCAGCAGCGAGGGGTGCGAAAGAAGGATGCAGGGAGACCGGGAAGAACATGCCTATTTTACTTGGAGTTACAATCCTTACCAGCATGGAGCAAGAAGACATGGAATCCGTAGGCTTTAAAGGCGAAGTGAAAGACAGGGTACTTGATTTAGCACGGCTTGCCAAGGAAGCAGGCCTTGATGGGGCAGTTGCTTCCGCAAAGGAAGCAACTGCTATAAAACAACAAATAGGAAACGATTTTATAATTGTCACTCCGGGCGTGCGGCCACGATGGGCTCAGGCAAAAGATCAGAAAAGGATACTCACCCCAAAAGAGGCGATAGGGCAAGGTGCCGACTACATCGTTGTAGGAAGACCCATAATCGAGGATAAAGAACCTCAGGAGGCGGCAAGAAAAATACTACAAGAGATGAAGGAGTAGAAAGATGCAAGAGATGGAAATAATGGATATTTTTTCCAAAATCGGGGCATATCAACAAGGGCATTTTAAACTGTCCAGCGGGTTGCATTCAGGCGCATACTTGCAATGCGCTTTAATCTTACAGGACCCGGTTCTTTCTGCCCGGCTTTGCGGGGTTTTGGCAGAGAAGTTCCGTTCGGATAAGCCCGACATAATAATAGGCCCGGCTATGGGTGGAATTATACTTGCCTATGAGTTAGCGAGAGCGTTAAATGCCAGGGCAGTCTTTACAGAAAGAGATGCTAAGGGAGAGATGTCTTTACGAAGAGGGTTTAGGGTCTCCCCCGCGAATAAAGTACTAGTTGCAGAAGACGTGCTTACGACCGGAAAATCCGTTAAGGAGGTAATATCACTGATGCGTGAAGACGGAATCGTCCCCTTAGGGGTAGCAGCTTTAGTAGACAGGAGTGGCGGGCTTCTCGATTTTAATGGAATAAAACACGAAAGCTTGATAAAATTAAATATTCCTACTTTTAACGAAACAGAATGTCCGTTATGTCAAGAAGGCGTGCCTATTGTAAAGCCGGGATCCAGAAAAGAGTAACAAATTAGAAGAGCACATCTTTGAATAGGAGGATAGATTATGGAGATGGAATTAAAAGATATTATAGAAAAAATAAAAGAAGAAGGGGTTAACGAGGCCGAAAGAAAGGCTACGGATATAGTTAATGAAGCAGAGCAAAAGGCAAAGAATACGATAAACGCGGCCGAGAAAGAGAAAACAGAAATAATAACACGTGCTAAGAAAGAAGCAGATAGGCTGAAAAAAAACGGGGAAGAAACTATCAGACAAAGCGCGAGGGATGTACTACTTGGGTTAAGAGAGAACATTGTTGCGCTTTTTGATAAAGTCATAAAAAAAGATGTAGGCAAACAACTGTCACCTGACCTTATGAAGGAGATGATCTTGCGTCTTGCCGGCAGTATCGGGGAAAAGGAAGGGCTCGCGGTAGAGGTACTTTTAAACGAAAAAGACAAAAAAGAACTTGAAAAGCTTCTTTTAGGAGAATTAAAGGCAGCAATGAAAAAAGGAGTGACGCTAAAAGCAAGTGATGCGGTAGAGCACGGTTTTCGAATCGGGGAAAAGGGAGGCAACACATATTATGATTTTACCGATGAAGCAATAGCCGAGGCGTTCAAAGCTTATCTCAACCAACAACTGATCCAGATCCTGACTCCTGGGGCCGGGAGTAAATAATGGTTATTAGTTTTGTAATACGGCAGAAAAATGACGAATAAATACTATTACCTTGTAGCTTCACTACCATATCTTAAATTTGAAGAAAAACCACCCATTTCCAAGAAAAAGTTTATCGACGAATGCGCAAAATGGCTTACTCCCAGCGACATGGAGATCATACTTGCAGCGGAGAAGGGCTGTCAGAAGATCAGATGTGCAAATGCGGAAGCTTTAAAAGAATGGAAAACTTTCGAAGGGGATCTGAGCAAAGAGCTTGCAGCTATCCGAGAGGCAAGAAAAAAAGGGGAAGAGATAAAAACGTCTGAAATGTTCAGAAACATTCTAAGGGAAGAGACCCCTCTTCTTATGGAAGAGAAGCTGGAGCGGGCTAGGTGGAGTTTTCTTGAAGAAAAAGAAACCGAGCACTTTTTTGATGTGAACTGGCTAATAGTGTATTTTTTGAAAATAAAGATCATGGAAAGAATGGCACAATTTGATAAGGATAAGGGAGAAGCTATATTTTACAAGTTATGTGAGGTAGATTATGAAAAAGCAGTCAGGTAGGATCGTTTCCATTAATGGGAACATGATAACGGTGGAATTCGAAGACGATATTATACAGAATGAAGTTGCATACGTATTGAGCAAAGAAAGACGATTAAAGGCCGAAGTTATCAAGATCACCGGCCGCACGGCGTTTCTGCAGGTATTTGAGTATACCAAGGGGATAAAAGTAGGAGACGAAGTAGAGTTTTCAGGAGGCATGCTTTCGGTACAGCTGGGGCCGGGACTACTCACACAAATATACGACGGTCTACAGAATCCCCTACCTGAACTCGCGAAAGAATTTGGCTTTTTTCTGCCTGTGGGGGTAGAGCTTAGCGCGATCTCTTCTGAAAAAGAATGGGAATTTACCCCCCTTGCGAAAAAGGGAGATAAAGTTACCGCGGGATGCGCGCTCGGAGAAGTCCCCGAAGGGATATTCAAGCACAAGATAATGGTGCCTTTCAATTTACGTGATGAGTATGTAGTCGAAGAAATAGCCGCAAACGAAAGTTATACCGTGGACAAAAAAATAGCCATACTAAAAAACCCCAAAGGCGAACAAATTGACGTCACTATGACGTTTAACTGGCCGGTGAAGGTACCGATAGAAGCATATAAAGAAAAAATCCAGCCGAAAGAACCTCTTGTCACCAGAATAAGGATCATCGACACATTATTCCCGGTGGCAAAAGGCGGGACGTACTGTATCCCGGGGCCCTTTGGTGCGGGGAAAACCGTTCTTCAGCAACTGACCAGTCGGTACGCAGAAGTCGATGTTGTCATCATCGCGGCGTGCGGGGAAAGAGCCGGAGAAGTTGTCGAGACGCTGAAGGAATTCCCCAAACTAATAGATCCGAGGACAGGCAAAGCTCTTATGGAAAGAACAATAATCATATGCAACACTTCCTCGATGCCTGTTGCTGCCAGGGAATCTTCCGTGTATACCGGCGCCACTTTAGCGGAATACTACCGGCAGATGGGGCTGAATGTGCTGCTATTGGCGGATTCCACTTCACGATGGGCACAGGCTATGAGAGAGATCTCCGGCAGACTTGAAGAAATTCCCGGGGAAGAAGCATACCCGGCGTATCTTGAGTCAAGGATAGCCAGTTTTTATGAACGAGCGGGACTGGTAAGACTCCATGACGGCCAGATGGGCAGTCTAACTATAGGCGGTACGGTGAGCCCCGCAGGAGGCAATTTTGAGGAGCCCGTAACCCAGGGTACGCTTAAAGTGGTTGGGGCTTTTCATGGACTTTCCCGGGAGCGAGCCGAGGCCAGAAAATTCCCATCGGTAGATCCACTTGAAAGCTGGAGTAAATATACTAGTTTCATTCCACAGGATCAGACAGTTGCTGCTAAAGCAGTATTACGTAAAGGAGAAGAAGTGGGCCAGATGATGAAAGTCGTAGGCGAAGAAGGCACCTCTCTGGAAGACTTCATAGTTTATCTGAAAAGCAATTTTCTTGATGCCGTATATCTTCAGCAGAACGGGTTTGATGAGGTAGACGCCTCCACGGCAACGGATCGACAACAATATGTTTTTTCAAAAGTCATAGAAGTCTTAAGAAAAGATTTTTTCTTTGATGAGAAGAAAGATGCGAGAGACTTTTTCTATAACCTGAGACACCGGTTTATAGACTGGAATTATAAAAAATGGGGATCAGGTGATTTTAAAAATCAGGAAAAAGAAATAAACAGTTTACTGGAAGGAAGCAAGAATGAGGAAAGTGTGCACTAGAATATTAAGTATTGCCGGGAACGTTGTGACTGTCAAGGCGGCCGACATAGCATATGAAGAGCTTGCTGAGATCTCAACCAAAAGGGGTATTTCCCTGGCCCAGGTGATACGCCTTGAGGGGGATACGGTCTACCTCCAGGTATTCGCCGGGGCAAGAGGGGTTTCAACGGGCGATGAAGTGCGGTTTTTAGGCAGGCCTATGGAAGTGGGTTTTACCCACAATATGCTGGGTAGGATATTTAACGGCAGCGGTCAGCCCAGGGACAGGGGGCCTGTTATTTCCGAGAACATGGTAGAGATAGCCGGGCCAGCCGTGAATCCCGCAAAGAGGATCATCCCAAAGAGGATGGTGAGGACTAATATACCGATGATAGACGTTTTTAACTCGCTGGTCGAGTCGCAAAAGCTTCCGATCTTTTCGGTTTCCGGCGAACCGTATAATGAAGTCTTGGCAAGAATAGCGCTTCAGGCCGAAGTCGACATTATCATTCTCGGGGGCATCGGCTTAAAATATGATCAGTATATGTATTTCAGGGATACCCTTCAAGCAGGTGGGGCTTTAAGTAGAGCTATATTCTTTGTTCATACTGCGGCGGACCCCATAGTAGAAGGCCTTATGGTGCCGGACCTGGCATTGGCGGTAGCCGAAAAATTTGCTCTTGAAGGAAAAAGGGTCCTGGCGCTGCTCACTGATATGACCAATTTCGCAGACGGATTAAAAGAAATAGCCATTACTATGGAACAAGTGCCGTCTAATAGGGGGTACCCCGGAGACCTTTACAGCCAGCTTGCGGCAAGGTATGAAAAAGCAGTCGATTTCGAAGGAGCCGGATCTATTACGATTTTGGCTGTTACAACCATGCCCGGAGACGATGTCACGCACCCCGTTCCTGATAATACAGGCTATATAACCGAAGGCCAGTTTTATCTTCGTAACGGCAGGATCGAACCATTCGGGTCACTAAGCAGATTAAAACAGCAGGTCAACAAAGATACCAGAGAAGACCACAGATCCATCATGGACGGGATGATACAGCTTTACGCGCAGTACCGCGAGACGGAAGAAAAAAGATCTATGGGGTTCAGGATGAGCGACTGGGATAAAAAACTTTTAAAATACGGCAATCTTTTCGAAGATAAGATGATGGATTTAAAGGTGAATATACCCCTGGAAGAAGCGCTTGATAACGGGTGGAAAATGCTCGCGGAATGTTTCAAGCCCGAGGAAACAAACTTCAGGACGGAACTCGTGCAGAAATTCTGGCCCAAAAAATAGCAACATTCCATACAAATGACAAAAATACGGCTTACCAAAAATGAATTTAAAAAACAGAAAGATGCGCTTAAAAGATACAGACAGTATCTTCCCACCTTGCTTCTTAAAAAACAGCAGCTCCAGATGGAAATACTGAAACTGCACCAGGTCATGGAAGGGCTGAAAAAAGAAAAAGCATATCTTAAAGCGACCGTATATAAATGGGTGGATGTCTTTGCGGAAGATATTAGTCTGGGGAAACTGCTTACACTAGAAAAAGTTGTAACAGAGACAGGTAATATCGCAGGAGTCGATATTCCTGTTTTTGCAAAAGTGATCTTCAAAGAAAAAGAGTACCATTTTTTAACTACACCGCTTTGGGTAGATTACGGGATAGAGGAACTCAAAAAGATGATAACGGTGAACGCCAAAATGGAAATCTTGCAGCGGCAAGACGACCTCATCCGGGAGGAGCTCAGAATAACCACGCAGAGGGTAAACCTTTTTGAAAAAGTAATGATCCCGCGAACGCGCGAGAGCATAAGAAAAATACAGATCTATCTGGGAGATATGCAGACCGCAGCGGTTGTTACCGGCAAGATCGCAAAAGAGAAAATACGCAAGAAGAGCATTAAAGAGATGACAATATGATTGAACGGATGAAGAAGATAACAATACTTGTCTCAGAAAAAGAGAGGGACGCGTTTGTTTCCATACTTCGTAAGATCGGCGTACTTCATGTTAAACATGTAAAGGCGCCTACTGCTCATGAGATAAGGTTTTTGGAAGATAGAATATCAAAAGTAAACAGAATGATTTCACGGCTTTCGCCGTATGTAAACCCAAACAAACCAGACCGCCGGGACATAAGCCGCGAAAGAGATGTTCTTAACTGTTCAGAGTCTGTTGAAGAGGCATACATGGGCAAGCGTGACCTGGAAGAGGCAGTAGAGCGGATAAAAAACCAAATGGCATGGTTTGATCTCTGGGGAAGCTTCGAGCCAAATGATCTAAAGAGAATAAAAGAGGCCGGAGCGAATATAAAACTGTATCATATTAAGAAACAAGAAATTAAAAGAATACCGAAAGCGCAAAAATACTATATTTTAAACAAAGATAAAGGATATGTCTCTCTGGCAGTAATATCTGCCGATTCAGAGAAAGAGCTCCCTTTCAAAGAAACTTTTCCGCCGGATAAAGGCTTAGAAGAAATGACTAAAGACGTCGAGGATTTAGAAAGAAAAATTTCAGACCTTGTTTCGATGCTGGAAGAGTACGCCAGAAACGTAAAGCCGATGAAAAAATGCAAGGAAAAACTAGAAAAAGAATACGAATCGCTACAAGTCAGGTTTGGCATGCAGGAAGAGGGGCAGTTTGCATACTTGCAAGGCTTTTGTCCCGCTAAAGAAGTAGAGAAAGTTATTGTGATGGCTAAACACAATAAACTGGGTTATATGATAGAAGAACCCGACAAGCCGGAAGAGACGCCTACGCTTATAACAAATCCAAAATGGATCAGAGTCATAAACCCTGTTTTTAAATTTATGAGCACACTTCCGGGGTATGACGAGTTTGATATAAGCTTTTATTTTCTGGCATTTTTCAGTCTATTTTTCGCTATGCTTATAGGAGATGCCGGGTACGGTTTTTTGTTTCTTATAGTTACTTATCTGGCCAGACGCAAGCTAAAACAGATTCAGCCAGAGCCATTTTTATTAATGTATCTTTTAAGCGTTGGAACGATCATATGGGGAGCGATTACCGGTACGTGGTTTGGATCAGAAAGGATAGCGGAATTACCTTTTTTCAACAGTCTAATCATTGGTAAGATAGACAGTTTCGCTGATAATAGCCAGGATTTTTTAATACTTATTTGTTTCGTAATAGGCGCGGTGCAATTAACTATAGCGCACTTATTAAGGGCAAGCAGAGTTATTAATTCCCGTAAAGCTTTGGCAGAAATAGGATGGGTGTTAATACTATGGGGCATGTTTTTTGCAGCTGGCAAATTTGTTTTAGGAAGATTATTTCCACAAGCTGCGGGATGGTTTTTAATTGCGGGAATAACGCTGGTTCTTTTATTTTCAAATCCCGAAAAAGGTCTTTTGAAAGGCATGATTAGCACGCTCATGGAACTGCCACTGAAAGTGATCGGATCTTTTTCGGATATCGTCTCTTATCTGAGGCTGTTTGCAGTGGGATATGCTACTGTAGTTGTAGCGGAAAGTTTCAACAATATGGCTTTAGAAGGGGCCCATGGGGTGATTGGCGGCTTAATTGCGGCGCTTATACTTTTTTTTGGGCATATGCTGAACATTGTACTGGGATGTATGGCAGTAATCGTGCATGGTATAAGACTTAATATGCTTGAATTTTCCGGACACCTTGGGATGCAATGGTCCGGAAAAAAATACGATCCTTTTTGTGAAAGATAATTAGTCGGATTAATTGAGATTAAAGGCAAAAGGAGCTACAATGATAATTTAGCGCACTGAAGCAAGTGGTATACTTGAAATA
>CAZGOG010000011.1:0-42478 GCA_964527555.1 uncultured Planctomycetia bacterium | reverse complement strand
TCATATATCGTAATATAGCGTATCGGGACACTTCCTAAAATAAACCCAGACCTGTTGTTATTGCTCAGTAATTAGGTAACTCTTTTGGTATAATAAAACTAATCCAAAGGAGGACCTGATGTACTACTCTAAACAGGTTATTGTTAAGCGTTGGACACCCATTCTGCAAGAGTATGAAAAAACTAAAAATAAAGTAAAACCTCGCTCTTTTAAATTTGTAAAAGATCTTTGTATTGCTCATCAAATAAGTCAAAAAGAGCTTCATAGATATTACCGCAAATGGATCGAAGGCAATAAATCCGAAGAAGCTCTTTTGCCTAAAAAACGCGGTGTTCGCCCAGGTTCCAGAAGGACTCCTAAAGAGATAGAACGCAACATAGTTAAAGCTTATAGGAGATTCGGCTCTAACAGATACGAACTGGTTCTTTTATTTAAGCCACATTACCTGGATAAGACACCTTCTCCGGCTACGATGGACCGTATTAAAGCGCGCTATCCTCTCAATGAGTCGCAGAAGAAGATCATTAAACGTTACGAGAAGCAAGCTCCCGGAGAGCTCGCACATATCGACCTCACAGAGCTTACCAAGGATATTAAATGTCATTTTAAAGTAAATAAGCTCTATTGTGCATCTCTCTGTGATGACTGTACAAGATTGACCTATTCTGAAATATTGCCGAACAAAAAAGCATCGACTGTTACTTACTTCTTTGCACGCTCTTTATCCTGGTTCAAGCAGATATACAATTTTGAATATGAACAGATCTTATCCGATAATGGTCCTGAATTTAAAGGTTCGTTAAAAAAGGAACACCCCTTCGAAACGATGTGCAAAGAATTAGGTATAGAACATATCTATACTAAACCGTACAGACCGCAAACAAACGGTAAGATAGAAGCGTTTAATAGAATCCTAAAAAGAGAATTCTTTTACCCTAATACGTTTGAATCTGAGAAAGATCTTATGCAAAATCTCGGAAACTTTTTATTTGAATATAACCACCTCAGAAGGCATGGAGGCTTGAATTATATATCACCTTTTGATAAACTCCAAAATGTTACCGAATTATTGAGCTAGTACAGCTGTCCCCCTTCTCGCCTCAACTTGTCGCTATTAAAGCTGGGAAACTTGTTTTGGAACAGATTCACGAGTTTGCAAATAAAAATGTGGACTTTGCTTTCGAAACAACATTATCCGGCAAATCACACGCACCTTTTCTTAGAAAACTAAAAAATAATGGTTATATAATACATCTTTTTTCCCTTTGGATTCCTAATACGGACATAGCTTTGGCTCGCATAAAGGAAAGAGTAATCGACGGTGGACATAACGTCCCGGTAAAGGACGTTAAAAGGCACTTTTCTCGCGGGTTCTATAATTTTTTCAAACTATACAGGCCAATACTGGATTCCTGGATGCTTTTCAATAATTCTGGCGCAACACCCACTATTATCGCTGAAGAAAAAAAAGGTGAGCTCACGGTTATCGATAAAAATTTGTTCAAAGAAATTCTAAAAAAAGCTGGAGTAAAACTATGAAAACTTATAAATCTTTACACGACAAAGCAAAAGCGGCAATCAAGGAAGCAATACGAGAAGTTATAAAACACCATAAACAAACAGGCCGCCCTCTCGCGATATGGCGAAACGGAAAAGTAGCTTGGGTTTCGGCAAACCAGCTGTCCCGCAAATCTGAATAGGCTTTGACTAAAAAGGTGTTTTCCGCCTGTTTTCGTTCGTAGTGAAGTTCCATGGGCTAACGCCCATGGCATCCACAGTTTCAGTCTTTCCGTCAAGCGGAATCCTGCACCGAAGGCCATTCATTCTTCTTCGCTAAAGCTTCGAAGAAATAGTTCCCGCGAAACCTTGGTGAAGCAGAACATCCACGTCCTTACGGGCGTGGCCTTCTGGTGTATGGGTAAAATTTGTTTATTATTTTATATCGTGATACCGCGTTTCTTTGTCTTTAATAGCTCCTTCATGAACATATCAGCTATACGCGCACTGATCATGTCATAGCTTTCTTTTTCCGTCATTGTCGAACTTGTTATGGTGGCTATGACTTTCTGCTGCCATAATCTCCTGTTTCGCTTGGTCTCGTTTACTGTAATAAGTGCATCCATCCTGGCATAGTTCTCCTGTATAACGGCATCCGCAACCGCCCCGTACAAGGAGGGAATATCTATGGGGTCGTGATCCGTCCAAAAGAATCCTTCTACATCCACTGTCACGATTATATCCGCACCGCGTTTATCTTTGACGATGTCAAAATTATACTTAGTCCTGGATAAAAACGCTTTTTCAATATTCCCCTTAAGATCTTTCACGTCTATCTTGCTGTCTCCCGACGAATTAATAATGCCGTCGATATATACCTTTATCACGTCTTTGTATTTAAAATATTCCGCCGGAGTTTTCCTGAGAGCGTCTGCCGGATCAGCCGCCAGTAGAGACATGCCTAAAAAAATAACAAAGATTAGACTTATGGTTCTTTTCATGGATCCCCCTTATTTGCCTTTTTATCTTCACAATGTAAACGTCTTCTAGACAAATATACTTCATCCGGGCAAAAAAACAAATTTTATTTTCGCCGTATCAAACTATACACCTTCAAGCACTTCGCTTCTTACTCTATGATCTTCGCAGGTTATATTCCGGTATTCCCTGTCCATCATCTCATGGACGCACTCAGCTAGTTCCTTCCGGCTTCTACCTTCCGGATAAACAGCCGGCAGGAAATAAACGTCAGCTTCTATCTTTTTCATACCCAGTACCTGCCATACATGCGGCATAAGAGTCATATCCCCGTACCAGCATACAGTAGGCTCCCCTTCAACCTCACGGTAACAGGTAAGTATCGGAACCACCGGCAGGTCGCCGAAAACAGCAGCTTCAAAAGAAGTGGATTTAAACGTAAGGATGCCGCCCTTACCATCGGTGCTCGTCCCCTCGGGATAGACCAAGAGATACATGCCGCGTTTCATTGTCTTGGCAAAGTCCCTCAGGGCTTTTCGGGCAACCGGTTTGGACGTTCTGTCAACCCATACCGGATGGGTCAAGGCAATGATCTGGCCTATAAAAGGCCATTTGGCTATAACCGTCGTCGAAGTAAACCTGAGCGGAAAGATCGAGCCGTGAACGAGTATGTCGATATACCCGAGGTGGTTTGACACTACGAGTCCCGATGAAATAGACGGGATCTCGCCGTGAAGGTGCAGGCGAAGACCGATTATCTTGACACTTCCACGCATCCATAGCATCTGGAGAGCGACTATTTTCCTCCTGCCGCGCCATCCCGTAAAATGGTGAGGTATGGATAAAATGATGACCACCCCCAGCCATATGAAAAGCGCAATTATTTTATACACGCGGCGAAACAAAACCATTTTATTTTTATTCTTTCCTGTAATTAAAATGCTTCACATACCGCTCAGGCACCTTGTTTACATCAAGCATTATAAAAAAATCTATCGTCCCGAACTCCTTATCAAGAGCGGGCTCGCCGCAGACATTTGCACCCAGCCTGAGGTACCCCTTGAGTAACGGAGGTGTGTTCTTTTTCAGAAAACCCCCATTAGACAGTATCTTTTTTATTTCGCGCTCGGGGGGGCGTTTCAGGATAAACCCCGGACGGGGCGTAACGGTAAAATCTGAACAGCCGGGATATTCCCTGGAGATATATTCATATAAGGCCCATCCCACTTTCGGATCCATATTTTCAAGGCTTACACACCCCAGCATAAAAGTAAGTTTAGCCCTCATGAGAAGCTCTGAGATCGCCCCCCAGAGAAGGCTGACCGCGGCTCCCGTACGGAACTGCCTGGAGACACAGGTGCGCCCGAGTTCAAGGCATTTATCCGCGATCCTGTATAACCCTTTAATATAATATTCCCGTGAGGAATAAAACCCCTTTGCCGAATTGGCAATGCATCCGAGATGTGCCCTGTATGTCCCTATTATCTCTCTTGTCTTTTTTGTGATAACGAGTAAATGAAGACAGTCTTCGTCGTACTCGTCAAAATCGATGCCGTACTTATCCGACCATTCAAGGCCCCTGCCCTGCTCAAGGTTAAAAACCTCATAGCGGAGGCGCTGGGCTTCTTCGACTTCTTCGTGATTTTCAGCGAGCTTGACTATAAAGTTCTCACTCTCTACCAGAACAGGTGGACTGATTATGTGTTTCGGGAATTTATGCATTATATCCCTGCCTTGATTTACTTAAAAACCTTTTACAAGTAGATACGTGCCCGCAGCGCCAAGCATTAAGGCAAGACCGCATCTCAGTCTATTCACAAACTTTTCAGCCCTCTTATGGAGCATCCAGAAAAGGACACCCACAGTGCTGAAGACACAAAACGATCCGGTCATTATCCCGCCTGCAAAGATCAGCCTGTGGTCTTTGAAGGCCAGGAACTTTACTGAGAATAACGCCGTTATTAATAAAAACGTCGCGACGCTGCCGGGATGGAGAAGTGACGTGAAAAATACGACGATCGGCCCTGTCTTCCTGCCGACCGCTAGATCCGGAAGAGCCGCCACTTTCCAGAGAAAGACCCCCAGCATTATAATGACCACTCCGCTAATCGTGAAAAAGAGCTTTTCGTACTCCTGGAAAAAGATCTTTGCCGGAGAAGACATAAGCGATATAAAAAAAGCGAGGATGCTGTCAGCCGATACCGCCGCCAGGATTGTCGCATTCATGCGTTTTCTGTCATAGACAAGTGCGGCATCAGCGACCATCGCGCCGGCTGCCCCGAAAGGGGCACTGGCCACCAGCCCGACTAAAACTGACGCAAAAAAAAGGCCGATCATTTTCCGCCTTTCTCTAAAGCTGTGTTTTTGCCGGTAATAGGGACAAACTCTATCCACGCAAGGTCCGCGGCGGCCATGGTGCCCGTATACTGACTATTACATGATACGCTCAGATAAATCTTCTTGGGATAATAGCCCCAGGCTTCTTTATAGTCCTCCGCTACATTGCGTTCTTCTGTGAACCACTGCCCCCCGCCTGCGTCTTCTTTATTCCGCAAAGTAAACCATTTGACATTGACAGTTCCCCCGCCATAAACGCATCTGCCCTCAGTCCCCTTAGGCGTATCCGTATCCCACCTGTATGAGACGCTTTTATTGTTCAGGACGCTTCCGGATCCCACGTATATACCTATGGCCTGGTCATCTTTTTTCCTGTTCCTGCCGTCAGCGCCTTCCGGGAGAGTTTCTGCCCTCCATCTCCATTTTAAGGAAGGTGCTTCCGCCAGTTCCACATCATCTACATATGTCACCAGGCTGCCGCTGGCCTTATCCGCCTCCATGTGCAGATAAGATTCATCCTTGCCGTTTCCTTCATTCTCGACCGAAAAAACGGCGGGAGGTGTCCCCGGTTTTTTCTTAAGCGTCCAGTTTTCAGGAAGCTGGGATTCCCCCGCTTCAAAGACTGCGCTGAAATCCTCTGACCATGTTACGGTCTTTTCATACCCTGAAGCAGGAAAAATCTTCGGATACACAAAGACGGCCAAAAGCAAAGATATGAATGCGAGAAATAATATTGTGATCTTTCCGGTTTTCATTGTTCTGGTCCTATTTGTGAAGCTCCATGGGCTAACGCCCCTGGCATCCACATTTTCAGTCTTTCCGTCAAGCGGAACCCTGCACCGAAGGTCATTCATCCGCGCCCTTACGGGCGTGGCCTTCTGGTGCATGGGTAAAAACGCGGGCTATTCTGTTTACTTGCCGCTTGCTTCTTTCAACGGCCATTTTTCATCAAACCCGTAGCCGAAGATAATATTAATGCTTATTATAATACCAGACCGTGAAAATTACCAGAATCTCGTGCGCGGGGTGCCCCATTAATCCATTTATTTAATAAAATACCTTGCCCATATATACAGTGTACATATGAGCATAGACTGGATCATGAAGGCGAACCCGTATTTGAAGAACCGCATGAAAGTAATGGGATAACTATTCCTTTCGCCGATACGTGCCATTACAATATTTGCCGAAGCGCCGATCAACGTGCCGTTGCCCCCGAGACACGCACCCAAGGCGAGTGCCCACCAAAGGGGTTGGGCTACCTGAAGCTGTACTATCAAGGGGTCCGCTATGCCGGAAGCCTGCGAAAAATAAACAACAAAGTGTCTCACCAAAGGCACCATCGCGATCACAAAGGGGATATTGTCCAGTATCGATGAAAAAATAGCGGAACTCCACAATACAAAAATACATACAAGAAAAAGATTGTTCCCGGCAAGATTAATTATATGGTACCCGATCCAGGACATCACCCCGTTCACCTCCAAAGCCGCTATCATCATAAACATACCTATAAAAAAGAATATCACGCCCCACTCTACGCGCATCAGGGTATCTTCGCTTTCGGATCTGCAGACAAGAAGCATGAGCATGCTCCCGGCCAGGGCAATAATCCCCGGCTTCAGGTTTATAAGGTTATGAACAAAAAACCCCGCAAAAATCAGGCCGAACACAATAAGAGAACGGATCATATTCCGTTTATCGACGATCGCAAGAGACGGTATAGCATTTTTCACTCTTACTTTTATCTCTTCCGTCACATGGAATTTGTTCCTAAAAAGAATGAAGACAGTCCCCATAAAAGCCGCAAATACAAGGATAACCACAGGCCCGAGATTGACGAGAAAGCTGTTAAAGGATAGATTCGCCTGGGAGCCTATAATGATGTTCGGCGGATCGCCGATAAGAGTAGACGTGCCGCCGATATTCGACACTATCGCTTCCATTATAATGAAAGGGACCGGCGATATCTCCAGAAGCTGCATGATGAGTATGGTCACGGGAACAAGCATTATAATAGTCGTCACATTATCGAGAAACGCGGACAAAAGAGCGGTCACCGATAAAAGAAGCATCATTATAACGGCGGGGTCACCTTTCGCGCGCTTTGCGACGCCGACTGCCACCCATTCAAAAAAACCGGTCTTTGAAAGTATATAGACGCTTGTCATCATACCCACGAGAAGAAAAACCACATTGAAATCAACGGCCGCAACAGCTTCCTCAAAGGTCGCCAGCTTAAGAAAAAGCACGCATGAAGCGCCGATGATCGCAACAATAGTCTTATTTATCTTATCAGTAGCGATAAGGCAGTACGCCCCTACAAAAATCATAACGGATAATAACGCTTTCATATGCTTTACGTGTCCTTTCCGTTTTATTAGAAGAATAGTATCTTGTCAATAATGCAGAACCTGTCTATGATACCGGCTAAAGTGCCGTCTTCTTCCACCATAAAAAGTTTCGATCGCTTTTTGACCGTCATCTCGAAGATTACCTCAAGAAGCGTGCTGTCTTTCTGGATCGCTTTAGATTCCCGTATAAAAATGTCTTTTACTTTAAGGTCCCTTTTTATCCTGAAATACTTCTCAAAGGGGTCTATGTGCCTGACAAAAGATATAGTATTAAGCTGTTTAAAAAAGTTAGGCATGCCGTATTCAAAAATCTCAAGACAGGATATTTCCCCGCAAAACTTCCTGTTTTCGTCGACTACGGGAAGTATGTCACGCCGCCTAAGATGCATGGTGCGGGTAACTTCCTCTATGGACGTATCCAAAGTCACGCAGTTCACCACAGGTCTGGCAATATCCCGGGCGAGGATCTGTTCCGTCGTTTTAATGTCTTTTTTCAGGAATCTCTTCAGGACTTCCTGGATCTTTACGGGGCTTTCAAGTATATCTTCCCCATGCCCCATATCACTTAAAAAATGAATGATCCCTGACATGGTCTTAAGAATAATATAAGGCTCATCAGGAGATGAGATCATAAGAAAGATAAACCTGGCGGGTTTACCGTCGAGACTTGTAAAATCAATGCCGGATTTGCTGACCCCCATCGCCATTGCGAAGCTTCCCCATCCTTCGATACGGGCATGCGGGAAAGCCAGACCGTTGCCAATACCGGTCGTCTGGAGATTCTCTCGACCCAGGACTGCCTCGCAAACTTCCCCCCGGTCCAGGGGATAATCCCGTACGAGTTTCCCCCGGAAAATCTTATCCACCAGGGTCTGTATGGCCTCTTCCTTTGTCCCGGCCTTTAAATCCGGGATAATCGAATCAGAATTAAGATAACGGCTTATATCGATCATTTAATATCCTCCTTGCTCGGCAGTTTCCCGCGTGAAAAGATATATTTTATCTTCAGCAGTAAGTATATTATTTCAGTTCAAGTGAAGCTCCATGGACTAACGCCCATAGCATCCACAGTTTCAGTCTTTCCGTCAAGCGGAACCCTGCACCGAAGGCCATTCATCCACGCCCTTACGGGCGTGGCCTTCTGGTGCATGTGTAAACACCAACGGCCATCCGAAAGTCCTGAGATATATTTTTTTCTTATCTTCTTTCACATCAATAAATTATGAATTTGAACCCAACTGTCTAAAACTGTATAACCGAACGTAACACAGACTAAAAACCACCATATGCATTAGTCTTAACACATTATTTTTTCTTGATCTCTTCCTCTACCTCCTCCGCCCCCTCCGCGTAAAACTTCTCTTCATCAGGAGCAAGTTCCTTCAACAAACGCAAAAACTCTCCCGCGTGCACCCTTTCCTCATCCGCGATATCTTTCAAGACTTCCTGTGCCAGTTTATTGTCGGTTGATTCGGCAAGCTGCATATACATCTGGATCGCCTCGTATTCAGCTGCGACCATAAACCTTATCGCGCGTATTAACTCTTCTTTCGTGACCTTACGATCCTTTGCTAACCCTGAAAACGGTGTTCCAAATTCCGGCATGATATGCCCCCTTTCCTATTTTAACCTTGTCCGTTTCGGTATCTTGCCGCTTTTAAAATGTTTCTCAATCCAGCCGTTCCTAATGTTTTTCCTCAAGTCAAAATGCGAAACATAAGGTTTAATATCCAGAAGAGGGGTACCGTCAAGCGTATCAACTTCCGAAAATATCACGGTATCGTCATTGACCTCCTCTACCTTTACGACAGAAAACCCGATATGATTCGGCCTGTGAGGGCTCCTGATAGCGAATATCCCATGCTCCTCATCTTCAAGAAAGGGTCTTGTGATAAGTTTTTCTTCTTTAGACCTGTCAAAATAATAGATCAGGATTATATGCGAAAAACCTTCGATATCTTTAAGCCCTTTTATGTATTCCGGGAATAGCTTTACATGACCAGTAACACCCTTTTCGAACTTACCCTGGATGGGCATGCCTTTTGGCTCTTTATACGGCGTATGAATAATGCCTATGGGTTTTAATTTAATCTCTTTTTTCATAGCCTTTGACGACTTTGGTGTATCTTTCATGGATCATATTCCTGTCAAATTCCCACATCTCATCAAGCATTTTGCTTCTCTCATCCGGCGTAAAATAGTCCATGCACGGAATAAAAAAGTGTTTATCCTCTTTTTCTATATGTTCAGGATAAAACTTTACCAGGATTTCCATGTTTAATGCGATGTCTTTCAATGCGCTTTCATCGCCTTGGACATACTTTTCTTTTGCCTCAATGAGTTTTTTTACATTATTCCTGCCCATTTTATGCTCTTCTATAAGTTCCTGCATAATCCTCCGGTGTTCATCGGATAATTTTTTCCTTGCAAGGTCCCTGAACAATATATCCTCCTCTTTGCCGTGATGGCACCTGTCGGCATATGTCCTTATAAAATCTACAGCCGTATCAATAAATACCGGATCGGCTTTACTTTCTTTGTTAATATCTTCCAGATGGGCTCCCATTATTCTTATCATCCGCTCAATAAGCCTGTGCTCTTTCATCAAAGGACCAACCGGCATCATAATTCACATCCCCCTTTTCCCCCGCTTACGTTCGGTTCCCTCTAATCTGATTTTCGTAACCTTTCGCAATTAACGTCCAACCTGAGATCCGGATAAAAGCTTATTTCACGGGCTCTTATTCATCCCTATTAATCACCCGGATCATTTCGCATAATCTTCCATAACTGCGCTTATTGAAATTCATCACTACCCTTGGCAAGTCGATATATTCCCCCTGCTGTATTTCTTTTTTGGTGGGCGGCGAGGTCTTGATTTCGCCGCTTGTTAAGATATCTTTAAATTTTCGGTTTATAAACTTCAGTTTCCTCCCAGAAATCTCTTTATTCAGCCTTAATACTGTCAAACCTGAAACATATCTTATGGAATGGTATACTTCGTGAAAATCATCTATGTACTCAACCGCTTCTCGGGCGGTTTTCGCAATACGAAAAAGCTTAAGATCGTTCTTATCGATAAAGCCCTTGCTGACTAACTGCTTATTAATAAAATTCTTCCATCCGGTCCAGTACGCTGAACCTTTTGGCTCCATTAAGACTATGGGCCTGGGTTTGGATTTGCCGGTCTGTACCAGGGTAAGCATCTCAAAACCTTCGTCGTTTGTACCGAATCCTCCGGGGAAAAGAACAGTCGCGTCAGTCTCTTTGACAAATGCCAGCTTTCTTGTGAAGAAATATTTAAAATTGATTATCTTGTCTTTTTCGTCTATGTACGGATTAGGTTTCTGCTCAAAAGGAAGCCGGATATTCAGCGCGAATTCCTTGCCTCTTCTGGCGCCCTTATTACTGGCTTCCATGACCCCCGGGCCGCCGCCGGTTACAACCATATAGTCTTTTGCCGTTATTTCCTGCGCAAATTTTTCAGCCATTTTATATTCGGCTGAATCCTTCTTCGATCTTGCGGATCCGAAGATCACGGCTTTTTTAACGGACCTGTACGGTGAAAACACTTTGAAAGAATATCTCAACTCTTTAAGCGCGTTATTCACAAGTTTAAGATCGCCTTTATCGCCTGATTCCCTGCCTAATTTAACACTAGTTGTCAGTATCTCGCGTAATAAGTGTTCCGTCTCGCCACTGCTGCACAGCTTGGCAAGTTTACTTACCAAATCTCCGATCGTCTTGTCGCCGGTTTCATAGCGCTTGGGTGTTTTGTTCATAACCCTCTCATCCTAAAGTAAAACTACTTCCCAGTTTTCCCCTACCCATATACCATAAACGTTAACTTCCAGACCCCAGTCCTTTACGTTCGTAACGGCTTCCCTGATCTGCCTATAATGCTCTTCTTCACCTACGGGGTTTGCGGCGCAGTTATAGTGACCTGCGACAATAATAATCTTTGACTTGTGTTTTTCAATGGAAATTGACACACGTCTTTTAATTGATTCAATGATAGCGCGTTCTTTCCCCTCGCTCAAGATCTTATCCGGACCCGCTTCGGTCACAAGATCGACATAATCAACCTTGAATCTATTTATCACAAACTCTATTACAGGCCTTTGGGCCCGCCCATCAATGCAGTTTATTGCAGTGGCAAAAATTTCCTTCATTTCTTCTACCTAAAGATCGCATCGAATTTTTGGACTGACTGGGGAAAATCCAATATCCTTTTGAGCTGATCCTTCATAAGTCTCTATCAGTTTTTCTTTTTGTCTCCGGGTCATTTTCTTTATCCGGATCTCCTCGAGAAAGGCGTTTTTAAAATACTTGTGTTCCTTGTACCATACAAGCGTCACCGGTCTTCTGTCCCTCGTATATTTGGCGCCCCTTCCCATATTATGAAGATCGAGGCGCTTCTTTATATCCGGCGTATATCCAGTATAGTACGTACCATCACTGCATTCAACTATATATGTATAGAATGTTCCAGAACGCTTAAACTGCCTACGGGGCTTGTCTTTCATGATAGGAAACTCATAGAAAATAGGGACCATTAGAAAATAGTAGAAAATAGGGACAGACACCTAAGAAAATAGGGACAGACACCTATTTTTCGCTTTCTTTTTCCTTCTTTTTCTTAGGCCGCCCTTTTGCTTTTATTACTAAATCTCTTTTTAATCTCTTTCCAAGTTCTTTTATAAAATCACTATCCGCTATCGGTCTTCCCTTCATAGTTTCTTCTTTTATTTTCTTCACTTCTTCAGGATCATCTTGCTGCCCTATAAATTCTTTCCATCCATGTTTCCCAATCTCAATATAATCGAACAACAGTTTCTCCCTTAAATATTCTTTCTCTCTCACCCCACAATGTGCTTCCGCACTTGACCATTTCCAGTCCCATGGATTTTCTGCCATTTTAGCCCGTACCGGGTTTCTTTCAATATATCTTGCACATGCTAACGTATGATATCCGTCCATAATGCTTGAAAAGAACCTTCCCTGAAACAAATGTCCTTTTTCGCCCTTCTTTCTATTAAAATACTGAGAATATTTCATGTTCATATATTTAAACGTGTTTCCCATCGCATCATCCCGTTCCGGGACACCAATAAAATGAACATGATTTGTCATCAGGCAATATGCTATTATGTTTAATTTGTATCGTTTGCTTTCGATATGCAATAAGGCGAGATATTTTTCCCTGTCTTTATTGTCTTCAAAAATCTCCTGACGATAGTTTCCTCTTTGAGTTATATGGTGTGGATACCCCACCCCTACTATTCTGGCTATTCTTGGCATGTGTTGATATTAAAGCAATTATCACATTTTGTCAATAAATAGGTGTCTGTCCCTATTTACTACTGCTATTTACTCATTCTATTTACTATTTATTCAATGCGCGGCTGTATTTAGAAAAGAAGCCGCAATTTTGTCCCGATTACGTTAATGTTGCTCCATTTATCGGCCGCTTCGCTGGACTCGAAGAGATAAAAAACTTCCGCTTTTAACTCTTTCAGAAGTTTAAAGGAAGTGCCTGCATACAACCGGTTCTTATTGAATATCCCTTTATTTAAGTCAACAAATATCTCATCTGCAAGGTAGGGCTGTAATTCGAACGACGTCAATTTGGGCAAAGAAACCGTCACTTTGTTCCTGTAGCGCCAGTTATCTTTTTTGTCTTCAATGTCTCTATACTCAATCCTGTTCCTGTCACTAAACTTCAAGTTAAACAGGTCGAACTTTACAGTGCCGTTAAGATTCGGCATGTTCTCGTATTTCCAGTCTTTTTTATCTTTTTTGAATATTTGGCGGTAACTTGCTTTCACGTCCAGCCATTTCACAATGCCCGAATAAGTCAGTCCGATATCCGTATGTTCATAATAGAATTCGCCTGCGTTATTCCCGAACCGCATCTCTTCCTCGATAGATGCTTTCCAATCTTTTTTTGCCTGCCATTCCACTGCGTTTGTATTCCAGTACTGGACATCACCGTTTTCATATGCAAGGGAATATCCGGAAAAAAGCAAAACAAACATTATTGCAAGAAAAATTCTTTTAATATACATTTTGTTTCTCCTTCTATTAAGTTATTTACAAAAACCGGATACGAATACATCCGATCAGCTTATAATCCCTTTTATGTATTCTTTGGTCATCTCTTCCCTGGGGTTTTCAAAAATATCTTTCGCCGGGCCATGCTCTATAAGTTCCCCCAGATAGAGAAAAATCACATAATCAGCGAGCCTTTTAGCCTGGCGCAATATATGGGTGACGATGACGATGGTGTATTCTTCTTTTAGTTCTAAAAACCTTGCCTCAATACGCTGGCTTGACTTAGGGTCAAGGGCGGATGTGGGCTCATCCCCCAGGATAATATCCGGCTCAACTGCCAGCCCCCTTGCCAAACAAAGCCTCTGCTGCTGGCCTAATGAAAGCTTTGAGGCGGGTCCATCCAGTCTGTCTTTTACCTCGTTCCACAAACTCGACTCTTTAAGATACTGTTCCACGATCCTATCCAATCTTTTCTTGTCTTTTACCCCATGAATCCTCGGCCCATACGCAACATTATCATAAATAGACATCGGAAGCACATAAGGTCTTTGCGAAAGTAACCCCATCTTCTTCCTGATATGCGTGATTTCCGTATCGGGGTCGAAAACGTTCTCCCCGTCCACTAAAACCTCACCGGAAACTCTAACCCCCTCTACCGAATCCACCAGCCGGTTAAACGATTTTAAAAGCGTGGTTTTCCCGCAGCCCGAAGGACCGATAATAGCGGTTATTTTTTTATCAGGGATATCGACGGTTATGTTTTTTAATGCCGGTTCCCTTCCGTAAAATACGTTCAGGTTTTTAACGCTTATATGCGTTTTGAATCCCATCCCAACTTCCTCCTCAGCTTTTTTAAAGACAGATCATCTAACTACATGTTTAGTAAATTTTCTGGTTAAGACCCTGGAACCTATACTGATTATCAAAATTATGACCGCGAGTATGAGCGCTGACGCATAAGCCCTATCCTGGACTTCCGGGATAGGAGTACCAAGCTGAAAAAAGATCGCTAAAGGCAGTGTGGCTGCCGGCTGAAATAAAGAATGAGGAATACGGTCGGTAAAACCTGCTGTAAATATCACTGAGGCGGCATCACCAATACCCCTTCCGAAAGCGATAAGAACAGCTGTCAATATTCCGGGCAACGCCTGTCTTGTTACTATTTTAAAGGCGGTCTCCAGTCTTGTCGCCCCTAAAGCATAGGAAGCATCCAAAAGTTCTTCCGGTATCATTTTTATAACCTCATCCATTGCCCTGCTCATAATAGGAAAAATCAAAAAAGATACGGCGATAATCCCGCCTAAAAGCGAAGCCTTTAAGCCCAGCAAAAGCATAATCGTAAACCCGAAAGCTCCGTAGACTATTGAGGGAACGCCCCATAAGACATCAAAAGAAAAGCGCGTGAAAGCCGCTAAAGGCGAACGTTTTTTTGCGTATACATTGAGATATAAAACTACGGGCAGACTTGCCAAAATAGCCAGGAATGTCGCACCGCCCGCCAGAGAAAGACTGCCGACTATAGCATTTAATATCCCTCCTTCTTTTCCCAGATAGTATCCGCCTTTAGGCGTTTGAGTGATCATTGCCAAGTTTATAGCAGGCAGGCCCTTTATAATAACCGTGCCTAATATGAGTATGAGGCTCAAGAGTATTATAAACGTAGAGGCAATCATGAGGCCCTTAAATATGTTTTCTTCTATTCTTCTAGGCTCCATTTTACTGTATACTCCTTTCAACTCTAACCAGGATAACCCTGGAAATGATGTTAAAAAACAAGACTACCAGTAATAAAACGAAGGCGGCCAGTAAAAGCACCGAATCATATAACGGTACAGACAGCATCTCCCCGTAATTATTGGCAATGAGGGCCGGTAAAGGATACGCGGGGTCCAGAACCGAAGACGGGACCCGGGCTACATTGCCCGCCACCATAAGAACAGCCATTGTCTCGCCAAACGCCCGGGATAGCCCCAATACAATAGCCGCTATAATGCCCGGCATAGCCTTACGTACGACTACACATTTTATAGTCTGCCACTTTGTCGCGCCTATCGCCAACGAAGCGTCTCTAAGTTCATCCGGTATCGATCTAAAGACTTCTATAGAAACATGAATAATCACCGGAAAAATCATTATTGCCAGGACAATGCCGGCGGCAAGTATACTATAGCCGGTTGAGAAAGTCCTGCAAAAAGGGGCAATATGGTCTTTTATTAGCGGCACGATAACCAATACCCCCCATATCCCGTAAATTACCGAAGGTATACCGGCCAAAAGGTCTATGAGAGTGGTCGCCCATCCGCGTATTTTCTTGTGGGCATATTCCGAAAGATAAATCGCTGATAAAAGCGCGAAGGGGATAGCGATAGCAACTGCCACGCCCGTCACCCAAAGGGTACCCATGATAAAGGGGAATAAGCCAAACTCCCCCTTTAAAGGATGCCATGAAGTCGAAAAGAGTAATTCCGTTAACGGTTTAACAGCCAATACTGATCTTGATCTCTGATATAAACCAAAAGCTATCAGGAATACGACCAGTCCTGAAAAAATCGTTAAAAAGAACATAAACCTGCTTGCAAGTCTGTCTTTTAGCAATCTTTTACTCTGCACAACCGGCTAGTCCCTTCCTATTATTTGTTGAATACCCGCATCCCTTTTATCTTTACTCGGCTTCCAGTTTCTCTAGTTCTCCCTGAAGTTTTTCATCTGTCAGATTAATATATCCGGCTTCGTCAACATATTTCTGACCACGGGTCAAAACCCACTTAATGAACTCTGCCGTTACTTCTTTTTGAGGTCTGCCTTGGCAAACAAAGTGCAAGTCTCTCGCCGGGGGGGAAGGATATCTTCCTGCGGCTATAGCCTTAATAATATCATCACGGCTGTTATAAAAATCCTCCTCCTTATCTATGTGGCCGTTACCGTTAAGATCGATGGGTAATACTTTTATTCCTTTGATCTGCTTTTTCGTTTTTGTATCGTAGGCATAATTGATGTTGTTATATCCTATCCCCAAAATGTCTTTTCTGACCGCCTCTGCCAATCCCGGGTCACCGTAAACCCCTACCCCAAGAAGGTCCTCCTGCTCTTTCCCTAAAAACTTGGCCCAGGTACTGGCCGCGCCGCAGGCATCAGAGCGGGTATAGACGTGGAGTTCTGTTTTTGCGGATATCTTCTTATTTGAAGAGACTATATCCTTCCAGCCCTTTACTTCCCCGCTGATCCACATACCGATGAAATTTTCTTTCTTCACGCCGCTCGTGAGAAGATCCTTCAAAAAAGGGTTATTTTCGTTGACCGTAGGCACTACCGCATCCTTTGTCACTGAAACCCACCAAGCGCCTTTCTTGATCTCTTCGGGATAAATGCTGCGCGAAACCATGCCTATGTCCGCAACCCCGGCTATGGCATCGGCCATTCCTTTGCCGGCACCGCCCGCAGAGATATCGAACCTCACGGCGGGGTGGACTTTCTGAAACTCCTCAGCCCATTTAACCACCATTGGATAAAGCGCCCAGGCTCCTGAGATGGTTATGGTGCCCTCAATTTTCTCTCCCTTTGTCTCTGCACCGCTTAAATTCGCGCCTGCCGTGAAGGTTAACCCGATCATTACCATACAAATCACTATAATTTTCATTTTTTCTCTCCTTCAAAAAAACTATATTATTCTACAGAAACGGAATGCCTTTTAGATAAATCAATCACACTAGATCCGAGATCTTCAGTTTTTCCACCTTGCTAGAAACATAATCTCTAATTTCTTTAAAAACCCTCATTACTTTCTTTTCCTTCTCCAGAGGAGTGTGCTCAAAGAAATATTTGCTAACAGCCAGTGTCGGGGCTAAAGCTCCATCCATGAGCCTTACCACTTCCGCCACACTTATCTGTTTAGCGGATTTTGCCAATTTATAACCGCCGCTGGCACCCGTTTTAGTTTTTATGTATCTTGCCTGTTTTAAGGAATTAAATATCTGCTCCAAATATTTCTTTGAAATGCCGTATTCCCCGCAGATGTCTTCCATTTTGATAAAACCGTGCTTCTCATTGCGCGCGATATATATAAGCGCCAGAAGCGAATACTCACTTTTTGTGGTTAACTTCATTTTCCTCCCCCTGCTTTGTATATATTGTCTATATATAATATAGATAACATATACTGATTTGTCAAGTGAAATCTGTGACTTTGAGAGGAAAAACCCCAAACCATGTAACTGTCACAACCATACTCCCTGGATCACATTAACGGAAAATAGGATCCGGTGGAAACGGGGTAAGTTGTGTATTTCAGAATAAATTAGAAGTTTAGAACAGGCGAATTTGACTTGTAAGATAAGCGATTTGATTAGAGAAAGGTTTGTCCCTTCAGCTTTCTCTCTATTATATCTAAAAACTTATAAAGATCTACCGGTTTTTCTATTATGTCATCGATACTGCATCCCAAGGATTTGACAACATCAGAATATTTTGTTTTGTTTATGGCCCCCGTCAGGAAGACGGCGGGTATATCTTTTTTAAATTTTCGGATTTCCTTTAAAACGTCAAATCCGCTCACTTTAGGCATTTTGATGTCCAATATAATAAAATCTATATTTTCTGCAGACTTTATCATCTCTAAAGCCTGATCTCCTCCTGATGCCGTTAATACCTCAAACCCCTTTTTCGCAAGAAACTTCTCCAATACCTTCAATAACTCTTTTTCATCTTCTACTATCAAAATCTTCCGCATGACCATACCCCTCCTTAAGCGGGAGGAAGAGTGATTATGGCCGTTGTCCCTTCCCCTGGCTTGCTTTCATATTTTATCTCACCGCCGTGATCTTTGATTATTCCAAAACAAACAGAAAGCCCCAGGCCTGTGCCGTCTTCTTTAGTCGTAAAAAACGGATCAAAAATATTTTGCATGACCTCTTCAGATATGCCGGGGCCGTCATCCTTAACATCTATCCGGGCTCTTTCTTTTTCCCTTCGTGTAGATATAGTTATGCTCCCCCCCTCGGTCATCGCTTCAGCAGCGTTTTTGATTATATTGAACAGGACCTCTTCTATCTGTTTAGGGTCTACTTTCACATTGACAGGTTCTTCGCAATAGTTTTTATATATTTTTATATTGCCAAGAGAAAACTGGTGTTCCACCAAGTTGACAACATCCTCAGATAATTGTCTTAAATCGAGCAATTTTACTGCACCTTTTGTCGGCTTTGAAAACTCCAACAATCTTTTAATTATATCTCTAGCCCGGAAGCATTGGACCTCAATGATTCTCAGGTCTTCTATCAATTCTTTGTTTTTCAAATCCTCCATTAATCCAAGCTGGGCTCTTCCGGATATAATCATCAGGGGATTGCTTACCTCGTGAGCCATTTCGGATACAAGACGGCCTAAAGATGAAAGTTTTTCTGTCTGTACGAGCATTTTCTGCGTGACTTTAAGCTCTTTTAGATTCTCCTCAAGCTCCTCCTTGGACACTCGAAGCTCCTCAAGAGCATGCAGTGTAGTCTCCTGGGACTTTTTTAAATCCGCGGTCCTTTTTTCAACTTCTTTTTCCAAAGTCTTGGACCAGTTTTCAAGCATATTTTGCTTTTGTTTCAGCTTTAAAGACATTTCGCGAAAAGAATCCGCAAGCCGTTCAAGTTCATCGCCTGTTTTAACCTTTATAGGATAATCCAGATCTCCTCTAGCAATATGCTCTGTCGCTTTATGAAGTTCTTTTAAGGGCCTTATTAAAATACCGCTAAGAATAAACGCTACAGGCAACAAAATAAGAATCAAAACTCCTATAACGATACCCATTTGAATGAAAAGCACATTGATCGGACGAAAGACCTCCTGAATAGTTTGATTGAAAAAAACCCGGAAAGTAATCCCCATATCCAGTAAAAGAGGATTCTCAAGCAGTGCGAATGCTGTCATCATGCTTTTTTTGTAGACAGGGTGACTGGCTAGTATCCCCCATTTTTTCGGATTACTGATAAGGTCTCTAAACTCCGTAATACCGCACAGCCTTATAGTCCCGGGCTTTATCCCTTCAAGGTATACAATGCTGCCGCCGTTATCCACTAAGCTGGCATGCCCTGTCTTCCCGACACTAAGCTGCCTGATAGGCTCAAACAAAAGATTAGCGTTAAAAACTGCCTTGCATACGCCTATTACTTCACCCTTGTCATCCTTCATCGGTAAAGCAAGAGTCACGGCGATCACATCGACAGATTCATCATATTCAAGTTCCCCGAAATAAACGGCGCCTTTTCCGTCATTATAAGCTTCCTGCCACCATTTTTCGTCAGCTTGATAGAAATCACTTGTCCTGCCTGAGGCGGCAACAAGGCCGCCAAACTTATCAGTTATGAATACTTCGGCTACGGCTTTATCTGCGATGACGTACCGCTTTAGCAGCTCGGCGCTTTCGCCGCGCAAATATTCTCTGGCCAAAGAGCTGTCCGCCTCTGCGCCAGTCCATTTTTTATCCATATCTAAAAGATATTCGTTAATGGCACCTGCGTCTTTATCTTTATATTTTAGCATGCTCTCCAGTACCGCCTCCGTGTGGACAGAATCTTTTGCGCGATAAGTCATCCTCTCTGCTGCTCTTTCAATCAATTCTGAGATATAAACTGAAAGGATCCTTGCCATTTCCACATGATTCGCCGCTATGGTGGAAATCAAAAGCCTGGCTCCAAAAGCATACCCGAGACTAATGCCCACAATTACAACTATAAGTATTGCCGTGCAGATAGTTAATATTATCTTAGGCCTTATCCCCAGCCTGCGCATTTCAGCGCGGGGTTTGGAACCTTTGATCCCTCTCATTGCGCCTTCTCTTTCAGTCTAGTTTCGGTCCGTACTTATCACTTCACTGCTTTCTTTCATCGCTTGTGTCCGATCAACAAAACGCATATAAACGATGCTTATAACCGTTTATATTAAGTATAGTATATGTAAATATTAAGTCAAATTTTGCCTTGAAACTATAACTTATTTTAGATAAAATGGTTACGTGCAGTCAGAAAACCATTCACAAATCTTAGTTGTCGACGATGACCCTGAAATAGTGTCTCTTCTGGAAAAGCTGCTTGCGCGCACGGGGTATCGTGTCCTCAAAGCCTATTCCGGAAACGAGGCTATGCGGATAATTCTTGAACAACCCCTTGATCTTATAATCTTGGACATTATACTGCCGGACATTAACGGGATATGGATCACGCGGAGAATACGGCAGGATGAAAAAACCCGGATGATCCCTATCATAATAATCACGGGCCACAGGGAAAAAGAGCTGAGGATAAAGGGGATAGAAGCCGGAGCGGACGATTTTATCACAAAACCGTTCGACATCGACGAGATCCTGGCAAGGGTCAGGACCTCGCTGAATTTGAGCTATTACCGGAGGGAACTTCACGAAAAAAAAGAATTTGATGCGCTGATACACGAGACTGTTGACGGCGTGATCCTCTGCTCTGCGGACTGGACAATCGAAGAAATGAACGCATCCGCGCGCGAATGCCTTAACATACAAGAAAAGGGGGAATATTAACCTGCTTGATTATATTTTCCGGGGTTTTTCGGTCTCGATTTCCAGGAAAGACCTCGCGGACCTGTCGCGTACACATAAGACTTTTTATATAGTTAAAAAAGGGACAAAAGACCATGGCCCTCTGCGCCTCTTGGCCAATGTGGATATTTTCAAAGTTCCCACCGGTGAACCTTCCAGTATACTGCTGGACCTGCGCAACATCAGCGACCAGTAGACGGCAATTTCACCGGGCGTATTATCACTTCCTGAGAACATGGTGTTCCGTAAACGCTTTTCTGAGGATCTCCCAAATCTCATGGGAATCCTTGGCTTGCATGATATCTTTTCTCGCGGTTTCGCTACTCATCCCCCGCGCTATCAGTGATAATATCTGGACCTGAGTCTCTATATCCTCCTCGGGCGTGAGTATCAAGAATATAAACTGCGTTATTTTGCCGTCGGGAGAGTTCCAATCGACCCCGGAAACAGATCTTCCAAAAACAACAACCGTCTTTTTAAGTGAAGCCAGCCTTGCGTGAGGTACAGCTATCCCCTCCTCCATGGCGGTACCCATTTCATTCTCACGTTTCAAAACACTGGAAAGAACATATTCCTCATCAGGCATATCTTCCTGCATAGAAGCGGCCTCACATAATTTCTCTATGGCTTCATCCCTGTTTGACGCTTTGAGCCCGGTAATAACGGCCCTCTCGGAGAAAAATTCCAGGATACTGACTTCTTTTCTTCTGCGTATCGAATGACTCAGCCATGGCCCCAGGATAACGGATGAGAAAATTGCCCCGAAAACAATGGCGACAAATACAGGTTCAGTAATAAGACGGTACTCTAAAGCGAGTATGCCGACAACGATTTCCATTGCCCCTCCGGGGGTATGGGCGACTGCTATCGCCAGCCGGTTTACCCGTGAGATCTTCGTAAGATTAACGCCCAGCCATGCGCCAAGAAATCTTCCCGAAATACCTATTACCGATATCAATAGTACGAGAAAAAGATCGAAATTCCTTACAAAATCCACTTTAAGACCGACACTTGCGAAGAAAAGCGGGACAAAGATAGCGTAGACCATCTGAGAAATGACCTGACGCGTCTTTTCTGATAGGGCTTTAGCTCCCCCCGCCATTATACCGGCTATAAAAAAACCGAATAGCGCATGGATCCCAATCTTCTGGGTAATCGCCCCGCATATTAAACCCAAAAGACAGATAAAAGTAAGGGACGCGCCCGGTTGAGGGAGCTGTTTCTCTTTTATTTTGGAAATAGCGGAATTGGCAAAATATCTGCCTACTGTTAAGCAGAAAACGGTAAATCCTATCGTCGCTGTCAGAATCAGTATGACTTTTGGCACATGGAGACTCGCCTGTGTGAAAAATCCCAACACTAACGTGAAGAGCAGCCACCCGATAATATCATTCACCGAAAGCGCGGACATTATCAAAAACCCGAGATCTGTCTTTGATAACTTCAGATCATGCAAGGCTCTCGCGGCAATCGGCATCGCGCTTATAGTCATGACTGTAGCCATGAAAAGGGCAAATATTAATCTCTGGTCGGGATTCGCCAGATAATGCGCTGGCAGGAATAGGCACGGGATAAACGCGATCACCATCGGGATTATGATATCCGACAATGCTATCTTTAACGCGTCGCCTCTCTGCCTCCACGCGCTGGAAAAATCTATTTCAAGGCCGGTTTCCAATAAAAGAAATAAAACGCCGAGCCACGCGACTGTCTCGAGCATGTTCTGCTGAACAAAATCAGCGGGGAATACCACCTGATGAAAGTACGGCAGAAAACGCCCGAAAATGGTAGGCCCCAACAAAACGCCGACTAAGATCTCAGCCGTGAGAGGCGGCTGTTTCCATCTTCTGAAAAGCTCCCCTAATCCTCTTGCCAAACCCAGCAAGAGAAAGACCTGGATCAAAAAGATAAATATATTCTGTTCGTTAAGGTAATGCATATTTTCCTTTCTATTTGCACAATATAACTTTTTTGCTGGCTATTTACAATAAATAAGAAAATCACTAGTACCTTATAGTCTTTCTCTCAATACCCAGTAAAGGCCTTATTCCTATAATGCTGAAAAAAAGGTTATCACTTCGCACGTGTTCTACGGGTCTTACTTCCCTGAGCTTGGATGGCGCCCAGAATCCTATAATAAGCCTTAAAATAGACGAAATGAGAAAAAGCGTGAGCACCTTATACCCGAAAAGCGGCGGAAGATACTTAAGGAGAAAACCGCCTAAAAGCGCGCCGCCGCATAACGCCAGTCCGTTTATAAAATTAAAATACGCTATACACCGCGTCCGTTTCTGCGGAGTCACCGCGTCATAGATAAAATTGCTCGAACAAAGGTTAAAACCCGCCCAGATAAACCCGGAAAATATCTGGGCAAGGATCAGGAATACGGGGTTTCTGTTTATTATCCAGAGAAGCGGTATGAACCCTATGAAAGGCGAAACAAACCTTATGATCCTCAGGTTCCCCACATTATCCGCGTGCCTTCCCCAGCGGCCTATAACAACATAAATCGTCATCGTGGCCGTAACAGTTATAACGGTATACAGAAAATAGCTGAACTTAAGATCCCGCAGTATGAGCATCGAGAAAAAAGGAGAAGCTATATTAACGGAAAAATTCATCGCGGCTATAAACAGCACGAACTTGGCGAAATTACTCCTGCGCACGTTGAGAAGAAAATCCACGATACCGAAGTAATGCTCTTTTTTTACCTCAAGAGGCGGCTCGTACATCTTTTTCAGATATCTCCATGAGATTATCCTGAAAATGAACGCGACAAGAAATAAAAACGCAAACCCGTAAAAGATATTAATATGCTTCATTAAATTAAGAAAACATCCCGCCGCGAATGTCATCGCCACCAGAATAAACCCAAGGGTCCTGTTCCTCCAGCCGAAGTACGCTCCCCTTTTCCTGTGAGGGACCAGGTCCGACATCAAACTCCCCCACGCGGGGGCCGTTATCGCGCCGAAGGAAGTAAATAGTATCACCATGGCAATGAAAATACCCGGCCGGTATTCTCCGCTAAACGCTAGAAGGGCCATAGGCAGAAGCACAAGCGCCTGAAGTAAAACAAAAAGGGTGATTATTTTCTTGCGCGATCTTATCCAGTCAGCAAGATCCGCGGTTTTAAGCTGCATCAAAGAAGCAAAAAGGTTAGGCAGGGCGCTCAGCATACCGACCTGTCTTGCCGTGGCGTTTAAAATAAGAAGAAACGGCGTGAAATATTCCTGGGTAAAACCGGCCATACCGCTGGCGAATACGCCGTCAAGAAATGAAAACCTGAGGCTTTTTCTTATAATATCTTTTTTTTTAGCTATTTTTTTCATTTTTTTCCAGATCAAATCCACTTTTCGTCCGCATGCAGGTTTTCTTATTCATACCTCAATGCCTCTATGGGGTTTAGCTGCGCGGCTTTCTTTGCCGGCCAAAAGCCGAAGAATATTCCTATGGCAATTGAAAAACCCGCAGCAAGGACGATATTTGAAACAGTGATTTTGGTGGCCCATCCGGCTGCCAGTGACATCGATATCGCTATTGTTACACCCAGCAAAGCGCCTATAATCCCGCCGATCAAAGTCAGAGTAATCGATTCAATAAGAAATTGCGTCATTATATCCTCAGCTCGTCCGCCTACGGCTTTGCGCAGTCCTATCTCCCTTGTCCTTTCGGTAACTGAAACGAGCATGATATTCATAATCCCTATACCGCCCACCAAAAGAGATATCGCGGCAATGCACCCCAGGAGCGTGCTCATGGTACGGGTCGTGCTTGTAAGCATCTCCTGGATCTCGCTCATGTTACGTACATAAAAATAGTCTTCGGGGTTTTTTTGTATACGATGTCTCTTAATAACAAGTTCCTCAATTTTCTTCTGGGCCTCTTCCATCGATCCCACGTCACTGATCTCGGCATATATACCGTCAAAATAGTCCTTGCCTAGTACTCTATACATGGCTGTCGTCACAGGAATATATATAATGTCGTCCTGGTCTCGCCAGCCCCTGGAACCCTTCTCGGGCGCGATTCCTACCACTTTGAAATTTATCCGGTTTATCTTTACCGACTCGCCTATAGGATTTTGACCGCCAAAAAGCTTATCTATTACCGTGTACCCCAATATAGCGACTTTATCACGGGAGGCTATCTCGCCCGGTGTAAACCACCTGCCCGCCTCCGGTAAGGCGGCAAGCATTTCACCGTAATCATATCCCGCACCTTCTATCCGTGTATTCCAGTTTTTGTTTTTATAAACGATTTGTCCGCTGCCGCTGGCATAGGCGGTGGCTTTTTTCACTAAGGGCTTCAACGCTTTGATAGCGTCGACGTCGCCCGGCGTAAAACGCGTTATCATTCCTTCTGCCGTGGCTACACCCCTCACTTTTGCCGAACCGCCCCGGATAGACAGCAGGTTAGAGCCCAGGCTTTGGATACTCTCTTCAAGGGAGGCCTGCGCCCCCTGGCCGAGCGCGACCATCGCTATGACAGCCGCAACACCAAAAAGTATGCCGAGCATCGAAAGAAACGCCCTTATTTTATTCGTCAAAATCGCACGGAATGACTGCCGGAGATGCTCTTTGAATTCAACGGAACCTAAGTGAGCGTGCCCTTCCTTCAGGATCTTCCGGGCTAACTCAGAAGTTTCGGTCGGGAGGAGGTTTTGTTTTGCGCTTTCGTCAGAGACGATTTTACCGTCCCGCATCGTAATTATCCTCTTGGCGTACCGGGCGATCTCCTGCTCATGGGTAACCATAATGACAGTCTTACCCTGCTCATTAAGCGAAAAGAGGATTTTCATTATCTCCTCTTCACTGGCCGTATCGAGGTTCCCGGTAGGTTCATCGGCCAAAATTATCATTGGCTCGTTTACTAAAGAGCGCGCTATCGCCACCCTCTGCTGCTCACCGCCTGAGAGTTCACTCGGCAAATGGCTGGCGCGATTGGCCAATCCCACGGCCCCCAGCTTTTGGGCTGCGTTTTCAATTACGCTTCTTCTGCCCGCATAGACAAGCGGCAATTCCACATTTTCGAGCGCGCTGGTATTTCTAAGCAGATGAAACTGCTGAAACACAAAACCCACAAGCCTGTTCCTTAAATGGGCGAGGGTGTCATCCGCAAGGCGCGACGCTTCTGTGCCGAATATCTTATACGAGCCTTCATCCGCCCTGTCAAGAAACCCCAGCATGTGCAGGAGCGTGGACTTACCTGAACCGGAAGGGCCCATTATCGCCACAAATTCCCCCTCATTCACGCTGAGAGAGACGCCTCTTAATGCGTGAACGGCGGCATCGTCTTTGCCATAAGTCTTATGTAAGCCTTTTACCTCTATCATTTTTTCTTTCTACCAAACGGCATGAAAGGATTTGTCCCGGTATCTTTTTTCTTCGGAAGGGGAAGATTGTCCCACACCGCTACCTTGTCTTCCGGTGTAAGGCCGGAGACTACTTCGGCTATCTTATCGTTATTTAACCCTACCGTGACGTCCCTTTCCATGAAGTTTCCGGAGGAGTCCTGGACCACGACAAACTGACGGTTTTGGTCATAATGGATCGTGCTTGAAGGAACTGTTAAAACGTTCTCTTTAGTTTTTTCCACGACTTCAACCGTGACACTCATGCCCGAACGCAGGATTTCCGGAACGTTTTTCGGCAGAACGTCCACGTCATATATGGTCACATTGTTGACGATTTTTGACTCATACGCGATATGGTCCACTACGCCTTCGATGTTTATGTCAGGATAGGCATCCAATGTTATGACAGCCTTTTGACCTACTCTTACTCTCGCGATATCCGTCTCGTCAAACTGGGCATTTACAACAAGGCGGTCTGAAAGGACCAGGATAGGGTCAGCCGTAGTTACGGTCTGTCCGGGTTCCACGGACCGCACTATCACTTCGCCGTCAATGGGCGAGACTATCGGCGTCCTTTTATAAACCTCTTCCCAATATTGTAATACTTCTTCCCCCTGCCCCCGGGCGGCGTCTATAAGCGCGGCCCTTTCCGTTGAGCTCATCCACGCCAATATCTCACCGGTCGTAACCTTGTCGCCTTCTTTGACCATTATTTTTTCAACCCGCCCGCTGATCGAGGGTTTCACCTCCAGCCTGTTTTGAGGCTCCACCACACCGGTCGTGGTGACCGTCAATACTACATCTGCTTTTAGCGGGGTAATGACGGTTTTTTTCTCGCTTTCGCCGGAACGCTTCATTACCATGGCAAAGGCGAATAATACCAGCGCCGTTAAAATAATCACCCATACCAAAATACTCTTCTTTTTATACATTATCATAATCTAATGTTCCTCCTATCGCCTGGACCCAATAAGCCTCTGCGATCAGCATATCAGCTTGCGCGTTCAGGTAGGCCTTCTGGGCCTTTACAAGATTATCTTCAATGATTATCCAGTCATTAAACGAAGTAAGGCCTGTCGAATATTCGGCTCTTGATATCTTTGCTCGTTCTTCTGCTGCGCTTAAGAATTTTTTCTGAACTGAAACATTTGTTACCGCGTCCCGGAGGTCCTTCCATGCCCTTTCCAGCGTAACCAGGACGCTGTCCCTGCCGCTGCGTTCATCCGATCTGGCCTGATTGAGCTGGGACTTTGCCTTCAAAGTTTCAGCTACGCGCCTACCTCCCTCAAATAACGGCAATGAGACAGAAAAACCGGCTGACCATTCGTCGACTCTCGGCGGCCAGCTACCTTCTGACCTGCCGAGAGACCCGTCAACATAGACTTTGGGAAAAAAGTCAGCCTCTTTGGAATTAAGGTTATACCGGGCTGCTTCCTTCCTGGCGATTAATTCCCGCAGGAACGGAGTCGTATCCGCAAGGCTGTCAAGATCCGGCTTATCCATATAATCTTTCTGAACGGAAAATCCGCCCCTGGCTTCCACGGGCTCCATCTTGTCTAGACCCAGCCCTTTAGTCAATTCTCTCTGCGATAAAACAACGCCCCTTCTCGCCTGGGCTATTTCAAATTCCGCCTGGGCCAGGTCAGCTTCGGCCGTAAGCAAGGCACCCCTATGCTCCCTGCCGCCCTCGTATCGCAACTTGACAAGTTCCAGATTTTGCCGCCGCCGCTCAGCTATACTTTCCGTGATAATGATAAGGTCTTGCGACCGCATGAGGCCCACAAAAGAACTTCTCAGACTAAGCCGTATATTCGAGGATGTCACGTCATAATCATATTGCTGGGCCTGAAAGTTCTTCACCGAATTTGACACTTCGCTCGAGGTCTTGAACCCGTCGAAAAGAAGCTGCTGCCCCCCTATGCCGTATGAATAGGTGTCGGATGTGTCCCTATTGTCTGACTCGGACCTTACGCCCCTAAGCTCGCTGTCGACCTGGGGTAATATGCCGCTTAGATCGATATCTATATCTTTTTTAGCCTGTTCGACCTTTTCGACAGCTGAGGCGAGTTCGGGATTTTTCTCTTTTGCCAGATGCACGCACTCCTGCCAAGTAATCCCTTCTTCGGAATACGCAAGATTAGAGCTTAACAGCACAAGCAGGAATGTTATTATATATATCTTTTTACACATTTTCTTTATGTTACATTAGACAGCATTATAGCGCAGAAAGTTCCTTTGTTCTATCTTTCTGCAAACTATATTAAGCCTTTTTTCTTGCCCAGTATCCCGCTAAAAAAGAACCGGCAAGGTTATGCCAGATACTAAACAAAGCGGCAGGTAAAGCAGAAATAACAGAAAAATATTTAACAGCCAGTGCAACACCCAAACCGGAATTCTGCATGCCGACTTCAATCGCTATGGTACGGGAATCTTTCTCGCCCAGTCTTAAGCCCCTGGAGATCCAGTACCCGCTTGAAAAACCCAGGATATTGTGAAGAGCAACTGCGGCTATTATCACTAGTCCTACATGCGCGATATTTTCCTTGTTTAGCGCGACGACAATACCGATTATAACAACAATCGCGACGACCGAGACCAGTGGGAAAAAATGCTTAACTTTATTAAGCCGTCTTCCGAAAAAAGTGTTGATCACAATTCCAAAGACAACGGGGAAAATAACGATCTTCAGAATACTTAGCAGCATATTATAGACGGGTACCGGTACGCTTTTGCCGATATATACCCATGTAATCAGCGGAGTAGCCAAAAAGGAAAGCATGGTAGAAATAGATGTCAGGCTTATGGAAAGCGCTACATTCGCGTTAGCCAGGTAGCTTATTACATTCGAAGCGGTACCTCCCGGGCAGGCGCCAACGATCACCATGCCTATTAGAAACTCCGGCGGAAGCCTGAAAGCCTTGCTGATCAGCCACGCTATAAGAGGCATCAGCAAAAACTGCATTCCCGTGCCTAACAAAATTGTTCGTGGTTTTTTAAAGACAGAGGTAAAATTATCGAGTGTAAGAGTCGCCCCCATGCCGAACATAACCAAGGCTAAAAGAGGAATTATAAAAGCTTTCATGGGGACAAACGTCTGAGGACATCTATAGGCCCATATTGAAAAAAGAATCGCAAAAAGTGGGAAAAAATTAGTGATTTTTCTTGTCATAGTTAATATCAGATCGCGGTCAATTGAGTAAATAGGGACAGCGACCATTTTCCGCCTTATGTCACCCTTTTTTAGGCCTGCCCACAGGCAAAGGTCTCAACCTTTTTTTAAACATACTTTCCATCTCTTGAATAAAAGCATCACCCCCGGACGGCCTGCCGGTAAGTGTATTGGCTCTTATCTCTTTTATCATCTCTTCTTCGTTATCTTCAGCCAGATACTCTTGCCAGTTGTGAATACTTACATAATCCTCAATCTCTACCCCGGATAATATCGTATTATCTTTTTCTATCCCTAAGTGGTACCCGGCACTTGACCACCGCCAATCCTCAGGCTTTATTGCCAGTTTTGCCCTGACGGGGTTTTTTTCAACATATTTGATAGCCGCGTATAGATGTCTTTCATCTAATACGCATGAATAGAACCTCCCTTGCCAAAGATGCCCTCTCTGATCGTTCTTCCTGTTAAAATATTGAGAATAACGCATATGACAAGCATTAAAAGTTTTGGCCAGAGAATCTTCTTTTTTAGGAACAGCTATAAAATGCACATGGTTGGGCATGAGGGAATACGATAACACCGACAACGCGTATTTCTTCGCGTATTCGCTTAACCATCCAAGATACCGAACATAATCAGAATCTTCGGTAAAAGTGGCTTGTTTATAATTACCCCTTTGGGTTACATGATGAGGATAACCAGTAACTACTACTCTTGCTATTCTTGGCATAAGCAGTATTTTAATGGAAAGGAATATGAAAAGTCAACTAAAAATGGTCGCTGTCCCTATTTTAACTGACAGCTCTTCAATTATCCTCTTTGTAAGGTTGAATCTTCTTCTTTTCGGAAAGCCCGGAAAAAGATTCACTTCCAAAACAAAAACATTCCTGCGATCACTGGCCAGCATTATATCTACCCCACAGAAAGAAAGCCCCAGTGCCTTTGAGGTTTTTACAGCTATTCTTTTAGCCTTTTTTACAAGATGTCCGGGCAAAGACAGCAATATGGACGGATCCCCTTTAGCCCCCTGGGAAATATTCGTCACGATCCTTCCCGGGTCGTTCTTCCTGGGATACACATATATGACCTTGTTCATAAAGACATATATCCTCAGGTCGATTATTTTCCCTTTATATGTCAGGGGGTCTATAGCTTCTTCTATCAAGATATCCGATTTCATGAGCTTCCGCAGGAAGACCTTGTCACCGGTTATATCCCTGAATTTCCAGCCGTAATCGCTTATTCTGTTTACTATCCTACCCTTCCTGATAAGAAAATTCGTGCGCCAGTCAGACGGCCGCAAAAAAGTGATACCTTTTCCCATGGACCCGCAGCGTGGTTTTATAAAAAGATTGTGTCCTCTATCGAGGAGCTTAAGTACTTTACTTGCATCATTTATCTTGTACGATTTGGCCTGGGATACACCCGTTTTCCCAAGCTTCTTTTTCACAACTAATTTGTCCCTGTAACGACCGTTCAGGTAAGGACTATTAACAAACAGTACCTTTCTATCCGGCAGTTTCCTTCTGATAATCGAATTTACTTTCCGCCAAAAACGCAGGAATTTCTCTCTAAACAGTACATTACCGTATAGCCCTTTATAGCCTTTTTTTTCGATGTGTTTATCCCAGTATGAAAAAGGAAAAAATAAAAAAACAATGACTTTTTTGTTTTTTAAGGGCGGCACCTCACCTCTCAAAAAACGCTTATAATTAACTGCCTGATAGTCAAAACCTTTCTTCCTGAAGAGGCGTCTTTCTTTGTTGAATTTAGCGTATGCGTCGAAATCGGTCCTATCCCCTAAGACCAGGACCGAGATTTTCTCTTTTTTTCTAGTCACTTAGCCACCCTCCGATATATTGTTTCAGGTAATCAAATTTACCGGTGAGTTTTCCCCCCTCCGTTATGACGCCTCGGCGGATCTCCGCAGGCAAGATTACTTGGCGTGTTATATTTTTCGCGCCGCAGGAAGCGATCTGATAAACATATTCCCGTAAGCTGCGGCTGAACTCGCTGGAAGCTTCCCGTGGAAGCTCAGACGGAAGATTGTCTACCGCTAGCACGCTTATCCCTTTGGGGTCCAAACCATCCATGTACTTCTTTTTCACGGGGTCATAGGTAAATACGGCGCTCTCACTCGCTGTGGTCTTATAGGTCAGCTCAATAGAGCCGCTTACGTCACAGGATATATCCCCTATGAATTTCAAACGGAACGGCTTTTTCCCGGCAAGTCTAGCCACCATCTTCTTCGTGATGAGCCGGGGATACTTTTTCTCCCAGAAACTGCCGTGCAAAAGCATGGTAATATGCGGAAGATGCTTATCAAGATCCGACCGGAAGTTTTTGGGGTTTTTAAGATATTCCTCAAAGTAAAATCCTTTGCCGTCTTTCGAGCGCAGCCCTTCTTCCCGGCAAAAAACTACTTTATATATTTTATTCCCCTGGTATTTTCTTTTTTTGATAAAATCCAGTATATCCGCCGGATGTATACTCGCAGGCCCCAGCGGATCTATGACCTCCTGCGCGCCCCGGGAAACATTACCGTGACCCGTTATCCCTACGATGAAAGGCGTCATCTTCCCGTCAAACCCCTGGCGCCGGATATTCCCGCCGCACCTTTTCATGGCCGTTTTTATCTCCTTAAGGGAACCGTACTCATACGCCCGTCTTATCTGTGCAAAGGGGTTTTTAATCCCCTGTAATTCAAGCTTTTTCCCCAGATAATGGAAGGAGTCTACTGCTCCCGAGATTCCGGCAAACCTGCCGAAATGCAAAAGCCGCATACCGAAGGAATCTATTACCATCTCGTGATCTATCAGCGTTATTTTCTTGCGCATGCACTCTTTTAGGAGAGGCATATTCGTCTTCTGCCCCTTGCGCGTGTGCGAGAAAAACATATAGACTTTCCCCCGAGAGAGGTTTTCAACGACGGGAGGCTTGATCCCCACCAAAAGTGATGCCCTACTCGCCTTTTTCAGGACCTTTGCGCCGTTTCTTTTATATGCCACGTCTTTGAAAATCCTTTTAGGGCTAGACTCAACCTCAACTTTAATACCATGCCTCGTAAGCCATCTCACGTCTTCCGGTACAAGCGGCGCGCGGCGCTCCTCTTCATTTGCCTCCTTCAATATCCCCACACATAAACTTTTCCGCATCGTATCACATGCTCCTTTAACTGACGCGCTATGTATTTTTATTCAAAAAGTTTTTTATATTCTCCGTATCCTTCTTTTTCCAAGTCTTCCTTCGGAATAAAGCGGAGAGCCGCTGAATTTACACAGTAGCGAAGGCCTGTGGGCCCAGGCCCGTCTTTAAACACATGACCAAGATGTGAATCCCCGGTCTTGCTTCTTACCTCGTTACTCTTGATAAAGAAGCCATTATCTTCTTTCTCGACTATATTACCAGATTCAAGCGGTGTCGTAAAACTCGGCCATCCTGTTCTAGACTCAAACTTATCAAGCGAGCTAAAAAGCGGCTCCCCCGATACCACATCGACATAGATACCTTCCCTTTTATTATCCCAATACTCATTTTTAAAAGGCGGCTCGGTCCCGCATTGCTGCGTAACCTCGTACTGCAAAGGAGTGAGGCTACTTCTGATCTCCTCCTGGGTGGGTTTATCATATTTTTCCGGATTATCTTTCCAGTTTTCTTTGATAAAGCTTTCTCTTCCCGAGCCGGATTTATATCTGTTATACGGTACGGGGCATTTTTTATAATAATCCTGATGATAATCTTCTGCCTTATAAAACGCGGAGGCTTTCAGCACTTTGGTAGCGATTGGTTTTTCGAACCTCCGCGACTCTTCAAGCTGTCTTTTCGACTCCAAAGCCTGGCGCTTCTGCTCCTGGTTATGATAAAAAATGGCCGTCTTATACTGCGAACCTCTATCGGCAAACTGGCCTCCTCCGTCCGTCGGGTCTATCTGCTTCCAGAAAACATCAAGGAGTTCCTTATACGATGTCCGTGAAGGATCGTATGTGATATTAACGGCTTCCAAGTGACCGGTCCTGCCTGATGATACTTCTTCGTACGTAGGATTAGCGCTACGGCCTCCCATGTATCCCGCAACGACCTCTATCACCCCCGGCAGGCTTTCAAAAGGCTGTTCCATACACCAGAAACATCCTCCTGCAAAGGTGGCTTCCTCTTGCTTTTCATTCGCATGTAAGTCAGTCTGCATATTAACCAAACAGGTTAGACAAATTATAGTTATGAGAGGTCGTCTCATAATCTTGTTATTTATTAAAATCTGTCGAATAAAGAAAGCTTTCCCCCACCTGAAAATAAAACTGCAATACAGGCCATCAAAATAAGAAAGGGGTATTCGAAACCGCCTTGCATCATAAAGAACCCTTTAGGTCCGTGCACCTTTACTATCGCAACAATCATTACGATACCAATTAGAGCCGCGCTTACTCTGGGCAGTATCCCTAATAGAAGAAAAAGACCGCCCACCCCCTCCACCAAGCCCACAACCCACGCCCAGAATATAGGCGTCGCAAAACCCAGGGCTTTCAGCATCTGGCTAAACCCGTCAATGCCGCTTCCGCCGAATGCGCCGAAAAGCTTCTGCATGCCATGGGCCAGAAATATTACTCCTAAAGCAACGCGTACAAAGAAGATTGCAACATCAGCCATACTGTTCTTGTCCATATCACACACCTCCTTTTTTACCGTACTGTTTCTTTAATAAATCCCTGACTACGCGCATCTTGTTTATGGTCTCTGACCTGTAAATACACATAAAATAGTGCATAAGGTAACCTAAAGATCCGTGTATTCTCCTGGCCATCACCACGCCGGGAGCTTTCCCGTGAGCCATAGGTATGAGATAGCCGAGGTCGATGGGCCTATACTTAATAAGCGGCTTCTTTAAAACAGTATTCCCGATATTGGCGGCCGCGACTTTACCCTGGCCTATGGAAAACATAACAGCCATCCTGAGAAAGTTTTTAGCCCTTTCGTCAAAAAAAGCGCTCGCATCCCCTGCCACGAAGACATTTTTATCCTGAGCGTTTTTCATCCAGAGCTCTTCCGTTACCTTTATCCTTGTACGCTCTTTTTCTGCCTCTATCTTGTCGACAAAAGAAGGCGTTTTAACGCCCGCGGCCCATATGCAAAACGCGTGCTCCTTTTTCTCGCCCGATTCCAAAAAAACGGTCTCGCCGTCATACTCTTTAAGAGAATCGCCGGAGATAATCTCGATGTTTAGTTTCATAAGTTCTTTACGGACTTCATCCCTTATCCATCCGGGAACCATCGTCAGTATGTCGTTTGCCCTCTCAAGGATGAAGATGCGGTGATTTGCTCCTCTTCTCCCGAGCAGATAGTTTATGTTCGTCGCTATTTCGATGCCTGTATAACCGCCGCCTACAATAACTATATTGACTGGAGGGGCTTCTTCCACTCTTTTTAAAAGCGCTTTCCTTATCTTTATCGCATCATCCACATTATCCAGTTTATAGACGCCAGGTCTTTCATTTGAGCTGCTAAAAAAATTCGTCTCCGATCCGCTCGATATAAGAAGGTATTCATAGTCTAAAGAGCTGTTTGAGAAGGTTATCTTCCGTCTTGCTATATCTATTCCCGTAACCTCATCCTTGATAAATTCGCATCTTTGACTATTACAGGCCTTTTTTAAGTCAGATCTTAAACCCTCGGGGTCAAGCCAGCCTCCTGTAACATCAGGGAGCATCGGAAGAAATTCAAAAGCATCCTTCCTGTCTATCAAAACCAGATTAAAATCTGTTAAAGAAGACTTTTTGAATCCAGATAACCGCCGAAGTGCGCTAAGCCCGGCGAATCCTCCACCCGCTATCACAATATTCTTTTTGGACATCTTTAATTCTGTCTCCTATCCATGACAAAATGTCAAAATCGCTTCTGAGTCCTTGAAGTGCGCTTTTTGGCAACACTCCGGCTGCATAAGCCAGACGGTCTTTTATATCAGTAGTAACCTTGGCTGAGACGTTGTAGCGTTCCATAGACACACCTACCCTTTTTATTCCACTTGCCGCCGGAGACTTGTCATTCAGAATAGATACAATAGCTTCCTTCTCACTACCAGAACATGCCTCCAGAAGATATATGAGCGGAAGGGTTACGAAACCTTCTTGCAAATCTTTGAATTTGTCCTTATCGCTGTCCTGCCCGAAATAATCAAAATAGTCATCCGTTATCTGATAGGCTACTCCCGCACTTATTCCAAAGAGATGCGATCTTTCGATGTCTTTTTCATCCAGACCCCGCATCATCGCGCCCAACTTGCAGGCAATACCGAAAAGAGCGCCGCTTTTTCTCTTGATTATCGATAAATATTCTTTCTTTGTCAGTGTTGTGTCCCTCCGTCTATGATGCTCGAGGATTTCGCCTTTTAAGACCTCGCGGAGAGCTTCTGTCATCTCTTTGTGAATTCGGGGATCATTCACTTCAGCTATCAATGAAAAAGCCGAAGAAAAAAGATAATCCCCGTAGAGAAGACTGGTGGGAATGCCGTGCTTGGTATAGAATGCCGCTCTTCCCCTTCTCAAGCGTGCATTATCCAAAATATCGTCATGTATCAGGGTCGCCGCGTGCAGAAGTTCGATCGCCGTTGCGATCTTTATCGGCTTTTCGCCGGTATCTTTTGAAAATGCAAAAAATACTCTCGCCCTTAGCCTTTTGCCCCGGTCCAGCGTGGCATCCTCACGCAGTTCAGGGAAGAGATCCCCGCCCTCCACTAGAGTGCAGGATATATTTTGGTTTATTTTATTTAATAAGTCTTTTAGATTCATGATATAAGCAAAACGAAAATAATCGACGCTCCCACAAGCGAATGAAGCGTTATGGTCAATAGACTCGCCTGAACTAGTTTTTTAATATCGTGCAGCCCGTTTTTTAAATTAAACATGGCCTTTACGCCGATTAGGTAGAACCCGCTGATAAAAGCCGCGTAAAAAGGAAGAACGCCTTTTATTATGTTTAAAAAAATCGCCAAAAGAGAAAAACAGATCAAAAGACCGTAAAGGATGTATCCTTTTCCGGCTCCAAAAAACGATAAAAGATTTCTTTTGTTCACCTTGGTATCGGATTCAAAATCCGGGATCTCGTTACATGCTATCACGCCGGCTATTAAAAAGGATATGGGCAGAGCAACAAGAAACGCACCCGTTATAAACTTCTCGGCAAAGAGGTAAAAACTTCCCATAACAAGAACCACTCCAAACAAAAGAAATATATCAAGTTCTCCAAGCCTTCTGTAAGAAAGCCTTAAAGGCCCTGCGGTATATCCGCAAGTCAAGATGCCGGCTATTATCATTATCAGTAAAAACACCGGATTTTTAGTGATAATAAATACGGCGATACCGCTTAATAAAGCTAAACCTGAGAAAAAGACCATAATGCACAAGACTGCTTCGGCGCTTAAGAGCCCCTCCTGGATGAACCCCGATCCCCCGAAAAAGGGGCTCCTCTTCTTGTTGAGCGCGTCAGCCCCGCTTTTATGGTCAAAATAATCGTTACATAAGTTTCCCGCCAGATGCGCGGAGACAACACCGACTAATCCGAAGATAAATCTAACTCCAGTTATATCAAACCCCTTGCTTAAAGCGTAACTAGTCCCCATCAAAAAAGGTATTACGCTTGCCGGCAGAAAATTGGCCCTTGCCGCCTTTAATGCCCGGAGCCAGTCAGTAAAAAATATGGTTTTTACTTTAACTTCTTTTTTCATTATTTCACTTACCTGCAGGATAGAGCTGGCTCTCTATTTTTTATTGGCTGATGGAGCAGGTTCCGCCGCCTAATTTAGCTTTGTACATTTTTTGGTTGTACGGCAGCTTCATCAGCAAGATCCCCATAAGGCAGTTGTCAGCTAGCCCCGCGAAGATAAGACCGCATGCCACCCAAACAGAAACAAAAATAAAACCCCAATTCACCAGCCATGCCAGTACTATGCCTAGAAGCATAAGGCTGCCCGCTATGACCCTCACTTGGCGTTCCAGCGATACGCCTCCCTGGCCCTTTATAACAGACAATCTCTCCCTTTGCCAGCGTTCAAGCCCTCCATCCATGACCTTGACTGAACCGATTCCTGACTGAAGCAGCATATTCGCGGCCATGGGAGAACGGTTACCCGTCCTGCAAAGGACTATATATTTATTACCGGATTCACTAAGCTCTTTCACCTTAAAACTTATCATGTCTATCGGTATATTAATGGAATCCTTGATATGCTTGTCGCTGAATTCCAGGGCGGAGCGGACATCTACCAGTTTACTTTGCGGATCCTTTAAAATAGCATCATTTGCGGCTTTGGGGGAGATCATCTCTATAGACTTCGCTTCCCCTTTTTGATTCACGCGGATGATGTTATCGATATTAAAAGGCTTGGGCAAACTCTTTGAGCGGGCGTTCCGGACGAAGGCCTCTTTACTGGTCTCTTTCATAAAAGGGTTGGTCTCTTTTTCTTTGCGGATAGTGGAAGACTTCTTGCCGTTGTAATCATGCGCGGGAAACACTACAGTTTCATCAGAGAGTGCCTTTAGTCTCTGCAAAGTATCGAACATCGATTCGGGGGAGCCGTTTTGGAAGTCTGTCCTGCCTACGCTTCCTATTAAAAGGACGTCTCCGGTAAAGACCCTTCCTTCCCCATAAATATTTATCGTGTCGTCCGTATGCCCCGGCGAATATAAAACTTTAAAACGCTTATTACCAATGGTAAGCTCATCCCCGTCCTTAAGTCTTCTATCCGCTACTTCTGAGAGGGCTTTCTCATGCATCAATACAGGCACTTTGAATTTCTCCTTCAATATCGCAGCCAGCGAGAAATGATCCGCATGCGTATGCGTGTCTATTATATACTTGAGGGCGAGTTTTCCCTTTGTTAAATATCTGGAGTATTCTTCAAACAAGCTTATGTGGGGGTCGATAATGACTGCTTCGCTATTAGAAGTTATAATATAAGAGTAGCAGCTGCCGGCGGCGAACTGTTTAAATATAAGATCTTTTCCCATTACTACACTCCTCTTTGTCTGCTTACTTGCGTCTCTGGTTAAGTTGTTCCTGCACCGCAACCACGCGCTTTACGATTCTATATCTTAAACTTCCCGCTTTTTTTATCTACGCCCACCACGATCTTGTCCCCTTCTTTATATTCCCCGCTGAGAAGCTTAAGAGCCAGCACGTCCTGTATGTCCCTCTGGATAAGCCGTCTTAAGGGTCTTGCCCCGAAATCGGGGGCATATCCTTCCTGGGCTATTTTCTTTCTGGCCTCTTCCGACACCTCCAGAGTGATATTCTTTGCCTCAAGCTTCTTCTTTAGATCATTAAGCTGGAGGTCGACTATCTTTTCGATGTCGGATTCCGTCAGCTTATTGAATATGACGATTTCATCGATCCTGTTTATAAATTCGGGCCTCAAATGCTTGCGCATCTCATCAGCTATCATGCGCTTTATGTCCTCTTTGGAATTAGAGGCATCCTGAAAATACTGGCTTCCTATGTTCGAGGTCATGATTATGACGGTGTTCCTGAAGTTGACCGTCCTACCCTGCCCGTCAGTGAGCCTGCCGTCCTCAAGTATCTGCAGAAGAATATTAAACACGTCGTGATGCGCTTTTTCTATCTCGTCAAAGAGGATGACTGCATAAGGCCTGCGCCTTATCTTCTCGGTAAGCTGCCCACCTTCTTCATACCCCACATACCCAGGAGGGGCGCCTATGAGGCGGCTTACGGTGTGTTTTTCCATATATTCGGACATATCGATCCTCACAAGCGCGTTCTCATCGTCAAAGAGGAACCACGCCAGGGTCTTAGCCAGATAAGTCTTACCCACTCCCGTGGGCCCCATAAAAATAAAGGAGCCGATCGGCCGGTTGATATCGGCGATACCCGAACGGGAACGCCTTATTGCGTTGGAGATCAAGGATATTGCCTCGTCCTGACCGACCACTCTTTCTTTAAGGCGATCTTCCATATGGACGAGTTTCTCGACTTCCCCCTCCAAAAGCTTGGAGACGGGGATCCCGGTCCATTTGGATACGATCTGGGCAATATCTTCCTCGTCGACTTCCTCTTTCAGCATCTTGCTTTTCTTCTGGATTCCTTGAAGCTTCTTACCCTCTTCTTCTAATCTTTTATCAAGCTCCCTGATTACTCCGTATCTGATCTCGGCGACTTTATCCAGGCGAGCTTCTTTCTCGTACTTCTGTTCGTCGATTTTTGCTTTTTCGAGATCGGCTTTGATCTTTCTTATCTTTTCAATAACGCTTTTTTCCTCTTCCCAGTCTTTCTTCTTGATGTCTCTTTTTTTAGAGAGTTCAGCAAGCGTCTCTTTTAGTTTCGCAAGCCGTTCCCTGGAAGAAGTGTCTTTCTCCTTTGCCAGCACCTGTTTTTCGATCTCAAGCTGCATGATCTTGCGCTCAAGTTCGTCTATCTCCGTTGGAAGACTGTCTATCTCGATGCGGAGTTTAGAAGCGGCTTCGTCTATGAGGTCAATGGCCTTATCGGGAAGGAACCTGTCGGTGATGTACCTGTTGGAAAGTACCGCCGCGCTTACCAGCGCATCGTCCTTTATCTTTACCCCGTGATACACCTCGTATTTCTCTTTTAGTCCCCGGAGAATCGCGATCGTGTCCTCTACTGTCGGCTCACCGATGAATATAGGCTGGAACCGCCTTTCAAGCGCTTTATCTTTTTCTACATCGCGCCTGTACTCATCGAGCGTAGTAGCTCCTATACACCTTAACTCCCCCCTCGCAAGAGCGGGCTTGAGCATATTGGATGCGTCTACCGCTCCTTCCGCGCCGCCGGCGCCCACCAGAGTATGAAGCTCATCGATAAAGAGGATTATCTCGCCTCCCTTTGCCTGTATCTCTTTTAAGACCGCTTTGAGTCTATCTTCGAACTCGCCCCTGAACTTGGCCCCGGCGACCATCGCGCCCAGATCAAGCGCTATAATGCGTTTATCTTTCAAAGTCGTCGGTACGTCGCCGTCAGCGATCCTCTTGGCCAGTCCCTCGGCTATCGCGGTTTTCCCCGTACCGGGATCGCCTATAAGAACGGGATTATTCTTCGTCCGTCTTGATAAGACCTGGATGGCCCTACGAATCTCCTCATCACGCCCTATGACAGGATCCAGCTTCCCGTCCTCGGCAAGTTTGGTCAGGTCTCTGCCGTACTTCTCAAGCGCCTGAAATTTTTCTTCCGGATTCTGGTCCATGACCCTATGCACCCCCCTGATCTCTTTCATTATTTTAAGTACCGCTTCTTTCGTTATGTTATAACGCTTAAATAGCGCATACACTTCCGCACTGGCTTTATACCCGCAAATCGCCAAGAGAAGATGCTCCATGCTTACATAGTCATCTTTAAACTGGCTTGCCTCTATGAATGCCTGATTGAAAATATTGCGTGCATCCAGGGAGAGATACTCCTGGACGGCAGGGCCTTCTACCTGGGGTTTTTTCTCAAGGATCGCCTCTATCTCACGCCGCAGGGACGCTACATCCACTCCGAGTCTTTTGAGTATGTCGACTGCTATATTATCCTCGACGGAGAGCATTCCCAGAACAAGATGCGGGACATCTATCTCCTGGTTCTTGAGGCGGCGCGCCGCCTCGACAGCCGCTTCGACTGCTTCCTGCGCTTTAAATGTAAATTTATCGAACTTCAAATCGCTTTTTCCTTTGTGCTTCTTCCTACCTCAGTGAAGCTCCATGGGCTAACGCCCATGGCATCCACAGTTTCAGTCTTTCCGTCAAGCGGAACCCTGCACCGAAGGCCATTCATCCACGCCCTTACGGGCGTGGCCTTCTGGTGCATGGGTAAAAAATATTAAAGACGCGTAATAGAAACCGTCAGGTTGTGCATAGCGCCAAGATGGAGTCTTTCCGCGGCAGGGTCCATGATAAAAATAAGCGCACCCGTATCTGCGGTATCCAGGTCAAAGAGCAGCACGAAGAATATCACGTCCTTGCCCTCTTGCTTGGCGATACCTTCCAAAGCATGAGCCTTCAGGCCGTTAAGATCGAGTTCCTCTATCTTCTCGACAACTTCGATGTTCGTGAAATACCTGGCCATCGTGGCATTGATCTCATCCTTAGCCGTTTCAATATCGACCTTGTTCTCGATATCACCTAGATAAAACCATATTTTGCCGTCATCGGAGACACCGGTAATATCGCCATTTTCCATCTCGATATTCCAGATATCACTTAGATCAACCGAAAAAAGCTGTTCATTTCCCTGCATGTATATTAGACGCTGGATCGGCTGCACGTCCGAAAACCCGGCCATAGCAGGGAGAATGAGTAAAGCTGCCAGAATAGTAATGAAAAATTTATTCATGTTTTCCTCCTCATAATTTGCGAAGATTAGTCTTTAAGATCGTCGCCGAATTTACTGATATGCTGGCTGTCGGAGTCTTCGTTATAGTTAACGCGTTTGCCGTCCCTTAAGCCCTTCTGGTAGGCATCTTCGACTGCCTGGTTCTGTTTGTCCGATTCACTCGCTTTGGCCGAATCGGAGAGAGCCCCGAGCGCCAGGCCCGCGCCTCCGCCCACAAGGGCGCCCATACCCGCTTTACCTCCCATCGAACCGGCAAGGGCACCTATAAGACCTCCGCCAATACCGTATTTTGCCGTGTCTGACATCTCGGCGTAGACTTGAGAACCCGGTGCGAAAACAGAGACAAGTAAAAGTGCCGCCATAAAAGCGCATAACTGTCTCGTTCTATCCCGTAAAATGATATACTTCATGCCTTTCCTCCTTTCAGGATATTTAAACTTTTTTATCTGCCATAAACCGGCTTACTGTCTTAAGTTAGTAATGATCTAATTATTTTCTGACTAGTAGTTCGTAATCTATGAGTAGTGAGGCTACTGTCCCTGCATCAAAACCATATTCGTCCGCCAGTTCCATTACTTTTGTTTCAAATACTTCGATGGGGACGGCGGCGGGGCTGCGCCTTTTTTCATCGACTTTCGTCATATAGTCCTTGATTATTTCCTGGCATTTTTCCTTTTCGATGCCGTACTTCATTGCTACAAGCGAGGCAGCCTCTGTATCAACAATGAATTTAGCGGCATACCCCGTTAAAGAGCTTAGTAATAGTAAGAATATTATAATGAGTATAACTCTTCTCATAATGACCTCCCATGAATAGTGCTTTGTCAAGCACGGTTACTAAATTTTCTTAAATAACA
>CAZGOG010000010.1:0-50807 GCA_964527555.1 uncultured Planctomycetia bacterium | reverse complement strand
CATGTATCTTAATGTTACACTACTTTTCCACTCCTGTCAATAAATACTATTTTTGTATATAATAGTATTTGGTAGTAGTTTGCAACGCAATATATAAATCGTGTATTTATAAAGTGTTATGCAAGTACTATTTTTTAATTAAATAGTATTTTGTAGTATCTGCCGTTTTTCTGAATACTAATTTATATTTCGCCTTCCTTATTATTGCCATTCTAGATCCATTTTTCAATCTTAGCTTTCCTAAATCTACCCTTTAAGTGAAGCTCCATGGGCTAACGCCCATGGCATCCACAGTTTCAGTCTTTCCGTCAAGCGGAACCCTGCACCGAAGGCCATTCATCCACGCCCTTACGTGCGTGGCCTTCTGGTGCATGGGTAACCCTTGTGCTACAAGATACAAACTTGTGGAAGGAGGCTATTTTTTGTTGCTTCACTATTCATTATTTTATACCTATTGTTCAGAATAATGAATTTTTTTTCGAAATTGCTTATTAAGCTCGTATTTCACTATAAGCGATACCCTTTAAACACCAAAACTCAAAGTCTACCGCTGAAATGAAAAGTAGTGGCTACACTTTTTAGAGGGCTAGTTAAAGATAAGGGCACTTCTGGTCTTTTCTGGCGTACTCGCAGTCTTTCTTGCAGGGTTTCATTTTTATCGTGACCTCGCAATTAGGTATAGCTCCTTTTATCTCATCTTCCAGGAGGCTGACCATATCATGGCCTTTTTTAAAGGAGACGTCTTCCGGCACTACCAGTTTGAATTCCACGAATTTGTTCCGCCCGGCGCTACGCGTCTTTAAATCCTGAAATTCACAGTACTGGTTTATGTACTTGCCCAGCTGCTTCAATATCTCCATCTGGCTTCCTTCTTCGACAGAAGCGTCTAAGAGATTAAAAAAAGCGGATTTTGCGAGTTTAAAGGAAGGGACTATCAAGACGATGCTTACAAAAAGCGCCACGAGCGGGTCGACATAACCGGCTGCTACGTACCGGCCGCCTGCCACAAGAAGCATAAATACGACAAAGGAAAAGCCGATCATGACGGAGATAAAACCTTCCATCCGCCAGTGAAGCCCTTCAGCGTATATCGCGGGTGAAGAGCTCTTTTTTGCCATCTTAAAAATATAGTATGACCCCCCGAAATTAATAAAAGCAGCTGTCGTACATGAGAGGAGACCGACCCATGGCACGTTCACCTCCCCCGGATGCAAGAGGCGCATGACAGCCTGGGAAGACATCGCAAGCGCGATACCGATAAGAACCACGCCTTCCAAAGCCTCACAGACGTGCTCTATTTTTCCGTAGCCGTAATTATGGATAAGGTCCGCCGGGCGGTTGGCAAGTTTAATCGAATAGTATAGTATGACAGAGACCGTAAGCCCCACGAAAGATATCCCGAGGTCCACCGCTATCGCAAGAGAGTTGACCAGGATAAGAGCCGTCGCCTTCAGCATGACAAGCACGATGTTGCAGGAAAGGCTCACCAGGGTGGCGCGCCGCATATAGACTTCAGGCTTTTTAGGCACCGGTATCTACCCTCCCGGTCTCAGCGAATAACGGAAGGATGCCGACAACTTCAAGCATGTCACGCACTTTACCTGACATCTCCGCCATATGGACGCTTTTGCCGCTTTTAACCATCTTCTTGTACGCCATAATAAGCACGCGTATACCGGCGCTTGATATGTACTCGACTCCTTTTAGATTAAACGTGATACTGTCTATGTCCCTGGAAAGAGCCTCCTGGAGCTTTTCCTCCACGACGGGACTACTCGTCTCGTCGAAGTTTCCCTTAAGAAAAAGCACCAAACGCCTGCCGTTGAGTTCTTCATGTATTTTCATTTTTTCTCCCGCTTTTTTTCTACGCCACCGGGGCGCTTCTTCTCAGCTTATTCGCTATATCCAAAGACCTTTTATCGACAAAATCGCCGCCGTCAATACGTATTATCTTCGCGTTAACAAGCGCGTCAGAGACCTTCTTGCGGGCCTTGCGGACAATCCGGCTGAACGACTGCTGGGAAATGCCCATCATCTCGGCCGCCCGTTTCTGGTGCATGCCGAGATAATCGTAGAGGCGTATTGCCTCGTACTCTTCCATCGCCACGACCGCTTCATCGGGACGGCCGGGCCTGCCCTTGGGGCTGAAATGGTCGATGCTCGGCTGCTGATGTATGATCTTTTTCTTCCTGGGTCTACCTTTTTGTTTCATGGTTTGTGCCGTAAATTGTGAGTACGTACTCGTAATGCCAGACGCTTCCATGATATTCACTTTTAAAAAAATGTCAAGGGATTTTAAGTGAAGCTCCATGGGCTAACGCCCATGGCATCCACAGTTTCAGTCTTTCCGTCAAGCGGAACCCTGCACCGAAGGCCATTCATCCACGCCCTTACGGGCGCGGCCTTCTGGTGCATGGGTAAACCTTTTCTAATTTGAAGAAAGCTCTGGGGGTGGGCTTAAAAAACTTAACCTCTGTCTAGCTTGTACCAAAACTCCTTCCACGGGAATTTCGTGCCCGGGCATTCAGTGTTGGCACCCGGAACTTTCCCGTGACCGAGTATATTCCTTCTGGGTATATGGTAATACTTACGGAGCCGGTTTACAAGATACACCAGGGTATCCATCTGCCTTTCCGACACTTTCTCCTCTGAAAAATTCCCTACCAGGCATATCCCGATACCGTTTTCGTTCATCCCGCCGGCCTTGCAATGGGCCCCGTCCATCTGCTTTATCCACCGCGGGCTTGTCTCTATCTGGCCGTCGTCCTTACCGCAGGTGCCGTTATCGATGATAAAATGGTACCCCACGCCCTGCCACCCGCGGTTTAGATGCGCTTTATTGAACTCCATGGAATTGCCGCTTTCGGTGGCGCTGTGGTGTATGATAATATAATCCCACTTGTTTGACGGATAAAGCGTGATCACGTTCTTCCTCTGGGCGGCATTCGGGACGTATAAACGCTGGCCGATATCCAGGTCCCTTACGTCACCTATGCGGTTGACCTTTTTTATCACCTCAATATCCACTTCATACATCTGGGAGATGCGCCAAAGAGTCTCGCCGGGAGCCACAGAATGGTATACGTCCTGCCTGAATGAGGCCGGGGGACCGTAACTAACAGTATCCCCGCCAGGCGTTGGAGCCGTGACGGGAGTCGTACTGCAGGAGGACAGCACCCCCGCGATCAAGATACACACGCTACACACATAAATCTTCTTGTTTCTTGAATTCATCTATATCTCCGGTGATTAGTCACCCTAATTATAATGTCTACAAAGAGAAAAAACAAATTTTTTCTGGCAAAAAAGACCCTTATTCCCTGCGGCGCACGATAATCGTGGAAATAATAATGCCTGCCTCATACAGCACGATCATGGGAAGGGCGAATAAAAGCATGTTCAGTATGTCCTGGGTCGGCGTGATAACAGCCGCGAAGATCATGATCACTATTATCGCGTAATGCCGCTTCTTCTTTAGCGTGCCGGGCTCTAAGATCCCGGCGTCGGTCAAGAGGCCCAGCGCAACCGGTATCTCGAAAACTATACCGCCGACCAGTATGAGGGCCGTAAAGAAAGAGACGTATTTGCCGAGCGCTATCTTGGGGGAAGCGATACCCTTGCTGAACCCTATAAGAAAGTTAAGCGCCGCCGGGATCGCCAGAAAGTAAGAAAAAGCAACCCCGCCGAAAAAGAGTAGAAGCGCAAGGCTCATCCAGAAAACGACGCGCTTCCTTACCTTCCCGGGGAAGGCAGGCGCCAGGAAGCTCCACACGTGGTAAAGCACGACGGGAAAACTTAAGATAAAACCTGCAAGCAGCGCGATCTTTATCGAGGCGACAAACGCCTCGGTGGGGCCTATGAAGATAAGCTCATCTACGAGTGCGGAAATGGGTCTTTTAACAAAAGCGAAGGTCAGGCTCCCCTGCCAGAACGCCGCCGCGGTGGCGATTACAAGGGCTAAGAGGCAGTACAATATTCGTCTTCTAAGCTCATCGAGGTGGCTGATTATATCAAGCTTTTTTGTCTCTTCAGGGTAAAAAGGGCTCATCCTTGCTTTTTATCTTCACCTTTTTCTGTAAACTCCTGTGTACCCTTCTTGAACTCGCTCAAAGCCCTCCCGAGAGACCTTCCTATCTCAGGCAGTTTAGCCGCCCCGAAAATAAGAAGCGCGATTACAAGTATAAGCAGTATTTCAGGCAGTCCCAGTCCGAACATAACGAGGTCTCCTTTCTCTAGACGCTTTTGATAGCTTCTTGCAACTCGCGGAAATGAAGCTGCATAGTCTCATAATACCTGGCAGTCCCGACTATCATCCAGCCGGTCAGAATAAATACCAGGACCGAAACCAGTACTTTTACAGAAAGGTTTGTCCGGGGCCTGAACCATAAAAGTATAAGTCCGAGCGGCCCGAAACCTATAATAGCAAGCACGACAGTCCAGCTTTTATAATACCACGGAAAAGCCCTGCTTGCATCTAACGTTTTTTCTTTCTTCTCTTCTTCCATTTTGATGAGCTGGAATCTTCTCCAAACGAAGAAGTCGTTGGTGGGATATACGGTATCCCGTCCTCTATTGAACGGAAGATGTCTTCAGTGCCGATAAAGTCTTCATCCGGATCGGCCAGGTCGTTCGCACCGTAGCTATCCTCGTACTCAAAATCGCCATCCATGCCTTCGACCACGATAAGACCGTCAACTATATCCTCTATCCCGACTTCCGTGGTTATAATCTTCCTGATCGCCTGCTGTACGTCTCTTGAGGGGACTTCGCCTATAAGGATGACTTTGGGACCGTCAGAGACTTTTATCTCCACCATCTCATGGTCCACTCCCGCCTCATCCAGCTGATGCAGGATAAACGCCTTGAGTTCCTTCTTTGATAATCCTTCAATGTTTTCCACACAAAAAGTATATCATATGAGTAAAAAAATGCTAATTTTGTGAGGAAAATCCTAACTTTTTTACTCGCCGATGACCTTGACCAGCACACGTTTCTTCCTGCGGCCGTCAAACTCCCCGTAAAATATCTGTTCCCAGGGCCCGAAATCGAGTTTGCCCTTTGTTATGGCGACGACGCATTCCCTGCCCATGATCTGCCGCTTGAGATGCGCGTCAGCGTTATCCTCGCCGACATTATGGCGGTAGTGCCCCACCGGCTCATGCGGCGCCAGACCCTCAAGCCAGTCGTCGTAATCCCGGATCAAACCCGACTCATCATCGTTTATGTAAACACTTGCCGTTATATGCATCGCGTTTACCAGACAAAGTCCTTCCTTGACCCCGCTTTTACTAACGATCTCCTCGACCTTCGGTGTGATATTGATGTAATCACGCCTCGTGGGTGTAGAAAACCACAGTTCCCGGCGATATGACTTCATGCTGACTCTCCTTGTTTTTCAGAACCTTACAGAAAGGCCCCCTTCGATACGGCTTTCGTAAGCTGACCTTGCCAGCGCAAGAAAAAGTTCCGCGTCGCTGGTAAAGGCTTTGCGGAAGCTCACCTCAAAAGCCAACTTCTCATCCCTTGCGCTTTTAAGAGCCAGCCTGAGGGTGCCGCCGCGGAAGACGACCTTCTCGGCAGAAAAGGTCACCTCGCTATGCCTCCCGCCTGAATAGCCGACCTCAAAAGCTACTTTCAAATCATCGCAGAGTTTCCAAAAGCCGCTTATCGTTATGGTCTTTCTCACCGATTCATATACTTTATCCCTTGTGTATCCCACGCCGATCTGATACTTTATCCTGCCGCTTGAAGCACTGAGGCTCGGGGACTCCAGTGCCGCCTTGAAAGAGAAGAACGAATCGCTTCCCCCTTCAAGACGATATACAATGCGCCTTTTTTCGAGCACGTCCCAGTGCCCTTTAAAAATGAGGACCCGTTCCCTCTTGGTCTTTGTGCGTAGGCTGGTCTGCGTATACCTGTATTCTATCTCGTTATATTTATTGACTTTCCAGTCTCCCTGAAAACGCAGGACATCGTACTCCCCCCTCGCCTTGGAGACATTAAAGGTTATCCGGTTATCGTTATCGGCGCACCACCATCCTTTAAATTCAATCGTAGAGGAACGGAGGCCGCTTATCCCTTCGCCTCTTCGCACCCTGAAAGCAAGACCCCCTGAATCCACGCGTTCTATATCACCGCGCAGTATGATAGTCTTGCCGTAAAGATGTGACTGTGACGCAAGTACGTGCAGGGTGAGCTCATGCTCCTGCGTAAGAGCCCACCTGCCGTCAAGCGTGACCCTGGAGATGTCTTTCTTCCCGCAAGAAGTGCGCATATCCGTACAAGCGGAAATCTTACCCTTCCCCCCGGAAAAACTTTCACGGTAAGTCTCTTCCACTATGAGCCTGTTTTTTGCGTCTACACTGATCCGGCTTGATCCAGTCGCCATCTTCACCCCGGGATAAAAAATTTTATTTCGTCTGGCTCTCTATCCACTCCGCGTAGTCTTTGCTTGAGGCGGCTACAGGATAAGCCAGAATACAAGGACAGGAATAACTGTGAAGCTTTTTGATGGTCTCTTCGATTTCGGGGAACAAAGATTTTTTTGTTTTTAACAGAACCGCCGCTTCCACGCTGGTCTCTTTTTCACCCTGCCACCAGTAAATTGACTCAACATCGCCTATGATATTGGCGCATGCTGCAAGTTTCATGGAAATAAGTTCATCGGCGATTTTTCTTGCTTCCTCATAACCGGAAGCCGTCATGTAAACCATGCAAAGCTCTTCCACTTTCCTCTTCACCCCCTCTTCCTGCAAAGTAACGTAACTTATTATAATAAAATGAGTTATATAAGAAGAGAGCGGCCTTCCTTGAATACATAGATCGTAATCGCTGCCGCTGCCGCGACGTTGAGAGAGTCGACGCCTCCTGCGATAGGTATATGAAAAAAATCATCGGCGATATCCGTTATCTGACGGGATACGCCTCTTCCTTCACTGCCAAAAGCGATGATGAGCGGCGCCTTCGGCCTCTTTACCTTAAGGATATCCTTACTCGCCTCCTTTAGAGGGGAGCTGACCAGAAGACGATATCCTTTTTCTTTAAGGCTTTTCAGTTTCCCGGCGCTGCAGCCGTCATAAACGGGAACATCAAGCACCATCCCGCTTGAAGCCCTTACGACCTTGGGGTTGTAAACGTCAACGGTCTCACCCGTAAGGAGAACTGCATCCACACCGAAAGCTACGGAAGTCCTTATTATCGCACCGAGGTTGCCCGGATCCTGCACTCCGTCGCAGAGGATAAAAAGAGCTTCTTCCTCCCCGACCGCCTCAAGCGCCGGAAACTCGCATTTTTTAACCAGAGCAAGTATCCCTTGTGAATTCTGCAGGCTTGAGAGTTTCTGGAAATCGCAGTTCGGCGCAGTGTATACCGGAACAAGGCGCCCTTCCATATCTTCCATGATCTTCTTATTATACTCACGGCGCACGAAACCGGACGAGACGAGCACAAAATCTATAACATGCCCTTTTGCCGCCATATCGCTTACTATCTTTATCCCCTCGGCCACAAACTGGCCGCTTTCGTCACGGGCCTTTTTTTCTTTTAAGAGCGTCCGGAGTTTCTTTAGCTCGCCTTTGCTTATTTTCTTCATGGTTATCTCTCGCTTCTTTATTCCGCGGCCTAACGCTCGAACTTCCCGAGCCGGCTCCACCACTCGTTACTGTCCCAGGACTGCATACTCTCCCACAGCTGACGGGCACTCTCAGTCTTCAGGTGTCCGGGTCCGCTTTTATAAAACTTCTCCGCCGCCTTAAACCCCGCATCCGAATATTCCTTGGCCTGAATAAGGCATTCCAGGATGTCGGCATCCCTGGCAAGGAGGCTTTCAGGCGTCTGTTGGGCATCATACTCTTCCCTGAGGCTCTTAAGCTCTTTTTTGGTACCTTTATCTAACAGTTCTATCTGCTCACTGAAGGCTTTTTTCTCCGCTTCACGCACGTTCAGGTACCTGTGCGCGACCTTGTGCATATCATTGATCCTGGCCTCATGCAGATCGTTGAAAAGCGTCATCAAAAGCACTTTAAAAGAATCGGCGCCCTCCATCCTGGCCAGGACGTATCCGACCAAAGCGCACCGGAAACTGTGGTCTGCGACGCTTTCGGCGTGCCCCACGCCTACCATCCACCATCCGCTTCTTTTGATCCGTTTTAAAACACCCGCCTCGGCAAGAAAATCAAGCATCGCTCTCTTGGCCATATGTTTAATCCCTTTCTTTTACGTAAGTAGGTTATTTCCGTCTCTCCAGCTCGTAGCAGAAAAGCAGTGCCGCGCTCGCCACATTATAAGATAAAGCCGCCCCTTTCATCGGGAGGGTAAGTTCCGCATCAATGAGTTTTTTAAGCGCGGGGCGTATGCCCTTGCCTTCGGAACCGATAATGATGCATACCGGTGGAGTAAAATCCGCCTGAGTGATGTCTTCCCCGCAAACCGAAGCCCCCAAAACCGTAAATCCTTTTTCTTTGGCTTTTCTGACCGCGTTTGAAGTGCTTGCGACCTTGGCGACCTTAACGTAATTCTCGCCGCCGTTTGCCACGCGCAGGACTGTCTCGGTGACATGCACCGCGCCGTGCTGGCTGAGAACCAATGAGAAACTGCCAAGACACGCCAGGTTCCTTATGATTGAACCAAGGTTCTGCGGGTCCTCTACCCCGTCGAGAAAGATCAGAGTGGAGTCTCCCTTAAAACATACTTCCAAAATATCCGGAAACGGCGCGTACTCGAACTCGTCCACTTCGGCCATGACTCCCTGGGTATGAAGGTCGCCGCAGCGGTCCTTAAACCAGGTTCTATCCACCGACTCAAAGGTTAGATGAGCTTTTTTGGCTTCTTTGACGAGAAGAGAAAGATCCGTCTTTTTCTGAAGATATAACTTCTTTATCGACTGGGGTTTAGCCTTAATGCGTTCAACTACGGGATTCTTGCCGTACAGTTTCATAATGCTCTTTCGTCCCTTTTATCTTGAGTATACCCCTGTAAGACTGGCTTCAGCCAGCACGTCACCCTTGACGGCATCCATAACAGCCTCTTTAGTCCCGGCAGGGCCTATCCCGGTTTTCGCGGAAAGCGCATACAAAGTAAAAACATATCTGTGGCTGGTCCCCTTGGGCGGATGAGGCCCGTTATACCCCACACGCCGGAAGCTGTTCACACCCTGCCTGATACCGCCGGTTAGCAAAGTCTCTTTGGGCATATTTTCTTCCAAGCTCTCTTTATCATCCGGGATGTCGTAAACCACCCAGTGCACCCAGACCCCAAAAGGGGCGTCAGGATCGTCCATAATAAGAGCAAAGCTTTCCGTCCCCTCCGGCACGTCACTCCACCTGAGTGCAGGGGACATATCATCCCCGTCCCCGGTATAGCGAAGAGGTATCTCTTCCCCGTCTTTAAAAGCATCGCTTTCTAGTATAAGGGAGTAAGATTCTCCCGTCATAAAGAAAACCGACAGGAATATAACGCAAAGAAAGACAGAAAAGCGCATTTCTACTCCTAATCTTTCACAATCAGCAGAAAATACTCCGTTATATCGCAAGTACCATCAAGACTCCCATGACTACTACCACTAACCCCATCATGGATACCTGGCGGTTGGGCCGCTTTTCCCACCATTTTATCATTTTAATAAGGGATTCCCTTTTCATGATGAGCCCCACTACGCCTCCCAGGACCGCAAGTGCCCCGAAAAAGAAGATCACCCAGCTGACACGGCAGTCTCTGGCGGCAATGATAAAAAGTATTCCAAATAAAGCCTTGCAGACGCTGCCTATATTGAGCCTGTTATCCTTCTCAAAATAAGCGAACATCTTTTTCAGAGCCTGCGGACGCAGGACTATCACGCATCCGTAAACAATGATAGCGATCGATAAAATCTTTACTATCAGAACCATGCTTATCCTCCTTTACTTTTAGTCTTTCATAAGACCTTTAATGAAATCAGCAACCTTGTCAACATCGCTTTTCTCGCCGGGAGCCGCCTGTTGCGCACCCTCTTTCTGATCGAAACTCTTTATCGTCTCCGTTATCTTGTCCACTACCATGTTCTGCATGGCCGCCTTCACGTGAGGCCCGGGATAAAACTGCGGGCTTTTCATGTCGCCCTTTATTTTGAAATCGAAGATTATCTCCCCCGAAGAAGACTCAAGGTACTTTATGACTTCCGAGATCGTGCCTGCCCAGTACTGGGAGGCCCTGGAGCTTTTTTTCTCCTCGAAAACGAAATCCTTTAAGCGGACGGTATTGGTCGAACCGATACTGCCGTTATCGAAGTTAAAGATAAGAGTACCGGAGCACTTGCCTTTCTGGATCACAACGGGCGAATATTCATCGTAATAAGGCTTGAAAAGGGTGATATCGATGTTGTTTACATCGCATTTGTTGGCCATGGTAAGGGCTTTTGCCGTGGGGTCAAGCGAAGTGACCCAGTCGATCCTCTCTGTCCTGTCGCCGTTGATGAAACCGCTGCCCTGGCTGCCCACGGAAAGGACGCTTGTATAATCATCGCTTAGACCCATATCGATGGTGCCGCTGACGTCCTCGAACGTCAGTGAGTAGGGCTGGCGCGTGATGAACCTGTCCAGAAAATTTATCCTGCCGCCCTTGATGTCCACGCTTGGAGGCAGTTCTATAAGATCGGATATTTTTCTGGCGGACTTATCTTTCGGCTTTTCCTCTTCTTTCGCTTTGGGCTCAGCCGGCTTCTTGGGTGAACCCATGACTTTATCCATCTCATTGGTATTGATCCTGCCGTCAGGCAGGCGTTCTATCTCTATGAGGGGATTATTCGCCACGATCTTAGTCACCCTTATACCGTCAAGAATGTTTTTGCCCTTCATCTCGTACCGGCAGGTGACCGACTCCAGCTTGGCAAGAAACTTGCTTTTATAGCCCGGGGGGTTCTTTATCCTGAGGTCCTCCACCTTAACCGTACTATTCTTCAGGTCAAAGATGATGGCTTTGACCGTCACATACGCAGGCAAATTCTTCTTTATTATAGATTCGGCGGAAAACTGGAATATCTCGTACCGGTAGGGATAAAGTATCGCGATGGCTCCTACCAGAAAAAGTGCGATAAAGATAATAACTTTTTTCATGCTCCTCCTTAATCTCTAATTAGAATAAAACTTTTACCCATGCACCAGAAGGCCACGCACGTAAGGGCGTGGATGAATGGCCTTCGGTGCAGGGTTCCGCTTGACGGAACGACTGAAACTGTGGATGCCATGGGCGTTAGCCCATGGAGCTTCACCACACTCCCGCTATTTTTACGCCGCAGGAGCGGCATACCCCTCCTTCAAGAAAGTCTTCGGAAAGATTCGCCCTGAAACCGCCCCTCTCTATAAGAACCTTCCCGCAGGAGGGACAGACGGTCTCGCCGCGCGAATAGATATTACCCATGTATACGTATTTAAGCCCGGCGTCCTTGCCGATTTGCGCGGCCCTTTCCATGGTCTCGATCGGCGTGGGGTAAGAATCCGTGTATTTGTAATCAGGATGAAAGCGGCTTATATGCCATGGTATCTGGCTGTCGACGGAAACCAGAAAATCAGCCATCCCCTTCAGCTCCCCGGGCGAATCGTTCTCCCCGGGCACGATGAGGGTAGTCACCTCCACCCATATCCCGCAGTCTTTCATGTAGCGTATGGAGTCCAGAACCGGCTGGAGGCGTCCCTTGCATATCTTTTTATACGAATCGTCGCTGAAAAATTTCAGATCCACGTTTGCGGCATCAAGATACGGTTTTATCCCGTCAATAGCTTCTTTTGTCATGAATCCGTTGGTGACGAACGTGTTCGCCAGGTTCTTCTCCCTGGCAAGCTTCGCCGTGTCATACGCATATTCATAGAATATCGTGGGCTCGGTATAAGTATACGAGATGCTCTTGCATCCTCCCGCCAGGGCTTCCCGGACGATCTCTTCCGGGGAAAGTTCAATGCCTTCCATGTCGCCGCTTTTCGCCGAAAGCTGCGATATAGTCCAGTTCTGGCAGAAAGGACATCGGAAATTGCACCCGATTGTCGCTATGGAATACGCGTAGCTTGCCGGCAGGAAATGATATAAGGGTTTTTTCTCGATCGGGTCGATATGGTTGGCGATGACCCTGCCGTATGCGTAGGTTACCAGTTCCCCTCCCTTATTTTCCCGCATACCGCAGAACCCGAATTCATCCGCTTTTATCTTACAGTGGTGGCTGCAGAGATAGCAATGTACCGCATCCGCCTCCAGCTTCTCCCAGAGCATCGCTTTTTTACGCATATGCATCTCTTTTATCTAAGGGCACTTTCGCCTATCCGCTCTTTGGACCCGGCTTCTGCCTCAAGCTGGAAGTCCGTATCCAGCTTAAGAGTCGAGTCCAAGTTCTTCTTGAAACGCTGTACGTGCCCGCTTCCCGTCTGGTAGGCTTTTGATGCGGCATCAAGAGCTTTACCTATTCTCTCGAATTGACCGTAAAACTGGCCGAAATCCTTCTCAACCTTAGAAAGCGCCTCCTGCAGTTTTTTTGCCTCCCGGGCGATTTCGATATTGCGTACCCCTAGCATAACGACATGCAGAAACGCATAAAAAGTATTGGGGCTTACGGGCACCACTTTCCGTTCCGTCGCATATTCATATATCTGGCAGGGATCCCCCAGATAGTTCTTCTCCGCTATCGTCTCGTAATAGATGGATTCGGAGGGGATGAATAAAAGAGCGAATTCCGTCGTCCCCCTCTCGGGTTTTATATATTTCTCTTTTATGGAGTTTATTTCCGTCTTCAGGGCCTTCTCGTAGTTGGACCAGTGACGCTTCCTCTCCTCGTCGCTCGTCGAAGAGATATACTTCTGGTAATCTTCTTTGGGGAACTTTGAATCTATGGGTATGACCACATCCTTGTACTTGACCACGCAATCGACTTTCTCGCCGCCTTCTATGGTGTATTGTCTCTCCCACATGGCCTTATTGGGAAGTATCCTCTCAAGCATCTCTTCCAGGACGGTCTCGCCGTAACTGCCCCTCAGTTTAGGCGCCTGAAGAAGATACTCGAGGGACTGGCCGAGTTTTTCCGCCTTTTCCTGCTGGCTGAGGAGGCTGCCCACGGCTTTATTCATGACGCTGATGTGTTCCAGCGTCTTGCGCGCGTTCTCCGAGAGGAAGTCTTTTGACTTTTCCACTTCCTGCCGCGTAGTATCCATGGTCTGGCGGATGCTGTCGGAGAAAGCAATAAACTTCTCGTTTAAAATAGCTTCCAGTCTCTCTTTGCCTCCGGATGAAAAACTCACCCGCCATATAAGGAAGGTTACAAGAACGAGGAGAAATGCTAGTAATATTATTATGGTGCTTTCCATAAGAGTCTCGCTTTTATACTGCTGATTTAACTATAAAATAAGCGTCCTTACCGGCTTATTTAGGTATATATTACTATATATGAAACAACTATGGCAAGATTTTTTAAATGAAAGGATTTATCCCGTCAGAGTTTACCCGTGTATGGGCTGGCTGAAAACCGCTTTAGCCGCATCGACTGCCGTCTCGCTGAACGTGGGATGGGCATGCACGCTTCGGGCGATGTCTTTCGCGGTAAGACCGTTCCGCTTGGCGACTGCAAACTCATGGATAAGTTCGGAAGCGCCATGTGCGATAATATGTACGCCAAGCAAACGGAAACTGCCGGGTGAGGCAACGATCTTGATAAAGCCTTCCGTCTCGGAAGTAACAACAGCTCTTCCGTTAGCTTTAAAAAACTGTTTGCCGATGCAGACTTCCTCGCCGCCCGCTTTTGCTTCCTTCTCGGTCATGCCGACACTGGCGACCTCTATATCCATGTAAACGGCATTCGGCACCGAGCTGTGATCGATCGCCTCGGGAGAGGCCCCGCCGGCGACTTCCGCGGCTATTTCCCCTTCGGCATACGCCATATGCGCAAGCATCGGCGTGCGCACTACGTCACCGGCTGCAAATATATTCGAAACCGTTGTCTCCATCTTCCCGTTCACGCGGATGAACCCCTTATCATCCGTCTCGACGCCGACATCCTCAAGCCCTATACCGCCAGTCGAAGGGATGCGCCCCACAGAGATGAGGACAAGATCGTACTCGCCCATAGTTTCCCCGTCTTTGGTTTCAACCGCCACCTCCTGGGAAGATCCACCCCCTTTTATCCCCTTCACCCGGCTTGAGGTAAACACTTCTATATCTTTTTGCCTGAATATGCTATGAAGCCTCCTGGAAATCTCCCAGTCCTCGCCCGGCAGAAGCGCATCCTCGAGCTCCGCCACAGTCACTTTAGAGCCCAGAAGATTAAAGTAAGAGGCAAACTCCGTACCGATAGACCCGCCGCCCACTATCAATATGCTCCGGGGCAGGTCTTTAAGACGTATCGCTTCGCGGCTGGTTATGATAGTCTTGCCGTCAAAAGGCATGCCGTCAAGCTGAGCTGAAGTAGATCCCGCAGCTACCAGAAATTTATCGCTCTTAATCTCGTAAGCTTCTCCGCCAGAGGATACGCTCACCGTATAATTATCTATAAAACGGGCGAACCCGTTTATATAATCGATCTTGTTCTTCTTGAGAAGAAAGGCCAGACCCTTGCGCAGGGTCTCGGTGTGCAAGAGGCTTCTCTCCACGATCTTTGAGATGCTTCCGGAAATAGAGGCCTCTTCAAGGGCAAGGATATCCTTGTTTTTTCTGGCAAGGTCGACTATCTTGGCGCTCGTAAACAAAGATTTTGCGGGGATGCATCCCTCGTTGAGGCAGACGCCTCCGAGCATGGATTCGTCCTTCTCGACCAATGCGACTTTCATGCCGAGCTGCGCCGCCCTGATGGCCGATACGTGCCCCGCCGGGCCCGATCCGATCACAAGATAATCATATTTTTTCTCCACGCTTCCTAGTCCCTTCCGGTTTATTTAAGACGGCTTTTTCTTTTGCCCTTTTTCCTCCGGGTCTCCTTCCTTGCCAGTATGAAAAGCACATCGGAGACGCAGTTGAGGTAAGCAAGGATATCGTCGTTCTTCATCTTTTCTTTCTTGAAGAGCGCCACGACGCTGCGTTCAGCTCGCCTGGCAACAGACCGGGCGATATCATACAGTGAAGAAAGCTCGCCTCCCCCCGGGAAATGAAAGCAGCTCTTTAAATCCACTTCTTTCTCAAGCTGGTAGACCATACCACTGATCCATTCGGCATCTTCCATCCTGAGGAGGGGCCCCATCTTCTCATCGCCGACTGTAATCTCTGTAACTATCGCGGAAAGCGCTCTCTGGATAGCCTCGAGCACGGCTTTTTCGCTTTTTGATCTTGTCTTGCTTTTTAAAAGCCCCAGATGCGAACTAAGTTCATCAAGATCCCCCATCGCCTGGATTTCGGCGCTGTCTTTACGCACACGCCTGTGGAAGGAGAGTTCCGTATAACCCCTGTCCCCCTTACCGGATCTTACCCCCATATTATACCTCCCGCGGAAAAAACTGTGATATGCGAATATTGTACAGTAAAAGTGGCGAAAAAGCAAAAATGCCTCTTAAAATTACCCTATTGCGGAACGGATGACTCCTGATGCCCTTTTAAAAATATCATCCAGCTCGTCCTCCCTCATGCACAAAGGAAGAAAAAAATAGATTATATTACCAAGGGGCCTTAAAAGCAGGCTCTCCTCTAGCCCCTTCTTGTAGACGGTGAGGCCTATCCTCTCAGCCATGGTAAAAGGTTCTTTCGTTTTCTTATCCTTAACCAGTTCCATGGCACCGACTACGCCGATAGACCTGGTATCTCCCACAACGGGAAGAGACGACATCTCCACGAGGAAAGAACGAAGTTTTTTATTTACTGCGGGTACTTTCTCTAAAGTCCCCTCTTCTTTAAAAAGATCAAGACTTGCGATGGCCGCAGCGCAGGATAATGGGTTTGCGGTAAAGGTGTGTCCGTGATAAAAAGTCCTATGCTTGTCATAGTCGTCATAAAAAGCATTGAATATCTCATCCGTGGTAAGCGTCACCCCCATGGGGAGATACCCGGAAGTGACGCCTTTCGAAAGACACATGAAGTCGGGGCTCACCTGGGCATGTTCGCAGGCAAACATCTTGGCGGTCCTTCCGAAACCCGTAGCGACCTCATCGGCTATTAAATGCACATTGTATTTCCCGGAAAGCTCCTTTACGCCCCTTAAATACTCAGCCGGATAAACGATCATCCCTCCCGCCCCCATCAGGATCGGCTCTATGACTATAGCGCAAACTTCATCAGCATTATCCTTAAGTATCTTTTCCATCTCTCCAAGGCATTCCAGGCTGCACTCGTTTTCTTTCATCTCCAGCGGACAGCGGTAACAGTACGGTGTAGGCGCTTTAAAAGAATCGAGGAGTACCGGCCTGAACTTTTCGCTGAAAAGATCCACTCCGCTAACGCTCATGCTGCCGAGGGTGTCGCCGTGATATCCCATGTCAAGCGAGAGGAACTTCACTTTTCTCTTACGGCCGGTATTCTGCCAGTACTGGAAAGACATCTTCATCGCCGCCTCTACAGCAGTCGACCCGTTATCGGAATAAAACACTTTGGTAAGCGCCTCCGGGGTTATTGCGACCAGTTTCTCGGCAAGCTCTACCGCCGGACGGTGGGTAAACCCCGCGAAAAGGACGTGTTCAAGCCTTTCCAGCTGCTCCTTGATGGCAGCTTTTATCCGCGGGTGGTTGTGCCCATGGACGTTGCACCACCAGCTTGAAATCGTGTCGTAATAAAAATTACCGTCGTAACCGTACAATTTAATGCCTTCGGCCCGTTCGATCGGGATGGGCGGTAAGTCTTCGCAGTCCTTCATCTGGGTGTACGGATGCCAAATATATCTCAAGTCTTTTTCTATAAGCTTCTTCATGACTCTTTAATCCTTTTAAGGATCCGTTCGCCGATGGGAAGAAAGTCCCGGTAAAAAGCTTCCGGCGCTCCCTCTCTGTTATATTTAAGCTCTCCGAGAACCTCTTCGCCGGTGAGCCTGGCGATAATATCCATGTTGTCCCTGAGGATGACTTCTTCCGTCTCATCACTCAACCGGTTAAAGACTATCCCCAGTATAGACACGTTCCTTCTCTTAAGGGCTTCTGCCGTAAGAAGCGTCTGGTTAATGGCGCCAAGCTTGTTGCTAGAGACGATGAGGACTTTCATGCCAAGTTTTGCCGCGATATCGACGATAAACTTCTCTTCATTTACGGGGACCATAAGACCGCCGCTGCCCTCGACGAGGACAAGATCAAACCTCTCTTTAAGGCGGAGAAAAGAGTCCTCTATCCTGGCGGGGTCGATACGCGCACCTTCAAGGGAAGCTGCCAGGTGCGGTGAGGAGGCAAATTTAAGGACATAAGGTTCCATATGGGATCGGTATTCCCGCATCTTCTCTTCACTCATCCCCATAAGCTCCATATGTCGGGTGATGTCTCCGGCAAAACGGCTTGATCCCGTCTGGACCCATTTCTGGGTGACGACATCCATGCCCCTATCGATAAGGAACCGCCCCAATAGGCCCGTGATAACGGTCTTTCCGACCGCCGTATCCGTTCCCGTTATGAAAATCGCATTATCCATTATAACTTTGCCTTGCAAAAATATACGTGATGAGTAGCTTTGATCCCGCCGAACTTGTCTATATAGGTTCTTTCAAGCTCCCTCATCATATACTTGCCAAGAAAAATGTCTCCGCTAAGACCTTCCCCGCGGGTGCCGGTATGCTTTATGTTCCGCAGAAAATCCCACAGCGAGAAGAAATCCACCGTGAAATGTTCCTCTTTTATATCAAAATCCTTAAAATGTTTTTTAAGCCTTTCTTCCGTCTCTTCACGGCTGTTGAACTTTGCCGAGCTCAGCCACCGGCGCCTGCCAAAATGATGCTTGAAAACCTCCTCTAGCTCCTTGAAAGTCTCAGGACCGTACATCGAAAAGCATAAAAGTCCGTCTTCAGCCAATGAGCCCGCGAAAAGCCTCAAAGCGGTGCCTAGATTCTCGAACCACTGGAAGCTCGCGTTGGAAGTTATCAGATCGAACTTGCCGTCCACCTCTATCTGTTCCCCGTCGGCGGAGATGAAGTCTATACCCTCTTTGGGCACCTTCTCCCGGGCTATTTTTATCATCTCATCCGAGATGTCGAGGGCAACGATCTCCGAGTCACTGTACTTTTTACTCAGCATATGAGTGTACACACCGGTACCGCACCCTATCTCTAGTATCCGCGGAAAATGTTTCCGTTTGATAAGGGTAAGGAGTTTCCTGGCGCATTCCTTCTGGACCTCGGCATGATCGTCATAGCTTGAGGCGCTTTTCGAAAAATTCCCGCTTATGATATTTTTATACATTATGCGCTCCTTATAAAGTATTTTCTAAACGGATAAGCTCTTCCAAAAACTCATCCAGGATTTCTTTTGTATGGTCAAACGTGATCGAGAGGCGGAGCCGAGCCTCACCCTCGGGTACTGTCGGAGGCCTGAGGGGCAAGACCCAGTACCCCTTCTCCATAAGATGCCGGCTGAAACTGCCGGCTCTATCGTTCTCTCCGGTTATTACCGGTATGATCTGACTCTGCCCCCTGACGGAAAAACCGTTCTGCTGCAACTTTGTCCTGAAATAAGAGGCGTTTGCAAGAAGCACTTCGCGCCTGTAAGACTCCTTCCTCACCAGGTCCAAAGCCGCGATATCGGCCGCGATGACCGCCGGAGGCAGCGCCGTAGAATATATAAAACTGCGCGATGTGTTGACCAGATAATCCCGCACTAGTCTTGATGTGGCCGCGTAAGAGCCAAAAGAACCCAGCGCTTTACTGAAAGTGCCCATGATGATATCCACTTCACTTGTCAGGGACTTTTCCTCGACTATGCCGGATGAGTTTCTGCCGAAGATGCCTGTTGCATGCGCCTCGTCCACCATGAGCATGGAATCATATTCTTTCTTTAAGGTGACTATTTCCTCAAGCGGAGCAATGTCGCCGTCCATGCTGAAAACCGTCTCCGTCACGATAAGACTTGAGGAGTACTTGTGCCGCTCTTTCTTCAGGAGTTCCCGGAGATGGGCCGTGTCATTATGCCTGAACCTGAAAAGTTTAGCCCCGGAGAGGCGGATACCGTCAATGATGCTCGCATGATTCAGCCTGTCTGAAAAGACGGCATCATCCCTCGCGGAGAGAGCGCTTATAATGCCGACATTGGCCTGATACCCGGAATTAAATACGAGAGCGGCTTCTTTGCCCTTAAAGTCTGATACTTTTCTCTCAAGCGCGTGGTGAAGATGCGTGCTGCCGCTTAGAAGCCTGGAGGAAGTTGAACCGGTTACGGGGGAGCTTGCCTTTCTCACCGCTTCGGCAAGCCCTGGATGCGACGCGAGGGCCAGATAATCGTTCGAGGAGAAATTAATAAACTCCCTTCCCCCGGAAAGTATGCGGCTGGTACCCAGCGGGAAGACCTCCTTAAGGCTCCTCAAAAGCCCCTCTTCCTCTCTTCCTGCAAGAAACTCCCTTATTCTCTTCTCCATAGGTCCCTTATTCTTTCCACTAAAGCAAGATCCTCTCTTACTCCGCCTCCCGTAATCGTCAGGTAACCTCCCACCATCATGCCGTTGGCGCCCGCCTCATACATCATATCCTGGCAACCCTCAAACACGCATTCCCTGCCGGCGGCGATCCTTATGGTCTTGGCGGGAAGCACGACACGGAAAAGCGCGATTATTCTTAACGCTTCATGCGATGTAAGGGGCTTTCTGTTTTCGAGGGGAGTGCCTTTTATCGGCACGAGAAAATTGAGCGGCACTGAATCTACTTGAAGCTCTTTTAATAAAAGCGCCATGTCTACGCGGTCCTGCCAGCTTTCCCCGAGACCGAAGATGCCGCCCGAGCAGACCTCAAGGCCGGAGAGTTTAGCCTCTCGGATAGTCTCTACTCTCTCCCCATAGTCATGGGTCGAGACGACCCGGGGATAAAACCGTTCCGAAGTCTCTATATTATGGTGGTAGCGCATCAGCCCCGCCTCTTTAAGACGCATAAACGATTCTTTTTTCAGCGCACCCAGCGACGCACACGGCAGTATATCCACTTCTTCTTTGATCCTTCGGACCGCGTCTATGATCACTTCCACCTCACGGTCCGTAAGGCGCCTGCCGCTTGTCACGATGCCAAAGCGTTTTGACCCTTCCTCTTTAGCGCAATGGGCGGCTTCAACGATTTCAGAAGCGCTTTTTAAGGAATACTCATCTATAGAAGTGCGATAACGGCTTGACTGCGCGCAGAACTTGCAATCTTCGCCGCAGACGCCGCTTTTGGCGCTCATAATCCCGCAAGTCTCAAGGCTGTCCCCCACGCCTTCACGCCGCGCCCGTCCCGCTATCGCGAGCGCCTCCTCCAGAGGCAAGTGCAAAATTTCTTCGATATTTGCTCTGTCCATATCGTAAACCAGTTTACCATTTTCGGTTTACAATTTCAAGCGACTTGCCTTTTTCTTGTAAAAGAAACACCTGCGATTAGTTTACTCTGAAAAAATCTTCGATCAAGTTGCGGTGGCTTGGGAAAGGGACTTCAGGCAGCGCTTCTTTCGGGAAAAAACGAGCATCTGCCGCATCATCACCGACGGTAATCTCTTCACGCTCTGCAGTGATTTCCACGCCGATAACGACGAGCGCACCGTACAGCGGGCTTTCGTGCATATGGACTCCTACAAGACGACCGGCTTTCCCGCACAGGCCGGTCTCTTCCTCAAGTTCTCTTTCGGCCGCCTCCCTGTAAGTCTCATCAAGTTCGATAAACCCACCCGCGAGTGCCCAGGCACCTTTACACGGCTCTATACCCCTTTTAATGAGAAGAAGCTCTCCCCCCCTGTTTAAGAGAAGGCACGCGACCACCGGAAGAGGATTACGGTAATTTACCCACTTGCATCTAGGGCAATTGAGTCTTTCCCGGCCTTCGATAAAATCCGACCCAAGCGGGCTCATGCACATAGGACAGTATTTATATTCCTGCATATAGTTTTATAACCCTAAAAAGGATTAAAGGTTTGAAGGGTTTTTTCGCTTTAGTCTTTTTTGAATATCGCCCCGGTTGAAGCCGAGGTAACTTCTTTGGCGTACCTGTAAAGATACCCCTCTTTTATCTTATAGTCCGGCTTCTTCCACCCTTTCTTGCGCTTCTCCAGCTCGCCGGCGTCTACCGCAAGCTCCAGGGACTTCTTGGGTATATCTATACGGATCTTATCTCCTTCTTTTACCAGAGCTATCGTACCGCCCTCCTGCGCTTCGGGAGAGACATGCCCGATCGCGGCGCCACGCGTGCCGCCTGAAAAACGGCCGTCCGTTATAAGCGAGACGTCTTTGTCGAGCCCCACACCCGCTATGGCGGAAGTCGGCCCCAGCATCTCCCGCATCCCCGGGCCTCCTTTGGGCCCCTCATAACGGATAACAATCACGTCGCCCTTCCTGATCTTGCCTCCCATTATCGCTTTCATGGCGTCTTCCTCGGCATCGAATACCCTTGCGGTGCCTTCATGCGTGAACATATTCTCAGCCACAGCGGATTTTTTGACGACCGCGCCATCCGGCGCCAGATTCCCGAAAAGTATACACAGTCCGCCGTCCTTGGAGTAAGGTGTCTCTATCGACCGGATGACTTCCGGATCCAAGTTCACGGCGTCCTTTATGTTTTCTTTGACTTTCATGCCGCTTGCTGTAATAAGCTCTGTATGCAAGAGTTTTTTCTTGTCAAGTTCCGCCATGACCGCCGGTATCCCGCCGGCCGCATCCAGGTCTTCCATGTGCTGGCTGCCCGCAGGCGATATGCGGCAGAGATTCGGCACACGTTCGCTTATCTGGTTAAAAAGGTGTAGATCGAGTTTGATCCCCGCTTCGTTGGCGATAGCCGGAAGGTGCAGGACGGTGTTGGTGGAGCTTCCCAGCGCCATCTCAACGGTGATGGAGTTTTCTAAAGCCTTCCGGGTGACTATGTCTCTGGGTTTAATATCGCGCCTCACCAGCTCCATTATCTTCATGCCGCTTACCTTGGCCAATCTGCGTCTTTTTGCGCTTACGGCCAGAATGGTGCCGTTACCCGCCAGGCTCAAACCCAAAGCTTCACTAAGACAGTTCATGGAGTTAGCCGTATACATCCCGGAACATGACCCCGAGCCGGGACATGCCCCTTCCTCAAGCTCAAAGAGTTCCTTATCGGAGATCTTACCCGAGGTACGCGCGCCTACCCCCTCAAAAACGCTGATAAGGTCCACCGGTTTCTTTTTTACGCAGCCTGCCAGCATCGGTCCGCCGCTCACCAGGATAGAGGGTATGTTCAGCCTGAGCATGGCCATCATCATACCCGGAAGTATCTTGTCACAATCGGCTATACATACCAGGCCGTCAATCGGGTATGCCATACCCATCGTCTCCACTGAATCCGCGATAAGCTCGCGTGAAGGGAGGGAATATTTCATGCCCTTATGCCCCATGGCTATTCCGTCACAGATGCCTATCGTCGAAAACTCCATAGGCGTGCCCCCGGCTATCCTGATACCGGTTTTAACGGCTTCCGCTATGTCTTTAAGATGATTGTGCCCGGGAATAAGTTCATTAGCAGAATTGGCTATCCCTATGATGGGCCGGTTAAGCTCCTCATCCGTATAAGCAAGAGCTTTAAAAAGAGAACGATGCGGTGCTCTTTCAAGACCTTTTTTCATCTGATCTGAACGCATTTAATCCCTCCTTGACTTTTTTATCCGTATAAAGTGCCCTTGATTCTTTCCACATAGTTGGTAGCCGAAACCGCCGCGACGGCTCCGTCCCCGCAGGCGGTAACCACCTGATGGAGGAGTTTGCTGCAGCAGTCACCGGCAGCGAAGAGGCCCCCGGCGGAAGTTTTCATCTGGCTGTCGACAACGATGCAGCCTTTTTCATCAAGCGCAAGAGTTCCTTTAAGAAAATCCGTATTGGGCCTCCATCCTATGAATATGAAAACGCCGTGACAGGCCACTTCCGATTTTTTATCCGTCTTTATGTTGCGGAGGATTATTTTCTCCACTTTGTCTTTTCCTTTTATCTCTTCGGCGACAGAATCCCACACAAAGTGCATCTTCTTGTTGGCGTGCGCCCTCTCCTGCAGGATCTTGGTTGCCCTGAGGCGGTCTCTGCGGTGAACGAGTGTCACCCCCCCGGCGAATTTCGTGAGAAACAGCGCCTCTTCCACCGCGGTATCGCCTCCGCCGACAACGACGACGTCCTTGTCCCGGAAAAAAGCGGCATCACACGTGGCGCAGTAGGAAACGCCTTTCGAGATAAACTCTTTCTCACCCGGGATATCGAGTTTCCGGGGGCTGGCGCCGGTAGCAACGATCACCGAAAGCGCTTCATGCGTCTTTCCTTCTTCGCCTTCCACCTGCCATACGGAAAGGTCCCCCTCCTTCTTTAGCGAGACGCTTTTAACGGTTACCTGACTCGATTCCAGACCGAACGCCTCAGCCTGTTTTTTAAACGTCTCCACCAGATCAAACCCTCCGGTTTTTGTGACTCCCGGATAATTCTCGATCGCCTCGGTCATCGCAAGCTGACTCATGACGGAAACGCTTTCAAGAAGAAGCGTATTCATCCTCGCCCTTGAGGCATAGAGACCCGCCGTAAGACCCGCCGGTCCTCCTCCTATTATTATTATCTCACGCATGCCTGCCGGTATATTCTTCTCTTCCCGCATCGCCCTTCCTCTCAAACTAGAGATGTATTATGTGTCCGGCTTTAACGGCTATAAAATTATCGAGGTATCTGCCCCCGAACATCCGCCGGGCTTTTTCACCGGAACAATGCGTCGGCCCCGCCTTTGATACGCCTATCTTTTCGATTCTTTCGATGATTTTTCTTATCTCTTCTCTTTCCATGCCGTTAAGATGAAACCCGCCGAAAACCATATAAAGATTTTTTGCCCTGAATTTTTTCTTGATGTACCTGAGTATCTTGACGATCCCCGGATGCGCGCATCCCGTTATGACAGAAAGCCCCATATCGCCTTTCACGACAAGCGCCTGTTCCGCGATCTCTTCGTCCCTGTACTCTCCCGGGATCTGGCCGGTGACAAAGATATTATCCGTGATCTCGGTAAACTTGTCCGTAAAGATAAGTTCTCCCCCCAGCTCTTTCACGCAATTCTTGAAAGTATCGCTGAAGGAGGAACACGCGTAGACCTTAAGCCCTTTTTTTCTTTTTAAAAGTTCCCAAAGCCCTCCCGTATGGTCCCAGTGTTCATGCGAGATGACCACGCCTTCCAGGTCGCGTGCTGATACCATCATGCGGTCCATGTTGTCCACCAGAGAGGTGGAACCCTCACCCGCATCAAAAAGGATCCTGCCGTCAACCAGACAGGAAAACCCTCTTCCGGAAAGAAGTCCTTTTTTAGCTTCAGTGTCGAATAAAACCTTGACGTACATCTTTTTTACTTCCTTTCACCGAATATCTTAGTGCCTACTCTTACAATATTGGCGCCTTCCTCTATGGCGATGCGGTAGGAACCCGTCATCCCCATAGAAAGGTATTTCATCTCTACATTCTTGATAGCCGGCTCTTTAAGTTCCTCGAAGACTTTCCTCGTGCGCGCGAAAGGAGGCCTGACCAGGGAAGAGTCATCCGACAAGGGCCCCATGGTCATAAGCCCCACCAGCTTTATATTGGCCAGGACCGATATTCCTTCAGCCAGCCGGCGCACCTGGTCGGGCATTACGCCGAACTTCCGGGCTTCACCCGCGCTATTCACCTCGATGAGTACCGGCATCACCTTGGAGAGGGCGCGGCACCTTTTGTCGATCTCCTCGGCCAGGGAAAGCGAATCGACCGTCTCTATCATGTCAAATATCTCAACCGCTTTTTTGACTTTATTCTTCTGCAAGTGCCCTATAAAATGCCAGCGCGCCTCTTTCCCGACGACTCTGTACGCCGCCATGGCCTCCTGGACATAATTCTCGCCTACGGCTTTTACACCCGCCTCGACCGCTTCACGCACCTCTCCGGGCGTCCTCATCTTGGCGGCAGCGACAAGCATGACGCCCTCGGGCAGCTCTTTCAAAAGCCGGACTACATTTTCTTTGATACTGACGTAAGTCATCGCGATTAAATATTAAAGTATAAGTGTATATGATAACACAAGTGTTTTATAACGGCAACTTGCCTATAACAATAAAATTGCAAGCACAGTCGCATTAATAACAGCCACCAGAAAACACGTCTGGAAAATGCCCAGTATAGGGACCAGGAACGCGGCCGCCAAAAACGACCCCAGACAAGCTCCCAAAAGATCCAAGCCGTAACTCAAGCCCGCGACTCTGCCGAGCTTCTCCCTGTCCTCCAGGTATATCTTATTGGCAAGAGGAAACTGCACTCCCCCTATAAAACCGGATATGACAGGCAAAAACGGGAAGATTATATTCGCTCCGGCTTTTGAGACTATATCAGATTGCGTACGCGAAAGCCAGAGAAAAACCACCGGCAGGATGAGCGGGTACAGGCAAATAGAAACTTGCGTCCACGAAAAGACGGCAAGGCTGTCCTTAAAATGCTTCATACTCTTGGAGACCACCCATGCCCCAAGAGCAAGACCCACCATGAACGAGGTAAAAATAATCCCCAGTTTATAAAAGACATACCCGTATATGACCTGAAACGAAAGCACTACCGCTATCTGAAAATTTATCTCGGCAAAACCCGTCGTCATAACAGCTAAAAGCACAGCCCTCCTCTTCCGGCGCCCGGGGCTCACCAGAAAAAGAACCAGGATAAAAAGACAAAAAAACACGGCTAGAAGCCAGATATTCTCGGGCGTTACAAACCGCAAGGCCCGCTTAAAAAAGGGCATATCAAACTGCGTGCCCCAGAAGACTGTCGCATAATAATAAGAGATGGGCCTGAAATCCGTATTGAGCTCTATGGGGACGCGTTCGGTCAGTCGTCTTCTTATATACTCGACTCTTTCGCCGGAAAGCGTGTCAAAAAGATAGTAGTCGCGCACATACAATGTGTCCACGCCGCGCTCTTCCATGCGTCTTGTAAGAACGTCACTGCTGGCGGTAAGAGCGGCGGCCGCCTTTGAAGCGATAAAGTAGCTGGTGTCCCCCGGGATGATAAGGACTTCCGGGAACACTTCGCGTACGCTCAGGTATATCGACCTGAGGTAATCCCTCAGCTCTTCACCTATGTAGTTAATGGAAGAGGTAAGCCCGAAAGAAAGCACCCCTTCATCTTTAAGAACTCTCGCAACCTCCCTGAAGAACCCGACTGTATAGAACCGGTTCAGCTGCGCCGTATAGGGATCCCCAAGACTGATGATGACGGTATCGTACGCTCCGCTCCCGGCCCTCTTTATGAAGAACCGGCCGTCTTCATTGATGATCGCGACCTTGGCGTCTTCCAGGACGGATGAATCGCTTCTTGCCAGATACTCCTCCGCCATCCGTATGATAAGCGGATCAAGCTCCACATAGTCGACTTTTGTTACGGGGTATTTTAAGATTTCTTTCAGGAGCCCTCCCACGCCGCCCCCTATCAAAAGAACCTCGCGTGGAGACTCTGTCTCTAAAAGAGCGAAGTGTACCGACTCCTCCGCCTGAAGCCTGTCCGGGACGGTATAAAGGTGGAGTCCGTTTTCATAGAAAGAGATCTGCTTCTCCCGTTTAGTTACGGTGATGTTACCGTAGATGGAATTCTTTGAATCAAGAACACGAAACCCGCTCCAGAGTCTATTCAGGGAAAAGTCCTCGAGGCGTCCCGCGCCTCCCGAAGAAAGCGCAAATACCCCCGCTACAAACAAAACCAGCGTAAGAGAAAAAAGGGCTTTTTTCATCCTGGAAGACTGGCTGTACGTCTGCAAGACCATAGACGCTATTATATTAAGGAAGGAAAGCACCAAAAGTATACTGAAAGCCGTCATGTAGCGGATCATAATATAGCTGGCTAAAAGGCCCCCCGATAAGGATCCTATCGCTTCCATGATATAGACATGCGCTATGCCGCCGGCGGCATCTTCCGTAAGATCGCGGTACACGCGGCATGCCAGGGAAAACATGAACCCCATCACGGCGCAAGGCAGCGCCAGGACCAGAAAGGTAGTTAAAAACATGGGGTAGTACCCTATGATCTCACCCGCCACTATCCCCATGAACGGTTTGGAGAGTCTTATAAGCACCAGAGTCAGTGGGAATATCACCGCTAAAAACAACTGGCAGAGCGCAAAGAGAAGGACCCTTGCGCGTATAGAATCGGAGAGGCGGCCTAGACAAGCACTTCCGAAAGCGCCCCAGATAAGCCAGCTGGCAAGAATAATACCGATAGAGATCTCGTTGCCGTAGAAAACCACCAGGAACTCGCGCATGAAAACTATCTGTGATGCCATGGCGGAGGCGCCCGCCAGTATCACAGATAGTGTCATTACCTTTTTGAAGTTCATAATGGGCTTGGGACTTTTTATGAGACTTATTTCCATATCCCCGCTATTTTCCCGCCGCACGCTTTGCAGGTTCCTTCACGGGTGACGTTGTTCTCCAAGACTCTGTAGCCGATCCTTTTTACGGCGACTTTCCCGCACTCGGGGCAGATCGTGCTCTCGGTATCTATCTCAGGGACGTTGCCGATATAGACGTAATGCATGCCTTCACTCATGGCGATCTCTCTTGCTTCTTTAAGCGTCTCCACGGGCGTCGGATAGAGCGACCTTAATTTATACTGCGGCCAGAAACGCGAGAAATGCATCGGCACGTCTTCCCCCATATTCGCCTTTACCCACCTCGCCATGCGCCGGATGTCGTCCATATTGTCATTCAGGGTCGGGACTATAAGATTAGTTATCTCTATCCAGACCCCTTCCTGTTTAAGTATGGTAAGCGTCTGGAGAATATTGTCCAGGTCCTGCGCGCAGACCTCTTTCATGTATTTCTTGTCAAACCCTTTAAGGTCGACGTTTGCCGCGTCAATGACCTTTGAAAGAGCCCGTAGAGGTTCCGGGTTGATCTTGCCGCCGGTGATGATAATATTCAGCAGGCCGCTTCCTCTGGCGACTTTGGAGGCATCCATCACATACTCGTAAAATACGACAGGTTCGGTATACGTGTAAGCGATGGAAGAACAGCCGTTATTCACCGCGCTTAGCGTCAGATTGCGTGAACTCAGTTTCTGGTTCGTGGTCTCTTCCGGCGGCCTTTGTGAAATCGTCCAGTTCTGGCAGTACTTGCATCGGGAATTGCATCCTGCTGTCGCTATCGAAAAAGCCTTGGATCCGGGCAGCACATGAAAGAGCGGCTTCTTCTCAATCGGGTCTATGTGGCTTGCGCATACGAGCTCGTATACCAGCGTGTAAAGCTTGCCCTTGACCGGTTCACGCACTCTGCAGAAACCCCTCTGGCCGTCAGATAGCATGCAGTAATTGGGACAGAGGAGACACCGCACCGCTTCAGAACCCATTTTCTCGTAAAAAGAAGCTTCATGCATGCCGCGCTTCTCACCGATGGCGGCATATGCTTTATAGCGCGAAACCAGATCGAACGCATAAAAGGAAGTGCCTGCCAGGGCTCCGCACTTGGCGCATTTTTTGAGAAAGTCACGGCGGGTAAGTTTTTCATGCCAGACGTTTGCAAGCCGATCGATAAGTCTCATCATCGCTATTCCCCCCGGAATATATTTTACCATCTACTTGAGCGGGTGAAAACCCAAAGCGTAAAATTAAAGAACGATATTTAAGACCGATCCCACTATAATTGCCGTCACGATCATTATGCCGGCGGATTTCGCCATGTCCCGGCCGCCCAGCTCGCGCACCATGACGGCGAACGTCGCCATGCACGGAAAGTATACCGCCAGGATCGTGCAGGCTATGACAAGCTGCTTGGTCGAGAGGTCGAGCGGCCCCAGCATACCTACCGCAACATCTTTACGCAGAAAACCTATCATCATGGCGCCTATGGTCTCTTTGGGAAGCCCCCAGAGACCGTTTAATACAGGAGCAAAAACCGTAGAGAGAAAATCAAATACCCTGAGGATATAGAGGATGTTCACTATAAGAACGCCGAGAAGCACCAGCGGTACGGCTTCGGCGACAAAACCGGAGACCCTCATCCGGAGTTTTTTCACCACCGCAAGGGGCTGAGGCATGCGGTAAGGCGGTATCTCCCACAGTATCTCGGGGCTTTTGCCCGGCAGGAAGCGGTTCATTATAAGCCCCTTGGTAATAAGGATCGTAAGAAGTATCCCGAATACTAAAGCGACGTACCCGCCGCCCCGCTCTCCCAAGAGGCCCACGATCATAGCTATCTGGGCCATACACGGCACCGCGACAGCCATAAGCGTCGCCGCTATGAACTTCTCCCTTCTATTCTCAAGCAGCCTTAAAGCCATGGCACCCGGCACGTTACATCCCAGTCCAAGCACCATGGGAATTATCGCATAGCCGTGAAGCCCCAGCCTGTGCATGAGGTTATCCACCTGAGTCGCCAGACGCGGCAGGTATCCGAAATCTTCCAGGATGCCCAAAACAAGATAAAAACTCAATATATACGGCAGTACCGCCGCAATCGGCACGAAGAGTCCCGTCGTCAAGAGGCCGAAGGACTGCCCGAAATCTATGCTTCCGTCCACGAGTCTGCCGATAAGGATGTCATGCAGAAGACCCGCTCCCCCTAAAGCGGAACTAAGTCTTTCCATAAGGGGCAGCCATAATCTTTCGAAGAGTGGTTCAAAAATTTTCGTTATAAGCCCCTCTCCTATAAATCTTACAACCATAAAAGATAAATATATTACGCCTATAGCTATGGGAAGCCCCGTGAGAGGCCGCGTACTCATGTCCTCAAACCTCTCAAGAAGAGTGTGGTGATGATGATGCAGGGTCTGGGTGCCAGTCACGATCTCCCCTATCCTCTCCCACTTTCGGTCCCGTGAAAGAGTCTCGAATTTCTCTTTCTTAAGTCCCTTAAGCGCCTCCACAAGCTCCTTTATCCCGAAACCCGTAATCCCGCACACCGGTATCACGGGAATGGCGAGTTCTTCCTGGAGTTTCGCCGCATCGATCTCAATACCCTTATGACGCGTCTCATCCCACATGTTAAGGGCGACTACCATGGGAATATTCCTCTCCCTCAGTTCAAGCGTCAGGAAAAGGTTCCTTTCAAGGTTCGTGGCATCCACCACGTTGATGACGATATCACCCCTCTGGAGCATCTGGACGGCGACTTCATCGGCTTTGGAACGCACCTCCAGGTTGTATACCCCAGGCACATCCATGATAACATCCATCTCGTCTTTACCGAGCTTCATGTACCCCCGGGTAAAACCGATAGTCGTGCCGGGATAATTGGAAATCGTCACCTTGGCTCCGGTAAGTCTCGAAAATATAGCGCTTTTCCCCACATTGGGGTTACCCATAAGGAGTATTTTTCTTTCTTCTATTCCCACTTTCAGCAAACCTCCACTATGATCTTCTGGGCCATACCATGACCTATGGCGACCTTGCTCTTATCGACCATGACCGTGACCGGCCCCCTCCAGAAATGAGTACTGATCATGGTAACTTTCTTCCCCGGCCTTATACCCAGGGCCTCCAGACGCCCTGCGGCACCGCTGCCGGAGATCGTGTCTTTCACTACGGCGCTCTGTCCTGTCTTAAGCTGCGTCAGATATATCTCCTTCATCTATGCCACCCCTATTCTTTCAGTCTTTCCATAACGTGTATCAACCCTTCATTGAAAAGGTTCTCGATATGCTCATCGTTAAGTTTGTAATAGGCCCTGCGCCCTTCCTTGCGGCACCTGACAAGGTCCAGGTCCTTAAGCGAGCGCAGCTGATGCGATACGGCCGAGTGCCGCATCTCCAAAAGAATCGAAAGCTCCTCCACGCACAGCTCCGCCTGGCTAAGGGCAAAGATGATGCGGGCCCTGTTGGCGTCTCCCATCACGCTAAAAGTCCTGGAAAGCTTGTCCATGACCTCTTCCGAGCCCATCTTCCTGCGTATATCCTCGACTATTCTTTTCCTGGCCATGCGAGCACCTCAGTCATAACTATATGTGAACAACTGTTCATATATTAACATATTATTCTGTTTAAGTCAATAGTCTGAAGGAAGATTTTTATTTTCAGTCTGGCTGCTGCCTCTTGAGGATGATGTCCCCGACCAGGCAGCCTACCTCTCCGGCGACAACGGGACATTTGGCTTTGAATATAAAGAAGACGGGCTTCTCTTGAGAAGCTAGCGTCTCAAAATTCCCCTGCCCTTTGCTTATGATCATATCCGCCTTGCGATAGCACTCCAAAAACTCCTTATTGCATTTCGAAATGACCGTCCCGGGGATAGCGGATCCGCTTGAGATCACCGTCGCTACCGCGTCCAGGCCGACTTTTTTGGCGTCATCGAGCGTGACATCGTTTATTATGGGCTTCTCCCTTACCGCGCATACGACGCTTTTTGCGGCCATCTCTTCCACCAGGAGTTTATCGAAGACTACCTCCCCGGCGTTATCCAATAGATACAGGATGTTTTTCGCCCCGCTAAACACTTTTTTAAAATCATCGTAATCAAATACCGCAAAATCCTTCTTAAGACAGTCTTCTATCTCTTCCTCGATGTCAAAGACGTTCGGGAGGCCGTAATCTATGACGTTGCCGGCAACAGCGAGCCGCAGTGCCGCCAGAAGACGGTCGCCTGCCGAGTTCACTATATTTTTCAGGCGCGGATAAATTTCCAGGGCACACTTGTTGCTCTTCTGTTTTATCCTCTTATATGAATCTTCCCCGCCGGTCAAGCGCTCAACCACGCCGTAGACCGCCTCTGCGATCTCGGGGGGCGAGGCTTCCAGAGGCAGATCCGGAAGCATACGGGCGACTTTATCCACTACCTTTTTCTGTAAGGCTTCGTTCGCACCGGCCAGCTTGGATGCATCTATCGCCTGGCGCAGAAAACATGGCATGCAATCCAGATGAGTTTTCAAAAGGATTCCTCCATTATCTTGCAGTTTTTTTCCGAAAGCCGCGGATAAAAAAAGCCCATTGAACTAGATCTATAAGCCGGGTTCTGTAGGCAAACTAGTTGCCCGGTGATTATCCATCTGGGACCGTCATCGCTGACGGCCTCCTGCGGCCTACCCGGAAGTGATAACAAGACTAGCAGCCTCGTACCAGCCTGTCCGCATGAAACCGGACTTTCCTGATTCCTTCCCTATTTGGCCTTGCTCCGCGCAGAGATTACCTCGTTTCACCCTTCCCGGTCCGAAAGAGCGGGAAGACTCGTCTCTGTGGCTCTAATCCTCACCTTACGGTGGACGGGTATTACCCGCTGCGCCGCTATGTGGAGCCCGGACTTTCCTCTCCCCCTTAAAAAAAAGAGAAAGCAATCACCCGATCTACTTCAATGAGCTCTTAATGTTCTAAATAAGCGCCCTTAAGTTAAGCGCTTTGTTTACAAGGGCGTCCGCTTCTTTATTCTCCTCGCGCGGCACTTCCCTCACTTCTACTTTATCAAATCCCCTGAAGAGATTCAAGGCTATATCGAAAAATTTCTGTATGTTGCTGTCTTTTACCCTGTACTGGCCCTTGAGCTGCCTTGCCACAAGCTGGCTGTCAAGATTCAAAGAGACTCTTTCGGCCCCCAGGTACATGGCTTCGGAAAGACCGTAAATAACCGCCAGATACTCGGCGACATTGTTTGTCGCCTGGCCTATATATCTTGAGACTTCTGCGACCCTCTCGCCCTTATCGTTTGAAAGAATCACGCCGACAGCCGCGGGTCCCGGGTTGCCTCTTGACCCGCCGTCAGCAGATATAATCAGAGACCCTGGTTTTTTAGTCTTCGACATAAAGTATCCTGGAGCAGTTCTCGCAGAAAACGAGTTCTTTCCTGAGGTTTGCGCCGTCGATCACCTGGGGACGCAGATGCATGTTGCATTCGCCGCAGGACTCGCCCTTTACGGGTGAAAGAGCGCTTCTTCCCCGGTTTTTAAGTATCTTTTCATACTGGATGAGCACTTCCGGATTTATTTTCGCAGCGAATGCCGTTCTTCTGGCGCCGAGCTCATCCAGTCTTGCGGCAAGTTTCTGTTCATCGTCTTTTATCTGGGCTTTTTCTTCCTCGACCCGGCTCCTCTCGTCCTCAAAGATCCTTTTCTCCTCGTTAAACTTCGTCTGGGCCTCTTCTATCTTGTCAAAAAGGTTGATGATATCCTCTTCGACTAGCGAGACGTCCGCTTTTATACTGTCTATCTCCTGCTGGAGGGCTTTGTACTCTTTGTTGTTTTTTATCTGATAAAGGTCCGCTTCGTATTTGCGGATCTTTGCTTCCTTCTCCTGCATGTCGGTTTCTTTTTCGTTCTTTTTGACCTGCAGTACCTTCATCTCTTCCTCGGCGCTGTTCATCCCGCTCTTTTTGCCCTCAAGGGAAGAATCCATCTCCGCCAGTCTTCCAGGAAACGCTTCCCTCTCGCTCTCCAGATCGTAAATTTCCGAGTCCAGGCGCTGCAGCTCGATAAGATTCTTAAGCTCCTCTTTTATGTTTATGCTGTTTTCAGGCATGTTCATTAATCCCTTCCGTATAAACGGACCATGTGATCAACCCTCTATGGATGGTGGGCGCAGGGGGGCTCGAACCTCCGACCTCATGCATGTGAGGCATGCGCTCTAACCAGCTGAGCTATGCGCCCTACGACTCGTGATCCGCTTCTTCTGTAAGTCTCTGACGGTATGTCAAGCAAATACCAAATGAAGGTCCGATTTCTTTCTAATGGTGGGGGCACATGGACTTGAACCATGAACCTACTGATTATGAGTCAGTTGCTCTAACCACTTGAGCTATGCCCCCACCTTTATCTAATATAAATACAAACCCGCAAGGATCAACTTTGGAATGCGTATTATATCACAGCCTTTAAAACCTTTTCAAGCTAAACAAGTCACTTTTTCGCGCTATGTGCCCTTTTTAACCCATTCGTTGACTTTATTATACAGTTCCTTCAGATCAACGGGCTTCATCAGGTAATCATTGGCTACGAGCCTCTTGGTCTCTTCCCCCAGGGAGCCGGTAAGGATGATAACCGGCGTTTTGATACCCTTTTCTTTCATCGCATTAAGAATATCTGCGCCGCTGACCCTCGGCATCCTCACGTCCAGTATTATAAGGTCGAGGGACTCATCCTGCGTGATCATCTCAAGCGCTTTTTCGCCGCTATCGGTAGTTACCGCGTCAAAACCCTTTGCCTTCAAAAACGTCTCCAGCAGCGACAGGATCTCCAGCTCATCATCCACAACTAATATCTTTGCCATTATTTTTGCCTTTCTGGAAAGCGTACTTACGCAATACTTACTCCGACAGTTCTTTAGTCATCACTTTTAACCGGTAATAACACAGTCGCGGTCGTCCCTTTTTTAGGAGCGCTTGAGTATTTTAACCTTCCGCCATGCGCCTTTAAAATGCCGTAGCAAATGGACAGTCCCAGCCCTGTTCCGTGCTCCTTGGTGCTGAAAAACGGGTCAAATATCTTCTTCAGGTTTTCTGCCTCTATGCCGACTCCCGTGTCCGTGAAGTCTATGCGCACATCGCTGCCTTCGACCAGCGTGGTTATTGTTATGGTGCCGCCTCCCGGCATGGCTTCAGCGGCGTTCTTCAGGATATTCATAAAGACGTCCTGCATCTGCTTCTCGTCCAGCTTGAGGGAAGGAAGGTTCTTTGAATAATTTCTTGTTATCGTGATATTTTTTATTGAAAAATGCGGTTCGATTATCTTGATCACAAACTCAATAATATCGTTAACATTCACGTCTTTCAGCTCGCCCCTGCCGGGACTTGCGAACATGAGAAGGCGCTGTATGATGTCTTTTGCCCTTTCACACTGGTCCTGTATGATCTTAAGGTTGCTCTGGAGAGCCGTATCATCCGGGTTTGCCATCATTGAAAGCTGGGCGCGGCCGGAGATTATCATAAGGGGATTGTTCACTTCATGGGCGACATCGGAAGCGAGCCTGCCGACAGAAGCGAGCTTCGCGGACTCGACCAGCTGCTCCTGCGAGTTCTGGAGGTCTTCATGCGCCTTTTTTAGGTCCTTGAGTATACGCAGAATAGAAGTCTCATCGGCTATGAGGCGCTTGTTGAGCCTTTCCATCTCAAGCTCAGTTTTTTTGATCTCTGAGATGTCTTTTGCCACAACGACTATTCCCTCTATCTCGCCTGCCCTGTTGTATATGCTGGAGGCGGAAAAAAGCATGGGTACCTTCGCCCCGCTCTTACCGGCAAAAGTCACCTCGGTGTTAGGCAGGTTACCGTTTTCATCAAGACGGCTTGCGACATCGGGAAAACCGATGACTCCGCTGCCGGAATGCTCTTTCGAAAGCACGATGTCGAAGCGCTTGCCTGCGAGTTCCGCCTCCCTGTAGCCGAGAAGTCTGCATGTTGCCTTATTCACGTTAACGATATCCCCGCCGGGCAGGAGGAGTATCACAGAATCCGTTATGGTGGAAAGCACTTTATCGGCTACAATTGCCGCCCGGGTGATCAAAAGTTTATACTTGTGCGACGCATAAAGCATACCCGTCGCCCAGACAAGCACACAGAGGACACCGATATTGGGTATTACATAGATACCCAGCCACGGGAGCACCACATCCGTAAGAGACGCTGCGACAAACGTGAAAAGAGTGGCATTAAAAAGGATCCCTGCCTGCTTCTGCTTGAAACTATCCTTGGCCTTCCTCTTGAAATCAAAAAGGATATAAAGTTCAAAGAGCATGCATAAAGAATAATAAATTACAAAAAGAAGCGTCCAGACCGTTTCCCCCCAGACATAGCTCCACCCCCAGTATCTCATGACATACGTTTCCATGAAGACCGAGGAGGTCCATTCCTTATAAAGGAAGAGGACGACCGGAGCGAAAATAAGAAAGTAAAAGATCTTTGATTTTAAGAGCCTTCTCTTCTCGACAAAAATAACGGTGAACCACAGGCAGAAAGCGCTAAAGGAAATCCACCCCACCGCGGCTATGCGGTACATCGTCTCGGCAAGAGACCATGGAGTACGCACGTCCTGGGTGAAAATCATGCCAAAACTCCATACGGCAAAGGAGATAAATGTCGCGGCGCAGGTCTGGTTAAGTAAAGCCCTGGGATTACGGCTTATGACATAGCCCGCCATGTAAAGGTATATTAAAAACGCGAAAAAATACAAAAACGGTAAAATGACCATAAAGTTCACCCCGCAAATAAGAGCCTCTTGGCGCGCTTAAGCATAGCCGGACGAATATCCCGAAAAATACAGTATGCCATTTCAGTGAAGCTCCATGGGCTAACGCCCATGGCACCACAGTGTCAGTCTTTCCGTCAAGCGGAACCCTGCACCGAAGGCCATTCATCCACGCCCTTACGGGCGTGGCCTTCTGGTGCATGGGTAAATTATGTCTATTATATTAGCAAGTCCGGGTAAATGCAATTTAAAAACAGGTTAAACCGGGGACAAAGGCTGGATAACAAAAAAAGAGGCGAATCACTCGGATTCGCCTCTTTTCAAGAATAAGATCAATTATTTAGTAACTATTTCTTTTTTTTCTTTGCGACCTTTTTCTTTTTCTTTGCAACTTTTTTCTTTTTCTTTGCTACTTTTTTCTTCGCAGCTTTCTTCTTTTTCTTGACTGCCATCTTACTCCCCCCTTCTTTTGAAAAATTTGCTTTTGCGTTTCCAAATATTTCATTTGTTTTAAATATACATTATATTTTTCGATTTGCAAGCTAAAATATAATTTTTTTATTTATTTTTCCGAGCGCGATAAAGATTTTCTTAAACTTAAAATAAAATATTTCTATCCGCAGGCTTAATTTTTACTCGAGTTTCGGTGCGTCTCCTATAAGCCAGTAGTTGCAGGGGTTTTAGGGGAGGTTTGTTTTCGGATTTTTTAGCGCGGAGGGAGGTGGAAATTTTTGAGTGAATGACGGCGGCGGAATTTTTTTAAAAAAAGTTTTGAGAAAAAATTTTTTCTTTGCAAAACGCGGATGAAAAATAAAAAAAACTATTTTTTCAATGCGTTTTTTAATTTTTTCTCCGAATCACCGAAGGCTTTTACAAACTCTGACGCGACGCCGAAAGTCTCCACCATGCCTCCGGAAAGATTCTGGCAGCGGACGACTCTTGCGGTCCATCGCCCTTCCCCGGCCTTCCCGGGCATCTCGATGGAACAGTCAAAAAGCTGTCCTATCTGAAATTTTTCCAGGCTGATGAAATAAACTCCGCCCGGACTGATGTTTTCGGTGAGGGATGTGCCGCCTGTGGATGCGCCATGCGGCCTGTAAGTAATGGTAAACCGGCAATTTGACCTTTTAAACGCTCTTCGATCGTCAGTTATCACTTTACATGTACCTCTCAGGCACACCTTCCAGTTTTGTGAACTTTGGGGTAAAGGGCTTCGCTTCCCTGCCGAAACATACCCCGAGCTGTTCAAAAAGACTTACCTGATCCAGATCCACGTGCCTTTCTGCTATGGCTTTTTCTGCCGGCATATAACGGACTTCTTTGCCTTTGACGTCTACCATTGTAACGCCAGTTATGCCTTTGGAAAGAAGTGTGACGGCCGCCGCTCCCACTTCTTTGCCGAAATTCACGTCATAAGCGGAACTGCGCCCGCATCGGACCAAGTGCCCCGGGACTGCCGACCTTACCTCAGGGACCGTGTAAATACCGTCGACATACATGTGAGTTTGTTTCATGAAATCCGTAACGGCCGGGTCTTTCTTAAGCCTCTTTGTCACTTCCAGGCAGACGTATTTGCCGCTTCCGGCGAGTTTCTTGTGGCCGAAAGAATCTACCCCGGCGCTCTCATCGACTATCTCGCTGCCGGAAGCGTCTCTGAGGCCCTCAGCGACCACTATGAGATAAGTGCCTTCAAAGACGTCACTCATCAGGAACCGGCGCGTCAGTTTAGACTTGATATGCTCATAAAGTATATTGAAATCAACGGGTATCTCGGGTATCAGTATCGCGTCTACATCCGCCGCGATACCGCCGCGGAACGCGGTGTGACCGGCATACCTGCCAAAGACTTCCAGCACGATGACTCTGTTGTGTGTCCGGCCCGTGGTCTTAAGTTCATCCGCATATACAGCGATCTTGTTGATCGTGGAATCCCCGCCGACCGAATAAGTCTGGAGGTCCAGGTCCATCGTCTTGGGCACATGCACGCACGCGACACCGTTTTTATGCAGATCCACCATGACGCTGCCGGTATCGTCGCCGCCGCTTATGACGAGTCCGTCTATGCTGAATTTCTTAAGACCCTCTTTTATGCGTTCGTATTTTTTCGGGTTTTCTATCTTTTTCACTTTCACGCGGGAGTGCCCGGCTGCGGAACCGGCGAGGCTGGCGTTAATAAGATCGAGCCTGTCGTCCGTAAGCTCAGTAAGCGCCTCAAAATCAACGAGGTTATACAGCCCGGCGTAGCCGTTGGGTATCACAAAACACTTGATTCCCATGCTGTTAGCCATTCCCGCCGCACCCTTCACGACCGCGTTCAGACCCCCGCAGTCACCACCGCTGGTAAGCACCCCGATCTTTTTCATGCCTGACATCGATTCCTCCTTATCAATTATCTTTTATTCTCCGGAAAAAAGAAAAAAATGAATACCTCTTAGAGGTATATACTATATCGGCTCAATAAAAAATGGAAGGAAATTCTCTTCTTCTCTTCCCGTCGGTTAAAAGTAGCTTGCCGCCGATTTTTTAAACGGGGAGTTCTTGGTGGGCATTATGATCTTGAAGCTCTTCCCGCTTACGATCATCTTCTCCACCACTTTATCCCCGTCTTTCCAGTCGCCGTAGCTTAAAAGGAACTCGAAGTTCTCACCGTCTTTTCTTACCAGGCTTATCTCATAAGGTTTAAATTCCAGAAACTGGAAATCGAACCTGGCCCGTTTGAAAGGGTAGTCCTTCCTGCTTTCCTCGTCAAGCAGCGCATACATGGTTTCATAATCATTCCTCTGCCAGGCCGACATAAAAATCCTTATCGCCATCACGCCTTCAGGGCAGAGGTCATAGCCCGTCTTGGTGCCTGCCCCGCCAAGAGCCACCCCCATGGACATGTTGCCGCCTTCAACAGCGACAAGGCCCTCCTCTTCTTCCTTGTCCCGCATGCAAAACGCGTCCCCTGCCATAAAAGCGATAAGGATGAAAAGGCTTATTATAAAGCTTATGTTTCGAGTCTTCTTCAATCTCATCCCATCTTGTAGTGTTTTCTTATAGGGCTGGTTATCTGCCAGGTGCAGTTCAGTCCCTTCGGAAAGATCACCAGGTCCCCTGCACTAAACTCAACCGTCTCGCCGCCTTCCGGCTCTACTTTCGCTTTGCCCTCGAGGATAAAACAAGTCTCTTTCGTATCATAGCTCCACGGGAAACGAGATACCTCCTTCTCCCATATCGGCCATGAATCTACACCAAGCGCTTCAAGCATTTCCGGCGTCGGTTTTTCTATTTTTATACTACCCATGTTTTCTGCCTCCCTCCTTTATATACTGCTATTATAACAGGCCTAATCCTTTATATCCCCCATTACGCGTAACGTCGAGATACGGGCGTTCTCCTTGACGTTAAAACCGGATTTTCCCACGCTAAGAACGGTCATCTCCACTTTCTCGCCGGCTGAGAAGAAAAGCGTGGGGTGGATAACCCCCGCTTTCAATGTCCTTGAAAGCGCCTGGATAATCCCCGTATGCCCCTCCGGGATAACGATGCTTTCATTGAACTTTACCATGTACTCCCCCGCCGTAAGAAGCCACCAGCCGTACTTATCTTCCTCTCTTATCTTCTGTGGCACAAGTTCTTCGACCATGGCGTCTTTCACTTCACTGCCGCCTAAGTCTATAGCCCCTTCTTTTTTTACGGCAAAGAGCTTGCCGACTGTAAGATCAAAACCGTGGGGTTTGATCTGGTGTTTTCTGGATATGACTTTTTCAGTAAAAGCGGCTATTTCTTCTCCCCGGCAGAACTTCATATTATTCCCCCTCTTTTGACTCAAGTATAAGCGTGACCGGACCGTCATTAACAAGACTTACTTCCATATGAGAAGCAAACTCGCCTTTTGAGACATTGACGCCGCTGGCGGCAAGCTCTCCGTTAAACTCATCCCACAAAGCCTTGGCCTCTTCGGGCGGTGCTGCCAGATCAAAACCGGGTCGATTGCCTTTCCCGGTAGAGGCCAAAAGCGTGAACTGCGGCACGCTCAGGATCTCGCCCACCGCATCGCTGACAGAAAGGTTCATCTTCCCTGCTTTATCCTCGAAAACACGCAAGGCCGCTATCTTTCTCGCCATTTTCTTAGCCGCCTGGGGCCCGTCGCCTTTAGCGACACCCACCAGAAGCAAAAGACCCCCTCCGATAGCCGCTTTTTCTTCTCCTCCGACAGAGACAGAAGCCTTTTTAACGCGCTGAAGAACTACTTTCATTTTCCTCTTTCAATACGGTTGGTGAGTTTCCCGATGCCCTCGATCTCTACGGTCACTTCATCTCCCGCTTTTACCTCGCCGACATTAGCCGGGGTGCCCGTGGCGATAACGTCGCCGGCAAGAAGCGTCATAACTTTTGATATAAACTCCACCAGTTCCATAACCGTGAATATAAACTCGGACGTTTTTGAATCCTGCTTCAGCTCGCCGTTTAAATAAGAGCGGATGGAGAGATTTCCCGGATCGATATCGGTCTCGATCCAAGGACCTACGGGGGCGAACGTATCAAAACTTTTTGACCTGGTCCATTGACCGTCTTTCTTCTGGAGGTCCCTGGCCGTCACATCGTTGAAACACGTGTATCCAAGTATATACCCGGGGGCGTCTTCCTTTGAGACGTTTTTCACCTTCTCTTTTATCACTACCGCGAGTTCCGCCTCGTAATCCACTCTGGCGCTTGAGGCGGGATAAATAATAGGCTCTCCCGGACCGATAACGCTGGTAGAGGGTTTGATGAAGATTATAGGCTCATCCGGCACGCTCATCCCCAGTTCCCGCGCGTGATCCCGATAATTTAGCCCGACCGATACGATCTTTGAAGGGGCCACAGGAGCTAAGAGTGAAACCTCATCGAGCTTTATAACACCGAGACTCTCTGCGGTTATATCATCGCCTGTTAGAACCCCGCTATATATTTTGCCGCCGTGACGGAACCTTACAAGTCTCATGCTGTTTGCCTGCGGGATGGAAGATCAGCTTCCCCTGACCTCGACGTTTATGCCTTTACCCTGGAGATAATCAAACACCCTGTCCAGCTCGACCTTCTCGCCGCTCAGGACAAGGTAAGCCCATCCGCTTTCGGTGGAAAACGACGCTTCTATTATCTTCAGTGTGATATTATGTTTTTTTATCACATCGCATATAATCGGCTCATTTTTCAGTTCACCCGGAATGAAGAGTTCGACTTTGATCTCGTCCATCGCATCTCCTTTCATAAGAGCTAAAGCGTATTTAAGTTTTATATTTAACCCGTAAACCCCATATCAAGAAAATTCTTAAGCTTTTTGGCGCGTATGGGGTGGCGCAGTTTCTTGAGCGCTTTTGCTTCTATCTGGCGGACTCTTTCTCTGGTGACGTTGAATATCTTGCCTACCTCTTCCAGCGTCCTGGGGTAGCCGTCACCTATCCCGAACCTGAGAGTAAGCACCTTCTGCTCGCGTTCGGTAAGAGTCTCAAGCACATCATCCATCTGCTCCTTAAGCATCGCATATGCCGTTGCGTTGGCCGGAGAGATGGCGCTTTTGTCTTCGATAAAATCCCCGAAATTCGTATCCCCTTCATCACCTATGGGAGTCTCCAGCGATATCGGGTGCTGAGCGATCTTGATGATGCCCCGGACTTTCTCAACCGGTATTTTCATCGCCGATGCGATCTCCTCCGGCGTGGGTTCTCTGCCGTTTTCCTGGACGAGGGACCTTGAGACCCTGACCAGTTTATTGATCGTCTCGGTCATATGTACCGGTATGCGGATCGTCCTCGACTGGTCGGCGATGGAACGGGTTATAGCCTGGCGTATCCACCATGTGGCGTAAGTGCTGAACTTATAGCCCCTTTCGTATTCAAACTTATCCACCGCTTTCATAAGGCCCATATTGCCTTCCTGTATAAGATCCAGGAACGAAAGACCCCTGTTGGTGTATTTCTTGGCTATACTTACAACAAGGCGCAGGTTAGCCGCCACAAGCTCTTTTTTAGCCTTGGTGTATTTAAGTTCTATTTCACTGAGTTCCTCCAGGTCCTCCACGATCCTGTCGGCGGGCCGGCCGATCTTGCGGACAAGCTGCTTCATCTGTTTCTGGACTTCTTTCAGTTCCTTCTTGCGGCGGGTCGTCTTGAGCTTCTCGATTTTCTTCTTCGTTTTTCTTGCCTCCTCAAGCATGGGACTTATCTCCTCAGCAACCTTTTCGATAAGGGATATCGTGGGCTTGAGTTTCGCCATGAGCTTGAGGATCGTACCCGCCTTCGTGGAAAGCCGCATGCGTTTTACAATCTCTCTTTTACGCTTCTTAAGTCTCTCGGGGTCGGAACCCGGGATCACATCAAGCACGTCGTCGAGGTTATACTCATTATCCATGGCCTCTTCGATAGCATCAAGGACCCTCTGGCGGCCTATCTTTATCTTAAAGATGATCTCTTTGAAATCTTTCTCTTTTTTCTTGATGCGTTTGGCAAGTTCCAGCTCTTCGGTCCGGCTTAAAAGCGGTATCTGCCCCATCTGCTTGAGATACATCTTGACCGGATCATCTATCTGTACGAATTTCCGCGACTTTATCTTCTGCTGGTCCCTTTTTACGGCAAGCGGTATCCTTTCCACCTCTTCCTCGGATTCCACGACTTTAATATCCGCCGAATGCAAAGCCGTTATCACTTCGTCTATCTCAACGGAAGAGACCACATCATCGGGAAGGATATCGTTCACCTCGTCGTAGCTTAAGTACCCCTTGTCCCTGCCGGCTCTTATAAGCTTGCGGACGATCGCGGACTTAGTTCTCTCAATATCCTCGGCAGCCTCGTCCTTGGGGATAACCGCCTCCGGAGCTTTTTTCTTCTTCTCTTTTTTGCCCCGCGCTTTTTCCTTCTTCTTCTTCCTCTTCGGCATAATCAGGTAACCTTTTCCTTGTGGATCTTATTTATCTTTACCAGAAGTTCCTTCATCTCCATCTCGTCCTTCATCGCCTGGGCTTTTTTAAGTCTAATGGTCAGACCCTTCAGCTCTTCTTCCCTGTTCTCTTTCCGCAGCGAGTACATACAGTCTACAAGCGCCTTCTCGGGATCCCGCGTGATATCCGCCTTGGCGATAGCCTGCACGGCGGCGGCCTTAGCCGTTTTTTCGTTTTCCAGACGGCTTAAAAGCTTGCCCGGGTTTATCCGGTTCTGGCCGCCGGCAAAAAGATCCCTCACCAGAATCATGACTTTTCTGACGCTTGAGTCCCGGAACTTATCAAGGCCGAGTTCCGTTTCGATACGCTGGAACATCTTTTTGTCCGTGATGGCAAGCCCCAAAAGGTGCACTTCGCTTCCCCTCCAGTTATGTGAAGCGCGGTCCACTTTGGCTTGCTCTTCATACCGGTAAGAATAGTCAAGCCGAACTTTCCCCATCTCGTACCTGAGCGAAGCTTCATGTACCCCCAGCCGTTCGGAAAGTTTCTTGAGGTAATCGGATTTGACGACTTCGTTTTCAACCCTGGCGATTGTGGGGAGCATCTCATCGACGATCCCGGCTATCTCTTTAGCGCCCAGCTTCCCGATAAGAAGGTCCAGCTTATAATCAAAAAGTCCCTTGGCTGATTCCGTTATCTTTTCGAAACCTTCTTTGCCGTTTTTCCTCACGAAACTGTCCGGGTCTTCCCCTTTAGGCAAAGTCGCCACTTTGACCTTCATCCCGTTCTCTATAAAAATATCAAGCCCTCTAAGCGAGGCGCTTTCACCCGCCTGGTCGGCATCAAAAACCATAACGGCGGTATCGGTATATTTTTTCAGCATGCTTGCCTGCCGCTGGGTAAGCGCCGTGCCGCTGGTGGCGACGACATTCGTCACTCCGTACTGGAAGGGGATGATGACGTCAAGATATCCCTCAACGATGATGGCATACCCTTTTTCCCGTATGCCCCGTTTCGCGAAATTGAGCCCGTAGAGGATATTGCTTTTGTTGTATACAAGCGTCTCCGGGGAATTTATGTATTTGGGCAGGGAAGAGTCCATCACTCTTGCCCCGAAAGCGACTATGCTTCCCCTCTCGTTGAAAATGGGAAAGGTGATCCTGCCCCTGAAACGGTCGTAATCGCCCTTGCCCTTTTCGCTGGGAATGGTAAGACCCGCTTTCCTTAATAGAGCAGGCGCTATTTTCCTCGCGGTAGCGTAGCTGGTGAAAACTTCCCATCCCTCCGGGGCGTACCCTATCCTGAACTCGCTTAAGTTCTCGCTACTTAAGCCGCGCTTCTTCATGTAATCAAGGGCTTTCTTTCCCTTATCGCTTCTTAGATAATCCTGGTAGAACCCAGCGGCCAGATTGTTAAGCTCGTAAAGCTGGCTGGCAAGTGACGTAGCCGCATCATCTGCTTTTTCATACTTGGGAAGTTCCACGCCGGCGCGCTCGGCCAGCATCTTTACAGCCTCGGGAAACTCCATCTTCTCGTACTGCATGACGAACCCTATAACGTTCCCGCCGGCATGACAGCCGAAACAATGATATATCTGCTTCTCGGCGCTTACTATAAAGGAAGGGGTCTTTTCGTTATGGAAGGGGCAGTTAGCCTTAAAGTTCCTGCCGGCCTTCTTAAGCTGGATATACTCCGAGACGACTTCGACTATATCCAGCCGGTCCAGTATCTGATCGATTATCTCCTGAGGTATTCTTCCCATCTTCTTTTTCGGATTATCTCCTAAAGCGTTTAAACCCGGAACACTCGATAAAGTTGAGCTTTCCCCTCTTCTCGATCTCATCGAACATAAGGTTAAGACCCAAAATATCGCTTGAGATGTGCCCCGCTATGATGTAATTTATGTATTCGGTTTTTGCGATTTTGAAATTGGATTCCTTGCAATGCATGCTGACGATCGTCTTGACGCCCGCCTGCGCAAGCCTGCCGTAGATCTTATCGGGGGGCGATGTGCCTCCCGTCATATCGACAAATATCTTACCCGCTTCGTTCTTCTCCTCGCCTATGAGTATATAGGGAGAAGCGCTGTTTTCCATGGATAGCCGGTATTCCGGTATGTTTTTAAGCATGCTTAAGACGTTTTTAAGCTTTTTCGGCTTTCTCTGGTCGAAAAGTTTCTGGAGGTAACTGGTGACGCAGTTGTCAGCAACGGTATGCGTGCACATGAATGGTATGTTCAGGATGCGCGCCGCGTCTACCGTCCGCGTATTGTTTCCCGCGGAAACGCCGCGGAAGACCTCTTCCATGCGGCTTTTCATAAAACCTTCGGCGGCTTCCTTCCCGAAACCGTACTTCTGCCAGAGACCCGGCTGTATTGCCATGACCTTGTGGAGCTGCGCAAGGCCCTTCCCGGAAGGGTGGTGTGATATCACCAGGTCCACTTTCATGCCCTTCTCCCTCAGGCGGTCAGCCAAAAGTATCTCCGAGACGTGTATATCAACGCCCACCATCACGTTTTTGACCTCTAGATCATCCGAACCGTAAAGCAGGCGCGTGTCGGCATAGGGCTGCTTGAGGTTCTCCCGGTCAAAAGTGCTTTTATCCACGCCTTTGGCCTTCCTGTACTCGCTCCTGGCTTTTTTAAGGACTTCTTCTATCTCCTTTTTAGTCCTAAGATCCTCCTTAAGCCCTTTTTTGACGGCCAGTTCATAAATAGTTTTAAGTTTCATCTCTCTCTCCTTTATTTAGAGGCGGTAAACTCTTTTAATAGTTCCTCCGTGCTCCGCTTTTTCCCCTCACCCATGAGACTGGTTATCCCGCTGTAAATCGCCGCGTCCATCTTCACAAAGTACATGCACGTCTTGGATCCCGTGGCGGCAGAGTCGCGCAGGAAACCGATCGGGCAGAGCAGCATAAAAATCCCGATAATCCCGAATGAGATAAATGCCCTAAACGCCGCGACCATCGCCCCGCCTATTTTTTCAAGCACGGCGACTTCCTCGCTATGAATGGCGCTAAAAATTCTTTCAAAGAATTTAATAGCGGTGAACAAACACGCCGAGATCGCAAAAAACGATATCGGTTTCGCCCAAGCCTGCACCGAAAAACCGAACACCGCCTCGGATAAATACTGATAATACCCTATTGAAACGAATAATAATACAATCCAACCGGCAAGCGGGATGATCTGACCACCTACACCAACACGTGATCCTTTATAAACCATTCCCAACAAAAGGATTATAAAAAATATATCAACCCAGTTAATTTGCTGTAAGATTGCGGGTAAGCCGTTCCCTTCCATAGGAACCCAAAGTATATCATATAATAATAAGGTTGTCAAACTGGGATGGATAAAGGGCGCGGGATTACTGCTTGCTTTCTTTTATTTAACAAATATCGTGGTTTTCTTTTCATACTCTCAGATCTTTACGCAAGAGTTTGCCGCCTTTGCCACTAAAGAGGGTGTTTTTTCGTCTATACAATCGATTTTTACCCGGATTATGTCGCCTTCAAAACCATTAAAGCCGTAAGACTTTACCCTGAGATACTCGCTTGTATACCCCTCAAGTATAACCTCTCCGCTTAAATCGCCCTTGGAACGCTTTTCGAGAAGCACTTCGACTTCTTTGCCGGTAAACTTTCCGCAAAACTCCCTCTGGAGGGTATCTCCCGCCTTGATGAGCCTCTCTACCCGCTCTTTGGAAATGGCCGGGTCTATTTTTCCCCCCATAAGAAAAGAAGGGGTGCCCTTGCGGTCACTGTACCTGAAAACATGCAGCCTTGAAGGTTTTATCTCATTAACAAATCCAAGCGTTTTTTCAAAGTCCTCCTCGCTCTCACCCGGAAAACCGGCTATGACATCCATGGTGATCCCCACTAGCGATATCGCCCGACGGATCCGGCTGATCAGGTTCCTGAACTCTTCGGCGGTATAGTTTCTGTTCATGAGTTTAAGCACGCGGTCGGATCCGCTCTGAAGAGGCACATGCAGATGCCGGGAGATTTTGCCGGAGGAAGCCATAACTTGTATTAAAGAATCGCCGATGTACTTGGGCTCAATGGAACTAAGGCGGATCCTGAAATCCCCTGGCACCTCTAATATCTTTTTCACCAAGCGCGGGAAAGTCTCTTCTTCCCCCTTCCATGAACCCAGGCATATGCCTGTAAGGACTATCTCTTTATATCCCCTTGCGGCAAGACGGGACACTTCGCGCAATATGCTCCCTTCGTCCCTGGAGCGTGAAGGCCCTCTTACGATGTTGACTTTGCAGTAAGTGCATCTTTCGTCGCAGCCGTCCTGTACCTTCAAAAACGCCCGCGTATGCCCGCTAAAGTCCTCGACTTCTTCTTTTATCTCTTTTTCTCCTTCGCCCCTGGCGAACAAAGAGCTAAGTACAAGAGGCAGCTTCATCTTATCCCCTCCCGGGACGACTACGTCGACTTCGCTGATCGCCTCAAGACTTTTTATATCCTCTTCCAGTACCGCGTAACAGCCCGTTACAAAAATCTGCGCTTTCGGGTTTTCTCTCTTCAGCCTCTTTATCAGCCGTCTTGTCTTCTCGTCAGCCTTAGCGGTAACAGTGCAGGAGTTTATGATAACAAGGTCCGCGTCCCGCGCGCTGGAAGAGATAAACCCGGACTTAAGAAGGTTTTCCCTCAAGACCTCTTCTTCATACTGGTTGACTTTGCAGCCCAGTGTTTTTATGGCAAACTTGACCAGTCTCATATTCTTCTATCCTCTTTTAACCTGAAAACTCATAATTAAGCACTGAAAGGAGGAATAGTCCCGCGGTCTCGCTTCTTAAGACTCTTCTGCCAAGTGAGACGAAACGCGCGTTTGTGTTTTTTAGAAGAGCTGCTTCATCCGGGGTAAAATCCCCTTCCGGACCTATAAAAACAAGTATCTTTCCCGAGGTAAAGCCGCCTATCGCTTCCTTCAGGGGAACTGTCTCTTTCGCGAGGTACGCAAAAAGAACAAGATCGTAAGCTTCCAGCATGCCCGCTGTCTCCTTATATGACAAAACCTCCGAGACTTCCGGCACATCCCGCCTGCCGCACTGTTTTGCCGCTTCTGTGGCGATCCTGCGCCATTTCGCGACCTTCTTCCCGGAAGCTTCTGTATCGACTCTTACAATGGTCCTTGCGGTAACGAGCGGCATGATCCTCTTGATGCCGAGCTCCGTAGCTTTTTCCACGATGTAGTTCATCTTGTTTTTTTTGGGGATGGCCTGGGCGAGCGTGATCTCAGGCGCCTTTTCAGGCGAAGGCCTTTCGGTGCGCACGATCTCGACGATCACCCTTTTTCTTCTTTTGTCCGCCTCTTTTATAAACCCGGTGTATTCCGCTCCCGTGCCGTCAAAGACGACGACTTTGTCGTCACCTTTAAGACGCATGACATCGAGCGCGTGATGGGCTTCCTCTCCTTCGATCAGTATCCTGCCGCCCTTGATGTTTTCTTTTGGTGCGTAGAACCTGCTCATTCTTTCTCCCCGAAGACTTCCGCGGTATAGATATAAATGTCGCACTCGCCTCTCTTCCATGCGTCGCGCGGAATGCCGGCTTTCTGGCCGCAGAGGCTGTTCATGAACTCTTCTCTCGTCCAGCCGGTCTCAGTGGCGACCTGCGGCAGATATACGCCGCTTCTTGCGCCCATCCTTACCATGACGCCGTGCTTACCCATCTCTATCATCTCGTAATCGTCGATCTTCTCCATCGGTGAAAGCGCCGATATCTCTATATCGATATCGTCAAGTTCTCCAAGCGTCACCCGGGGGAACCTGGGGTCTTCCGTCGCCGCCGCAATCGCCATGTCTCTTACCGTAAGGTAGAGTGGGCCCGTTGCGATCATGTGACCTATACAGCCCCTGAGCTGCCCGCGTTTATGGAGCGTAACAAAAGCACCCATGTCCTGTTTAAGGGCTTCATCCTCCACCTCTACTTCCGGTCTCCTGCCGGTCTCGAGGTAATAGCGGATAGTGCTTCTGGCTATTTTTAAAAGTTCCTTTTTCTCGCTATCGGTAAACATCTCTTCTTCCCCCTTCTCCGGGCCCTCTTCTTTTTTTTCGCCGCTCTTAATAAAAAGTGCGCTCACATAGCCGACGACCCTCCCTTTATCACCGCTGGTATCTCCGGAATTGGCGTAATCAAGAACCACGACTTTATCCGCGCCCAGCTTCGCGCTTGCCGACATGACGGCATAAACCGCCCCGGGGCCGCACATGTCATCATGCCCGGTCCTACTGCTGTAACCGTAGAAGGCGTCCGGATCAAGCTTCTTTATCTCGTCGATCGTCCGCGCGTCTTTTTCGTTCGCATCCTCATATGGGAAATAATGCGAGAGGTCAGTCGAAGCGATCATCACGAAATCTTTTTCATCCTTGAGGATGTCATAAAGCGCATCCGCTAAAAGACGTGAAGCAGCCAGATCCTGGTCCCCAAGCGCAATAAGCACCAGTTTCGCATCTTTTGCCGCTACCTGGACGAAAGGTATCTGCATCTCGATGGAGTTTTCCGCCTCGAAAGCTTCCGGGATACTCTGGATGTTTTTATTAAAAGAGGTGAACTTATCAGTAAGAGCCATATCGATCACGGCCCCGCCAAGCGGTGTGACGAAAGCCTCGTCAGTAAAAAGAGAGATGCGTCCCGGGAAATGCCTCCTGTGAGTAAACCCGACGATAATAACCGTTTTCGGGCTCTTCTCCTCCACCGCTTTATAGGTATATGCGGCTACGGGTCCGGAGAACCTATAGCCCGCATGGGGCGCTATCGCTCCGATAAGGTCTCCATCGATTTTAGCTGTATGCGCGTTACGCAGGTATGTCTCAAGCTCGCTTCTTAGCGCAGCCGGCCATGGAGAGTACCAGGAACCCGCCAGGTCCGCCTGTTTAGCCCAGAGGTATACCCCGCCCCAGGCAAAAACAAGAATGATAATAAACAGAAAAATGCGTTTTTTCACCGCTATATCCTTCCCCTTAACTTACAGGCACATAAGCACAAAAAATGCGATTATAGTTATTATCACGACCGACGCGACTACGAGCCAGCTTGTGGAATATTTCATCCTGCCGAGGATCCCCGCACCGCGCCGGAGGTTCTCGCCGCAATAAAGGCAGAGAAGCGCTTCATCGTCATAGACAGGCTTCCCGCAGTGGGGACAAATATATTCACTCATAATGCGATATGACAGCGCGTTCCCCCTGGATTATTAAGAGATGTATTAAGCTGCCTCGCTATAGGGGAAAATGGTGGAGCCTTTACTCCTTTCATTCAAAGAGGGCTAGCCCCCTTTGAAGACATAATAAATATAACACAATAATATTTTATACTCAAGGGAGATTTAACAAGCAACACATGAGGTAACCCCGTCTTTTGGGGCAAAAGAGAGCCGTTTTTGAAACGCTGAAATGGTTATCTTATATGAACGCTGGAAATTTTGATAACTGTGTTCTGGGTGGGCGGTAGACGATAAGAAGTTATTATTTTAGATGCTCAAGATCGGCCAGATCTTGATACCTGCCGCTTGCTTTTTTGTTTTTCTTTAGATCCGTCAGAGATATAAAATTCATCTTTGTATTATCTATTTCCACTGTCTTTCTGTTTTTATAACATTCGGCGAATTCAACTCCATCTATAGATGTTAAAATTTCTATTCGAAGGGGCGGGTTCCCCATTCGGATGTTTTTCCCTTTTTCTAAAAAAAGCGCCTCTTTTAGTTTCGGAGTATTAAAGCCGAACTCTTTTAAGGCTTCGACGGTTTTACG
>CAZGOG010000009.1:31736-51710 GCA_964527555.1 uncultured Planctomycetia bacterium | reverse complement strand
AATCCAGAGCTTTTCACCGCTCTATCTGACTTTTATCGTATCATCTCCTTTTTAAGCTAGTTTATCTAAAAAACAAAACGGACCCTGTTAATTATACTAATAACTACGCGAAAAACAACATATTAAGAGGTGTACGCCCCAAGAAACTCCTTCTTGAAACTGGAGAAGCGATCCCCCCTTATAGCTTCCCGGCAAGCTTGTATAAGTTTAACATAAAAGTATACATTATGCAAAGAGACGAGTCGTAGTCCCAAGAGTTCATCGGTATTAAATAGGTGCCGTATATATCCCCGGGTATAATTCCTGCAGGTAAAGCAACCGCAGGCGCGTTCTATAGGGCCGAAATCCTCTTTAAACGGGGCGTTACGCAGCTGCACCTCCCCGGAAGCGGTGAACGCCTGGCCGTTCCTGCCGTTACGGGTAGGAACGACACAATCGAACATGTCTATACCGCATGATACAGCCTCTAAAACATCGGGAGGGGTCCCCACCCCCATAAGGTACCGCGGCTTTCCTTCCGGAAGCAATGCGGCGGTATAATCCGTTATCTCGTTTATAAGTTCCACCGGCTCCCCCACGCCTATCCCGCCAAGCGCGTAACCGTCCATATCCATAGAAACCATCTCTTCGCAGCACTTTTTCCTTAACGGTTTATAAGTACTGCCCTGGATTATACCGAATAAGGCTGAGTCCTTACCCTTCTCCATAAAACGCTTCTTACTCCTTCCGGCCCACCTCAGCGTGAGATCAACTGAATCCTCCACATAGTCTCTGGTAGCGGGGTAATGCACGCATTCATCAAGAGGCATTATGATGTCGCTTCCGAGCACGAGCTGAAAGTCCACAACGCTTTCCGGCGTGAAAAAGTGCCGGGATCCATCGATGTGAGACTGGAAAGTGACCCCTTCTTCTTCGATTTTCCTGAGTTCCGCGAGGCTGAACACCTGGAAACCCCCGCTATCGGTAGTTATGGGGCGCGGCCAGTTCATAAACTTATGAAGCCCTCCGGCTTTTTCGATTATTTCACCGCCGGGTCGCAGATAGAGATGATAGGCGTTGGAGATGAGCATCTCCACGCCTGAGGCGACTAGCTCCTCCGTCGTGAGGGTCTTCACGGTAGCCTGTGTCGCTACAGGCATGAATACGGGCGTCGCCACCTCACCATGCGCGGTTACGATTTTTCCGCAACGCGCACGGCTTGCGGCATCTTTATGCTCGAGAGTAAACTTCAACATGGATATTGCATCCGGCTTTTTATTTAAACAAAAAAATAGAGAGAAAATATTCTCTCTATTTTACGAGTATACGATAAACGTCATAACCCGGTCTACGCAAGTTCCTTGACGGCATTAATAAGATCCTCTACCCTGCCGTCTTTCACCAGAAAACGATCCGCCGCACGGGCATAGACGCTGTTTTCATATTCATTATATCCGGTGTAAATGATAACCCGGGAATAGGGAGAGACCTGTTTCAGGGTATCCAGTATGGAAAGTCCTCCTTTATCGGGCATCATGAGATCCAAAATGATGACCGCGGGATTGTTGGTCTCTAAATATGCCAAAAGCTCATAACCGTTATAAACGGAATCCACCGCATAACCGGATCCTTCCAGTATATCGACTATAAGCTCGCAAAGCTCTTTATTGTCGTCGGCTATGACTACCCTTTTATGTTTCGTCATGGACTTATCTTTCCTGCGTTTGATGTTTCTTCTCATTTCCAAGACATCTTCCAAAATATTCTATCACTATCTGCGCCCGTTTGTAAAGGATTTTGGTCTTTCCTAAGCACGATAAACCGTATTACTACGAACCCAAGGAGGCTGCTGGCACTATTCACTAAAACATCCCTCCAGCTGAAATACCTGCCGGGCAAAGAGCGCTGGATGACTTCATCATAAAATCCGGCTAATGAACAAAAAATAGTTCCAAGAACGTAAAGTATTATACCATAACGATTTAAGTCAATCTTTAGCGCGTTATAGACAAGAACGCTTAAGAGGCCATACTCAAGAAGGTGTATCTTCTCCGCAGGACGGATTGCCATTTTATTGAGGACGTATGTTATGAGTATGAGTAAAAAAAATAAAAGATATATTTCTACGGCTCTTTCTTTTTTTCTGCTGATCATATAATGGAGAAGCCAGACTCCTATGCCGATAAAACATGTATATAATATCAGCATCCCGTTGCCAAGGAAAAAGTCGTCAAAAACCGCCCATATCAAAGGCGCTATGGACAAAGTCGCATAAATCAAAGCCAGGTACAATAAAGTAACCAGCCACCACATTATCCTCAAGTACCACTTTCGCATGCAAATACCTCTTTCCGCCTGACTAGGATGAAACCGCCATAGGCTTACGCCCCGGCAGTATAGACTTAAGTATTTTACCAAAAATTACGACGAAGTGTCCGATTAAATACGGGTACGCAATAAGGGAAAGGAAAATAAACTTTATGGTGTCCCGCATCCTGTCAAACATGAATAGCTCCGCCAGGTAATCGGTCTCGGCGTTTCTTGACTTGATCTTTTCTAATAGATAACGATCGAACTTTCTTTGTATCTTACCAAGCTCGCCTAGAACCTTTTCCGGAATAGGAGTCGCAAACATATTTCTCGTAAATAAAAGCGTATAATAAAGCGGGCGAGCTACCCTGTAACTCTTAGCAAGACGCACAACTTCCGCCCAGTTAATCTTGTAAGACCTTACCAGCTCATGTATATCCACGTACCACTTGAGTCCCGAGAAACCATGCTGCATCGCCAGATGCATCGACTGATAAATAAGCATATGGGAGGTGTCTAAAGCGTAGAGGTGCGTCCCCTCCAAAGACACTTTCCTTTTTTTCGACCATAGATCCTTTTTATTGATGCCTATCAGCCTGTTGTGCATCTTTCTGCCGATAAGATCGAGATGGATATCAAGACAGAGTTTGCCATCCAGGGAGTATACCCTCTGCGAGCGGTAACGGTTAAATATCCCGCGTCTATTATAGGGCTTAAACCCCTTTCTCTTTACCAGCTTTTCAACCTTAGCCAGATCCTCCTGCTTGATAAGTATGTCTATGTCTGAGAAATCCCTGAGCCCTTTTTCCCTGTAGAGGTCTATCATAAAAACAACGCCCTTCATAAAAATGACTTCAAGGCCTTCTTTATTGAACATATCCGCCAGGCTCTTCACATTATTAAAATATTTAATATTGCGCGCAAAAACAAAGCCCGCGCTGCCCCTCAGCGACTGCATCACTGCTTCGGGGATTAGTTTTCCGAACGACTGCAGGTGCCTGTAAATAAGCGGCGCTGTCGCATAAAGCCTGGTAAGCTTGATGAAATAAACCCAGTCAATCCTTTCCTCCAAAATGAGACCCCTAGCAAGCTCTTCGCTTTTCTGAGGCATCTCCATCCGGGAACATAAAATAACAAGTCTTTCTTCCGGGCTTAAACGAGAAAAAGAAACCTCGAGTGCCGGGTATAAGTTTAACTGCTTCATAATGAAGTATCCTATGGAAGGCGTATCCTGCTCCCTAAGGACAGACCCTTTCCCCTTTGGATAAGTCCACTTAACACATTATCGGTTATGTATATATTATGCTGGGAGCCGTACTCGCTATCAGAGATATCCACGATCTTTTTCATGAACTTCTCGGCAAAGGAGGGGTTTCTGTCCCTGTACCTTATGTATGAACTGATAAATACTCCTTTTGATTCTTTAAGGTGCAATATAGCTTCAGCGCTTCTTCCCTTGCCTGCAAATGCGTAGACGCGGCATGCTTCCCCTTCCTTTTTCTTCATGAAAGATATATCTGCATAAAACATTTTTCTGATAGATGCAAAAAAGGGACTAGCGGATACGCCTAAAAGGATAGGATCGATGAACTTTCTTTTAAAAAGAGTCGGCATAAGGTCTCGCCTGGATAAAAACGCTAAAAGCCCTGCGGTATATTTACTGGGAAACCTCTCCAGATTGAAAACTTTCTCGCCTCTTTTTACAAGGCGGACTTTTTCTCTTATTCCCGCAGAAGCCACTCTCTCATGACGGCTATAAGGAACATTGTCGCCTTTAACCAAAAAATGCCCTTCTTTTTCGTTTTTACTCAAAACCCGGTGGACATTGAGTAAATCGCTACCGGCACTTCTGTAAACGATTATATCGCCGGGGTTTATCTGCGGCGGGGTGATCTCTCTGGTAATACATACATCCATCATTTTAAGAAATGGATGCATGCTCTGGCCTTTTACTATTCTTTTCATCAAAGATAAAATATTAGCCCGGCAGGCCCTCAAACATTTGGAGTAAAGCCGTCGTTACACTTCCCTCCAGCTATAGTGCCGGTTTGACATTTTTGTGCCGCCGCAGCACCGGATTGGCATTTACCGGGACCCGTTGGGCTGTTACCCAACGTGCATTTACCTCCCGGGGAACTTCCGCTTGTACAATCTCCAGGAACAGAATTTCCTATAGTGCAAGAAACGCTTGCGACAGTGCCGGATGAACAATTGGCAGCAGCATGAACTTCATCCTTGAGGACTTGATTAAGGTTATAAACAATGGGAGGTTCATATTTCTCTTTTTTCTTCTTCATTGCAACTCCTTTACACCTTGTACCCGATAAATCCCGCGCTTTCCATCTCTTTTAAATATGATTTGCAGTCTTCTTCCGCTTTTCCTATGGAAACCTCGTAAGTTTCCATAACCTTTTCGCCAATATCCTTTACGGTACAGGACCCGTCGCAAAGGTCCCAGATAAAAATACCGGTTTTATTTATGCATAAAAGGCTCCCATCCGACGGGTTGAATAATAAAGCTTCCTTTTTTTCTTTGCGGACCACGATGTCCGGCGTTCTTACCGGATACGATTCTTCCATGAGGGCTCCTCTAGTTCAGATTGATCTTGTCTTCTTTTAATATGCATCCGTTTTCCAATAGAAAAATTTCATCCGCAAAATTCTCCGCGGTATCTCTGTGGGTGACAAATATCACTGTCAGAGAAGGGAAATTCTCCTTGATGTTTTCAAATATCTCTTTCTCCATGTCTATATCTATATATGAAGTTGCTTCGTCGAGAACGAGTATTTTTGGGTCCCTGACCAGGGCCCTGGCTATGGCTACCCTCTGCCCCTCTCCCCCTGAAAGACATGCGCCGAATTCCCCTATGCCTCTATTGTATCCGCAAGAAAAACCGCTTCTAAGCTCACCTATCTTCGCACAAAAAAGAGCCTTTTCTATATCGCTTTTGCTTTTATCCTCGCCCAGAAGTATGTTATTAACCACTGTATCGTTAAACAAATAGGGCTGCTGGTGAACAACCGATACGTTCTTAAAATAATCTGATCTTGCAATAGACTCAATATTCCGGCCTCCTATTAGTATATCCCCCCCGCTAGCCGAAAACAACCTTAAAAACAGGCTTAAAAGGGATGTCTTGCCGACTCCCGATATACCCTTGACCAAAGTCCATTTCCTGCCGGGAACGATAAAAGACAGATTTTTTAATAAAAGCCTCTCCCCCTTATAGCCGAATGTAATATTTCTGAACTCTATATCGCCGTCAAAAAGCGGCACCCCTTTAGCATCTGTCAATAAATCCGGCTTTTCTACTTTTTCCGAGATTTTGCCTATAAAAACGGCGTTTCTCCTTATAGCTGATCTTTCTTCATTTAGTCCGCGGATAAACCCGCCAAGATTGTATATTTCGGATATTATCATCGCTGAATACATAAGTATGGCGCTGAAAGAGCCGAAGGACAGCCGACCTTTTATTATAAAATAACCTCCGAGCAGCCAGAATATGAACGTATTGAACCTGATCAATATACCGCTTATAAGATTTACCATATGGGAGAAAAGTGAATATTCTAAAGATTTTTTTGTTTTAGTCCCATATGACGAAGTAATCCTTCCCAGGGCCCAGTCCTCTTTATGAAAACTTTTTACCAGCTTTACGTTCAGTAGGATGTCGTGCAACAAGGAACCATGTTTACGCGAATGATACAACATCCTGGTTCTATACTTCTCACTCGCACGCGAAGCCCAGACAGTATGCACGGCTATAAAAGGAAGCGTGACAAAAATCAATAATGAAAGAGGCATTGAAAATACGAACACCATGGCAAGAAGAACAGGCACTTTTACAAGTGAAACTAACGAAGGTATCTGATCAAAAATAAGACCCTCTATGACATGATAATCATAGTTCAAGATAAATGCGTTCTCTGAAGAGCTTAATTCCCTTATTTTAAGATAATTAAGCCCTAGAAGCCTTTTTGTCAGATCACAGTTTATATCCTGGGAAAATTTTGCTTTGACCTTTAATACCGCTTTACTTCCAAGATATTGAAGCAGCTTGGTTAAGAGGAATACAAGAAACCCCAATACGGTAAGCCATAGAAACACCCTTAGATCCTTGCCCCAGATACCTTTATCCAACGTGACTTTTGCAATATACACGATGGATAGCCCCAACGGGAAAGACACAGTTTTTAAGAGTGAGACTTTGAACAAAATCCGGCGGTATTTCTTCAAAATCCCGGCTGAATATTGAAATATGGACTTTACATCCCCAAAGAGAGATGCGGCATTCGGGAACAGTAACCCGTATCCTGATCTTAATGCGTTAAACATGAAAAAACATCCGAATCAATCTTGAAATCCAACAGTCTGAAATAAACATCATTGAACATTGAGTTCAAAAAAGTAAAAATCCGTTTTTTATATTCGTTTTTATCCTCATCCGGGACCCAATTATGATAGAAAGATGTAGCTTCCGGCACTGACCTGTATACGGCATCAATAGCGGAAAGCTTTCTTGTTCTGCTTTTGTTAGACTTGTTGAGAAAATAAACGCCGCCTATTTCCCATATCTTGTCGGAAGTATCGGATAGAGGCTTGATAGGATACACGCCGGAGAAAAATCGGTTACCTATCCGTTTTATGATGCAGCACTCCTCATCGATTACCCTGAAACCGTTTTCCTTTGCCAGAGAAGAAATGGTGCTTTTCCCTCCTCCGCCCGGAGCAATAAATAAATATGCCCTCTCTTTTATAACTATCGCAGCCGCATGCAGAAAGATTATGTCTAAAACGTTTTGAAAAGCAAGAAAGGAACGGTTTAATGCGTGGTCCATAACAAACCCCAAAAAAACGTCTTTCTCGAAAAAAGAAAACGTTTTCCTCTTATCTATATCAAAAAACGTGCAATATGATCCGCCCCGTACTTTTTTAACGCAATTTTTGAACTCAGTCTTTTTTATTTTTTGTATCACCGTCTTCTTTTTATCTTCATACAAAAGTATACTTAAATCGGTTTTTGTCCCTTTTTTCAGCGGAATGAGACTGCCGGCTAATGTATCGTTCTTAAAATTCTGAAAGCTCAGATTAATCGATACCCCGAGAGACTCTAAATTAAATTCAACCATATCATCCTCTTAACGCTTCCGGGAGAAGTCTTGTAGACGGAAAAAGCCCTTTATCATAAGCTTCCTGGCAAAACCAATAAGGGCTGAAAAGGCTTCCGGTATTGTGATAGACTTCCGCCCTGCAATTACCAATACACGCTTTTTTGAAAACACATATTTTACAAACACCTTCAAGTCTTGCAGGAATGTCTTCTCTCACGGTCTTAAGCATCGGGGTGCTAGTCCAGATGTCTTTCAGGAGGGACGGATCTTCTTTTATATTACCGAAAATAAGACCCGTGTCCAGGTATCCTATCCCGCAGATCGAGACGCTCCCGTCAGAGAGGATCCCAAGTATGTTTTTAATACTGCAGACAGCACAACCATGACACTTGATCTCACCTATATCCGTAAACGCCATGGGTATATCCAGAAAAATCTTTCCTTTAAAAGACTTTTTGATGTTTTTCAATTTTTCCGAGAAATCAAGAACTTCTCTTACCGTCGGAACTTCTTTTTCCTCTTTTAATAGCAGCCCCCGGCCTAACGGCGAAATAATGTTTATTTTTATATCGTTCACATACATCTCTTGCATTAAACGGAGAAAATTCTTAAATTCAGGCAAGTTCTCTCTATAAAGCGTCATGATAACCTGCGGGGATAATTTTTCATGTTGTAAGTTTTTAATGCCGTTAATGGTTCGTTTAAAAGCGCCTTTTTGACCTCTGAAAAAGTCGTGCATCTTTTCATAAGGGCTATCCAGACTTAAAGAGATGTGGCCGATATTATATTTCCTTAACATCTTCGCGACATCCCTGCTTATCAGCGTCCCGTTCGTCTCCATATCGACATTAATATAAGATTCATCGCAAAACCTCAGCAAAGGCTCCAGATCCTCTCTTAAAAGCGGCTCCCCGCCCGTAAGCTTAATAGAACTTAAGCCCAGATCTTTGGCGGCTTTGACTATTTCTACCATTTCTTCAGCCGACATCTCCCCCTCCCCGTCAAGCTTATCTTTATGAGGAGGCGCTATCCAGCAATGTCTACAGTTTAAATTGCAGTACCCTGTAACATTTATATAAAGACTGTTTAGAGCGGGACTGCTTCGATCAACATGTTTCATTTCGTACTTTACAGAACTCTTCATCATCTTTAGCTCCATCTAATACTGTCTCTTTCGACGCTCTATAGCCGTAAAGGCTCGAAAAAACCAGACAATTAGCTTTGAGAATGCCTTTTAGGTCGTTACCTGCAGAATAATACGCAGCTGCCCGGCAACCGCCGTTACAGTAAGAAAGATAATCGCATTCATTGCATTCTTTGTTATATTTTACCAGCGGCTCATCGGCAAGACGTCTTATTTGGTCAAGAAGCTCCGAATTATTCCATATTTCCCTAAGCGAATCTTTTCTTATATCACCGCATATCAATGTCCAGAACGCCGAACACGGGACTACTTTACCGTCTGAACGTATCGAAAGCATGTTTTGCCCGGCGGGACAGGTTGAAAAAGTCCCCCTTCCGCCTCCCCCCGGGCCTTTTGAATAAAAGTCTTTTAACATTTCCATTTTTTGTGATAGAGTCCCGCCGAAGTGAAAATGAGGATATTTCTTTCTGAGATAAAACATCCCGTTTACTATATCCCGGTGTAATCTGCCTTCAAAACACATATCACTGCTATAAAGAGCCGCTCGTCCGCATTCAACCGCATCACCAAAATCCATGCTTTTCAAGCCCAGACTCAGGGCCAGCTTGACCATATTCTCGATATCACTGTAATTATGCATGTTTATGATGGCTTTCACTGAAACAGGTAAATCATTTTTGATAAGCGATTTTACTGCTTCTATAGACCTGCAAAAAGACCCTTGCCCCCTCTGCCAGTCGTGGATAGCAGCATTCGATCCGTCTATACTCACCTGGATATTAGACAGAAACTTCAGGCCTTTAAGAGACTTCATAGAAGCCTTGTCTATCAAGGTACCGTTGGTCAGGATGCTTATTCTGAGAGGGTAACTGTTGATCTCTTCAAACAACTCATGGATTTTTGGATAAGAGAACGGTTCGCCCCCGAAAAGATTAAGGTTAAATACCTTCTCTTCTTTGAGCTGGTCAAGCACACTGAGTATCTCTTTAAAAGAAAGCTCTTCCTTAAGATCCCATGTGTCAGAAGTGTTACAATGTTTACACTTCAGGTTGCATTTTCCTGTAAGGGCAAAATCTACTGTCGTGGGAAACGGAATCTTATTCATAAGAGATAAAACTTTCCTTAACACCTTCAATGATCCTCTTTTCCTCTTCGCCGGTCAAAGCGGGATAAATAGGGATGGAGACGGCGCTTGAGAAAACTTCATCCGTATTCCTGAAGCCGCTTCGCATCTCAAGATACCTGTTAAGCGGGTTAAAAACGGGACGGGCGCAAATAATGCCTTTTTCTTTCATGGAGGATATAACTTCCTGGGGAGGTTTCTCAGTCCTTATCACATACCTGTAATACACATGATCGAACTCCGCCTTGGGGAGGATGATCTCAAGGTCCTTAAAAGCCTCGTCATAACGGGAAGCTATTTCTTTTCTTCTCTGGATCATGCCGGGAAGCTTCTTCATCTGCACCAGACCCATGGCCGCCTGCACATCCGTCATCTTGTAATTATAACGGACTTTGTAACTGTCTTTTTCGTCATAGTCGCGCATATCACGCGCAAACATGAGAATCTTTTCGTCATTGGATAGAAGCGCCCCCCCCTCGCCGCAAGCCATCATCTTGGTGGCATAAAAGGACATTATACTGAACCTGCCAAAACTTCCCGTGCGCACCTCGCCATACATGGCTCCTACGGACTGGGCACAGTCCTCTATAACAGCGATACCTGCCTCTTCTATTCTTTCAAGATCAGCGGTATTGCCGAACATATGCGGCACGATCACCGCTTTAGTGTCCTCGGTGCCGGCTTCCTCGATACTCTCAAGCGAAATATTAAAGCTTTCAAGCTCAATATCGCAAAGTCGCGGCCGACCGTTCGTGTAATGTACGGCATTTAACGGCGCGGTGCAGACATACGAAGGCAAAAGTACCTCGTCACGGGAACTTACCCCCATAGCCAGAAGCCCCAGATGCAGGGCCGCCGTGCCGGAACTTAAGGCAACCGCTCCTTTCACCCCGGCAAAACGCGCTAAAGCGTCCTCGAACTCCTCCACCTTATCTCCCTGCGCGATATGTCCCGACTTTATGACCAGGCTAAGGGCATCCACCTCTTCGCCGCATAAAGTGGGTTTTGAGTGCTGGATAATATGATCATCCATGTGACTACTCCTTTGTAAAAGATTTAAATGTCTAATAGATACCTTAAAGCAGAGAAACCTTCTGCATATTTGACTTTGGCCTGAAACCCCCTGTAGTTCGCGACCGCCCTTACGCTTTCTATCATGTCCAGTCCCGTGGGGTAACGCCTCTCGACCTGTGACTTGTGGATCTTTAAGAGCTTCTCTTTATCGCTAAGCACCTCTTCTATGTCGACAAAGAGATCTGGTTCGTATTTCCTGGAAGTATAATCTTCATAGAAGAGTACCTTGCGTTTGTACCGCGCTGCCACTATTGTGCTTTCGGCGAGGCTCCTGTGATCCTGATGCGTATCCTCCGGATAATTCACGAATATGATGTCAGGGTTACTTTTCTCGATCGCTTTCTCAATCTTATCTATTAGCTCTCTGCCCACGGTAAGCTGGGTGTCCATAAAACTCCCCCAGTAGATCTCTTTCACCCCCAAAAAATCAAGGGCCTCCTCCTGCTCTTTCTTCCTGGCGGGCGCGCCGCCGCTGAAACTGCCGCAAGTCGCTACGAAAAAATATATGTTTGCCCTCTCCTTTTTCTTCATCTTTAGAAGCGTCCCGCCCGAGCCGTATTCTATATCATCCGGATGGGCTCCTATCGCCAATATATTCATCCCCTTCTCCCTTCCTTTATAATACTTAAGCTTTTCCCTCCATGACAGAAGAGTAGATCCACGACCGACATCTCCGGGTAAAAACCTTTGTATGCCTGCCGGTATTCCGGATGCACGTAGTCATGGTATTCAAGACTTATCCCGCTTGCCGAGAACCTCTCCTCATCCAGGTATTCACTGCCTCCAGATCCGGAAATATACGTATCGGCTTTCAGGGCCCTGCATATTTCAACAAGCCTTTCCGTCTTGGTGTCTTTCACGCCCAGAGAAGAGCTTCTCACCAGTTCCGTTTTTATACCCAGCGCATCTTTTAGAAAACGGATAAAACATATGTTGATCTCGGCAAGCAATTCCCACTTCTGTTTAAATGCGGCGCGGAAAAACGGAAAATATCTCTCGAAATGCTCCGTACGCGAATAGTTATGTTCAAGACTTTTAGCGTGTTTACCGCACCAGTCGAAGCGGTTATTGATCTTTACATCCATGATCCTCTCACCGAACTCATAGAGAACAGGAACGGTGATCCACTGCCATGACCTGGAGTTGCGGAGCTTATTCCTGTTCTGCCATTCATTTTTCTTATACTGCACATCATCCAGCAAGACAAAGATATCCGCCTGATCCATTTTATCAAAATACCCCAACCAGGGCAGATACTGAGGCTGATGAATCGCTATTTTCATGTACTGCCCTCTTCGGTAAAGTTGACAAATATTGGATTCGAAAAAAGCATACTCGGGTATTTACCACGCACGTCTAATCTATAATATATTTTATCGCCCCCCGTGTAAAGGTCATCTTCAATCCTGTACTCGGCGCCTTTCTCTATGGGAAACTCCTTTATGACTTCACCAGAGCGGATCAGTTTAACTGTTATTTTCTCGCTCGTCTCACCCCGCCAGGAAACACTAAAGTTAATTGTTACCGGTCCGGCAGCATTTATCTCCTCCCCCATCATAGCGCGCTTCCCGTCAGAACGCTCTACGGTAAACGAATCGAGCTCTAAAGGGTATCCTTTCTTCTTCCTTACCGCATACATCCTTCCCCTGCGCATAGCATCCAGTATATCCTTTTGCGTATTGGAGGGAACAAGAAAAACTGTCTGCACTTCATCGATTTCTTTACCGCCGGAAGCTTCCCTGCTATGATAGGCCATTTCACCCATAGTCCACACCGGACTGTCTCTTTCTCCCGCGCAGTACTCTTTAAGTACCGTATCCCATACCCCTCCGGCTGAGCCTATACTTCTATAACCTTCATAAAAAGAGCTGAAACCCGTATAACCCTTACTTTCAAGCATGTACTTATCCGCCGTCGGCGAAACGTACATCACCGGCCCTATTTTTTTGCTCACGAAAGCTTCCGGATTCGACCAGAATACCATACCGCCTTTTTCGTTAACGTAATCGATAACATCCTGGTAAGGAAAGACCCCTTGTCTGCCATGGTATTGATCGTATTTCATTTCTTTAAAAGGATAGTTATTTATAGTAAAAACAGCGCCTGTTATAATCAATATCCAGCAAAGAAAGTCCGGCAGACATACCTTTGATGTTTTTCTCCTGAGGCATTTAACGCCCACCAAGAGAAGAACGAGGGGCCAGAGTTTTAAAATGCTCCCGAAACCGTAATAGGAAAACTTTCCGTTCGACACCGTAGGTATTCCTCTGTAATCGGAAGGATCAAGTCCCGTTATTATAAACTGAAGGTCCCAGTCGTTAAGAGTGAGCCCTTCTTTCTTGAAAGGAGTCCCGCTCCAGAAATAAAACGGCGCTACTTCCGCTGCCATAAGTACCGTCATCTGGGGCAGTTTCTCGTTTATTTTATTGATTCTTTCAGCATATCTTTCCGGGCCATATCTTAAAAGACCGCTTTTTTCCACGGTCTTCTTTATTATGTTCCTTAACGGAAAAATGCCGTACTGCCAGCGGGGCATAAGGTTTTCCGTCAGAAACACCGCTCCGGCACCCGCCTCTTTGGCCATGCCTACCAGCTTCTCAGGCGAATACTCCCCGGACGAGACATCCGAATTTAGATGAATAAGCCCGCCTGCCTTTATATAATCATCTCTTCCATAAGAAAAAGAAGCCGTAAAAGAGATAAGAATAATCAAAGTCAGTGCAATCAGAACCGTTTTTTTCATAGCCGGTAGAAACCTCTTTAAAAAATATCCTTGTTTTCCTTTACCCACTCGGTAAGGATCTTTATGCCTTGAGCGACCTTCATTTTAGGCTTCCAGGAAAGGTCCTTATAAGCTTTCTGCACATCACAGACAAACGTCTTCTGGTCTCCGGGACGCCAGTGGCCATGTTCATAATTGATCTCTTTGCCTAGAATCCCTTCAAGCATTGAAATAAGTTCTAAAAGGGAGACGACGTTTTCTCCCCCACCGCCTATATTGTAAACACTGCCCTTGATATCATCGATCCTCTCGGCTGCTTTTAAATAACAGTCAATAAGGTCGTCTATATAGAGAATATCCCGGGTTTGTTTACCGTCACCGAAAATAGTGATGGGCCTCTCCAGTACGGCGGAGATTACAAACCAGGCAACCCAGCCCTGGTCCTCCATGCCGAACTGATGCGGGCCGTAAATACAGGACTGACGGAACACTGCCGTCCGGAGTCCGTATATCCTCGCATAATCGATCACGTACTGGTCCCCGGCGCCTTTCGAACAGCCGTACGGGGAATAGAAGTCCAAGGCCCTTTTCTCGGAAATACCGGAAGCCAGGTCCTTATATTCGTATCTTCTGCCCTTATCGACTATTTCCAGGTCTTTCATCGGACCGTAGACTTTATTGCTTGAGGAATAAAGAAGGATAGTATCCGGGTGAAACTGTCTTATCACTTCACAGACATTAAACGTCCCGAGAGCATTATTTTCAAAATCCTCTCTCGGGTTTATAACCGAAGAAGTCACCGCGACCTGTCCGGCCAGATGCAGGACAGCGTCTATATCCTCATGATCAAAAAAACACGACCGCACCTGGTAAAAATCCCTTACATCGCCTTTTACAAGTTCAAATTCTGCCTGCTCCCTCAACCAGTCAAGGTTCCTGTCACATCCCCCGCGGGAGAAGTTATCAAAAATAATAACTTCATGCCCCGCGTCAATAAACCCTCTTGCCGCGTTAATCCCGGTAAAACCAGCTCCTCCGGTAATCAAAAATTTCATCTTATTCCCCCCTTGAATTAATTCTTATGTTTCAAGAAGCTTTTTGTATAAAGCATCCTGCGCATTAACCATTAAACCCGCATTATACCCTTCAAGCGCTTTTTTATGGGCGATCTTTGCCATCCTATGCGCCTTCTCCCTATCCCCAAGGATGCTGTCGATAGCTTCGGATATAGCCCGAGATGAGGCAGGTTCCACAAGCATGCCCGCACCGTCCGATACAACCGAAGGAACGCCCCCCGCGCGTGTAGCGATCACGGGCTTTCCAAAAAACATCGCCTCCACCAGGACGCGGCCCATACCCTCATTTAATGACGATAAAACAAAAATATCAAGGGCTTTGATAAAAGCGCCTATGTTTTTCTGCCAGGGAAGGATGTAAAACCTTTCTTTTATTCCGCTTGAGGCGATCATCTCTTCATATTCCTCCCGAAGCGGCCCGTCACCGGCAAGTAAAAAATACACATCGTCCCGTTTTTTCACCTGGCTGATGGCTGCCTCGATAAAATACCTGTAGCCCTTTATCTCGATAAAACGGCCAATAGACCCTACTAATGTCTTTCCCTCGGGGATCCCGAATTCCTTTTTCCAGTCGCTTCCGGAAGCGGCTTCCTGTTCCAACGCGTCAAACTCTATGCCACTCGGTATGGCTACATACTGCTCTTTCCTGCCGATGCCGAACTTTAACCACTCATCGCATTCAGCCTTGGTAAGGCCTATTATTTTATCGGTCATGGCGGCCGCTATCTTCTCGATGAGGATGATAAACTTCGTCAATCCTTTTGTAAAATACCCGTAAAAGACATGCCCGTGCGGCGTATAGACAATATGTTTCGTCCCGGCGCACTTGGCGGCGATGCGGCAAATAAGCCCCGCTTTATGGGCGTGGGCGTGTACGATATCGTATTTTTCCCTTTTGATCAGCTTAAAGATCTTAAAAAACGCGATGACATCCCTTACGGGGTGTATGCTCCTTATAAGACTTCTCTCTTCTATAAAACATACGCCTTTTTCTCCCGCCCTCTCTATTAAATGTTCATCAGCCTCCTCCGTTACCCCGAAAAGAAGGTCCACCTTATAGCCCATATCCGCAAGCCCCATGGCGCTCAGCAATATATTAGTCGGAGAGCCGCCTTTATCCAGACGGGTTATCGCATGTAAGACTCTGACACTTTTTTTCATAACGTTCCGCTTCTTTACATGTATTTCTTAAGTTCCTCACTGCGGCTTTTCCATCTAAACTCCTGGCGGACGCGTGTAAAACCGTTACTGCCGAGTTTTTCCGCGTACTTTTCATCCTCAAGAAGGCGCAGTATCGTGTCACGTATCTCAGTTACATCCTCCGGGTCGACAAGGATACCGGTCTGGCCGTCTACTACCGCTTCGGCTACCCCGCCGCTTCTGCCTGCGATCACGGCTTTTCCGCACGCACTTGCCTCAAGGAACACAATGCCGAACCCTTCAACGTCTCCGGCTTCTTCTATATAACGCGGGGCCATGATGAATATATCGGACGTATTATAGAGAAGCGCCAGTCTCTCACCAGGCATCCCCGCCAAAAATATTACGTTCTTCGAAAGCCCCAGCTCTTTAACCAGAGTCACAAGCTTTTCTTTTTCCGGCCCGTCCCCCACTATCACATAAACAACACTCGCATGCTTCTCAAGCACCCCGGCAAACGCCTTTATAACACTCTCGTGCCCCTTACGCGGCGCCAATCTCGAAACCGTAAGAAGCATTTTTACTCCCCTCGGAATACCATGCTTTTGTCTGATATCATAGTCGCCTCTCTCGGGAGTGAATTTTTCAATATCGACCGCCGGGGTAAGCACTGTTATTTTCTCCTCCGGGGCAAGAGCGCGATCGGTAATAAGTCCTTTTGTAAAGTTACTATTTGCAATGATATGCCCGCTTTCGGCGAGGATTTTTTCCATCAGTTTTCGTGTAATGGCGCATTTCCCAAATTCCAATACGTCTGCGGAATACACATATACTACATACGGAAGATGCCTTATCTTTTTCAGAAAAAGCCCCGCAAGCCCGCTGGAAAGGACCTGTGCGCAGTGAACGCTGCGTATGTTGCGCAAACGGCTGATCTGCCAGGCGTACCAGACGACCAGAAAACTGCGGATAACTCGAGCGCACATACTGCTTCCGGTGGGATATTTTCTCCTCACGACATCGAGACCCCCGTCGAAATATCCGCTATCCCCTTTTACTCTTGCCGTCAGTATGATCACTTCTTTTTTCGGGAAGTTTTTCCAGAGGTTAAAGACCTGCGTGGCTATCCCTCCGATGGTCGGCGGAAATTCGCTGCTTATGCACAGAGTCTTTTCTTCCCCCGCCTCTTCCAATGCGCGCCATATTTCCCGTGACATGTTTCTCTCTGAAAGAAGCTTGATACGTTTCTCCCCGCGCATTATATACTCATACTTAAGCCCCCTTTCAGTAAGGAGTCTCAGTATGGCAAGCGAGATGTCCTTTACATCTCGCGGATCGAAGAATAGTGCCGCCTCCGCCAAGACTTCGGTCATAGGCGCGAGGTTCGAAGAGGCAACAGGCACACCCGCGGCCATCGCTTCTACCGGAGGGATACCGAAACCCTCCGCCAAGGAGGGAAAAACAAAAACCGAAGCGTTCTTTAAAAACGCAAAGACATTACTGTGTTCTATATTTTTAACAAGCACTATTTTTTCTTGTAAATTCTTCCTCGCAATAGCCGCTTCAAGCGACCGCGCTTCACTTCCCCCTCCGCCGACAAGAAACAGCCTGTACTCATCTTTGACCTCTTCCGGCAGGAGGCTATACGCATCGATGAGCCTCTCCAGGTTCTTGTGCGGTTTATAGTTCCCCACATAAAGTATGTACGGTTTGTATAAATCGTACTTTTGGATGACCTCCGCATCTTCCATGCTGGATCCCTGAGGGGGAGACATCTCTACAGACGGATATATCACTCTCAGCTTATCTTTCTTCACGCCAAAGATCCGGGATATTTTATTTCCGGAGTCTTCTGAAAGCGTTATAACTCTCACGGCGCGCTTTGCGCATAAAAAGGTATAAAGAAAAAAATGCACTCTTTCCAAAAAAGACTTCACGCCCTTATATTTCGAAACAGAAAGAGGGATGATATCGCAGACGGTATTCACGTAAGGACACGTGCGCCATAGCGGCGTTTTAACATAGAGAGAGAAAAAAACATCGACGTTCTCTCTCTTCAAAGCCTTCGGCAAGAGCAGCTGATCCCAAAGAAAGGTATTCTTCTCTTCTATAACTACTTTTTTGCCTTCCGCCGGTATAGAGGCAAAATCCGTATACTGGTTACCGAAAAAGACGATCTCAACCCCCTCGGGTCTTTCCGCATCGGTAAGAAAACCGCTCAAGATAGTCCTTAATCCGGTATAAATTCCGCGCTTGAGCTCTCTTACATCTATTCCTACACGCATCGGCATCCTTATTTTGTTATATCTTCGTATAATTTTTCTACAGACGAAACGTGACTTTCGATACTGAAAAGTTCTCTCACCCTCTTCTGGGCGTTTTCACCCATCCTTCTTGCGCTTTCGGGATCCTCCAGCATTCTTTCTATCGCACCGGCAAGGGCCCCTACGTCACCGTATGGAACAAGAAGACCCGAGTGAGCGTTTACGATCGCTTCATTATTCCCTCCGATATCAGTAGTAATAATAGGCTTGGCGCAGGACATAGCTTCAATAACACACCTGCTAAACCCCTCGTTTTCAGACGGTAAAACAAATATATCAAGCGCTGATAAAATCGATTTTATATCCTCCCGAAAACCCAGAAAAACCACCTTTTCCGCGATTCCCATCTCGCGCGTTAATCGTTCAAGATCGGACTTATAAGCTTTATTAACGGTTCTGCCTGCGACAATAAGGCGGGCATCAGGATATTTCCGAGAGACAAGCGCAAATGCCTCAAATAAAAACCTATGCCCTTTGGGTGGAATTACCAGTCCTATAATGCCTAAAAGTCTGGATCTTTCATCTATGCCTATTTCGTGCTTAATCTTCCTGGCGGCAACTTCATCAGGGTTAAACTTATTCATATCAACACCGTTATATATGACCCTGATTCTGGAGGATATAAACGGGTAATTACCGAAACGCTTTTCTTTTACTGCATTCGAAACACAGATTATCCCCTTAGACGAGACAGCCAAAAACCAATCGTATAGAGGGATGTCCCTGGCTGCCTCCCTTACATGCCACAAGATTCTCGTGTTAAGTCCCTTGCATGCCATTGCAACATAGAACTGCGCCCTGGTTCCGTTTGTGTGCACGATATCGGGGTCTATTTCTTTTATAATCGACCTGAGCTCTAGCGCCTTGGCTATAATCCTTTTAATATTTCCCGTCTTTGCGCGCATCATATCCCACAGACGCACTTCTATACCCATGTCTCTTGCGCTTTCAGCCATCCCGCCTTCACCCGGGCAAAGAAGAAACGGCTCGAAAGATCTCCTGTTGAGCCCTTGTAAAAGCTCCAAAAGACTTATCTGCCCACCGCTGAAAACTTCAGCTCTGTTTGCTATGTATAATATCCTCATAAAGCCCTTCTATCCTGGAAAGCATAATCTTAATATTGAACTTCTTTTCAAAAACTTTTTTTGCTTCGGCGCCCATAATCATTCTTTTATCCTTGTCATCTATAAGTTCATTTATCCGGCGCGCAATACCTTCGGAGTCTTCCGGCGGAACCAAATAGCCCGTAACACTGTCCGTGACAACTTCCGGAAGCCCCCCCGTTCTGGATGCCACAATGGGCTTACCGTAAGCCATTGCTTCAACCGCGGCTAAAGACAGCCCCTCGACCAAAGACGGCAAGACGAATATATCAGTTATTCCCAATAAAGTCTGGATATTCTTTTCTGTTCCAAGAAAAACCACATTTGAAGATAAGCCTAACTTGTCGACATATTCTTCCAGCTCCTTTCTTAGCGGCCCCTCTCCTGCTATAAGATACTTAACGTTATTATGCTTCTTTACAACATGAGCTAATCCGTCTAAAAAATACTTATGTCCCTTTTGGACTCTAAGTGAAGCCACCGTCGAAAGCACAATATCGGTTCCATCTATGCCATGTGCTTTCCTGTAATTACTCATATCCTCTGGATTATCAGATTCAGCTGGAAGCGCGCCATTATATATGACTATAACCTTTTTACTGTGTATCTTCTCACGTTTCACGACAAAATCTTTAACCGCTTCTGAACAACATATAATTTTATCTGCAAAAACACTCAAGAAGCGTTCGATTAAGAGATGTTTCGCGGCGTAGTCCCGGTATATGCTGTGCACATGGGTCACAACCGCCGGAACACCTGCCAATTTGGCTGCTACCCTGCCTATGGTATTGCCAAAATAAGTGTGCGTGTGGACTATGTCGGGTTTATACTCCTTAAACAAACTTGCCAACTTTAAAATACTAAAAG
>CAZGOG010000009.1:0-31636 GCA_964527555.1 uncultured Planctomycetia bacterium | reverse complement strand
ACCGAAATATCTATTCCGAGAAAATTCTCAAAACCTTCTTTTTTGAGATAATACAGAAAGTGCCCTGCCCCACAACCGATATCAAGTATCACAGCGCCTTTATCCTGCACGAGGATTTCGCCGTAAAGTTTCTTAAACTCATCAGCTATTTTCCCGTACTGTTTTTCTGTCAAAATATTACTTTTTTTGAAATTTGAATCAAAATATTCTTCGAATAGTTCCCTATTACTGCTCATACCGCCTGCCTTTTTGTTCCCTCTTTGACTTGTCTAAATAATCAATACCTGGCAAAGAACCTACTTCTCTAAGATTCAATCTTCATAAAGTTTACCGTTTAGTTTCGATGACTGAAAGTATACGACTTATTCTGTGCCTGTACGTATGCTTATCCAAAACCTCTCTATACCCTGCTTCCGCGATTTTATCGCGTTCATCCGGATGGCCCAGATAATAACGGATTTTCTTCTTAAGATCATTTTCATCCGTAAAAAACACCAGATGCCTCCCATCCTCAAAGAGTACCCTCGCGTCGTGCTGATCATCGACCAAGGCGAAAGCTTTGCATGCTAAAGTTTCATATAGCTTCGGGCTGGCTTGATTGCAAGGAGTCTTGCCGTCATCGTAATGGATAACGAGATTAATCTTTGATGCGCTATATATTTTAATCCACTCGTCATAGTTCAGTTTAGCGCTGACAGCTTTGTTGCTGATAGGTGAATCTTTATCGAGTTTACTCCAATATGGTCCCCAAACGGTTAAATCCAAATCCGATATCGATTCCAACACCCTTGCCCTGTTCGGATAAAAAGAACCCACAAAACTTATGTCCCTGCCGTACTTTTTCTTTTCTTCACCCGTCAAATCGACCGGCCGATGGTATTCCGGGTCACATCCATACGGGACCCAGGTAGCTTCTCTAACTCCGCTACTTTTTAAAAGCGCCACAGCTTCCGTTCCCGCGCAGAAAACGTGGTCATAAAAGGGGGCTGTTTTGATTATGTTTTCAAAATTTATCGGGACATCCGTGGTCCAAAGAGAGGTTACAACCCCTCTTTTCTTAAGCTTGAGCACTGTTTCCTTAAGAATATTGTATCCGCCGACAACGAGACATAGGTCGGGTTTTCTTCTATCAACAAGCCTGATAAGTTTTTCGTTAAGCCTTTCAAGATCCCATTTTTGCAAAAATCCTACAGCTTGCCGGACTCTCCCGCTTATCAAAAAGGACCTGTCGTCAAAGGATACCAGATCGTGCCCCAGCTCTTTTATGGCTCTTTCTCTATACACAGTCGTATTGACAAAATTGGGGTTATGATAACTTACACAAAGAATTTTCATTTCGTATCCTTGTTTTTTATTTTATATTTTTTAAAGTTTTTAAACTTCGAGCGGGCCTTTACTATCGGCATCTCTACCAGACACCACGCCAAAATCTTAAATATCTCTAAAACGTTTATCTTTATTGCCTGCTTAAACCAATAAACAGCCTCCGCCCACGTGCCGTTAATGCAATGCAGCTTCCCCATCCTTTTGGTGTGAATAACAAGTATTTCAGGGTGCTCGCGGAAGTCATCCATATGCTTCTCGATCATCCTTGTCCTTCCCGGGATCAATGCCCCTAGATCAGTTGATATCTGGTCCCCGTGAAGATATATCCTTGTCAGAGGATCTACCACAAAATCAAACTCATAATGATCTGAGATCCTTTTCCACATATCCCAATCCTGACAACTCTTAAGGGAGCCGTCGAATAAGCCGACTTCATCAAAACACTCTTTTTTCACAAGCACCTTGCTTACACTCCCTACCAGTGGACCCAGAAGAAGCTTTTCGCTAACATCACCTTTAAACTGCGGATAGTACGTTTTGCGTACACCTTTTCCTTTTTCTTCCACTACTTCAGAGCCTGTATAAATCAAACCGACTCTATCTGACGCTTCCCTCATCTTTGCCATCTGCTTTTCCAGCTTTTCCGGCAGCCACTCGTCGTCATCGTCCAGAAATGCTATATATCGCCCTCCGGCTTTTTTAATGCCTGTATTCCGAGCCTCAGGCGCGCCTTTATTGTCATCATGACGCATATATCTTATTCTTTCATCATGAAAATTATCTACAACTTCCCTGGTATTATCGCCGGAGGCGTCATCAACCACAATCAGTTCAAAGTCCCGATATGTCTGGTTCAAAACGCTCCTGATAGCCCTCTCTACCAAATGTGCCCTATTATAAGTAGATATGACTACGCTTACCGATGGCGTATTATTATTCATTTCCACCTAACGCCCCTTTGTAGATTTCTACTAACCTTTTATTTAACTTATCTATATCATAATGCTCTTCAACGAACTTGCGTCCCGCACGGCTCATTCCAATCCATGTTTCATGATGTCTAGTCAAGTATTCTATTCTTTCGGCCATTGCATCAGGATCCTTTGAATTAACCAAATATGCACTTTCACCGTTAAGAACCACTTGGTCAATGCTCCCAACAGATGTCGCCACGATAGGAAGCCCCAGAGCCTGAGCTTCCATCAAGACCACAGGAAGAGCTTCTGCTATACTGGGAAGAAGAAATAGATGCATATGCCTGAGGACCCTGACAACGTTTTCCTGCTGCATTATACCCATAAAATGAACCACGCTTTCCAGTTTTTTAGCTATAATAAGTTTCTCAAGTTCTTCCCTCAAGGGTCCTTCTCCGATGATGAAATACTCTATTTTTATACCAGGATTCTTTTTTACGACTTTCTCCACAGCATCTATTCCATATGAAAGACCTTTCTCCCGGATTAAACGTGCAACTGTTGCTATTTGAAAAGTTTCGTCTGCCTTGGGAAAGATCCTCTCGTGACCCCAAGAAAATCTTTTTAGATCTATACCTACAGGATGGTATACAATCTTATTAGGATCAGCCCCGAACCCTACCAGATGCTTATAATTATAAGCTGAGATACTTAAGAAGAGGTCCCCTTTTTTAAAGAGCCTTTTATAAATTTTTCCATTAGTGTTAATACCGCGCCGGATATCATAACCATGAAACATCGTTACGACTTTTCCTTGTATGCCAAGCTCTTTTAAAAGTACTCCCACATTACCGTTCCCACCAAAATGGCACTGTATAATATCAAACTCCCCCCTATTTAAGAACACAACTGCTTTATAGAGAAGCGTTAACGCCAAAGCATCCTTACCATACTTAAAAAAGTTAAGTGAACGTAAAATTACCAGAGGGTTTTTACCTATATTCAAAACGAACAGTCTGATACTTTTAAGGAAACGAGTGAATATATTCCGTGGTTTCTCGTTATGATAATAGGTGCGTTTCAATAGCCCATATTTCTCTACCTCTGGAGGATACATCTCTTTCGTAGCGCGAGCGCCGGCGAAAATCTCAATATCGTGACCCAAGTCCATTAGACCCGTGATCTGATTCAGAACAAAAGTCTCAGATAAAACCGGAAACGCATCGACAATAAACGCTATTCTCATGTTATCCGTTCTTTCTACCCTTTTTATTATACTCAGCCCATATAGCGATCGAGATAAGCCGCCAAAGTAGTGCCGGGTTAGTGCGCAAAAGCTCATCATAACCGCCGAAACTGGCGGCGGGAAACTTAATATCATCCAGGTATTTTAGTAGCGGCTTAAAGACAGTCCGATTCGCCGAAAAATACCTCTTATAAGGAAAAGTAAACCCCATCTTTTTTCTGCGCCAAAGTATTTTCTTGGGTAGATACGGTTCCATGGCCCTGCGCAAGATATATTTAGTCCATCCGTTTTTAAAAAGATATGCTATAGGCATCGTAAGCCCAAATTCTACCATCCTGTAATCTAAAAACGGAAAACGATGTTCTATGGGGATACCCATCGTAAAATGATCGCTTGAACGCATATAGTAAGGGACCAAAGCGACTTTAAAATGGTACAGGGTCTGCTCGTGAAAAGATAGCTCTTTATACCGCTTCTCGTAATTTAAGGCGGAACTTACGGCTCCTTTAGCTCCGGTTCCCTTAGAGGACGCGAAATGCCTTCCAATCATTTTAAACGGGTCAACCGCATAATGACGTAAAGTCTGACGAGTGCTCTTTAAAGTCTTGAATCTTCTGCAGAATTCATACCAGTCTGCCTGGATGAACGAGAGAGGTCCGCTTCTTCTTAATTCTGAATATGCCTTTGGCCAGAAACTGCTCTCATATCCCGCCAAGACTTCGTCCCCGCCGGCGCCTGTAACAACAACGTCGACTCCCTCGCGTTTCATATCCTGAAGCATCCTATTATGCGAATAATCATTGGGATTATCATACGGCTCTTCCATAATTTTTGAAAATTCGCCATAATCATTTATAAAATCATCTTCAAGGTCGTTTAAAACATGATAATCAACAGGATACTTCCTGAGTATGGACCTTGCGTAGGGTTCTTCATCCGCACCTTTTATTTTCACCGTATAGGTAGTTATGTCACTCTTCCGCAATATAGCGGCGGCGGCGACAACAGAGGAGCTGTCAAGCCCACCGCTTAGTTCAAAGGCTACCTTGACATCTGCCCGCAGTCTAAGTTCAACGGCCCTAAAGAATATCTCACGGTATTTCTTGACAGCTTCTTTAAAGGAGATATCGCCGGGAGACATCCTCGCTTCCGGAAGATTCCAGTACTTTTTACTTTCTGCTTCTTCTAATGCATGTCTATTGAGAGGTAGAATACAAGTAGTAGCGGCATCCATGCACTTCACGCCGGAATAAAAGGTAGTGCCGTCATGGTCCTTGATGCCCGTCTGTGCAAACCCCAGGATAACGTCGTTATTGATTCTAACATCCCCGCAGAAAGAACTGAGAAGCCCTTCCAAGTAACTGGCAAAGAATATGCCTTCTTTCGTCTCTCGCCAGTAAAGCGGCGCAACCCCTATCCTGTCGCGAGAAAATACGATGGAGGAGTTCCTGGAATCATACAAGACCACCGCCCAGAAACCGTTCATCTTAGGCCAAAGTTCCTCCCCCCAAAAGCGGTACCCCTCAACTAACACTTCCGTATCGGAAGCAGTCCGGAACTTAACCCCGAGGGAAGCCAGCTCTTCCCTTAACTCGATATAGTTATAAATCTCCCCGTTAAAGAGAGCGATAACCGACCCGTCGGCGCTCTTAAAAGGCTGGTGCCCCCCTTCCGAAAGATCGATTATCGCGTAGCGCGAATGGATAAAGGCGACATCGTGTGCGATCATAGCCGCATTATCATCAATATGAGGCAATTTACCGCTTAATGGAGCAACTGTCTTATTGGTTTTATAAAACTTATAAGACCTCTCCCCTCTTGATATGAGACACACCCCTTCATCATCAGGACCTCTCCCCGCTATTGAGTTTAAAAAAACGTCAATATTTCGCGATAGGTTCTTCCCGGGCTTTTTAAGAATGTATCCGGCGATCCCGCACATAAATTACCTCAACGAATCGTATAACGTATCAAGTTTATTAGCCGATTCCCGCCAGTTATAATGTTCGACTATTCTTTCTCTTGCCGCTTGAATAGTCCCCCCTCCACTCAAAGCGTTCTTTGTCTTCGCTATAAGATCTTCCAAAGAATTAACATCATATAGATAACCATATCTTTCATCCGGGACAAGTTCTTTACATCCTGTATGATGGGGCACAACAACGGGAGATTCCAATGCCATCGCCTCTAAAAGACCGTTGGGAAGCCCTTCACTTTTGCTCGTCATGACATATGCGCTGCATGCTGCTGTCGCGTCAAGAACATCCATATGGTCCATCCTGCCGCAAAGTTTGAGATTAGCGGGAATAGATGTCTCATATTTAGAGACTAGTGTCTTCTCATCTATACCGTCACCTACCATAAGGAACGTAATATCCTTCATGTTCCTTGCCAGCTCCACGTATAAAAGAGGATTTTTGACTTCCCTGAAACTGCCGACAAAAAGCACAAAATCTTTATATCCGAACTTTCTGTAAAACCTGTCTTTATCGGCACGGGAACAAAGTTCAAGATCAGCACCATTCACGACAACAGTCGTATCTATTGAATATTTTTCTAATAGATAATCATGCCCCCATTGTGAAACGCTTATTTTTAGGTCAGCCCCACAGGCCACTTCTATCAGAGATTTATTGATTTCTACCTGCCAGGGTTTAAGCCCCTCTTTGTAATGCTCCTCAAAGAACAAGGTATGGTACGTATGCACCCACTTACAGTTATCTGACCGGGACTTGCTGCATAAATCAATGAACCATGGATCAGAACGGGAATGGACGATATCAAACCCGACTATACCTCTATCTTCCAGAATGGACCGGTAGTTACGCTTAAGCCACGCGTTTCTACACAAAAACTTCCGAACTAAAGGCGAAGGTACCTCTTGGGCTTTATGCTTGGAGAACTTTTTGAATCTTCTGGTATGGGTAAATAACCCTCCATACGGATCATATATAGCTTCTATTGCTATCTTCATTATTATCTAATACTCCAACTGTGTTCCGGGAATATGTAACCAGTGGAATAGTTCTTGGAATACACCTGAAAAAAAGCAGCATCTTCTAATCTATCAATAGTACCCATTGAGTCATCGTAAAGCTGTGTGATAACTTTATAATTACCAGGTATTAAATTCAAATACGGAAATTCCACTTTTACCGCGCATGAGCCTTTTATCTTCTCTATCTTAAATCCGGATTTTCTGGTATTAGTACCGATAGCCATTGTGCCGGTATTATCATATATCGCCAGTCCTATTACCGGCGACATAACCTCCTCTTTTGTCTCGATACTTATCTCGAGTGAACACTTCTCGCCGGTTGAAAGTGTCTTGACTTCATTATTCTCGCCATCTAATACTGAAACCTTTTTTATCTCCTTCAATCCTTGCTGGCCATGAGCAGTTTCTGCCGGCAAAGTCATATATTCATTAATCGCCCCGTCAATATCCCCGTGATGCACAATCTTCCCCGATCTTAAACATATGGCTTTTTCGCATATGTGCCTCAAGACGCCCAAGTCATGCGTGACGAATACTATCGTAACGTCGCTTTTTAATAGCTCCCTCATCTTTTTGGCACATTTCTTTCTGAAATTCACGTCCCCTACAGCCAGTACCTCGTCTACAAGAAGTATATCCGGTTCACAGTGGATAGCCACTGAAAACCCTAACCTTACAAACATGCCGGAAGAATAATATTTTACCGGTGTATCAAGAAAATCCCCGATATCGGCAAATTCAACAATAGAGTCGAATTTTCTGTCTATCTCTTTTTTCGTCATACCCAGAACCGCACCATTAACATAAATGTTCTCTCTTCCCGTCAGCATCGGATGAAACCCTGCACCAATCTGTATCAAGGCGCCGGCTTTACCTTCTATCATTATCTTGCCTTTATCCGGCATAAAAATCCCGTCAAGCATCTTAAGAATCGTGGTCTTGCCGGAACCGTTCTGCCCGATAATACCCAGCGCTTCACCCTTTTTAAGCTCGAATGAAACATCATCCACAGCCCAGAATTCATCTTTTCTGAGCAGGTGCGTTGCGGCATTTATCCCAAAAATGTTTTTGCTAATATCCCTCACGCCGTATGACATCACATACTTCAAACTACGGCTGAACTTCTTGCCTACATTATTTACCCTGATCGCTATATCTCGCATACACCCCCCCCCTAAATCCGTTCCGGTATTTTTGTTTTAGCTATATAAAATATTCGCCATGACAACAAGAATACTCCGAGAGCAAACACGCTTGATAATATAAAACCTTCCATATCCACTATTCTCCCCTGCACAATAAGATCCCTCGGTGTGTTAACAAGATAATTAAGCGGGTTCCATTTAAAAAATATATTCCCGGAACTTTTAGCAGGATACAATACAGGTGTAGCAAACATAAGAAATGTCACCACTAGCGATACCATATTCGCCACGTCCCTTAAAACACCGTTAATAAGCGCCAGCAGAAAAGAAAGACCCAATGTAAGCAAGAGAATCGGCACTAGCGCTAACGGAAAGAGTACTGCCTGCCAAGGCGGACAAAAACGATAAACAGCAAAAAATATTACAACAAGTATCAACTTTATCATAAATTCAAAGATCGACTGTGCCATAGCTGCGACAACAAGCACCTCATGAGGAAAATTTATCTTTGCTATCATACTGCCGGAAGTTACCAGGCTCTGCGTACCTGAAGTTACCCCGGTCGAAAAAAGCTGCCATACGGTAAGCCCTATTAACGCAAAAAGGGGATACGCAACAGCCGTCTCTGAAATATTCAAGACTCCGGCTCTATTTAAAAAGATAAAAGTCCCTATGGCTATAAACGGTATTATTAAAGCCCAAAGACATCCTAATACGGCTTGTTTATACTTAGCAAGCCAGTTACGCAGGAAAAGACGCCAGACGAGTTCCCTGCTTCTATAAATATCTTTAAACATCGCCGGCCATATCTTAAATCCCAGCTTTGCATATTTGTTAGGTTCATATATGATACTATTCATAAATACCTCTCTATTAAGTTGCTACTTCTTCCATCGACGCTTTGCCTCTTTCAATGTCCACCAATTTTACTATAATCGCCGTAAAGAACCAGAAGGGCTCCGCTATCCTTATGATGATGAAGCTGTTGGCCCCTATGGCATGGGTAAGCAGTCCCGCGAAACCCACCATATAGCCCATGGTAAGCCCTTTGAATAATGGGTCTTTGACTTTCTTGAAAGTATTTAAAGCGGCCCTCCATACCCGCCACATAAGCCATAAAAAGAGGACAAGCCCGATAACACCGGTTTCACTCAAAGTAATTATATACTGGCTGTCTAAAAAACCGGTTCCTGTCACCCCGAATCCGAAAAGAGGTTTTGCGGGAAGCCTCTGGGTAAGCCGGATATGCCAGGATTCTATTCTTGCGGCAGGCGAAGGCCCCAGAGAAACCGGTCCCACCTTTTTAAGCGTTTGTTGCGCCTCCGGGGTAAATGCCCCTATTATCCTCTCTTTTAAAACAGGAGGGCCCAGGGAAAACACCACTATAAAGACTAAAGCCACGCACAAAGCCCAGTTAAGCACTCTCTTGTCCTTTGAAAGAATGACGAACGCGGCCAGAGACGCCAGCATGCCAAGATAAGAAGCCCGGGAAAGCGTAAATATAAATGTCGGTATCAAGAAAACAAATACGAGAAAAAGCTGCCCTCTCTTCTCGCGGAAATAATATATCATCCCGCCGAGTATCGATAGTATAAAAAGCATGTACCCGCCAAGCGTATTGGGCTCTCCCGTCCCCTCAAAAGGAGCGGAGATCCTCGGCAGACGGCCGATATGGGTATTGCCGTATATACCGACCACAAGACTTGTAAAGATGAGGACTCCCAGAAAGAGCTTCACCTGCTTCTCGGATGTAATCTGATTAAGGACTATGAAATATAAAACGAAATATTCAACGATTTTGAACACATAGAACATGCCTTTAAGAGGCAGGATATTGCCCGAGAGCATCCCGCGCGCGGTAGAAAAACACATGACAGCGACATAAAGACCGATAGGGATATTTAAGGGGCTCCCCTTTATCAAAGGTGCTTTCTTGATAGCCATCTTGGCCAGCCACGTAAACGAAACTATGATCAAAAGGAGGTCCTCGGCCCTAATAACAACCGCCCTGCCGGCTGCGGTCCCTACTTCCAGCTCCGGTGACAGAAGCATGGAAAGCAAAATAGCGATAAGACCTATATTTATATCGATAAACGTTACGGCTACGAAAATAACGGAAAAGATGACCATTGCGGCCATGGTAAGGTCGGGAGATGCGGCCAGGAGGCGCGCGGAAGCGATGACTGCCAGAACGGCAAAGAGAACCGTTATGAATATCTTGTAATTTACGTTATGATAAGCGGGGAATCTAATGGCACCCTCCCTTTATAAAAATATCAAAAACGGATCAAATAGCGCAGTCGGTCTTAACGCTTAAGACTGAATCATCCTGCGGAAGGGCCACTTGTTTTTGTTTTTTCCTCCCCGTAATACTTCTGGTAGTAGTAATAGAACGGAGAGCCGAATTTCATGTCTGAGGCTTTCATGCCATTCAGCACTACGCCAAAGGGCGTGCCTTTGGCGTTCTCTATCTGGATCTTACACCTTTTAAGAGCCCCCCGGGAAACCTCCCCTGCTTTATAGACTATCGCGATACCGTCGACTTTGGAGCCCAGCACACAGGAATCGGTCACTGGCAAGATCGGCGCCGAATCTAATAAGACCACCTGGAACTTGTTCTTTACTTTCTTGATAAACTCCGACATATTGTGTGAACCGAGCACTTCCGTCGGATTAGTCGGAAGGTGTCCTGATGTTATAACGCTTAAGTTCTCCATGCCGTAGGTCTTCATGATCATGCTGGACTTGATGTTCCCCATCATTATGTCATCTATGGTCTTGATGGCGTCTTCCATCTCCAAAGTCCCGAGAACAACTTCCGTCAGACCCGCTTCCCTCTTTATCCCGAAAACTTTATGGACTGCCGGTCTTCTGAGGTCCGCATCGACAAGAAGAACTTTGTATCCCATCTGCGCCATGCTCAAAGCGGAATTAACGCAGGTTATGGTCTTTCCTTCCTGGACGCCGGCGCTTGTGAACATGAGGCAGTTACCGACTTTATCAAGACCCGAGAACTTGATATATGTCTGAAGGTTTCTGTAAGCTTCCGAGACTGAGGAATGGGGTTGATACTGTATGACCAGGCGGCCCATTATCTCCTGGTATTCTGCCCTTGCCTCCGGCGGAGGCGGCTCTTTCCAGTAATTTATCTCTTCCTTCTTATCAATTTCGATATTCGGTATAACCCCCAAAACGGGGATCTTAAGGTACTCTTCAACATCTTCGATAGTCCCGATGGACGTATCCAGACTTTCGGTAATAAACGCCGCGACAAGCCCCAGGATAAGACCGATAATACCCGCTAAAAGCACATTATAAGTCGCCGGAGGTGTTATGGGCGCTTTCGGGATAGTTGCCGGATTAACGACCTCCGTGTCTTCCGACTTCGAGGCTTCCAGGATCAAGGCCTTTTCATATCTCTCCTTTAAAAGACCGTACAGGTTCTGGTTTATCTCAAGCTCGTTTTCAAGCCTCCTCAAGTCAATCGCTTCCATCTCCGTCTCAAGCTCAGCTTCTTCTTCCGGAAGCGTATTCAGATATTCTTCGATATTTTTTATCTCAGCCTGTTTGTTAATGATCCCGGGGTAATTATCGGTGTACCTCTCCCGGAGGTTACTGACTTCAAGTTTGAGATATGCAAGCTGCGTTCTCTGGTTGAGTTCACTGGCCGGCATCGCAGCTGCTCCCGGTTCGACCCCCAGAACCCTGAGTTTTTTGCCTATTTCTGTCATCGTCCCTTCGATCTTCTTAAGCTGTTTCTCGACGAACTCCTTGGTATTCCTTGCTTCCACAATCTTATCTTCCCACCGCTTCTCCATAAACACCTGGGCGACAGCCTCAGCTATATTCTTGGCCCTTAAGGGATCCCCGTCCGTCGCGCTTATGACAACGAGCCCGGTATTTTCTTTTTCCTTGGCTGAGATCTTGCTCCTGAGCGACGAGACGACAGCCTCTTCGTTTTCACTGCTGGTATCACTCTTGATATATCCCAGCCTTATCGCCACGTCTTTCAGGATACCGTAACCTTTGATAAGCTCAAGCTGCGTGGAGAGGTCCTCCCCTCCGCCTCCCCAGAACGTCACGCCGCCGCCGGTTATCTCCGCAACAGGCGTTCTTCTCGTGTTTATATATATCTCCACGGTGGAACGGTAGAGAGGCTCCACCTTATCCACAAAGAAATATGAACTTAAGAGAGAGATCACAAAGATCGCTATGATTATCCACTTCCTTTTGTGAACAATACGCCAATAATCCCATAAGTTTAATGCGTATTCAGCCATACTTGATTACCTGTTATACTTTCTTTTCTGAAGGGGAAAACTTTAATTCTTCCCCATCTTCTTCCAGACATCAGCCCAGTCCCATCTTCCGCCCATAATATCGCTTTCTATTTGGGCAAGCTGCTCGGCAAAATACATCGACGGGAATATTTTCCGCAGCGCATAATTAAGGTTTTCAATCTCCGTACACGGCACGTAAACTATATCACCTTCGAGAAGATACACGTTCTGTGAGGTATCGCCCTTGTGAATCAGGCGGCTAAGATTGACCCTGATCATCTCGGGATCATCATACCCTCCTCTGATTATGTACGTACAGGAAGCCAGGGCGCTATCGCTGAATCCATTCGCTTTTGTGATCAGATCGATTATCCTGTCACCCCGTTCCAGGCGATATGTCCCTTGCGCTCGCACTTCACCAAGGATAAAAACTTTTTTATCTCCGAATTTTCTGACCCCGACCGCGATCCGCGGCTCTTTCACGTAAAGAGCCATCTTCTCGCTTACTGACTTGGCAAGCGCCTTGGGGGTAAGCCCGGCTGCTTTTACGTCGCCTACAAGCGGCAGTGTTATCATACCGTCCTCAGGTCTCACTATCACGGTGCTGTCCAGCTCGGGACACCTCCAGACGAACACTTCAAGCTCGTCCCGGACCCCTATGGTATACTGCCCCTCAGAGAGCATCGTCCCTTCGGGGTTATACAGGGACTTATCCAGTTTTTTATGCGGCGCCTTAAAACGCGCGCATCCGGCGCCGCTTAAAATCATTACCGATACCAGCATAAGTATAATAAGTCTGTATGACTTGCTTCCCTTAAGCATCTTATGGCTCCTAGTAAAAATTTCCTACAATATCTTCACTTCTTCCGGGTCTATGCAATGCTCGACGTATATCAAAAGCTGTTTCGACAGGTCCAGGATATGGGGCTCCCTGAAACGCTTCTTCTCCCTGTTAAAAACTATGTTGATGACGGGACGCATGGGGGTATTCTCGTTCACCTTGATCACGGTACCGATTTCCCCCGTGCTTATCTTTACCCATGAACCTACCGGGAAGATCGAAACATATCTTAGAAGCGCTTTCATAAACTCCGGGTCGTAACTGTCGCCTTCATTGTCCAGTATCTCTTGGATAGCTTTGTCGGGCGAGAAACGCACCCTCCACCGTCTTGTATGCGTCAATGCTTCATATCTGAGAACGAGCGATACGAGGCGCGCCATATAATGTATGTCGCTTCCCTTGAGGTGATTCGGGTAACCAGTACCGTCCGACCTTTCCTGATGCTGCCCTATAACCAGGGAAACCACCTCGTCTATACCGGTAAGTTTCCTGAATATCTCTTCTCCGTAGGCGGGGTGTTTCCTGACTTCCGCGACTTCGCTGCTGTTAAGTTTGCCGCCTTTATTCCAGATGTGTTCGGGTATCTTCATCATGCCTATATCATGGAAGAGCGAAGCCAGCGCCAGGTTTTCAAGGTTCTCTCTCGAATAATCAAGCTTATAGGCGATATGTGTGGCGATAATACACACGTTTACGGAATGGTTGTAAATATAACTTTTTTCGTATTCATCATGCCCGAAAACAATGTTCATGACATCATCGGGTTTTATAAATTCAAGGAAATAGTCGCATTTCTTCACTATCCAGCTGTGTATCTCCTCGCCTCTAAGCTCGTTTTCTCTGCCTGAGGCGACTTTATCCAGGACTTGCTTCACGAACTTCAGGATATCTTCATAGAAAGCTTCAGCCTTCCGGGGGGAAGATTCCAGCTTGATATCCTTCTCTTTACCCGCCTCTGATTCTTTGGAGAGGATTAAACCCTCTTCTTTCGCTTTCTTTTTCTCGGAAGAAAGCTTATCAAAACCCTCGAATCCCTTATGAAAATCCACCATGCTATATCTCTTCTCCTAAATCTTTTACTACGTCACGTATTATATCTTCATCTATCGTGTCCGATTCTTTCATGCATCCTACAAGAAGAGACATGTCACATATATTGTTTATCTGCCTGGGCATGCCACTTGAAGCTTCATGTATCATGCCGTATGCTTTCTCGGTAAATACGGGCCTGGTAAGGCCCGCTATTTTCAGGCGATGGGGGATATATCCGGAAGTCTCTTCCCTCCCGAGGTGTTTCAGCACATAAAACATCGCGAACCTCTGCTTGAACTGGGGTACAGCGTTTATTATGTCCTTAAGCTCAAGCTGTCCCATCATTATTATCGACGCTAAAAACTTGTTTTTATGCTGGAGGTTCATAAGAAGCCGCAGTTCCTCCAGGACATCATTACGCGAGACGAGGTGCGCTTCATCGACAATGATAACGGTATGGCGGTTCGCCTCGGCAGTCTCTCTTAAGTTCTCTTCAATAGCATGCCGCACTTTAAGGCGCGCTGACGTGCTTTTCGTTACCCCCATCTGGTAGGCCACTTCCTGCAAAAGTTCTTTTGCGGTCAAAAGAGGGTTTTTTATGAAAATACTCTGATAATCGTCGCTTTCCCTGATCTCTAACAATAGTTCATGCGCGATCGTCGTCTTGCCTGTGCCGTAATCGCCCGCAAGAAGAGCCCCGGCCTTGTTTTCTCTTATGACATAAATAAGCCTCACCAAAGCTTCCTTGTGCACGGGTGAATAATAAAAAAACCTCGGATCCCCCGTATTTTCGAATGGTTTTTCGTTTAAACCCCAGTATTTCAAAAAATCCATGACAATAGTTCCTTATATCCGTTTTAAGATGGAGTGTCCTCTCCCATCTCTTTCAGCCGCTCTTCCAATGAAAGTCTCCTCTGGAGATGCCCGTGCCCCACGATCATAAGTACCGTGACTATTACAAGGATGAAAACGCCCTGGAGCAAAAGAAGCAAGGCCTGAGCCGTTGTCGCATGCCACAGGCCCAGCGCTGAAAGAGCGAAAATTACAGAGACGAGGTATATGAACAAAACTGCCTGCACCTGGCTGAACCCGATCCGCATAAGACGGTGGTGCAGGTGATCCTTGCCTGTATACTCTATCCATTCTTTAAAAGTTTTTACCTTGCCGTGAAAAATACGCGAGGCGGAAATATACACCATATCAAAGATAAGAACCGCAAGTACCAGTAGGGGTATACTCAGCGCAACAATAGGCCTTTTCTCCGCCCACTCCCCCATAACAGCCAAAGAGGCTAAACTGAACCCCAGGAAACTGCTGCCGGCATCCCCCAGAAAGATCTTTGCCGGGTAAAAATTAAATATGAGAAACCCCAAAGAAGCGCCGGCCAAGGCAATACTTAAAAAAGCAAAATACGTCTGATTCGTCTGATAGGCTATTATAAAAAAGACGCCGGAAGCGATAACGGTGATACCTGCCGCCAGGCCGTCAACACCGTCCATAAAATTCAAGGCATTGGTTATCCCCACTATCCAGATAACGGTTATGATCACTTCAAGAAAACGGGAAAAAGGCCACTGGTCCGGGACGATCTTTAGACACACACCGAATGAAATAACCAGTAAAGCGCAAAGCACCTGTATAAGAAGCCTCCCGCTTGCTGATGATTCCATGACATCATCCGCCAGTCCCGAAATCATCAAAAAGAAAGAAGCCGTTACAACCCCCTTAAGTTCCCAGGAAAAATGGAAGTTTACCAGTAGCGCCATGGCATATGCCGCAAAAACCGCCACGCCGCCCAGAAGAGGGATGGGCCTGGAGTGGACCTTTCTTTCGGCGTCAGGATAGTCCAGAACACGGAATCTCGCAGCTACTTTTATAGCCATCCATGTAAATACTATCGATCCGGCAAACGCGAATATAAAGACTTTAAGCATACTAAGACCCGTCGTCTAATCCCCCCTTAGAAGGGTGACTTTCGTTATAACGGTGCTGTTCAGATACTCCAGATCAAAAGGTTTTATTATGTAGTCATAAGCCCTGCCAAGAAGCTTTTTATCTTTGATGTAATCGGGATATGCCGTTATTATGATGACCCCTACATTTAAATCATGTTCATCGATATATTTAAGGACTTCTTCCCCGTCCATATCCGGCATATTCATGTCTAAAAGAAGGATATCCGGCTTATATGCATTAAGCTTATCTATAGCCTCACGGCCGCTTTCAGCCAAGTCGACTTCATATTTTTTTTGCACAAAAAAATCTTTTAATATACCCCTTATCTCGGATTCGTCGTCGGCAACAAGAATTTTAGCTTTATGCTTTTCGTTGTTCATCTTTTATCTTCCTTTCTTTTATATAAAACACTAACGGTGATTATTTTAACTATAATTTTGATATTAAGTTAATTATACCTTCCAACACCCAACTTGCAAGTCCTTACTTGGATATTTCCCTTAATCCTGCGGGAGCTTCTCTTCCCCGGGTATATACACTCCCCAGATGGCGCTTTTTGGTTTTTCTTCTTCCTGCTCTTCGTGGAAAAGATACTCCTTCATCTTATCCTCTTCTTCTTTCTTCTTTCTCTCAAGATCGAGCATCGCTTTGGATTTGGGGAACTCGAAATCAGGAAAGATCGCAAATCCCGTGTTTGTCGTCGGACCGTATCTCGTATCCTGGTACTCTTGACGGTATCCTGCCGGAAGGATAAGCTGATCGGGCCCGCCTCTCTCCTCACCCGGTATGAGCTCGTATCCGCCCCCGAGATCGACACCGTAACTTCCGTCCGGATACTCCCTAAGCCCATCATCGTTACTTTCAGCTTTCACGACCAGACAAAGCGTAAATATCGCCGTGCATAACACTAAAAACGCCTTCTTGCGTTCCACCTAAGCCCTTCTCTTATCTTTATTTTTGCCGGTCCCCGTACAGCTTTCTGATGCAATCGGGACACAAGCCATGCGAGAAACTCGCATCCGTCCTCGCGGATATATACTCCTCAAGAGTCACCCATGCCTTGGGATTCTTGGGGTCCCTTCCTTCGGCAAGCATCTTTTTGCAGTTTGCGCATATCGGGACAATGCCTTCCAGCTTCTTGATGTGCTTCACGGCTGCCTGAAGTTCACCAAGTTTGTGTTCCAGAGCTTTATTCGTGTTATCTAACAGCTCTTTCTGTTTTTTGAGTTCCGTTTCGCTTCTTTTTAGCTCCGTTACATCCAGAAACGACGCCAGACTCTTTTCAGTATCAGGTATTATAGCGACTGTCATATAGACGTCTCTTACTTTTCCCCTTTTAGTCACGACTTTTATCTCATAATTCCTGGGCGCGGCCTCCGGGTCGATCCTCCTCAGGCGATGATACTCTTTCACCTTTTCCCTGTTTTCATCCTTTACAAAGGAGAGTATGCTCTCCCAGCCCTCTATTTCTTTTTCGGAATACCCGGAAAGCTTCAAAAACTCATCGTTCATAACCGAAATCTTCATATCCCCTTCAACGATAACCGCTGCAGTGCCGGTATTTTCAAAGATAGTGCGGTAGAGGATTTCCGATTTTCTGAGCGTCTCTTCCATATACTTATTCTCGGTAATGTCTCTAAAAATACCCAGTAGGTATTTCTTCCCGCCCAGAGTCACTAAAGAAGTATTGATATCGGCGTAAAAGACACTGCCGTCTTTGCGTTTCAAAGGCGTGTCTTCATTTTTTGTGATCTCGCCTAAGGACGATCTTCTAAACTGGTCCATGGCAAATGCCCGCGCCTCGTCAGGGTGTATATCCTCGACCTTCAGGCCCTTAAACTCTTCCCCGCTGTAACCCATCATCTGGCATATCCTTTTATTGGCCACAAATAACTTCCGGCTCCCTATATCCGCCAAACAAATACCGTCGTTTGCGTTATCAAAAATGGCCCTGAACTTCTGTTCGGATTCCTGCAAAGAATCTTTTGTCTCTTTGCGCTCGGTAACATCGCGGAAAATTCCCATAAGATACTCTTTCCCGGAAATCACCACGGGATTCGAATTAACATCGGCAAAGAAGACGCTCCCGTCCTTTCTTTTTACAGGTATGTCCTTTGCAAGAGTCTTTTCTTTTTTCATCTGCTTTTCAAACTCGCCGAGAACATATGGAAGGGATTCCTTGGGGTGTATATCCGTAACCTTCATTTTTTTGATTTCTTCCGGGCTGTATCCGATCATCTCGCAAAATACTTTGTTGGCGCTTCCGAATTTCTTGGTCTCGGCTTCAGCCAAAACTATCCCGTCAGTAGCATTTTCAAATATGGTCCTAAACCTCTCTTCTGATTCTTTCAAGACTTCGGCATGTCTTTTCCGTTCGGTAACGTCCCGGGAAAGAAGCAGTATATCATAACCCTTTCCTGTGGGACTCTTTATGAGGCTCGCCGTAGACTCCATGTCATGCAAATTGCCTTTTTTGTCGATTATCTTAAACTCAAGACGCTCCACCGCTTCTCTTAACCTCTCCTTAATCGCGCCTCTGAGTATGACTCTCGCATATCTTTCAAGAACCGGCAGAAGTTTTATCCTGTCATCAAGAGGAACCAGATCAAAGCCTGACCTTCCTACAAGGTCTTCTTTCGTATACCCCAGCTGGCTGTGTGAAGGGCTTGCGTAAGTAATAGCTCCGTTAAGTTTCATGACACATATAAGATCTCTTGCGTTTTCCATTATGAGGCGATATTTCTGCTCGCTTTCCTGAAGGGCTTTTTCCGACTCTTTCCTCTCGGTGATGTCTGTAGCGATCAGCGTCACGGCATCGATACTATCATCCCGTCTCAAGGGTCCCACCTGGGTGTCGTACCAGACAGTCCTGCCCGGTGAACCGACTTCGCTTTCATAACTGGAAGGCTGGCCGGTCCGGAAAACATACTCAATGGTGCTTCTAGCCAGTTCGTGGTATTCAGGCTGCACGTAATCGTAAATGCTTGTTCCGATCGTCTCCCCCACGGTAAAACCGGTAACGGTACGATTGATGAACTGGATCGTGCCGTCACGATCGGCAATTATAATAAAACCGGGAGCATTGCGTACCAGCGAGACCCACTTCTCTTCTGATTCCTTAAGCGCCTTCTCCGCCTCTTTCCGGTCCGATATATCGACTACGGTTTTTGAAAAGAATAGATCCTTGCCCTGTTCGTTCTTTATGACTGTGGCGTTCATCATCATGGGGAAAACCGTTCCGTCCTTACGTTTATGCATCATCTCCACCGCGGCGACGCTTCCCTCCTGTTTAAGGCGCATAAACACCTTGTCTACGGCTTCATGTTCCTCGGCGGGATGCAAAAAGAAAACATCCTTGCCGATGAGCTCTTCCTGACTGTATTCGTGCATATCCGCAAAGGCCTTGTTGACATAAGAGATCTTCCCGTCAAGGCTGCAGATCGATATCCCGTAACTGGCTTTATCGGCGATTATCTTAAATACCTTGACGCTTCTTTCAGCCTTGCGCCGATCCGCTATCCTTCTTTCCAGCTCCATTTTCTCAGAACGAAGCTCTTCTATCTCTTCGCTAAGTTCTTCCTTTTTCCTTTTGTCATCTATCATATCTTTATCCTCTTGGTTAGACTCCCGCTTCCGGTTAATAGACTTCTCCGTACTCAAGATAAAACTTGCCGCCGGCGCAAGAAGTATATTCGTAAAAATCCTCGCCGATTATAAGGACTTCGAAAACACCCAGGAGACCCTCACGCACAGCGGTTATTATCTTCTGGCCTTTTTTGTTCCGTGAGACAGTTAAGGCGGATATGCCTTCACTGACAACGATATTGGTTATTTCATACATCGCACCTTCTTCAAACCTTCCCTCGCGGTCATTCTCAAAGATCCTCTCCAGCATCACCGTGCCCTCCGCCTCATCGATAAGATACCTGGCTTTAAAACCATCGGATTTGGGGGTGAACTTCCCGTCTTCGTACACGCCGCTGGACACCGATTTTGCCGTAACTGTCAGGGCAAAAGACTCGTTCGCCATAAATACCGCTAAAGCTATCACAACAAGGATAAATATCGCTTTTTTCATAACAGTCTTCCTTTCTTTTGAAAGATGGTATTATAAAACCAGCATCGCGTCCCCATAGGAGAAAAACCTGAACTTTGACTCGATGGCTTTTCTATAAGCCTCAAAAATAAACTCTCTTCCTCCAAACGCGCTCACCAGCATAAGAAGAGTGGATTCAGGCAGATGGAAATTCGTAATAATACTATCTATTATTTTAAACTTGTAACCGGGATAAATAAAGAGGTTTGTTTGCCCTTTTGAGGGCCCGACTTCCCCGGAGGCGCTGGTAGAACTTTCAACGGCGCGCGTAGAAGTGGTCCCCGCGGCAAATACCTTTCTCCCGGATGCCTTAGCCCTGTTTATCGCGTCTGCAGCCTCTTTAGATAACTCATAATACTCGGAATGCATCCGGTGCTCCTCGATGTCCTCCGCCTTCACCGGAGAAAACGTACCGTAGCTCGTATGCAACGTCACGTATGTAATAACCGTCCCTTTTCCAGCAAGCCCCTTAAGCAGCTCTTTCGTAAAATGAAGACCGGCTGTCGGGGAGGCTGTAGCGCCCTCTTGCCTGGCATATACCGTCTGGTAATCATCCCGATCCCGGTGAGTATCTTCCCTGTCTATATAAGGCGGCAGCGGCATGTGCCCCGTCTTCAGAACTTCTTCACAAGGCGCATCAAACTCTACGAAACGCCCGACCTCTGCCTCTTCAAGGACTGTCGCGACGATGCCGCTTTCAAGTTCGATCCTCTCGCCGCTGGCTATGCGTCTTGAAGGCCGGATAAGCGCTTCCATCTTCTCACTCTTCGCATCAAGAAGAAATATCTCGACTTTGCCTCCCGTTTCTCTCCTGCCGTAAAAGCGTACTGGCATCACGCGAGTATCGTTAAGGACTAAACAGTCGCCCTCCTCCATGTAATCGGCCAGGTTACTGAAAACACTTTCGGTGATGCTTTTATCTTTTCTGTCAAGGACCATCAAACGGGAGGAGTCCCTTTCCTTTAAAGGTACTTGTGCTACAAGCTCTTTCGGAAGATCATAATAAAAGTCGTTTCTTTTCATGCTTTTTTCGCCTCTACCGTTTACCTAAGATATCTTTAAGCGAGACTATCTCAGCGCCGGGATAATAATACTTGAGTATCTTCTCGGCTTTCTGCCATCTGACGGAAAGGCCGAGCGCGCCCCATTGGCACATACCCACACCGTGGCCCCATCCGTACCCGCTGAAAAGATAGAAAAAGGGGTATTTTTTTACCTGTAAGTTTGCGCTTTTCAAGAGATTATTACCAAGTGTGTATCTGAAGTCAGTCATATCTATCTCAAACCACTTGTTGCCGGACTTTATACGGACGTAGTGCCTCCGGCCGGAACTGTCACGCGCACCTACCCTGATATCATCGATCTTCGCGAGCGGATGCCCCGCCTCATTAAGTTTTTTAAGAATAGTCTCGGTCGGGATACGTACACGCCACCGGAAATACGGCGACCACCTGCACCAATGGCATTTCACGCCTTTTAGCGGCGGGGCTCCCTCATTCCATACACAGAGAGCATCCTGCGTGTGCCCTCCGCAGTTCGAATGAAAATATGCCGTAAGGATTTTCCCGTCGTATTCCAAGACCCGGCCCTCTGTCACCTCAACAGCTTTGGTCGTCCTCCACCTTTCGGCGGACCTGCCGCCGTAGACCTGCGAATACGTGTCATCCGTCAGGTCGTACTCCTTGCTTTTCCGTCTTAGAGCCTTACCGACAGCAAAGCTGCGTGAAGCGATCGCCTGAGCTTTCAGCATCTCAAATGGCCACAGACTGTTTATCTCCCGCGGAAGCACCCCTTTTAAATAATCCTCAAGTTCCACCCTGTTAATAACGTCAAGAGCTCCTCCGGTATTTCTGATGTCTATCTCGCCCCTGTAAGAGGTGCCGTTTACGGTAAGAGTAGTCCCGGGATACGCCAGAAGCCGTATGGCGCTGGTAGAAAACGTTTTTTGCCCGATCTTTACGCCCTCCTCCCCGGGTAAAACCACTGCCGCGTGCGGGTAGTCGGCTTTCTTTTCGATCACGCGCTTCGTTTTCAGGTCTTCCAGCTTGACAGCGCCTTTTGTTTTAAGTTCCAGTTTGCTCACATCATGCATAAGCCGGACGCGCAGCATGAAAGGTTTTACCGAAAGATCATGCGCTTTTGAGGGAAGAAAGAGGAATTTTAAGACTATTATGACCAGCAGTAAAGCTGTGCCATAGTAGATGATTTTTTTTCTCGCCATAGTATATTCCAGGATCTATTTTCTAAAAAATAGATAAAATATTAAAGAAAGCATTATGCTTATAAGAATACAGCTCGCCAGAGGAAAATAAAACGTGAAGTTATCACGCCTGATCACTATATCACCAGGCAGCCTCCCTATCCAGGGGACTTTGCCTGCCAGGAAAAATACCCCGCCTAAAACGACCATCACAAGCCCGAAAATAATAAGATATTTCCCAAAAACCTGCATCATAAGCGCATCTAGAAGAGATCTTTCTCCGCGCCGGTCTTCTTCCCGAGATATTTATAAGCTTCCTCGGTCAATTCCCTCCCGCGCGGCGTTCTTCTTAAAAAACCGATCTTTAAAAGATACGGCTCCACCACATCCTCTATGGTATCGGTCTCTTCGTTCAGTGACGAAGCAAGCGCGTCGATCCCCACCGGGCCGCCCTTGTAAGAAGAATATATGGTATCAAGAAGTCTCCTGTCTATCCTGTCCAGACCTTTTTCGTCTATCCCGTGGACGCCCAGGGCGGCGATCGTCGCCTCGCGCGTGATCCTGCCGTCGGACTTGACCTCCACCCAGTCTCTTACTCTTCTCAAGAGGCGATTTGCGATACGGGGGGTGCCTCTTGAACGTATCGCGATCTCATGGACCCCTTTCTCCTCTACCGGTATCCCTAAAAGTTCCGCGGATCTTTTGATGATCTTCGCAAGCTCCTCCGGAGAATAAAACTCAAGGTGGAAAAACATGCCGAACCTGTCCCGTAAAGGCGGGCTCAATAGGCCCGATCGGGTAGTGGCTCCTATAAGGGTAAAACGTTTGAGATTGAATTTTATGGTCTTTGCGTAGGGGCCCTTATCCACCAGGAAATCTATCTGTGAGTTCTCCATCGCCGGGTATATGAACTCTTCCACGACCTTTGAAAGGCGGTGTATCTCATCGATAAAAAGCACGTCCCCTTCCGACAGATTAGTGAGTATCCCGATAAGGTCCCCGGCCCTGTCAATAGCCGGACCGCTCGTAGAAGTGATCTTGGCTCCCCTTTCGTTGGCTATTATGTGTGCCAGAGACGTCTTCCCCAGCCCGGGAGGCCCGGAAAGAAGAAGGTGTTCCATCGGCTCACTCCTCTTCCTGGAAGCCTCAAGCGCTATGGAAAGCGCATCGACTACCGCATCCTGTCCGACAAAGTCCTTAAGCGTGTGCGGCCGGAGAGAAAGATTCATTATCACATCATCTTCGGTCTCTCCCCGGCGGATTATCTCTTCGCTTCTATCCAGAAATTTTTCGCGTTTACTTTCCTGCATATTTATCACCTACTCTGGCTGGTTGTGGTTTCCCGGATTCCTGCGACTATGTGTCAAGATTCTTTTCTTTCACGGTACACTTCGTTAAGGAGCTCTTCGCTTGTCTTGAGGCCCGGGGCCCTCTTAAGAGCCTTACTGATCATCTCTTCCGCTTCGCTTCTTTTGTACTGCAACTGAAGAAGCACGGCAAGCGTTTCACTCTTAACGTCCTCGCTTGATTCTTTGCCGGCTACAAACTCATCCTGTATGAGGCCGTATTTGCCCACTTTGCCTTGAAGTTTCGCCACGATAAGCCGGGCCCGCTGGTCTCCTATCCCGGGAAGTTTCCTCAAAAACGAAAAATCTCCCGAGTCGATCGCTCCTGCGATCATCGAGAAAGGTTCGGCAAGAGCTTTGCATGCCGCTTTAGGCCCGACACCGGAGACGGAAATAAATTTCTCGAAGAACTCTTTCTCGATCTCGTTCTTGAAACCTATCAAGACGGGTACGGCACGTGACGGTTCCATCTGGTAGTAATGATACGTAACCAGGTCCACTTTGCCTTCCAGGCCGTTTTCTTTCTCGAGTGCGTTCATAACAGCCAGCGGTATAAGGACCTCGTAGCATATCCCGCCCATATTCACAATGAGAGAACCTTCTTTCCTGAGTTCTATCATCCCCGATATTCTCGATATCATATCCGCCCCTTAGCTGAATTTGTTCCCTCGATATACACGTAGCTGATCGCCATGGCAAGCGCGTCACTGACGTCAAAAGGTCTGGGAAGAGTTTTAAGCCCCAGAAGGGATTTAACCATGCCCTGCACCTGTTGTTTGCCCGCCTGACCGTTCCCCGTAAGCGCTTTCTTTATCCTTGTAGCGGGATAGTTTATAAGTTTCACGTTGTTTTCCCCGCAGGCCAGACAGATTACGCCTCGGGCATGCCCCATAAGTATCGACGTAGTAGGATGTTTATAATGAGAGTAGAGTTTCTCCAGCACCAAAATTTCCGGCCGGTACTCTCTTATAATATCTGTCAGATTGCTGTATATATCAGTGAGGCGTCCGGAAATATTGTCGCCGGGGGATGTCCTTATAAGCCCCGCCTCTATGAATTTCAGCCGGCCCATGCCCTCCGCCTGGATAATACCGTAGCCGGTCCTTACTAGTCCTGGGTCAATGCCTAAAATCCTCACTAGAGTCAACTGGTTTCTTTTTCTATTTCTTTAAGAAGGTCGTCCGGAATATCAAAGTTGGAATAGACATTCTGGACATCATCATTGTCTTCCAGGTCTTCCACAAGAGCTAGAATCTTTTTAGCCGTTTCGATATCTTCCACTTTAACGGTATTCTTGGGAACCATGCTGAGTTCTCCCGAGGTGATTTTCACGTTTTTCCTGGTAAGACCGGTGCGCACCTTATCAAAGTCCCTGGGCACACAGGTAATCTGGAAAAAATCCTCATCAGAAGTAAGGTCTTCCGCACCGCAATCCAGCGCCACGTTAAGGAGTTCCTCCTCGTTCGCACCCTTTTTTGCCACAAGAAAAGTACCTTTCCTGTCGAACAAAAACCCCACCGATCCGGCACCGGCCATGTTCCCCCCGCGTTTGGTAAAAATACTGCGGACTTCACTGGTCGTACGGTTTTTATTATCCGTAAGCACTTCCACAATAACAGCCACACCGCCGGGAGCGTACCCCTCAAAGGACACTGTTTCGTAAGAGACGCCCTCAAGTTCACCTGTGCCTTTTTTTATGCCCCTTTCTATATTATCGGCGGGCATATTGGCATCTTTCGCCTTCTGGATCGCTAAACGCAGCCTGGGATTGGAATCAGGATTACCTCCCCCTTCCCTTGCCGCTACGGTTATTTCACGTATGAGCTTGGTAAATATCTTGCCTCGTTTTGCGTCCAGTGCGCCCTTTTTATGTTTTATACTCGCCCATTTCGAGTGTCCTGACATATGTTCTCCTCTTTGATTTGCACGCTTTTACACGTCAAAAAAGCGTGCCTCTATTATTCTTCCTTCTTGGCTCTCTTGCTCTCGGCTACGACTTTCTGGGCTATATTGGGAGGAACCGGATCATAGTGGGAAAATGACATCGTATAAGTGGCCCTGCCGGCGGTAAGCGATTTGAGTTCATTGGCATACTTATACATCTCTTCCAGGGGTATCTGCGCTTTTACGATCTGCATACCGCCTTCGGAATCCATTCCCTGCACCCTGCCTCTGCGGGAACTCAGGCTGCCTGTTATATCCCCCATGTTCTCTTCAGGGACTGTCAGCTCCACGTTCATAACAGGCTCAAGAAGAACCGGTTTGGCTTTTTCAAATGATTCGCGGAATGCCGCAGCGGCAGCTATCTGAAACGCTATGTCTTTTGAGTCCACCGGATGCGTCTTGCCGTCATAGACGATAACCCTTACGTCGGTTACCGGATAGCCCGCGACCACGCCTTCTTTAAGCGCGTTCGTCACGCCTTTTTCGCAGCTACCGACAAGCTGTTTCGGTATAGCGCCGCCGACAACTTCGTCCACGAACTCGAACCCGCCGCCCCTGGGGAGAGGTTCAATCCTCATCCACACCTCGGCAAACTGACCGGCACCGCCTGACTGTTTCTTATGGCGGTACTTCGAATCGCCATTCGCCGTTATGGTCTCCTTATACGCCACTTTGGGGGTCCCTATTTCCACATCAACCCCGTAACGGTCCTTCATCCTGTTAAGCATGGTCTTTAGATGCACATCCCCCATGCCTGAGATAACCAGTTCATGCGTCTGTTCATCCAGGATCATCTGGAAAGTCGGGTCTTCCGCAACCAGTTTTGCCAGAACACCTGAGATCTTGTCTTCGTCGGAACGGCTTTTAGGTTTAATCGAAAAACTTATAGCGGGTTCCGGAAAACTGACATTCTTGAATTTTATTTCTTTTTTATCGTCGGATAATGTGTCGCCGGTATGAGTATGTTTAAGTTTTGCGACTGCCGCTATATCACCGCTAACGGCTGAATCGGCGGGCACCTGTTCCTTCCCTTTAAGGAAAAACACCTGGCCGAATTTCTCGGCTGCGTTGCTCGTTGTGTTTTTGACGGACTGGTTCGCACCAGTCTTTCCGGAACGGATCCTGAAGATGGATATCTGTCCGGCATAAGGATCCGATATCGTCTTGAATACCTGGGCTGAAAACGGCGCCTCCGGCTTGGGTTCTATAACCGCATCTTCATGGGCTTCGTCTTTTATGCCGGGACGGTCCTCCGGAGAAGGAAAATAATCCCGTATGATAGTCATAACCTCGTCTATGCCGATACCTTTTTCTATCGATGTAGGTATGACAGGTATTACTTTACCTGAGATGACGCCGGTTCTAAACGCCTTGGTAGTGTCTTCCTGGGAAAGCTTTCCCTCTTCCAGGTATTTCTCCAAAAGCTCATCATCGGATTCGGCTACACCTTCGGTCATATCACTTGAGAGTTTGTCGGCTTTTTCCTTGTCCCCTCCCTGAAGACTGTCTATACCCTTCTTTGTCAAGAGGTTCGCGACAGCGCTGAAGGAAGAACTGGAACCATTCGGATAACACAGCGCTACACAGTTTTTGCCGAACCTGGCCTGTATATCCTCAAGGACTTTTGCGAAATCCGCGTTTTCTTTATCCATCTTATTGATTATTATCGCTCCGGGCAGATTTAGAGACTGCACTATCTTCCAGAATTTAGCCGTCCCAACTTTTACTCCGTCCGAGGCTTCCACCATAAGAATAGCGGCATCCGCGGCGCTTATACCCGCGATTACATCCCCGATATAATCCAGGTAGCCCGGGGTATCCAGAAGGTTTACCTTAACGCCCTTATCTTCATAAAAAGCCAATGATAGATTTATCGAGTTTTTGCGTTCTTTCTCGTCATCACTGTAGTCAGAGACGGTCGTCCCTGCATCAACACTGCCTTTTTTGGATATCGCTCCCCCTTTAAAAAGAAGCTCCTCGACCAAGGTAGTCTTGCCCGCACCCGAATGTGCCAGAAGTACCACATTTCTGATATCTTTCGTTGAACCAGCCACTTGATTACCCCCTTTTTGATTGTAACATTTGGAAAGTCCTCTCCATGTTCCATCATTCTCTTTTAGGAGAGCCTGGAAAGGTATGGAATCATATTCACAGTTATTTATATTATGATTATTATAATACGCAAGAGCCTTTTGTCAATGGAATTCGGGGCTATAAGAGGAGGAGCGCATACAAAATATCTTTAATTTTCTTCAAAAACGCTCAAGTCTCCTAAACGCTTTTATCCTTTCAGTCTGGCCTATTTTCGCTTTAGAGACGGCGCTCCTCAGGAATTTTATGGAAGCATCGTACCTGGTGCGGTTCACGGGATAGGGATGACCGTCCTTGCCGCCATGGGCAAAACTGAACCTTACAGGATCTTTAAAACTCGGTTTTCTGCCGTAAATAAGCTCCGACATAAGCGCAAGCGCGCGTATCGTCCCCGGCCCCACTCCCGCGACACCCAGAAGTTCCTCGAAATTTCCGGGAGAGCTTTCATATGTCCTGATAAGGATCTTTTTGAGGTTTTTGCTGCTTATATCCTTCACTCTCACGTCATGACGGCGGGCCAGGCGCAAAGTCTCTATTTTTGCATATTCACCTGTTACCCGTTCGGGGTTCTCTTTCGAAAGCGCAGAGCATGACTCTCTCGCGAGGCCGCTTTCCCTGGCTATCATATTAAGAACCCGCCCGGTATGGTCGCAGCACACCGCTTCATGGGGCTCGCATACAAAGTCTTTGACGCTTTCTCCCAGCCAGTGGTAACGCCTCGCCCAGCAAGTATCCTGGTTCATGCCCTGCTGCACGACAAGCCACTTGCCTTTTCTCGTTACGATAAACGTGTGGTGATAAAGCTGGTAGCCGTCCTGAAGTGCGGTGTTGTCGACTTTCGCCGACATGCGGCTTGCGTATTTTAACTTCTCCGCATCAGCCTCGATCAGCCTCTTCTCTGCGAAGCTCTCTATCTCAAACGGCGTTTTGCGCGAAGTCGCGCCTTTACCGCCGCAGACAAATATACCGAGTTCTTTACCCAGATCCTTTAGTCCTTCTTTAAGAGCGCCGCAGACCGTGGTGGTAAGCCCTGAAGAATGCCAGTCGAATCCGAGGACGCATCCGAACGTCTGAAACCAAAAGGGATCCGAAAGCCTTTTTAAATATTCCTCCGCGCCTACCTCGTAACACATGACCCTGCTTATCTCGCGCGAGAGGAGTTTCATGCGGTCGAAGAGCCATCGCGGCGCTTTTCCTCCGTGAAGCGGAAGATGTGCTATACCTTTTCTTGCGTTCATGATGTATGATTATAGCGCTAGGCTAGATAAAAATCCAGGCATACGTCGAAGTATATGAATCTCCACGGGCTTACGTCCGCCCTTTCATCTTTTTCGCCTCGTGACGTCACAACTTCTCGAGATGCGCCTTCACACCCGTGGTGTTCCTTGCACCAAACACCTTTTCATTACATTAGAGATTCATGGTGAGCAAGCGAAGCGCGCCGAACCATAATAGCAAAAAACCCGCCTCAAAAAGAAGCGGGTTTTAAATTAAAGGAGCACCGTTCTACTCTCCCACGCCGTTGCCAGCGCAGTACCATCGACCACGAGGAGCTTAACTGCCGTATTCGGAATGGGAACGGGTGTTTCCTCCTCTGCATTGGCACTCCAAATGCCATAAATCCAATCAACAGATGTGATAGAGGTATCTATCTTTTATCCGAAAAAATAAAGGTCAAGCCAATCGGCATATTAGTATCCCTAAGCTTAAACCCTTACGGACCTTACACTTGGGACCTATCAACCTTGTAGTCTACAAGGAGCCTGATGGGGATATCCATTCTTGGGGGTGGCTTGGCGCTTAGATGCTTTCAGCGCTTATCCTTTCCGAACTTAGCTACCCAGCTAATGCCACTGGCGTGACAACTGGAACACCAGAGGTTCGTCAATCCCGGTCCTCTCGTACTAAGGATTGATCCCTTCAAATATCCTGCGCCCACGACAGATAGAGACCGAACTGTCTTGCGACGTTCTGAACCCAGCTCACGTACCACTTTAATCGGCGAACAGCCGAACCCTTGGGACCTTCTCCAGCCCCAGGATGTGATGAGCCGACATCGAGGTGCCAAACCTCCTCGTCGATATGAACTCTTGGAGGAGATAAGCCTGTTATCCCCGGAGTACCTTTTATCCGTTGAGCGACGGCCCTTCCACACAGAACCGCCGGATCACTAAGTCCTACTTTCGTACCTGCTCGACTTGTGGGTCTCGCAGTTAAGCTCCCTTGTGCCTTTACACTCGATGCGCGATTGCCGACCGCGCTGAGGGAACCTTTGAACTCCTCCGTTACTCTTCAGGAGGAAACCGCCCCAGTCAAACTGCCCGGCTGGCACGGTCCCCGTCATCGATTCAGATGATCGGGTTAGAATCCTAACACAGCAAGGGTGGTATTTCACCATTGGCTCCATGAGAGCTGACGCCCCCACTTCAAAGCCTCCCACCTATCCTACACATGCCGGGTCAAAATCCAATACCAGCGTACAGTAAAGGTTCCGGGGTCTTTTCGTCTTGCCACGGGTAACCGGTATCTTCACCGATACTCCAATTTCACCGAATCTCTCGTTGAGACAGTGCCCATCTCGTTACACCATTCGTGCAGGTCGGAACTTACCCGACAAGGAATTTCGCTCAGTTCTGTTACTTGATAACCTTTGAATTTCAAAGGCGGATCAGCCATTTCTGCTGACCTCTCCATGTCGCCATGGAGCTCGGACTGTATCTTTGCGCTATTTGCGCATCCGGCGTACAGTCTCTGAGGATTACCTGATTTTATTCAGGATATCTTGTTCGCTATATTTTCTTTTTCCACCATCGTTCATGCATTTCCTGACTTCCAGAATTTCTTTAATGCCTTCTTTCGAAAATTGTTTACCATTTTTTAATAATTTTACTATTTTGCAGAATTTTGCAAAATTTTGTTTCTTTTTTTGTGACAAGAAACGAAATTTCTTAAAAAATGGTATAACATTCTCAACAACCGCATTAAGATTGTTGACCTCGTAATACCAAATACCGTCTCTCCTTTGTCTCATTGTTCCGCACCCCAAATGTTTTTTGAACATAGTCAAAATAACACGTTCTTTCTGGGATACATTGAAACAAACGGATACTTTCCATGGTATTTTGTAATCATTACGAGGGCGAAAAGAGACATTAAAGCTTCCTTCACCATCAGCAAAGCCTGCCAGATAATGGCCTATATCGAACGGTACTTCTTTCATGGAGACCTCCTTTTACAGGTCTTTCCTGCTGATTGTCCGCACCTGTACCATTGTCACTTTCCTTTTCTTATCAAAGGATAAGTAGGTCAGGATGCTCCGGGTTTTTCAGCATATAGCCAGATTTTACTAAGGCTAGCATATTATGTTAACCTTAGGACCGTTATAGTTCACGTTATTCCCCATGTCGCCATAGGGCGTGGATCATATCTTCACCCAATATTTCCATCGGGGCCAGCGTGTGATCTCTGAGGGGTCAATTACGACTTCCCTGCGGATTGTCCGCACTCAAGGATTTTTACACTTTGGTACCTTGAGATGCTCGGAGTTTCCCGCATATAGCTGGATTTGTTCCCAGGGATTACTCCCCAGGAGCCGCAACAAATTTACGGCCGCCGTTTACTGGGGCTTCGAGCCGCGGCTCACAACCAAAGGTTGATCACCGAAGCTGTTAACCTTCCAGCACCGGGCAGGTGTCAGTCCCTATACATCCTCTTAAAGAGTTAGCAGAGACATGTGTTTTTGCTAAACAGTCGGATGGGCCTCTTTAATGCTACCCCCTCACGCTTAGGTCAGCAAGTGACTTAACGCTAATGGGGCACCCCTTCTTCCGAAGTTACGGGGCCAATTTGCCGAGTTCCTTAACGAGAGTTATTTCGAGCGCCTTGCCATATTCTGGCCGTCTACCTGTGTCGGTTTGCGGTACGGTCACCTGTCCAGCTGATAACAGAAGTTTTTCTTGGAAGCATAGCATCAACCAGTTCGTCGTCTCCGTAGATCAGACTCCCATTCGCTTCTCACCCCGAAGGGCTACAAGCTTAGACGCGCACAACCAATCGCGCGCTGGCTTAGCTTTCTCCGTCATTCTGCATTCATAACGCGGAACAGGCGGTTCCGGAATATTTAACCGGATGTCCATCGTCTACGCCTTTCGGCCTCGACTTAGGCCCGACTAACCCTGAGAGGATTAACCTTCCTCAGGAAACCTTAGACTCACGGCGAAT
>CAZGOG010000008.1:55321-58298 GCA_964527555.1 uncultured Planctomycetia bacterium | reverse complement strand
CACGATTACCGTTTTATATCAGCCTTAATTACGAAGGGTGTTTTGTAAAACTTGTTCATGGAAGATTTAGCGATTACGGAAAATTGAAAAAGAGAATAAATAATATTTCTAAGAGGCGAGTTTGGGATCCTGTAAAAAAGAAGTGTATTTCATATGAATTAAGTACGGTTTAAAGATTCCAAAATTTTTTCAAAAACTCAATTGTACGTATGAAAAATAAATTTCAAAAGACAAAAACTAAATTATATATAAGTAGAAAAAAGACAGAAAATTAGAGAAATGGGCAAATTTTATTTCCAAAAAATAAGTAAGAAATTTATAAAAATATTTTACAAACCTTATTTAACACGATTAGCAAATAAATATGGTTCTGATAAAGGGACTAAACATGAACGTAAACATAATTATACACACGTTTATGACAAACTTTTTAAACCGTTACGAAAAAAGAAGATAAATCTTTTAGAGATAGGACTGCAATTTGATACAGAAAAAAATAACTGCCCCTCACTTAATATGTGGGCCGATTATTTTCCTAAAGCGCGAATTTATGGATTTGATATTAGAGATTTTTCTTCCATAAATATGCCGAGGATAAAAATTTTTAAAGGCAATCAAGGAAAAAGAGACGACTTGATAAAGCTAATTAATGGAATTGGTTCTAATCTGGATATTATTATTGATGATGGAAGTCATGCGCCACACCATCAACAAATTTCTTTGGCGTATTTGTTTCCGTTATTAAAAAATAAAGGATTATATATCATAGAGGATTTACATTGGATGCCGGAAACTATTACTGACGAACCAGAGTATTATAAGACAAAATATATGCCAACAAAAGATATATTTAAAGGATATATTCGAAATGGTGTTATTAAAAGTAATGTTATAGATAGAGACCAAGCGAAATATTTAGAAAGAAATATAAGTAATTGCGAGTTCTATAGCAGCCAATCACCGCTAAAGCCGCATTTGGATCATAAAAATTCATTATTAGTAATTTTCAAAAAATAAAAACAAAATTAGTATTGAAAACAACAAAAACAAAAGCATTTTTTAAAACAAAAAAACACATTATTTTTTATAATCATGCTATTAAATTTTACGACGTATAACACGATAATAATGGGCATAGTAATGAGGGGATTGTGGCAATACTTTATTTGAGGTCGTTAAGATTTTTCTAACTGATTGCAAAAATATGTTTTTTATACGGGGTTATTTCCAACAACAGTAAAACCGTTAGAAGATAAAAATTTTTTGTTTTTACTGTATTGATATAGATATCATAGATTTATTATGGACTGTTGTAAATTTTTTACCCACGAATGATAAAAGATGGAATAATGATTTTTGATAATTATAATTTTTTAACTTATCCAAGCAGGGGAAAAGCAGCTGATGAGTTTTTAGGTAAATCAGAGAATCTATGTTATTTGCCAACTAGATAGTGTATTGTTACAAGCATTTGATCGCTTTATAATTCTGTTATACGGACATACTTTTTTGCACGAATGCACAGCGGAACAAAAAATATTTGATAGGGCGTTTGGATATGAAAAAAGGGTCTAAATTAATCGTTTTCATTGTTGCCGGATTTTATGAAGGATCCTCGCTTAATAGAGGATATCAAATCGCACAAGAACTTAGGAAACAAGGGAGAAGAGCGATAGTTATAGATGTTGGCATAAACTGGAATAAGTTAAGCCGTGCAAAGCTTAGATTTATTCGAAATGCGATAATTATATTTGTTAAAGTATCTAGCTTTGGTGCAACTGAACGCGTGAAAAAAAAGAATAATGTTGTTTTGTGGGATTTAGTAGATAGACCGGTATCATATTTTGATGTCCTGAAAGAGCGAAATACACAGCTATTTGATGGGATTATCTATCCTAATCAAAAAGTACAGATTGATTCAGGGCAATATTTTAATAATAAGATTTTAGGGTGTGTGCTATATCATCATTGGGATCCAAGATGGCAATTTAACCGAGCAAAAGAACTTAAATTATGTTATATCGGGTCTATAAACAAATATAATATAATCCCTGAATACGTAAAAATCAAAGACATAAATATTTTTGAAAATGCTTTAAAAAACGGGGTTAAATCCGGTCTTTTTAAATGGGCGCTTGCTTATAACCTGCATTTTTCAGTTCGTGACACAAAGAATAAGGGGTTTTTATATAAACCCAATACTAAGGTATCCACAGCCGCGGCCACCAATTCAAATATCATTTTGAGCAATGACCCTTCCAATATTGAATTATTAGACAGATCTTATCCTTATTATACAGAATCAGCTTTAGAAAGTGTCATAAGAACCATTGATTATGCTAAAAAAACATATAAAAGCGGAATTTGGAAAAAGGGATTAAGTATGATGAAAGAGGTGCGAGAGCGGACTCATGTTTCACAGATCGCAAAAGATTATTTGAGATTTTTATCTTTATTCGATTAGAAAAGATATTCTCTGGCCGCTTTTAAAATAATGCAGGCACAGCGTATAAAAGCAAGGTCATATTATCATATTCTCTCCGGCAGAAGAAAACTTCAATAAAAATATCTTAATGTTCTACAATTTAATAAATAGCGAAACATTTGTTTACATACCAAAAAGATCAAATGGGAGAAATTTATTAAATGCTTTCTTTTATAAGATTTAATAAAATAGGCAGGTTTGGGAATTTGTTATTCGCGTACGCTTTTATAAGAACTACTGCATGACGTTTGGGAAGGACATTTTATTTTCCTAAATGGATAAGGGATGACATTTTTTTATCTAAATGACGGGGGGGGCGAGAGGATAGAAGAAGGAACAGGTGTTGATAAGACGTATATGGAAATTTTCAAAAACGTTGGATTTAACAAACGCGCACTGGAGATTCAAGACGGAACTGAAATATTTGGGCATTTTCAATCAGAAAAGTATTATTCAAACAAAGAAAAAGAAGAAATAAAAAAGTGGTACACT
>CAZGOG010000008.1:0-55311 GCA_964527555.1 uncultured Planctomycetia bacterium | reverse complement strand
ATAAAATTTATTCTGTAAAAGAAAAATATAAACACATTAATTTTCATAAGAGCGTAGGTCTTCATTTAAGACTTGCAGACAAAAAACAGGTCTTATGATAGAGATTTATATTACCTCCCTAATGTCCAGTACTATGCGAGGGTACTCGCAAACATTAATTGTGAGGAAAATATTCTTGTTTTCTCTGATGAACCCAAAACAGCAAAAATCTTGCTTAGAGAACTAAATAAAAACCTTATTTACATAGAAGGCAACGATGACTATAAAGATTTATATTTAATGGCGTTATGTCACGATTTTATTTGTTCGTGTTCAACCTTAAGCTGGTGGGGAGCATGGTTAAACGAACATAATAATAAAGTAATTATTGTCCCGCAAGAAGGTGCATTTAGACCAGGGGCTCCACGCAAAGCTGATTTTTTCTGACCCAGAGGATGGATTAGAATAAAGTCGTTTTTTGATAGTTATTATTTTATGGTATTTTTAACTAAAAGCTCAATTTTATTTCACAAAATTATCCTGAAAATTCAAATATATATTATGAAAGGAATCACAGCCCCATTTTATAAACGAATTTTTAATCCTGAAAATATTAGAAATATACAGATAAAAACCAAGATTGCAATGCTTTCACAAACAAGTAGAGATCAAAGGGGTAAACTAGTGCAACGCACTTCCAGGTTTGACTATTTCATTATTTGTAATAATGGACTAAACTTTATCGATGATATTATTGCGCTGATAAGAAATACGCCGGGGATAGCAATTTTTAGCGCGACCAAGCATAAATCGGATAATGTGGCAGATTTTATATATCGGATTTATCCAGGTGAACCGGATTCGGGAAATTATTTGTTTGACAGGACCCGGTATCTTTTAAAGGGGAAAACAGAAGTCGTTATGATTTTGATTCACAACACAAAACCTGAAGAGAAATTTTTTAAAGAAACAAAATTCAGGCATATCCAATGTGAAAAGATTAGATTTTTAAAAGAATTCATAAGAAATCTTTACAACCCTAAAATAAATGGAAATGGGACAGGGGAACATATTATTTATGCCTCAAGTTGCGAAGAAAATGTTGAACATGTTTTGAAAATGCTTAATTTAAAAAGTTTAGAATTTTATAAAAAACAAAATGTTGGGGTAGAGAAAAAATTTTAAGCAAACTCATACACTGCTGTTCGCGGATTATTTATATCTTTTATATTTACCCGTGCACCAGAAGGCCACGCCCGTAAGGGCGTGGCCTTCTGGTGCACGGGTTCCGCTTGACGGAAAGACTGAAAATGTGGATGCCATGGGCGCTAGCCCATGGAGCTTCACTCTTCGCATAAGGAATCTTTTACATCTCTCTTCGAAATTGAAATACTCCTAGCGTCAAAGATCAACATAATTTTAGCGGTCTTTCCACTGTTTTTATGGTTCGACTCGCTTCGTTCGCTCACCATGAATCTGCGAGGAAAGACATTTTGCATTTAGAACGAAGGAACACCATGGGCGTGAGCCCGTGGAGATTTATATATAAAAAGAACACAAACATATTTGAAAAGTTTTGTTATAATAGCTTAAAATTAATGGAACTTTTTCGGATAATTTACTGTCTAAAGTAATAGGCAGGTGAAAATGCAGCAAATATCTAATGAGATCATACTCAGGGCAGCGGAAGGCCAGATAGAGGCTTTTGAAGAGATCTATAAAGTCTCCTCAGGCTATGTATATACAGTAGCTTTTAGAGTGACAAATAATCGAGAGGATGCAGAAGAGGTCACTCAGGATGTCTTTATAAAGATATATAGAAACTTGAAAAAGTTTCAATTCAGGTCTTCTTTTAAGACATGGGCATATAGAATAACCGTTAACATGGCGATTAATCTCATTAACCGGAGAAAAAGAAAAAAGGGTAAGACAGTTTCATATGATGAAGATATTGATCATAAGACCAGCATGGAGAGAAGCGAGGAGAGAATAGCCGAGGACACAAAAAAAGACAACGAGGAATTGGTAGAAAACATGTTAAAGATACTGCCGCCGAAACTAAGGACATGTATAGTGCTTAAGGATATTGAGGGATTAAGATATAAAGAAATATCTGAAATTTTAAAGATTAACATCAACACCGTTAGATCCAGGCTCAAAAGAGCCCGAGAGAGATTAATCTCCCGTTACGGGAAGGGGGGAAGTTATCATGAAGTGCAGAAAGATTAAAAAGTTTATAACATTGGACTATATTGACGGAGAAATAAAAGAAGAGCTAAAAAAGAAGATAAAACGGCATTTAAAAGAATGCGCTTCCTGCCGCGAATATGAAAAAATCTTACGCAAACAAGTTACTTCTCCATTGAGAAAAGCGAAGGAACTTTATCCGCCGGAAGAGCTGTGGGGTAAAATAAGGGAGAGGATCGAATCGGAAGAGACCGCAAACGATTTTCTTAAGTGGGCGGACAAATTACGGGATGCTTTTCCTCTTCAGAGGCCCGCCGTAGCAGCTGTCGTAGCTGCCGCCCTTATCTTAATCGCGGCAGTTTTTACAAAAGTTACCTTAAACGGACGGAGTGATTTAAACGCGTACTTAGACGATCAGGTGGATTATTTGTTTTCCATGGATATTGGCGAATCGAACGGAGATATAAGTTTCGGGACAGATATAGAGGAATATTTCATGTAGATGGAACTTTTTTTGGGGTTCCATTGTCTAATACTGGTGAAAGGGGGTGATTAAGATGAAGATAACGATTAAAAAAATATCAGTTTGTATGCTAGCCATAGTTCTTGTCTTTTCCGCACAGATATTACCGGCCCTGGCTTTTGAAGGGCGGCATGGAGAAGGAATGAGAGCGCACAGAGCGAAAATGATGGACAGTATGGTAGAGAAACTTGACCTTACTCCAAAGCAGCAGAGCCAGATCAACCAACAGAGGGAAAGCCAGAGGGAAGAGCAGGAAAAGCTGAGGATCAAGCTCCAGGCAGCGATGGAAGCGCTTAAAGAAGAGCTGGGCAAGTATGACGTGGATCGCCCAAAAGTAGACAGACTAGTAAGTGAAATAACCGAGCTAAGAGGCAAAATGATGCAGGAAAGGATAAATGGGATACTTGCTATGAAGCAGGTTCTTACCCCCGAGCAGCAGGATAAGCTCAAAGAAGAAATAAAGCTAAAGAAGGAGAAGTTCCATAAGAAAATGAACTGCCGCAGCAATTTTGCACGCAATTAAAGTAAAAGGAGGGGTAAGAATGACGGCTAGATATTACGTTTTTGCAGGCGCAGCAATAGCGGCATTTCTTACGGGAGGATGTGTTACCACGGAAACAGCAAGTGTGGCAAGGGGGCCGAATTATACAAGGACCATAATTGTCAAAGAAAAGCCGAATGCGCCGAAGACCCTTGTTGTCACGAAAAGACCCGACCCTCCGCCGCTTAAAGTGGAAGTGCGGCCTCCTTGCCCAAACAAGAAATCTGTTTGGGTGTCTGGCTACTGGAAATGGAATAAAAAAGGCACTAAATACGTATGGGTTCCAGGAAAATGGAAAAAGAAAGCATAAATATCGTTCTTTCAAGCATCATTTTTGTATCACATCCCGCCATTTTTAGGTAAAAACATACCTAGTTATATAACTTCAATAAATACAACCTATATATTTTACCACTAGCAAGAGAAAATGTACAATAATTGTTAAGATATAAAAAAGTTATTTGACTAGAGTAAAATAAGTGTTAGAATAACAGCAAGTTATTTTAAATCTTAAGAATTAAATAATATAGCGAAAAAAACCATTAATATAATATGGAAATAACTAAGAAACTATATATAAAGAAGTCCAATATCTGGAGAAGGGTAGTGACGTGTCTGGTAATAACGACATTTCTCTGGCAGAATATTGCCTGGGCAGATCCTGCTCTTTCTATTCGGAATAAGGCAACTTTAGCGCCCTATACGCTTTTTACTATTCATAATAAAGCCGAATCATTTCAAAAATTCGCGTTTACCTACATCAATAACCAAATTTTTACCTCTCCCGATAAAGCAACCTTACATACCGTTAAAAACTTGTTTTTATATATTAAAAAAGAGGCTTTAAGAAGAGGGCTTGCCAAGGAGCATATGCCAAAGATAGTCGATGGAGCCACATTAGACGGGGCGGTCAAAATTATATTTTCAAATGGGAAATCACTTCTTTTTTACAATCCTAGATCAGTTTATGATATGGCCTATACGCCTAAAGATTGGCAGAAATATTTTGATCCCGAAGAAGAAACGCCGGCGGATATCGAGATCAATAAATATTTACGCGAACAGATTTTAGAAAGAAAAACACCCGTGTCTCAAGAGGAAGTTTCTCCGGAAGAAAAGCCTGAGGAAAGAACCGATAAATCCCCCGGTATAGAGAAGAAACCCCCGATCAAGATAGAACGAAAGCCCACAAACACTTTACTTACAGCAGAAAGAATAGTCAGAGTTATTTCTGTCGGACTTTTAACAGCACTTGTTCTGAACTATTTACTAAACAATCTAACCATGCCGGCATCTAATTGGTTGATGATAGCCGGAGCAGTGGTTTCCTTCGGAGTGGCTATGATTGCGAGATTAGATGTTTTCTATGAGCTCAGAAGTGCCATTGAGCGTTATGTCGACAATAAGCCCACGCGCTTAGCAGATCCAAGTATTATTGAAGAATTATTTGAGCACATTAGAATGTTGAACCGCCAACGGGGATTTCCAATAAGTCCGTCTAACCTTAAGCACACCTTCGTAAGTACGCTTAGATTTATATTTGGAGATAACGCCCTATCGGGAAGAATATCGCAAGAGACGGGTGTACCTGATAAACTTACGATTTCTGATGAATGGTTCCGCAATAAAGGAATATTAAGGTTCGTTCAAGGAGAAGAGAAGCCGAAAAAGCAACAAAAAGAGATAAGAGAAAAATTAACAATTACTAATACTGTTCAAAAGAACCCTGAGGGCGCCGAACTTATAGTTTGCGCTTTAGAGGCCATTGGCGCTTCAGATGAAGTTGTAAAAGCTTATCGCAGGGTTAATGTAGACGGCAGTACTTATAAGAAAACGGCTGAAGAGATGGCTGTTGATGATAAGGAACTTCGGAAAAGAGTAAGAGAAGCGCTTAAAAGGCTCCTTCTTTATGAAGAAAAACTACAAGCGGCAAAAGATGGCGAGTGTACAAAAGAAGATATGGCAGAATATATCAAATCAGGAGTACAAAAAACGCCGCTAAAAGAAGACCCGCAAGAAGCTCTTTTTAAGCTTTTGGAAAGTGACAAATACGTAGATTTTATCGGGAAAGAGTTCGGCAGGCGGCTTGAAGCGGCACTAGAAGAGAAAGGAATACGCCGGGAAGAAGCTGCCGAAAGGACAGGTCTTACGAGAGGTGCCATAGACAGGTGGATAGGAGGGAGACTGCCGGATGTCAAGAATTGTAAAGTTCTTGTAGTAAACGGCCTTAGAGACTCAAAGATCACAGAATGCTATCTTCTGACAGGGATGTCTTTCAGCAAGTTTATGGCGGTAAGCATAGAAGATAAGGAGAGTTACCAATATAAGCGGCTGATAGGGCTGAAACTAAAGGTTTTGAGATATAGAAAGGCGCTTACGCTGAGCGCAATTAGTGCAAAAATAAAAGGAATGAGAGTCAGTGAATTATCAGATTGCGAAAAGGGTTTAAAATTACTTTCGGAAGAAAAACTGCAAAAAGCAGCAAGAATACTCGGGTCGTCTCTTAAAAAGTTAGAAGGTAAGGCGAAAACAATCGGGGAGCAAAGTTCAAAAGGCGGCCTGATAGGGAGGCTTTATTATAAGGATAGCGCTGGAAAGATGTACCGCGAGACGGGAAGCGTTGAACCCGAAGAAAGAGAGACAGAGACAGGCGAAAAATATCTAGTATTTTTCGGCCACGACAAATGGGGCAAAAAATATCCCCTTTATACCGAGAAAGACATGCCGGCTGTAGCCTGGATAATGGATCCGCGAGAAGAAGGTTACCCCGAAAATATAACAATGGGTATACGGCTAAAAGTGCTTAGAGACAATAATTTTGTATGGGGATGCGCCGGAGAAAGAGCGCGGTATGCCACGCTTTCTTTTCTTAAAGGGATCAACAGTGAACTTGTCCGGTACCATGAAAGAAAAGAGATGCAGTATGCGATTTATATGTCGAAAGAGGCAAAAAGACTGCGCAAGGTACGCAGTGAAGATAGATATAAAGCGTTAAACCCGCACACCTTTGAAAGAGGGTGCGGCAAGGATATACGGCGCATTTTATGGGAAAGGGAAAGACAGATTAAGGACGGCGAAATAGTAGGAGATAAGGCAAAGCCTTTTGCTAACGCAGAAAGTGTCATAAGTTTTCTTGAAACTGTTCCTTATAGAAATATAAACAAAGATAAACTCACTCCCAGCCAGAGAAATCTCAAAAAACTTTATAAGCGAGGGGCCACCGAAGCGGAAAAAGCCCTTATACGCTATAACTGGGATCTGGGCAGGCGCGGCGAACAAATAACATGGGGCGGCCAAGACTGGGAATTTGCCTCCTATATTGAAAAAGAAGACGGATCAAAAGTATTAGTCGGATCTTTTGTCAACGAGTCATTAGACTGGACATGGCTGTCTTCACTTATCTTTGAAACAATAATAGGATATGCGCCGAAGAACTGGAAAGAACTTTCAAGATGGATGGACCCTGATAGCGACAGGTTCGGTTATCTTTTCCCCGCTCTTAGGTATTTTCCTTCAAGAGCGCAACAGCTCATTAATCAGAAATACGGCGGCGTAGAATTAGTGCGCAGAAAATTGGGTTTTCCGCCTGTAAATTATCGCAGTGACCAGAGAAAATTTCATTTATTAGGAGGAAAGGATTGTCCGAAGCTATATATCGAATTGGTGGATCTTTATGACAAATATGGAAGCTATGTAGAAGTCTGGAACAGACTAAGTGAATTATCAGAGGCGTCCCAAAAAGCCATAGGGGCAGAAAAGCGCGAAGCCAGAAAAGAGATAAGAGAAGCCAAAAGGCTTTTCCGTGAAATATCCAAGGCAAGAAGAACTTACGGCAAAAAAAGCGAACAACAAAAACAAGAGAAAAGAATTCCTAAAAAAAGGAAAGAGTTTGGCTATGAAACTGAAACAGCGAGACACTTCCTTAAGCAGTCAAAGAAATTTCTTGAGAAAAATGATTTTAACAAAGCATATGAGTACGCAAAATTGGCCTTAGAAAGAGCACATGACCATGAAGAGGAGGCGAAAACTAATTTTCTTATAAGGATATTACTCGGCGGGCGAAGAAGAATACTACCGATAGCTGAAGAGCTTTATGGGAAGAGATATTATGCGGAACTGAACCTTTTTAACAAGGCTTATTCAGAATTGGGCTACCAATTATCCGGTAAAATACGCACGCTTATAACAGCCGCGTATGGAGAAAGAAGGATACTGGAAAGGCTGAGCAAGCAATACGGCAGACCCCCTGAAAGAAACGGGATATATTATACAGAGGAAGAATTTTATGAAGCATTAGAAAAAGAGATGACTGGCGATATAGAGCCTACAATGCTGGATATTGTGGAGGTTGAAGAAAACATTATAAAGGGCAGAAAGAAGACGGAGGCCAAAAAACAAGCCCTTAACAGGTTAAACTACATGATCGAAAAGGATGTGGCAGCCCTGAAAGAGGCCATCCTTGCATATGTAGCAGAGGAAGAAAACCTTATTGAAAGGATTAAGAAAAGAAATCTTCTTATAGAATTTGCCGAGACTGAACGCGGCAGCGCCCTTATAAGCCTTTATGAGATTGATAGAGCGATTAGGGAAGCTGATAAGAGGCGCAGGGCACAGTATCGTACCGCAGAAAATACGAAAAAAGAGGAGAAACCTAAGGAGAAAAAATCCGTTAAAGAAAAAGACGAAGAACCTCTGGATTTGGATGAATACCCGGATGAGGAAGAACATGATCTTTTTGATATGTCCGAAGGATGGGCCGGAGAAAGCGATATGGACAGCGACCAGGGTATATCCGATGATGAAATAACCGGTGAAATGGATGAGTATGCTGATCTAGATGATCTGGCGGGTGATTTAGATGTAGAAGAACCTGATGAAGATGGATGGCGAACTTTAGACCAAAGGTTTGAATGGGGAGAGGATTTAAGGAATATCGGCATTGACGTAATTTTGCCTGAGGATGATGAGTACCCCGATGGCGGGGGCATGATACCGCTTGTAAGGGAATGGTTGGGAGAGAAAAATGCTCGCAAACACCAGGCTTGGATCGAGCAGGTTATTTTCTGGGGATTAACTATAGCACTTTCATTTATTCCCGGAGTGGGAGTGGCCTCTGGCGTAATTGCATGGTCGGCATTTTATGCACTCCACTATTTACCGGCTAAACACGCACCGCCTGCACCGCGCCTTTTCTATAGGCCGCTGATAATAATAACCTTAATGAATGCCATTACTATGGCAGCCATACTTGCCTCACCTTTTAGTCTTTCTACCGTTTTAACTGATTCACAAACCTTTTATAGTACGCTTGGCATAACATCCATTCTTTTACACCTTACAGGGCTTGTTTTAACAACAATAGTTCATCATTTAGAGAATGCTAAAGAGATAAATAAGAATTTGCAAAAAATCACCTCCCGGACAGGAAAAGATTTACGCCCCTCAAATGTTTTAGGCTGGCTGATAGATGGTATTAATAGTTATATCGAATCGATTTTTACGCGGCATTTGGTCTTTGAAGGGGCCGGAGGTGTTCAAGTCCATCCGGTTGTGTATATGACAGGGCATACTGATGGAAGAGCCCCAGAAGAACCAATGCCGCCGAAAGAAACAACAGCAACCCCAGCTACGGAGGAACAAGCAAAGAAAACCTTGGATCTTTTAATTGGTGGCTGTATAGCTGCATTTAAAGCAAAATCTGATTTAACCGTACCCGGCGATGAAAATAAGTTCGATGCAGAAGGACAAAAAAAGATTAGTGCCGCTTTTTCTGAAGACATCAGCGCTTTAATTTGCGACTTAATAGCTAATGAGGTTGTCGACGATGGGATTAATCTAATGGAATACGCTATGAAGAAGCTGCAGAAACAATTGGATCAAATGGGTATGCCTAAAAAGCTTTTCGCGACAATTCTTTACTCACTATACGCATTTATTGGGAGCACGATTGCCTGTATGTCTGATAAAGAGCATTTAGCCAGTAAAAAAGACGCAGTATTAAAAACGGCAGCACATTTAGCTGAATTCTCCATGGAAATTGTCGCAATAAATCATCCAAACAGTTTAGCGGCTTTGCCGCACATAGCTGAGATTTTGGCCGATATTTATCAAAGGCAGGAACGATATGAAGAGCTTGCGAGTATATCCAAAAAATATATCATTCTTTTTTATAAAAATCCAGCAGCCCAGCTAACATGGCTTATGCACTTAGCAATGGCCTTTTTCCGGCAGGAAGAATGGGAGAAATATAGATTTATAAATGAACTTTTATTAAAACATCCAAACTTGCCGATCGCTAATGAGATTAAATTTACGATTCTTAAATCCTGGGGATATACAACGGGGTTGTTTCCTTGGAAGAACGGTGTACAGGAAGAATTAAAACCTGAACTTGAGAAATGCTTAAGAGAATTAGATAAAATTATCGCAGCAGGCGAGGATGAGATGGCGAAAGATCCGCTTTTAAGAGGTGCCATTCTTTATGAGCTAGCCATGTCGTACATTATGACTGAAACAAATTACGAAAAAGCTTTAGAAATAGCCGAGGAACTTCTGGCAAAAGATCCGAATGATGTTAGAAACTTCAAGCTTTATATGCTAGTTCTTACAGAGCAGATTCGTAACCGCCTGAAAGAAGACCAAAAGAGCGAAGCCTTGAAAATTATTACCAAAGTCGAAAAAGTTTTAACAGCGAAGAAAAGAGAGCTAGATCTGGTCGAAGAGATGCCCGAAGAGATAAAGAAGGTATGGTTAAGTCTGATAGAGTATTATTATGCCTCGTTTTCTTATCTTAAAGGGGACGCAGTTAAGGCGGAAGAAGGATATAGGAAACTTTACGAAGAAAACAGCGGCGAAATGATTGTACAAACCGTTTTTAGTTATGTACACACCCTAATAGATCTTTCAAGAAAAGAAGAAGCCAAAAGCGTTATGTTACGCGGGTTTGAAGAACTCGGCACGCTTAAGGAAGAGGGATTTCAAGCAGAGTCGGTTATGGTCCAGGCAGCGAATTTCGATCCTCTTGACGGCATTGAGGTTACGAAGGAGCTAGCGCATGAGGTTCTTAGTGATATCAAGCAATGGAAAGGAATAAGTCCCAAAGGATTATACCAAATGGCATTGGGTGCGCTTGCTTTCGACGGGAAGAGCGCAGGCATAGTTCAACAAAATTTGTTAAATCTTATAGAAGAAGAAGGATTAAAAGAAGATGATGTTCCGCACTTTCTGGCGATAGTATCGGCGTACCTAACAAAAATTGGAAGACCGACAAGAGAATTTCTTAGAAGAGTTATTTATGAATGTAAGGATCCCGCGGTCAAGCAGCTCTTAACAGACTATCTTAGAACTGAGGCATGTAAATATGTTTGGGATTTGAATGACATCGGTTTATTTGCATTGATAAGTCAGAGTGATGGATCCCCTGCGACCCCCTTGGGACGCATTCTTTTTGAAAAACGTGACGATTCGGTACACGCCTGCTTTGTCAGAGGAGAAGACGATCCGTTCCGTTTTTTCAAGGAACTAGAATCTTCAGAAAAATATCCTTTATTTACCGAAAAAGACGATGCAGATATTTTAGACGTTTTAGTGTATCCGCTAGCTGCCGATGTTATGAAGCAGTATTTATTTTTACTTCCCGAAGATTCTGAGGAACAAAGAGAGTTTAAAGAGAACCTGCGGAGATTTTTTACCTCTAAAAATATCACAAAATACAACGAAAAGTTTCAGGAGGTCGCGGCTAGAAATGAACGGCTATGCGTCACTCTTTATAATAACCTGGCGCAACTTGCAAGCATTATAGGTAATGATGAAAGGGCCAGAAGATTTTATAGTGACATGATGAAAACAGGGAAGGAAGATATCGCGCGGAAAAGCCCTCATGCGCTATCAGCTTTTATTGGTTATATATTAGTGTTGAAAGATAAAGGAGAAGAGGAAGAAGCAGAAAAGATATTAAATATATGGATAAACTCAATAAACATTTTAACCAGTCGTGCAGAACAGGGAAAACCTTTTACTGAGGGGTACGATGAAGTACGCTTATACGAAGAAATATTCAACTCAATAGTGACAATGCCCATAAGTATGCTAATAAAGTTATGTGTAACCAATGAAAAGGCAGCCAAGGCAGTTAAAAAAACTATTGATAAGCGTATTGATAATTTGGGAGAAGATCCTAGTTTTAATGCTGCCGGGAATCTTGCGGAACTGGCCTGTGTGATAAATCATACTGAAGGTCTTGCAAAAGCGATAGTGCCTCTAGCCAAAGCGACGCACAAAACGAAAAAGAACAGAATGCATTTTGTGTTTTTACTGCAAAAACTCATATATCGGCACCTGACCATAGATGATCACAGCTGCGCTCCGGGAGGATTCTCACTAGAAGAGCTTTATGCCATTGCGGAAGAGATGCTGGCGGAGCAAGAAGAAGGGACATGGTTAACACAAGCCAGAGCTAATTTCCATATTTTTAAAGGCGAATATACAGAAGCGATTACACTACTTGAGGAGGCGCTTAAAAAATTGACTGAAAGTGATGAAGCTCAAAGTGAAACATTTGATATTCTTTTAACGCTGATAATGCTGACCAGCGCTTATAAATTAGACGGAAAAGACGAACAGGCTCTTAGTGTGTTAAGAGAGGGAATCGAGCGCGAAGCCAAACGTCCTGATGACGGTAGCAAGAAAAGTCCGACGTTTGTAGAAGCTCCATTTATAAGATGGGTTCCTGAACAGTTTCAGGATATTATTGTGAAAATGTTAGTGGAACTCTTACTAGACAGGAAAGAAAAGGCCCTTTCCCAAAAAGCAGCATATAGCGTGTTTCGTGCCCTCGATGCCTTAGTGACGCCGGAGGTGATTCCCGTTCTGATCGAGCATCTCAAATCAATCATTAATGGAGAAAAAGAATTCGACGAGACCAAAGAACCCGAGGCGAATATCGATATAAAGATTATCGAATGGGCCTATAATCTGCCAACGCAATACAAGGTAATAATTGATCTTTTTGTTACGGATATTAAAGAAATTGTCGGTGGGAAGAAAGCGAAGAACCGTCTACCAAAGCTTAAAAAACATATTGACGCCATACAGCAAAGGGCCAGTTCAAAATTCACTCCGGAAGAATATAATTTTGCCGCAGAATATTTAATAGGAAAGAGGCAATATGAGGATGCGATTAAACTTGTTGATAGAGCCTTGTCAAGATTGAGAAATTCCAAAAAAAGCAGCAAGGAAAAACAAGATTTTACTGCAAAACTAAACATCCAGAGAGAAAAAGCGCAAAAGGCAGTTGGACTCCTGCAAGATATAAAGAAAAACTATAACGACGATCGTTTTGATCAAGCCCAAGAAGCATGCCAGAGGCTCCTTGAGATTAATCCGAACGACGAATTTGCTCATGCCACTAAGCTGGTTATATCAATACTTGAAGAAGCTAAAAAACTTATTGACGAAGGAAGGGTAGAGGAAGCTTATGAGATCCTTGGTAAGGCGGATAATGCTGAAAGTGTTCCTAAAATAGATAAGAAATTAAGCAAGGTGAACAATTTAGTTGTTACACGATCCAAAGTAGCTAAATACCTTGAAAACGGCGAATACAACGCGGCCAGGGAGAGACTAAATAAAGCCGCTAATTCAGGGGACCACCCTCTTGGTGTAGTCATCTCCGAAGGCCACCCGGCCTTAAGTCCTCTTTATGAGAAGCTGAAGGCTATTGAAGACAAAGTAAATAGCCGCATACAAATCATTAAAAGGAAAGGCGCCTCTCTTAAGGACATTTATGAACAAGCGCAGGCTCTTTTAAAATATCCGGAGAAAGAAACAAAGGACCTTGTGTTTGAGACAATACTAAGGAAGGCAATAGAGGAATTTAACATCGCACAGGACGAAAAAGATCCGGATTTAATTAAGCGGCAATATGCCTATGTTCTTAATATAGCGCGGCTTGTTTATGAGCTCAGAGACTATGAGCCCGAGATGAAATACATGGAGAAAGCTCAAAAAATAATCTCACACGCGGTAGCAAATATCTGGCTTCCGGATCTTATCGATGCGTATTTTATGTTATATGCAATGCATGTGGCAGAAGAAAACAGAGATAAACGTCAGAAAAAACAAATAAAGACGGATATTATTGCGTTCGCCTTTAGTAATTTTTACGTGACACATAAAGGTATTGTTGTTACTGGTTTTTCGGATCCCAAAAGCGGTTCACCAATTGATATACGAAAATATGCCTTGCATGGCGATACTTTCAAAATAACCCCCTTCAAAGAGGGAGAGGATGAACTGCAGCCGTTTTTCAGAGTTAGATCGGTCGAAAATGATAGGCTCAGTTTTGAGCTGCCCCGGGTCAGAGAAGGGTACGATGAATTGATACAAAGATGGAAGACGGCTTTGGATGAAGGCGGCACTATAGCAAGAGCGAAAAACGATGTTTGGAAGAACCAATGCGATATGCTGAGAGAAATTATCATGTCGCTTAAGAAAAGCACTCATATGGAATTGCCGCTGGAAGGAACTTTTGCTAGAGCTACCGCAATGAAATCCGCCAGGGATGAAAAGGGTAAGGTGATTGACTATGCTCTGGGGATCTTACTTGATATACCGGAGAAAAAGAAACTGTCCGAGATTACCCAAAAAAGAAAAGCGATCGAGCATATAGTAAAGGGCTTGGAGAGGAGTTTAGGGGCAGGGTATTCTCTTGACCCGGAGCAAAGAGAAGCGATACTTGACGGTTTGAATGAAGGAATGTTCACGAGTTTTATTCAGGGGCCTGGGGGTACAGGTAAAAGTACTGTCATAGTCCATCTTGCGGAGCTGATTACGGAAGAGCTTGGATCTAGTGTAGTACTCGCCTCTCAGACTCATGCTGGAGTCGATGCCGTTGTTGAGAAGGAATTAAACAAAAACGGTTTTATTGTACGCGTTGGGAACAATGAAGACGCGATAGATGACCCTGACATTTATGCGCTATGGGCGCGTAAGACAGAACTGCTTTCTGAGGTTCTCGCAGGCAAAAAAAGACATTTTATCGCTGCTACTATAAACGGGTTTTTTACCGATCGTGATATTAATCCGCAGGAAAAGCTAAAATGTGCGGATTATCTTATTGTTGACGAGTCAAGCAGAGCCACGATTGCCGAGTCATTATGGGCGGTTTATATGCTTAACGGACTTACAAAAGTTATTTTTGTAGGAGACCAGGCGCAGCTGCCCGCATATGGTCTGGATGATGATGACGCACGATTTGCAATAGATGAGCTGACAAATCATGCAAATTGTTTCACCCTTGGCGATTTTGGCGAAAGGCGTTCAGTGAAAGACGAGATTTTTACCATAAAAAAACGCGCTGAATTCCGTATATCTATGCTCGAAAAAGTTCTTGATCTCTTTGAAAATGACATATTCAAGGTAACCAGGCCTAACTTCCACATGCTTGAGGTGCAACGCAGGTCCGGATTTCTTATTGTTAAAATGGATAACTATTTTTATGACGGAAAACTTATAGCAGGAAAGGAAGATAGCGGCGTAGTAATCGAAGACAATTATAAAGGAAAGTATCCGGAAGAAAAAGAGGGTATGGAGCTGGAAAACACCATAAACAGGGGCGAGATAAACAGGGTCATAAGCTGGGTAAATTGGCTTATAAACCATGAAAAAATAACGAAAACCGAAGAGCTCGGCATTATTTCACCATATAACAAACAGGTGGAGCGTATCACGGAAGCCCTTTTAGACTTTTCCGAGCTTCATGAATACCTGACAGCCGTCGAGAAAAGCGCACGAGCGGATATGCCGGATAACATTAAGAGGCTTTTGACACAGTCAGAATACGTTTTGTTCCGTGTTAACGATCTTTATAGTGCCGGCGGCGTATCCGATTGTTATCGGCTGAGGGATAACTTTATTAAGCACCCCAGACCTGAGACCGCCCGGGCGCTGCGGGAGAGATTACAGCTTGGTGATAACTTTATGTCTTTGGCTGATCTCGAACGCGGTAAATATTTTATTAAAACGATCGATAAGGCGATAGGCAACGAAAGAAGGGCCATTATTTTTTCCTGGGTCAGGTCCAACCGTTGGGGCAATGCAGGTTTCCTTTCGGACTCGACAGATGAGAAAGATGGCTTAAGAAGAAGAAACGTTGCTGTTGCACGGCCCCAGGAGTATGCAATACACATCTGGGACAGAAAGACATTTGAAAAATCAAAAGATCATGAGATATGCAGATGGGCTGCGCACAATATTGAGGTTTTTGAAGAAGCAAAAGCACTGCATGGCAAAGTCGTCTTAAATAAGAACGGAGAGGTTACCACTGAGGACTACAAAGGTTCGGTTAAAGTCAAGCCTGAGGAAAGAAGATCCGCGGGCCACGTCGGCAAATATAAAGCAGCCGAAGAGAAAGAGCCGCAGTATGCACCGGAGACTAATACCTTAACAGGTACCTTGGTAAATTGGGAAGATGAAACTAAAATAATAGATTTAAGCAAAGCGGCAGATCTTGACAGAGCCCCGCCTGAGGAAATAAGAGAAGCTCTGGAAACTTTGGACAAAGATACAAATAACGATATCGTTTCTGAAATAATAAATAGATATTTACTCAACTTCAAAGGAAATACCATCACATTCGACCATCCCGATGATCCAGTACTTTGCTTTGCCATGCGCGATCTAATAGGCATATCAAAAAATCTTCTTGCAATACCAGTTCTTCTCTTTCACGAAATCGCTCATGCGATAATAGATATGGATGGCGGAGACGGGCTTTTAGAGAAAATAGAATCTTATCTAAAGGAAAAGGCTCCCGAGAAATTAGAACTTATGCTTGCTAAAGCAGGAGAGAATGCGGAGAAGCAGATAAGGGCCCATTACGTTTTAAGGGCGTTTCAGTGGGAGGTTTTTGGCCCCAGGGATAAAGAGCTTACGGATATGATAAAAGAGCTAAAAAAACTGAAAGAGGCCAGACTTGCTGCCGAAACTGAAAGCAAAGAGTATCCCGCTCTGGGAACCGCGGAAGAAATAATAAACAATGTCGATAAAATAGTGCCGCTGGTGACCAACGCCCTGAGAAACTGGGCCGAAGGCAAGTCGGAGCAAGATGAAGAGGTTGTACTCCTTTTAGATCTACCGGCACCGGCAAGCGACCGGATAAAGAAACTGATAGATGATTGCGTAATAAAACCGTTAAAAAGGATGCAGGGCAATAACGGCAATATGGCACGTGTTTTAAAGAACCTGATAATTGCGGACAGTGACGATAAGGCCAAGATTAAAGCGAGAATAGAGGAGTCCGGTCGGCTTAAAAGCGAAAATGTCATTGTCCTTACAAGCAAGACAAATATAAATGATTTTGAAAAATTTGAAAATTCGTTTATTACAGCACTCGATCTTTCAGACCTCGATGAAGCGAAAGGATTCGATCCGGAGGCATATTATTATCCATATGTGGAGGCTGTATTTTTTACCCTGGTAAGGGCGCTTGGGACAATCGACGAGTCTGAGAGGAGCAAAGATGAATTGATTAAAGAGTACCGAACACGTCTTTGGGGCTGGTACCGGCAGATACCAAATGTAAAAGAGATGACAGAGGAAGAGCTTATAGCCATGTGTATCGAAAACGGGAATCCACGTAAAATAGTCACTTTAAAGCTTGTAATACCCGATGCTGAGAAGTTTGATCCGGTAGATATATACATATTGACTAAGGAGTTTATAACAAAAGCATAAGGGCATGGTTTTAAGTATATATATTTAAAAGACCTAAAGTAGATGTTAAATAAAAAAAAGTTATCTAGTAATTTGTTGAATATATTAGAACTGATGATATAATGATGTTAAACTATAAGAAAGTTAAAATATGTAATTTCCTTAATATCGCACAATGATACCTCTAATTCAATAGGAAAAGAGGGAGATAGGCATAAAACTATGAGTGACACGAAAAATAACATATCAATAGGAAGAAAGCATCTTGGGCTTTCTGTAAGTCGCTTAAAAAAGACCCTTGTCTTTAAAGCCCTTACCGCAGTTGTAGCTATATCGTTTTTCTTCACAAATATAAATCTAAGCGATGCTATAGCACTCCAGCCGCCGCTCAGCCGTTCCTATGCCCCGTTTGATCTTAACTGGCAGACTCTAATCGCTATTCGCACTACGAAAGCGATGAAAGGTTTCATGCTGACAGCTTTAATCGACGAATACGGCTCTATGGAAACAGTGTCTATTGATGACGTTGCTAGTCTTGCTAAGTTCCTGTGGGAAGGGAAAGAGGAGAGAGATGCAGGGGCGATTAAAGACATCTATATAAAAGATGGGAAAGAAATACGGGACTTTGGCCTTGAGCTCAATGACTTCAAGGTTATAAAGGACGCGACCGGTGCGATTACGGAGATATTGATAGAGATGGATGTAAAGGACGTCGAAGGCGGTAATGTGACCCTCCGCTATTTTGATCCAAACAGCCCTACTAATCTTTCAGGCGAGAATTATGTACCTGCTTCGATGTGGCAGATAGACGAAAAGTACCAAGGGGGAAAGCTTGCGGTAGAGCTTCTTTACTCAAAACCTTTGCAGGAGGCGCTAGTCGCCAATGCCAAAAAAGAGGATTTTGCCCAAGTTGAAAAAGTGCTTGTAGAAAAGATGGAAGATGTTCTTTCGGAGATACTCCCGCAAGCGGAAAAGAAAGAGGAAGAAAGCGAAGATTCTGACAAGATCGAGACGAGCGGATTAAAACGGGCGATCTATTACGCCTCCGGTATAGGCGTTATTATAGCCGGGGCGTTTTTACTCGGATATATATCCCAGGACTGGGCGGGGTTTCTTATAATGCTGTCAACAATTCACAGCCTTATGGACTTTCACACATATAGAGCAATCAAAAATATAGTTGGCGACGGGAAAGTTCCGATCGCCAAATATGATATAAATACAAAAAGAATACTTTATCTAAAGAAAAACTGGCGAGGATGCGAAGTATCCCAAAGATATACAAAAGACGAGGATGCCTCGATAATCAGCCGGCTTGATGGTCTTTCGAGGGCTGTTGTAAAGCTGCACGAGTTCATACACAGCTTTGGTATTCGTAGTGAAAAAGTCGCGTATACGTTGACGCCATTTATAATATTGCCCTATCAGATATCTCGTATATTAAGTCTTGAAGCAAATAAAAAGCACAGGCTGGCATTCGAACGGCTTGAACCCCGCCTGGCATTAAATGGGGTGGGGGTTGATACAAACACTTTGCCTTTTATGGCAGGGCCGGTTGATGACATTTCGGCTGTTTACGCGCCTTTAGAGGTTGTTATAAACGAAGAAGTAGCCGCTGAAATGGCGCCTTATGTCGAACATGATGCCGATGGTAAGATTGTTGCAGAGGAGGAGAGCTTTTATGGGGGAATAACTGCACCAGAAGCAGCCGTGGTATCAGAACCGATCGAAATATTGGCGGAACAGGAAACACCGGTTCTTTCCCACGCGCCTATGGGAATAACCGTAACAAGCGCTCCCACTTATACTTATTATGATAGCGGGCGTATTGAGTCAAAGACATTTAGCACTCCGGATCCCGACGGCAACATATATTACCACTATATAGACGAGGATTTTGGTGGTCAGGGATATGGCAGGATAGACGTAGCAATAAGGTTAACGCCAGATGTGGAAGGTGGTAAAGCGTATGATTTTACATATTTTTACGGTACAGATAAAGTTTTGTATAAGGATGTATATCAGGAAGGGAACTACGCAGATCTAAGTAATCCGACATTTTCAGAGATACTTATAAGATACGAGTATGATACAAGCGGCGATGTTGTTTTTAAAGTATACAGAACACCGACAAAAATTTATAAAGACGGCATACTGGTCGAAGAATACGGGTTTTCGGGTCCTACGGTTGATACGGGATACCATATCTATTACCTTGAGTATCACCTGAATGGAAAAGTTAAAGCGCAGACAAAATATTATCTGGAAGGCATGACTAATATTTATTCCGAATTTGATGCAAGCGGTAATCTCATCATGCAGCAGATCAGATATGGAACTCTAGATGATTACATAATAATCGATACGATTTATTTTGGCAGTGGGGGCGGAAGTGATTACGATTGGGCGCTTGGGTTCTATGTAAGCGCCGAGTACGGGAATACGACATGGGAAAGACCACCGAGTTATATGAGAAATGGTATGACTGAAATAGTTACCAATGCAAGCCATCTGTGGGGCGTAACCATAGTCATTGTTGTTACTGACCCGTTTACCGGTGAAAAATTTTATCACTCAATTACATATATAGCTCCGAAAACCTACGGAGGAAGTACGTTTTTTTCAAGTGAACCTTTACAGCTTGAAAAGTATCCATGGAATCAGCGCAGCCGGGTATTCGAACACTATTATGGTACTTACGAATGGGCGATAAATGAGGGGGAAGAGGGTGAAGGCTATGAATACGATTGGGTAAGGCCTGATGGTGAAGAAGAGATTTATATAGAAATATATGACAAGGAGGGTAAGCTTATCGAACGGACTAAAGTTGAAATCGGGCAAGAAGGAGATAAAAAAGAAGGAGAAAAAATTCCGGCGGAACAAAAAAAAGGGGAAAAAGCTCCCGCGGAACAAGAGTTAGAAAAGACAGAAAAACAAGAAGAAGAGCACCCCGCTGAGAAAATCGAAGCTCCTTTAACCGAAGAAGAGGCGGCAGTTGATATCCTTATGAAAGGGGAAGAGGAATGGCTTCCAGATGGCGCTCTCGAGAAACTTGAAGGCAAAGAAGGCAATTTTAAGGGGGATGCAACTGCGGTAAAAAGCAAAAACCCTGATGATATGAGCGCGCTAAACATTCTGGAAATCGTGGCTTTAGGTGCAGCAGTGACGACACTTACCGGAGCAGCACTTTTAGATAAAGGAAGGAAACCTAAAGACTTTGAACAAAGCGTTAAAGCGCGCATCAAGGAAAACCTGGATGCTTTCGGAGGATTTTCCAGGGAAGACGCGAAGCCTATACTTATAAAGGTGCCGCTTGAACTTCTTGAAAACGCTCAGGATGATTCGGTAAAAGAATGGTTGGTCGCCCTTGCCGGCGCTAATAAACTTGTCGAATTGTACAGGATTGCAGCAGATCCGGAAAACCCGCATAAAGAGATATATGAAAAGGTAAAAGATGAAACATATGCCGCTTACGGTCTTCCGGCACCGAGTCAACTGGCAAGAATCGAAGCATCAAGAGAAAATGTCATATCCTTATTGACTGTTGCAAGGGGCCAGGACGAAAAAACGTTAAAACGCCAGCTTCAGAAAAGAGTAGATGACATCAGTGATTTTACCAATTCAGTCATAGTCCCGCTGGGAAAAGAAGACGATCCCACGGGCGCGTTGCGAGCCATCGTATTAGGTTTAGGCGTTGTGCGCATGCTTAGAAGCCCGGAGGATCGTGAAGAGATCCAGGAGGAAACAGCAAAGTTATATTATACTTTCATAAAGACCTACGGAGATGAGAACAAATATCATCCAGAAGACTTAAGGATGTATATTACCACATTTATTTCAGGTGAATATGACCTCAATGACGTTATTAATGGCCTTATGGCCCTTATCAGGTCACTCCCAAGCGCCGAACGCATACCGATAGATGTATACAATTTCGCGACACAGCTGGTAAGGCAAGCGGCGTAATTTCTTGGAACCCATGCACCAGAAGGCCACGCTCGTAAGGGCGTGGATGTTTTGCTTCACCAAGGTTTCGCAGGAACTATTCCTTTGAAGCTTTAGCGAAGAAGAATGAATGGCCTTCGGTGCGGGGTTCCGCTTGACGCAAAGACTGAAACTGTGGATGCCATGGGCGTTAGCCCATGGAGCTTCACTGCCAGGGTGCGCTTTCTGCTTGTTCTCAATCTTTTTTTATGTGATAATATCTTCCTATGAGGAAATACATAATCGGCGTTGATATAGGCGGCACGAAGATAGCTTCGGGGATCGTTTCGCGTAGCGGCAAACTCATCGGAAAGATAGTCATTCCCACACTTGCGGCGAAAGGGTTAAAGCGTTCCCTTAATCAGGTATACTCTTCCATCAAAGATCTTGTAGAAGCAAGTTCCATCAGCATGAAGGATATTGACGGGATCGGGGTGTGCGCGCCCGGCCCGCTTGATCCGGCCAGGGGTATCGTACATAATCCGCCGAACCTGCCCGGCTGGAGGGAAGTCGCGCTCGCTTCTCTTATCAGAAAGAAATTCAACAAGAAAACCAGGCTTGAAAACGATGCAAACGCCGCGGGAATGGCCGAAGTCATATGGGGCGCGGCCAAAGGACACAAGCATGTTTTCTATGTGACGGTAAGTACGGGAATCGGCACCGCGATCATTATCGATAAAAAAATATACCACGGTAAAAACGGTATGGCCGGTGAAGGCGGCCATGTGACAATAAAATACGATGCTAAGGATGCGCGGTGTAACTGCGGAAATATCGGCTGTATCGAAGCTTTGGCTTCCGGGCCCTATACTGTAAAACGCCTCCTTAAGAGGCTCAAAAAGGCCCCGCGCACAAAAACGAATATACTTAAACTTGCGGGTGGTTCTCTAAGCAAAGTAACAATGGTCACTATAGGTGAGGCGGCTTCCCTGGGGGACAAAGTCGCACTTGAGGCTATCTGCGAAGAAGGCAGGCTCCTGGGCATCTGGCTGGGCAGCATGATAAGCGTACTTGACCCGGAAATCATCGTCATCGGCGGCGGGGTATCTATGCTGGGTAATGTCCTCTTCAAGGAGATCAGAAAGGCTATCCCGCCCGCGACCATAAATATCTGCGCGAGGAAGACGCCGGTAATCCCGGCGAAGCTGAAAAAAGACGTAGGTATATTCGGAGCAGCTTCGGTACTTATGGAAAGATAGACAGCACCCGAAAAAGGCGGTACTTGAATTTTAAGACGCCCTGTGTTATAAAATAAACGCTCGTTACAATACCAGTTTTTCACTTTTTACATTTTAACTAATCTTTATGTCATACCAGGTACTCGCTCAAAAATACAGGCCCGAGACGTTTGATGACGTTATCGGGCAGGAAGCCGTTACGAGGACGCTTAAGAATTCCATCCTTAACCGGCGGATAGCCAATGCGTATATTTTTTGCGGGCCCAGAGGTGTCGGAAAGACTTCCGTTGCAAGGCTTCTTTCGAAGACGCTTAATTGTGAAGCCGATTCAAATAAAAGGCCGTGTAACAAGTGTGATTCCTGCAGGGAGATAAGACAGGCGAATAATATCGATGTGCTTGAGATAGACGGCGCTTCAAACAGGGGTATCGATGAGATCAGAACGCTTCGGGAAAACGTCAAATTTTCGCCGTCAAGAAGAGAATTCAAGATCTATATCATAGACGAAGTCCACATGCTTACGCAGGAAGCGTTTAATGCGCTTCTTAAGACCCTGGAAGAGCCTCCCGCGCACGTGAAGTTCATATTCGCGACGACAGAGCCGCATAAGGTTATCCCCACCATTATGTCGCGCTGCCAGAGGTTTGATTTTAAGAGGATACCCCCGAAGATGATACTTGAAAGATTGTCCGATATAGCTAAAAAAGAGAAGCTTGATGTCGATGAAAAAGCGGCGTTACTCATCGCACGCAGTTCCGACGGGAGCTTAAGAGACGCGCTTGTCATACTTGATCAGATGATCTCTTTTTCGGGGAACAAAATCAGCGCTGACGACGTCATTGAGCTTTTGGGGATGGTCCACAAGGACAAGATGTTTGAACTTGCGGATGCTATTATCGACAAGAAGCCCGCAGGGGTTGCCAGAAGCCTTGACCACCTTATAACGGGGGGCAAGGACCCTGTATTCATTGCCAACAGCCTGATATCCCATTACAGGGACCTAATGATACTTAAGACGACGGGGGAAGCGACTGTCGACATGGCGTTTACTCAGGAAGAGCTTAATAAGCTGAATGAGCAGCTTGGGAAAATATCATTGGAAGAGATTCTCTATATTCTGCAGAACATTTCGCATTGCCTGGTGATGATGAAAAGCGCCATGTTTGCGCGTGCTCCTTTAGAAATAGCGCTTATCAGGCTTGCCGGGAGGGAAGGGGCACTTTCACTGGCGGAAATCCTGGCAAAACTGGAGGAGATGGGTCAAGGTTCAGGGGAAAATGACTTTGTAGAACCCCCGCGCCTTTCCGAGGACACTTCCAGTAATAATGTTCAAAATCCCGCACCCGGACAGGCCACTTTTGAGAAGGGCGAAGAAACTGCGTCTGGACCCGATGACGATAATGAACCTGCCAAGGGCGGCATCGATGCGGCAAATTTTAACTGGAAAGCGGTATTAAATTACGTGAGAAATAAGAAGATGTCCGTTTTTACTTTCCTTAGCGCGGCTAAACCCGTCGAACTTAGCGCAAAAAAAGTGGTCATAGGGTTCGGCAAGGCCCATGCTTTTAATAAAGAGGCGCTTGAGGCGAATGGGAATAAAAGTGTTGTCGAAGAAGCGGTAAGCAAGATCACGGGCACTTCCCCGCGTGTAGAGTTTACCATCCTGGAATTTCTGGAAGAGGACATAGAGGCGAAAGAGAATAACGCCGAGAAAAAAACCAAGGCGAAGGAAAAAATGAAACCATCTATAGAAAAAGCCATGGACATTTTCGGCGGGCAGATAGTGCGTGATTTTCTGGAGGATTAATAGTGATAAAGGGATTTCCCCAGCCTATGACAAGGCTTATCGACCAGTTCTGCAGGATGCCCGGCATAGGCGTACGGTCGGCACAAAGGCTTGCCTTTTATATCTTGAAATCCTCTAACGAAGAGATCTCTTCTCTTCTTAAGCATATACGCCAAGTCAAAGAGGATATCACCTTCTGCAAAGAATGCAATAATTTAAGCGACAAAGAAGCCTGTTTCATCTGTTCCGATAAGACGCGGGACTCTTCCAAGATATGTGTGGTTGAGAGTCCGAGCGCCGTCATCGCCATGGAAAAAAGCGGTATATACCGGGGGCTCTACCATGTCCTATTGGGGGAACTTTCACCGATTGACGGTGTAGGCCCGGAGGACCTTAAGATCAAGGAGCTGCTTCAGAGGGTAAAAAGGCCCAATGTAAAGGAAGTTATCATAGCGACTGATTTTACAACGGAAGGGGAAACTACCGCTTTATATCTTTTCGAGGCATTGAAACCTTTTAAAATTAAAGTCTCACGTCTTGCGAGGGGGGTACCTGTCGGGGCTTCTCTCGAATACGCAGATATTGCCACGATTCAAAGAGCTTTTGAGGAACGAAGAGGAGTTTAAAAACCGTTTTTTAATAGGGTTTTTATATGTTTCAAAGCTTCATAAGACGTTCATTTATTTAAGCTTGACACCATATATATTGTCATTATACTCTAGATAGTAATAAGGATATAAATCTGAAGGGGATAGGTTTTTAAAAACATAGTAATAAGGAGGGATGTATGGGTATTTTAGAAGCTGTCAAAAAAGGGTTCACAGAGACTTCGAAACTCATGAACGTGGTTTTGGTGTTCTTTGTCTTTAACGTGGTTATAGGCCTCATAAGTCTGCCTTTAGCCAATCCGGAAAGGGCAGGTAACCCGGGGATCGTTACAGTATCGATCATATCAAGCATTCTGTTTTTCCTGATATTTATATTCCTGCAGGGAGGGGCATTGGGGCTGGTAAAAGACCAGATAAAGTCTGCCGCGGCCAACATGGCTCAGTTCACCGATTACGGGAAAAAATTTTACCTGAGGATACTTGCGCTTTTGCTTCTCTACATCCTTATCGCGATAGGCGTTGTTCTTGTGCTCAGCCTGATAAGTGCCGGAGTGCTTCTTTTGGGAGACAATGTCGCAACGAGAAGCATTGTAGCGGTCATAGTTACACTTGCGGCAGTGGGCATTATAACCCTTCTGGTTTATCCGGTATATTCGATAGTTGTCGATGATATAGGCGCTTTACCGGCTCTAAAAAAAGGTATTCTGGTGGCAAAGACCAATTTCTTCAAGACGCTGGGCCTTTTTATAGTTATGCTGATAGTAAGCTTGATAATCTCGCTGATCGTCGGGTTTATTATAGGGCTGGTAACCGTGCCGCTGCCTATAGGTATCAGCCAGGTTTTAATAGCTATTGTAAACGCTGCAGTTCAGTCCTATATACCGATCGTTATGATGGTTGCTTTTATGAGTTTTTATATGTCGCTTACTGCGGGAGCAGCACCGGCGGCCGGATCGACGCTGGGCGAATAGCTCTTTTTTCTATTAGTAAACAAGGGGGGCGGGCTCAAGAGTTAATGAGCCCGCCTTTTTTGTGTCTACAAGAGCAAAAAGCAGTGAAATTTACAAGAAAACCCCTTAACAAGCGGTATCTCTTATGTTACAATATAAGACCTTAATGCGTAATATATCATGCATTAACGATATTCCTTAAATTCCAATTCTATTCTAAAAATCAGGAGGTTATATAATGGGACACAATATGGTTCCTCATGACGGTAATAGCGCCGTTGCGCATGTCGCACACGCTACAAACGAAGTTATTGCGATTTATCCGATCACCCCTTCTTCCCCTATGGGTGAGATATCCGATGTCAAATCAGCTAAGGGCCAGAAGAACATATGGGGGACTGTTCCCATAGTGGTCGAGATGCAGTCTGAAGGGGGAGCTTCCGGAGCCGTGCATGGAGCTTTGACGACAGGGGCACTTACGACAACGTTTACCGCTTCACAGGGACTGCTTCTTATGATACCCAATATGTATAAGATCGCGGGTGAACTTACGCCTTCGGTTTTTCATATTGCGTCCCGTTCGATCGCCTGTCAGGCGCTTTCAATATTCGGAGACCATTCTGATGTTATGGCTACCAGGCAAACCGGCTGGGCGCTTTTGGCTTCGGGAAGCGTCCAGGAAGCGATGGATTTTTCACTTATCGCGCAGGCCGCGACGCTCGAGTCAAAGATACCCTTTCTGCATTATTTTGAAGGGTTCCGCGTCTCCCATGAGATCCAGAAAATCTCGGAACTTACTTTTGATGATATGCGAAAGATGCTTGATGATAAACTTATCCATGCGCACCGCAAGTGGGGGATGAACCCCGAGCATCCGGTAATACGCGGGACCAGCCAGAACCCTGATGTGTATTTTCAGGGACGGGAGTCCGTCAACAAGTATTATCAGGAATGTCCCGCCATAGTCCAGAAAGCCATGGATAAGTTTGCAAGGCTTACCGGACGCGTGTACAAATTGTTTGACTATGTCGGAGCAGAGGATGCGGAACGGGTCATTGTGATCATGGGTTCCGGAAGCGAAGCTGTTCACGAGACAGTGGAATACCTTACTGATAAAGGCGAAAAAGTCGGCGTTCTTAAAGTAAGACTTTACCGTCCTTTCAGCACGAGTGCCTTTATTAATGCGCTCCCCTCTACAGTTAAAGGTATTGCGGTTCTGGACAGGACCAAGGAACCCGGCAGTCTCGGTGAGCCTCTTTATGAAGACGTACGCACCGCGATCGGTGAGGCTTTGGAGGAGGGTATAGCCCCCTTTAATGAATATCCCAAGATAGTCGGAGGACGCTACGGTCTGGGGTCAGCTGAGTTTACACCCGCAATGATTAAAGCCGTATTCGACAATTTGTCTCAGAATAAACCCAAAAACCATTTTACTGTAGGGATAAACGACGATGTTACGGGTACCAGTCTCGACTATAACCCTTCGTTCAGCACCGAAAGTAAAGATACTTACAGGGCCATGTTTTACGGATTAGGGTCGGACGGCACCGTTGGCGCTAACAAAAATTCCATAAAGATTATAGCCGAAGAGACGGACAATAACGCGCAGGGGTATTTTGTGTACGATTCAAAGAAAGCGGGAGCGGTTACTATCTCGCATCTTCGTTTCGGGAAAAAGCCGATCAGAAGCCCGTACCTTATCACAAAGGCCAACTTTCTGGCATGTCACAATTTCTCGTTTCTTGAGAAGTACGATATGCTTAAAAACATCGAAGAGGGCGGAACTTTTCTTCTTACGTCCATGCATGATAAAGACAATGTCTGGAAGGAACTGCCCACCGGAGTCCAGAGAGCGATAATCGACAAAAAACTTAAGTTTTACGTTATAGATGCGATAAAAATAGCCAAAGAAGTGGGGCTTGGCGGACGCATAAACGTGATAATGCAGACCGCGTTTTTCAAGATATCCAAAGTCATTGATGAGAAAATAGCGGTTAAAGCTATAAAAGAAGCCATTAAGAAGACTTACGGCCAGAAGGGCGACAAGATTGTCGACATGAACGTACGCGCAGTAGATATGGCGCTTACCAGCATAGAGGAAGTTAAAGTTCCGGATAAAACCACCGGCGAGATAGTCGCAAGAAAGACCGTTCCGGACGATGCTCCCGAGTTTGTCAAAGAAACGACATCGAAACTCCTGCGGGCTGAAGGAGAGACGGTAAAGGTCTCAGAGATGCCTTCCGATGGCACATGGCTCACGGCTACGACACAGTACGAAAAACGCAACATCGCTATAAACATCCCCGTATGGAATCCGGAGACCTGTATCCAGTGCGGGAAGTGTACCATGCTCTGCCCCCATTCGGTAATACGGGCTAAATTATACAAAGAGGATTTACTGAAAGATGCGCCGGAGACTTTCAAACATACCTTGCCAAAACCCCCTAAGGGTAAGGAAGGTTATGTCTATACGCTTCAGATAGCCCCCGAAGACTGTACGGGATGCGGTGTGTGCGTAAATTACTGTCCCATGAAAGCTAAAGAAGCCATTAAAATGATGCCTCAGGAACCTTTAAGGGACCGGGAAAGGGAGAATCATAAGTTTTTCTTAAGTCTTCCGGAAGCGGACCATTCGCTTTATAACCGGAACGTCATGAACGGCGTGCAGTTTGTGCAGCCTTTATTCGAGTATTCGGGGGCATGCGCGGGCTGCGGGGAGACAGCTTATGTTAAACTTCTTACGCAGCTTTTCGGCGACAGGGCTTTAATCGCCAATGCAACGGGCTGCTCTTCTATTTACGGCGGGAATCTGCCTACTACGCCGTATTGCCAGAGACCCGACGGCAGGGGGCCCAGCTGGAACAATTCCCTTTTTGAAGATGCGGCGGAACTTGCTTACGGAATGCGTCTTACGGTAGATAAATACAGCGAATACGCCAGGGAACTTGCAGATAGGATCGTTTCGGCAGGTAAGTGCAAGGCAGAGATGAAAAAGCTCCTCCAGGAGATAAAAACGGCCGATCAGTCCTCACAAGAAGGGATCGAGCAGCAGAGAAAACGCGTAGCGGAACTTGTAGGAATGCTTAAGGGATGCGACTGTGATGACTGCAGAGAACTATTAAGCATTTCGGATTACTTTATAAAAAGATCCGTATGGGGACTCGGCGGGGATGGCTGGGCATATGATATAGGCTATGGCGGACTTGATCATGTGCTGGCTGCGGGCAGAAACGTAAATATCCTGGTTCTTGACACCGAAGTTTACTCAAATACGGGAGGGCAAGCCTCAAAAGCTACGCCAATGGGCGCGGTGGCACAGTTTGCGGCAAGCGGAAAACCCATCGGTAAAAAAGATCTTGGTTTAATGGCGCTTAGCTATGGTTACGTGTATGTGGCCAAAATCGCATTGGGTGCGGATCCCATGCAGACCATGAAAGCTTTTCTGGAAGCCGAAGCCTATGAAGGGCCGTCAATAATAATAGCGTACTCGCATTGTATAGCTCATGGGTACAATTTGATTATGGGCTATGACGAGCAGAAGAGGGCCGTCGCTGCCGGTCACTGGCCGCTGTTTAGGTATAATCCGGATCTTCACGCGGAAGGCAAGAATCCGCTCACACTTGACAGCAAAGAGCCAAGCATAAAACTGGAAGAATATGTCTATAACGAAAACCGGTATAACGTTCTTAAAAAGACTGATCCTGAAAGGGCTAAAATACTTCTTGCGAAAGCACAAGAGCAGGTTAAGGAGCATTATCAGCTATATAAGTACCTTTCGGAGAGAAAATTCGCTAAAGGCGAAGAAGAAAAGACTAAACCTTCAAAGTGAAGCTCCATGGGCTAACGCCCATGGCATCCATAGTTTCAGTCTTTCCATCAAGCGGAACCCTGCATCGAAGGCCATTCATTTTTCTTCGCTAAAGCTTCAAAGGAATAGTTTCTGCGAAACCTTGGTGAAGCAGAACATCCACGCCCTTACGGGCGTGGCCTTCTGGTGTATGGGTAAAATGTTCACCTTTCGTTTAAAGAAACGGAGCTGTAAAAAATACCCATGGAATAAAAACCATGGGTATCTTTTTATTTAAAAAATCAAAATCAAAATATAATGGCTAGAGAAGCAAATGTTCATATAGGCTGTTCCGGCTGGAATTATAATCACTGGAAAGGTCTTTTTTATCCTTCCGGGAGCTTATCAAAAAACTGGTTTAGTGAATATTCAGAAGTATTTTCAACGGTTGAAATCAATAATACTTTTTACCAGCTCCCGGAAGCTTCTGTTTTCAGGAAATGGCATGCGCAGGCGCCTCCTGGATTTATATATGCCGTTAAAGCAAACCGTTTTATAACTCACATGAAGAAACTCAAGGCGTCAGCTTCTTCGGTAGAGAAGTTCCTGAAACGCGCTAAAATGCTTAAGAAACATTTAGGCCCTATACTTTTCCAGCTGCCCCCGCACTGGAAGGTCAATGTCAAAAGACTGGATGATTTTACTGACATGCTGCCAGAAGGGCTAGAATATATCTTTGAATTTAGAGACAAGTCCTGGTATGACGAAAGAATTTACCAATTGCTTACTAATAAGAGGATGAGTATGTGTTTGCACGACATGAAGGGTTCTGAATCGCCAATGATCAAAGTGGGACCGGTGTGTTATATCCGTTTTCACGGAAGCACGAGTTTATACGGAGGAAAGTATCATATATCGGCGCTTCGAAAGTGGGCAGGCTTTATAAGAGAAGCCGCTAGCGAGAAGAAGGGGGTATATGCCTATTTCAATAATGATTCGGAAGCAAACGCTCCAAAAGATGCTTTAAGACTCTTGGAAGAGATAAGAAAATGCTAAAACAAAACATACAGACATTCGGAGAAAACACTTTGCTCAAACGGCCAAAATGGATACGAGGAAGAGTCTCTTTGGATGAAAACTTTAGCAAAGTTCAGAACCTTTTGAAGGCGAACAATATTAAAAGTGTATGCGTAGAAGCAACATGTCCGAATAAAGGCGAATGCTGGCAGGCGCGGCATGTTACGTTTATGATTCTGGGGGATATTTGCACGAGGGGTTGCAAGTTCTGTGATGTCAAGTGCGGCAGGCCCCTTTTACCTGATCGCGAGGAACCAGGACGCATTGCCGCCGCAGTTGAAGAACTCGAGATGGAGTACGTTGTAATAACGTCGGTAAGCCGTGACGACCTTGAGGATAAAGGAGCGGGTCATTTTGTGGAGACAGTCGAAGAAATAAAAAAAAGAACTCCGCATGTAAAAATAGAACTATTAATTCCAGATTTTGACTGTAAAACTGAACTTTTAGAAAAAGTGGCATTTTCACAGGTGGAAGTAGTCGGGCATAATATCGAGATGCCCGAGAATCTCTACCCGGAAATAAGACCAGGAGCGGATTATAAAAAATCCCTTAAAGTGTTAAAAAAACTGAAGAGGATTAAAAATAAAGGAGCAAATATACTGGTTAAGTCTTCTATTATTCTCGGATTGGGGGAGAACGTGAAAGACATTTTTTATACGGTAAAAGACCTTGAAGAGAGCGGCGTAGATATAGTTTACTTGGGGCAATATCTTAGTCCTTCTCATGAGAGCTGGCCGGTCCAGAAATATTATACTCCGAAAGAATTTAACTTTTTTGAAGAAGAGACTATCAAAATAGGGTTTAGGGCCGTATGCAGCGGTGTTATGGTTAGAAGTTCATACCTGGCGCACCGTTTTTACCTAAAAGCCAAGGCTTACGAATCTTGACAAAGTTTCTCGTATAACTTATTACTATAACTTACAAAGATGTTGAAGAAAGAGAAGGCTTTAAATGCAGCAAAAAAGAAAAGTAACAATTATAACACCAACCTTTGACAGGTTAGATAGCTTAAAAGAAGCTGTCGATTGTGTTATAAAACAATCCTATCAGAACTGGGAATATTTTATAGTTGCTGATGGCCACGATCCCAGGGTTAGACGTCTAGTGCAGAATTTAAACGATAAAAGGATAAAATATTTATTTACATTGCATACGGGATATGTGGGCCATTTACAGAGAACCTTTGCGCTAAAATTTGCTAAAGGCGAATTTGTGTTTTGTCTGGACGATGATAATATCATCAGGCGAGATTACATCGAAAAAATGGTAGATGGTTTTACTGATAAGGAAACCGGATATGTAGTTTGTCAAATTGACTATGGAGATGGGAGATTTATAAAGCCACAGCTACCGTTGCGAGTTGGAAACATTGACATGTTAAACTATATGGTGCGGACTGATTTAGCTAAAAAGGTGGGGGGATGGATTCCTTTTGATTTGTATGAAGCCGATTATATTTTTATTGCCAAAATAAGTAAGATCAGCAAAGGCAAATTTGTACCAGAAATCTTAGGTGTTCATCGCCGGCTTAAAAAACAACGTAAAGAGCCGATAAATATTGAGACGAAATCCGCGACTGTTAGTGAATATCATAAATATATTTTAGAAATTAAATCCCTATTTAAAAAGGCAACACTTAAATTATTACGCCTAACTAATATACCGACTGATCTCCAAAAAACAGGTAGAACTCACATTAATAGAGCTATTTATCACCTTTTATGTAAAGTTTGGCTAAAGTGGTAAATAGTAGATATACAGCATAGTAGGGCGCCAAGCGTTATGAGTCTTGACAAGATTTTTGTATCTTTTATAATGTAATTAGAGCGACTGGCGTTTTGACCTGTTAAATTAAAGCCATTCCAAGAGGTCCCTTCTTGGACCTTACAGGTTACCCCGCGTTTTAGACGCAGGGTTTAGTGGGTAAACCACAAGGGAGCATGTTATCAAAGACCGCACGCCTGGGTTTTTGATTCTTTGAAAGAGCCGGACAAGGCTTAATCAAAGGATAAAAAACTTCTATTCATTTAAAAATGCTTGAAAATAAAGAAAGCTTAAAAAAGACGCCCCTTTATAGTAAACACCTAAAAGCCGGGGCTAAAATGGTTTCCTTCTCAGGGTGGAATATGCCCGTGCAATATACGGGAATCATAGAGGAGCATCTTCACGTCAGGGAGAAGGTGGGGCTACTTGACATCTGTCATATGGGCGAGCTTATACTGAAAGGGCCCACTGCAGAAAAAGACGCAGACAGACTTGTCACTTGCCGCATAGATGATATGCCTGTAGGCAGGTGCCGGTATGGATTTTTGCTTAATGACTCAGGCGGCATAATCGATGACCTTATAATTTTTAAGTTATCGCCGCAGGAGTTCATGCTTGTAGTTAATGCCGGCACAACTAGAAAAGACAGTAAATGGATTCAGGACCATCTCTCTGGAGGGACCGCATTCTCTGACGAATCGAAAAATATAGCAAAACTTGACGTGCAGGGACCCCTCTCGGCTGCAGTTATGACTTCTCTCATCGAGAAAAAAGTTATCGATAATCTTAAAAGGCATTATTTCGTGAATATTAAAATAGCGGGTGTTGACGTTTTGTTTAGCCGGACCGGGTATACGGGAGAACTCGGGTATGAACTCTTTTTTCCTGCAAGTTCCGCAAGTGTTGTGTGGGACATACTATTTAGTCTTGATGATATGAAACCGATCGGCCTCGGTGCACGGGATACTTTGAGGCTGGAGATGGGATACTCTCTTTACGGCAGCGATATAGATGAAGAGCACACGCCTTTAGAAGCAAATCTCGCCAAGTTCGTATATATAGAAAAGGATTTTATAGGCAAGGATATCCTTCTCCGTCAGCAGAAGGAGGGGGTTAAACGTCTTCTGACAGGATTTGTATGTGAAGCCAGAAGAAGTGCAAGAAAGCATTTCATGGTAAAGATAGATGGCAAAGAAGTCGGAGAGGTAACCAGCGGGGCATTTTCTCCGTGTTTGAAAAAAGGTATCGGGTTATGTTATATTAAGAGGGAAGTATTTGCTGAAGGAAAGCAAGTCCTGCTTACTGACGGGAAAATTGAAATAAAAGCAGTGCTAAAAAGTATACCCGTCTATAAACATAATAAGTAGATAAATAAAGAATAGAACAGGAGGCGGACATGATACCGGAAGACCTGAAATATACAAAAGAGCATGAATGGGTAAGAATCAAGGGCAATAAAGCTATTATAGGGATTACTGATCATGCCCAGTCGGAATTAGGCGATATTACCTTTATTGAACTTCCTAGTACCGGAAGCCAGATCAGAAAATCTGAAAGTATAGCGACAGTAGAATCGGTAAAAGCAGCCAGCGATATTTATGCGCCTCTTTCCGGTAAGATCACGGCAATCAACCAGGCTCTAGAGGATGCCCCCGAGACTATAAACCAGTCGCCTTATGATAAAGGATGGGTCTGCCATATTACCATCGATGATAGCGCAGAAGAGGAGAATCTAATGAGCGCATCTCAATATGAAGAATATCTGAAGGAGTCTAAGTAGTGAGTTATATTCCAAATTCTATAGAAGACCGTAAAAAGATGCTTAAGGCAATAGGGGTATGGTCCGGGAACATCGAGGAGCTTTTTAAAGGTATTCCCAAGGAGCTTAGGGCGTTGTCCTTTAACCTTCCTAGCGGGAAGTCAGAGCTTGAAGTCGAGAGATACCTGAAAGAGTTATCCAGGAAGAACAATACGTCTCTTATAAACTTCCTGGGGGGAGGGTTTTATGATCATCATATCCCGGCTGCTGTAGATGCGATTGCGTCACGCTCGGAATTCTATACCGCGTACACACCGTATCAACCGGAAGCTTCTCAAGGCACACTCCAGGCTATCTATGAATATCAGAGCTGCATTTGCCGTCTTACAGGTATGGAAGTATCAAATGCCTCTCTTTACGATGGCGGGACGGCTTTGTATGAAGCAGCCATGATGGCGGTGCATACAACCGGAAGAAACAAAATTATCATAGATGGCGGAGTTAACCCCATATATCGCCAGATGATGTATACTTATGCCACTAATCTTTCTATTGAATTTGTGGAAACTCGGATAACAGGTGGCCAGAGTGATCGGGAAGAGATAGACAAACATCTTGATGAAAAAACGGCTGCTATTATCTTTCAAAACCCGAATTTTTTCGGCGTGATTGATGATCACACGGATATCATCAAAAAAGCTCATAAATTTGGCGCACTCGCAATCGAAAGCGTCTATCCCATATCACTGGGAATATTAAAGACCCCGGGTGAAATGGGTGCTGACATTGCCACGGGGGAGGGGCAGAGCCTGGGTTTGCCTCTTTCGTTCGGCGGGCCCTATCTTGGGTTTATGGGCGTGAGAAAAGAATTGGTCCGTAAGATGCCGGGCCGTATTGTAGGAGCGACGCTGGATACCCAGAAGCGCAGAAGTTTTGTCCTGACGCTTCAGGCTAGAGAGCAGCATATACGCAGAGAAAAAGCCACCTCGAACATATGTTCTAATGAGGCACTTTGTGCCTTGAGAGCCCTGGTATACATGTGTCTTATCGGGAAAGAGGGGCTCAGGGACCTTGCGCAGCTTTGTATAGATAAGACTGAGTATGCCAAAAAGAGGCTTGAAAGTGTAAACGGGGTGGAAGTTAAAACAAGTGCCCCGACCTTTAATGAATTTATTGTTAAGCTTTCGCAAAAACCCGATGAAGTGGCAGAGAGTCTTATTGAAAGGGGCATAATAGCGGGACTTCCTCTTGGCGCATTTTATAAAGATATGACCGACTATATGCTTATAGCGATTACCGAAAAAAGGACTAAGGAGGAAATCGACATATTGGCCGAAGCCTTTGAGGAGGTACTATGGAGCTGATATTCGAAAAATCCAAATCCGGTAAGAATAGAGCCTCATTACCATTAAAAGATGTTCCCGGAGAACCCCGCTTAGACAAACAGTATAAAAGAGCAAAAGATGCGGAACTTCCGAATGTTTCGGAACCGGAAGTGATCAGGCACTTTACAAATCTTTCAAAAAGGAATTTCAGCATTGATGCGAATTTCTATCCTCTTGGCTCCTGTACCATGAAATATAACCCCAAGTTCGCCGAAAGAATTGCTTCCTTTGAGGGATTTACTGCGCTCCATCCGTTGCAGGTACGGCTTAAAGACGGCGGCACGCTCAGCCAGGGGGCGCTTGAGGTTATAGCAGGCCTCGAGTGGGTCCTGTCGGAAATCACAGGCATGGATGCGTTTACTACACAGCCTCTGGCTGGCGCTCATGGCGAACTTACAGGCGTCATGATTATTGCGGCATTCCAGCAGCATAATAACCAGAGAAAAAAATATGTATTGATCCCGGATTCCGGCCACGGCACAAATCCCGCTTCGGCGGCTGTCGCCGGTTATGAAGTAAAAACGATACGGTCTAACGATAAGGGCGTAATGGATCTTGCTGAAATTAAAAGAGCGCTAAGCGAGGAAGTCGCAGCAGTTATGCTGACGTGCCCCAATACACTGGGGATATTCAATCCGCATATAAAAGAGATATCTGACCTTGCGCATGAAGCTGGCGCTTTGATGTATTATGACGGGGCTAATCTCAATGCGATCATGGGAAAAGCCCGTCCAGGTGATCTTGGGTTTGATGTGGTCCACCTGAATCTCCATAAGACTTTTGCGACGCCGCATGGGGGAGGAGGTCCCGGCGCGGGTCCGGTAGGAGTCAAAAAAGAGCTTATCCCGTTTTTGCCGGCACCAAGAATCGTCAGAAAAGAAGATAACACGTTTGCATTAAACTTTAAAGAACATTTGTCAATAGGACGAATCGCACCGTTTTACGGGAACTTCGGCGTTATGCTTAAAGCATATGCGTATATACTTCTTTTGGGTCGGGACGGGCTTATTGAGGTAAGTGAAAACGCCGTTTTGAACGCAAATTATTTGAAAAGCCATCTAAAGAAATATTATGACATCCCGTATGATAAAGACTGCCTTCACGAGTTTGTCACTTCGGCAAGCCGTCAGGCAGAAAAAGGGGTGCATGCCATTGATATCGCCAAAGCCTTGATCGATAAAGGTATACACCCTCCGACAGTGTATTTCCCGCTTATAGTAAAAGAGGCTATGATGATAGAGCCGACAGAAACCGAATCAAAAGAAACGTTGGATAAGTTTATTGGGGTCATGATTGAGTTGGCTAGATTAGCCGATGAAAACCCTGCTGCCTTCCGGGAACTGCCCAAAAATGCTCCTATTACACGGCCAAACGAGGTAAAGGCTGCCAAAGATATGGATTTGGCCAGCTTGTCGGATTAATTAAGAGCATTTTAGGGAAACAAAAATATTATATAAGTAAAAATCACTGAATATAACAACTTAAACACGCCAAAAAGAGATTGGATAAACAGTAAAAACTTACAATTTTATATTAAGTAGGAGATATGTGCGGTATAGCGGGCGTTTACAATTTTAAAGGTGATAAAAAAATAGAAAAACCCCTTATAGAAAGGATGTGTTCAGTTTTGGTACACAGGGGTCCGGATGATGAGGGGATTTATTGTAAAGATAATATCGGACTCGGCCATAGGCGTTTAAGCATAATCGATATTGAAGGCGGACACCAGCCCATGTCAAATGAGGATGGTTCCCTGTGGATAACGTATAGTGGAGAGATTTATAATTTTCTTCAGTTGAAAGATATGCTTATTAAAAAAGGGCATGTCTTTAAAACCAGGTCTGACACAGAAGTCATCCTTCATCTTTATGAAGAGAAAAAAGAAAAGTGTCTCGATGAATTAAACGGACCGTTTGCGTTTGCTATATGGGATGATAAAAATCAAACCTTATTCGTAGCTAGAGATAGGCTCGGGATCAAACCACTCCATTATTCGGTTATTGGCGGGAAGTTCATATTTGCATCAGAGATCAAAGCGATATTACAAGACACATCAGTGAAACGAGAGGTAGACTATGAAGCGTTGCATGATTATCTTACGCTTATGTATGTGCCCGCCCCAAAGACTATGTTTAAAGATATAAAGAAGCTCCCGGCGGGTCATTATTTGCTTTGCAATAAAGATAAATTTGCGATCAAGCAGTATTGGGACATAGATTTTTCAGAAACAACATCTGAAACAGAAGACCAGATATCCGATAACATTTACGCAAGACTTAAGGAATCAGTCAGGCTAAGGCTTATCAGTGATGTGACATTAGGTGCATTTTTAAGCGGCGGCATTGATTCCTCGAGTATCGTCAGCCTTATGAGTCAGCTGCAGGATAGCCCCGTAATAACTAATTCAATAGGATTTTCTGATAAAAGTTATGATGAACTTAAATATGCCAGGCTCATATCGGAAAGATACTCAACAGAACACCATGAGTATATTGTAGAACCAAGCGCACTTGATATATTGGATAAGCTGATATGGTTCTATGATGAGCCGTTTGGAGACTCTTCATCTATACCGACATATTATGTGTCTAAAATGGCGCGGAAAAACGTGAAAGTAGCATTATCCGGTGACGGTGGGGATGAAAATTTCGCGGGATATACTGGGTATATGTATTGTAATGCCATGGCAAAAGTGCAGGTGCGAACTCCGGATTTTCTGAAGAACGCCGCTAGAAGCGTATCAAGTAGGATGACTAACAGCTATGAAAATATATGGGCAATGAAAATTAAGAATAAATTAGACGAATTATTTATACCTTTATTTGATTTGCATTTCAAAAACATATCGATATTTAGAGAGGATGAAAGAGCTTATCTTTACTCTCATGCATTAACGGAAAAAATAAAAGGGTACAGTACAAAAGATAACTTCAGGACGATTTTTAAAAACTGCAAAAGTCCGGATTATTTATCAAAACTGCAATACCTTGATATAAAAACCTCTTTATGTGACGAAATGTTGACAAAGGCGGAGAGGGCCGGCATGGCGAACTCTTTAGAGGTAAGGACTCCTATTTTAGACCACACATTTATGCAATATGTAGCTACAGTGCCTTCTCAACTTAAAGCAAAAGGCTTATCCGGAAAATATATATTTAAGAAAGCTATGTCAAGGAACTTACCTTCCAGTATTTTAAACCGACCCAAGATGGGCTTTGAAATTCCGCTTGAAAGATGGTTAAAATGCGATCTTAAAAGTTTAGTGGAAGCAGAACTGTTTGATAAGAGTAGTATTATCAGCGAACTATTTAACCCCCAGTATATTAAGAAGTTATGGTTGTTTCTTTTGCATAGTCAAATAAAAGGTTTTAAAAAGAAGGATTTAGCTTGTAAGATATGGCTTTTATTTTTATTTAGCCGCTGGTTTAAAAAATATATGACTGATTAATAGAAAAAGTTTATATATATGAAGATAGTGGAGTGTGATATAAACTCGCCGGAAGAGTTGATCGCTTTCGATGAACTTATTTTGAATAAAGCTGAGTCTGGAGAAATAGGGGAAGTGTTGCATTTCTGGAGCAGCAAGGAATATTTAGTGGTGGTGGGCCGTTCAGGTAAAGTTTCCGAGGATTGTTTTATTGAAGCATGCAGGCGGGACGGAATTAAAATTATAAGGCGTATCTCTGGCGGGGGATCAGTTCTTCAGGGGCCTGGATGCATTAACTACTCCGCTATTCTTTCTTATGACAGCGCTGGAGAATATCGCGATATACGCACTTCTTACCAAAGTATACTTCAGAGACTTGCAGATAGTTTACGCAAAGAAGGGCATGACGTAAACTTTTTTCCGATATGCGACCTTGCGCTTAGCAAGAAGAAAATATCCGGGAACGCCCAGGCGCGTAAAAAAAAATTCTTCCTTCATCACGGGACTTTTCTTATCTCTTTTGATTTAGACAAAGTTCCGCGTTACCTTAAACATCCTTCGAAAGAACCGGAGTATAGAAACGGCCGGTCTCATAAAGATTTTCTTGCGAATATATCAATTTCAAGAGAAGAACTCGAACATCTGATAAAAGAGACTTTCTCTGCCACTGAAGGTAGATGGATCCCCGGTAAAGATGATCTAAAGGAATTAAAAAACCTTGTAGATAATAAATATAGAGCGGATAAATGGAACTATGCGTTTTAGGTGATGGGCTTACTGCACACGGTCAATATACTTACCGGTATTTGAATCTACTTCGACAGTGTTGCCTTCCTCGACAAATTGAGGCACGTCTATCTTCACGCCGTTTTCTAGCGTAACCTCCTTAGCGGTCGTGGCCGTATCATGCTGCCGCAGACCGGGAGGTGCGGTTGTTACTTTCAGGCGAATGCGTTCCGGAAATATTAAATCTATCACTTTACCCTCATAGATAACTGCGGTATATTTTGCTTCTTCCTTAAGAAAAACCTCTTTCTTTCCGATTATGTCTTTGCTGACGCTGTAGGTCTCATAGTTTTCTTCATCCAGGAAATATAAGTTACTGCCATCTTTATAAGAATATATGGCTTTACGATTGGTAAGGTCCGCCTCCTCGATTTTTTCCTCTTGATGAAAGGTGTGTTCCATATATTTATTATCGAGGATACTACGCATCTTTATATTGACTGTCTTATGCGCTTTAGCGGCACCTTTTGTCTCTGCGCTTTCGACTTTATAAATTTTCCCGTCGATAATTAAAAGATTACCTACCTTGATATCGATTGCTTGTTTCATGATTTTTAGCAGGTGTTACTTTTCTAATTCTTTGAAAATTATCGTTTCAGCTTTTACTAAAGCGGTACTGCTTAATGAACTTAAGGTTATCCGGGTTTTGTCAGGGGCCGGGGATTCAAAGAAAATCCCGACACGCGTTGTATTAACCTGCTGTGGGAATCCTATGGCTACGATGTAACCTTTTTCCTTGTCCGATTGGTATATGGCAAGCCCGTTCTTTTTGAGGATTTTTGTCACCGTGCTAAACGCTGTGTCATAGGCGAGGGGCAGCGTCTTTTCTTTGCCGGTGGAACGCGCCTTTTCCAGGTCTTTAATGGAGCGCCCTGCAAGCGCTTGGGGATCTAAAGATAAATTAGCACATCCGGAGCATATTAAAGAAAAAAGCATTGTTGCCAGGATAAGGTTGATGGTTTTTTTCATGAAATTTTCCATTTTAAAAAATATAACAGCTAGATTATATAACCAAAGTGCTCGAAGAGTCAAGGGTTACTCAAGATTCCAAGGATGCCGCCGTATGAGCTGCACGTATTGGTTCAGGGATTTTGTATTTAGGAGAGACGGAAAGGATGATTTTCACTGCCGAAACTATATCCATCAAATGACCGGGGGAGACGAAAATCGGGCTGGTATTTGTCCGGGTCCTTACCACGGCACCTATAGGCTGACCTTCTTTATCATTGATCAGCGAGAAATCCCCTTTATTCTTACCGGGCATAGCGTAAGAGCCGTAGAGATGACTTTTAGCTGAGCCGATTGAAGGTTTTTGGAGGATAATCCCCATATGTGAGGCAAGACCCGTTTTGCGGGGATGTGCTAATCCCTGTCCGTCAAAGATAAATAGATCCGGTTCGATTTTTAGTCTTTTCACACATCCAAGTATTACCGGGGCTTCCCTAAAGGATAAGAGGCCCGGTATATATGGAAACGTGGTTTTCGTGGTAAAAGTTACAGTTATCTGTTCCTCAAGGGAAGGGTATTTCATGACGACAATAGCGGCTTTCGAACTATCCCCTCTAACCGAGATATCCACTCCGGCGATAAGACGGATATTTTTCAAAGAAAACTTTTTAATTATGATTTTATCGCGGATATGTTTTTGAATGCAGATTGCTTCTTTAGCAGAAATGTCCCAACGGTGAAGGTTTTTGTATTTCATGGATATAATTTGATAGTTAATATTGTGGTTTCTAATATATTTGACACCCTAGGAATTATATTATAACATATATAGTCTAAATTTTGGCTAAAGGCGAATATTAACGCAAATATGGGAGTGAGAGGTGGAGCATTTATGAACGAAGAATATGTAAAGCTGCTGAAGTCTAAGTGTGGAGAAAATAATTATAAGAAGCTTGAGATGATTAATAACACAAAACTGCATGATTTTATTGCAAAATATGTAGAATTGTGCGAGCCGGCATCAGTTTTTGTCCGGACAGACTCCAGGGAAGATGCAGAATATATAAGGAGAAAGGCACTTGCTAACGGCGAGGAAAGAAAACTCAGTACTAAAGGGCATACAATTCATTTTGACGGATATTATGATCAGGCAAGAGATAAAGCCAACACCAGATACTTGCTTAGACCGGATGAGGTCCTGGGGTCGGATATTAAATCCGAGGATCGGGAAAAAGGCTTGAAAGAAATACATGATCTTTTTAAGGGGGCAATGGCCGGCAAAGAGATGTATATATGTTTTTTCTGTTTGGGACCCACAAATTCGGAATTTTCTATTCCGGCAGTGCAGATCACTGATTCGAGTTATGTCGGGCATTCAGAGGACTTATTGTACCGCAGCGGGTATGAGCAGTTTCGTAAGATAGGAGATTCGGAAAGGTTCTTTCGGTTTTTACATTCTGCCGGGGCATTAGAGGAAAGTGTAAGCAAAAATGTATATAACCGGCGCGTATATATAGACCTTACGGGAGAGATGGTATACAGCATAAACACTCAATATGCTGGTAATACCGTGGGGCTCAAGAAACTGGCTATGCGCCTGGCGATAAAAAGAGCTTCTGAAGAAGGGTGGCTTACTGAACACATGTTTATCATGGGTGTTTATGGCAGGGATAAAAAACGCGTTACATATTTTACGGGTTCTTTCCCTAGCGCTTGCGGTAAGACTGCTACCGCGATGCTTGAAGGGGAGAAAATTGTGGGAGATGATATTGCATACCTGCGCTCTGTAGACGGAAAGATCCGCACTGTCAATGTTGAAAGAGGTATCTTCGGTATTATACAGGATGTCAGCGAAGAGAATGACCCTACGATATTTAAAGCGTTAACTTCTCCGGGAGAAGTTATTTTTTCAAATGTACTTATTGATATTAACAACAGTCCCAGATGGCTGAGTGACGGAAGGCCGCTTCCGGAAAAAGGAATTAATTTTGCAGGAGAATGGTTTCCCGGGAAACAGGGGCCGGATGATAAAGAAGTTCCTTTGGCCCACAAAAATGCCCGGTACACTATACGCATAGAAGAACTGGAAAACTGCGATGAAAACCTGGATAACCCAAAAGGTGTTGAGGTCGGCGGTGTTATCTATGGCGGCAGAGATTCCGATACGACTGTTCCCGTAGCCCAGGCTTTTGACTGGACGCACGGGATATTGACACAAGCGGCGACAATAGAATCAGAAACCACCGCAGCTACGCTGGGAAAAGAGGGAGTGAGAACATTCAATTTGATGGCTAATCTGGATTTTCTGTCAGTGCCGATCGGCAGGTACATACAGAATAATCTTGATATAGCCGAAGACGTTCAAAAAGCTCCGCTTATTTTTCATGTAAATTATTTTCTGAGGGATAAAGATGGTAAGTTTTTAAACGGTATTAAAGATAAACATGTATGGTTAAAATGGATGGAAAGGCGTGTAAATAACGAAACAGAAGCTCTTAAAACCCCCGTAGGACTTATACCCAAATATGAGGATCTTGTGCTGCTTTTTCAGGAAGTACTTGGGAAAGGTTATAAGAAGGAAGAGTATGAGGAACAGTTCAAACTGCGTATACCTGAGAATATAGCCAAGATAGCGAGGATAAAGGATATATACCATAGAAAAGTTTTCGATACCCCGCATCTTTTAATGAGAGCTTTGGATGAGCAGAAAATGCGTCTAGAAGAATGCCGGGAAAACTGCGGAGATTATGTGTCGCCCTTTAAGTTTGAGTAAGGAGAAAGGATCATGGAAAAGACGAAAACGATATTATCTTTGGATTTAGCAGGGATACCTCTTGTAAAAAAAGGCAAGGTAAGGAATGTTTATGAAATGGGGGGTAACCTCCTCTTTGTAGCCACTGACAGGATCTCGGCGTTCGATGTTGTAATGGCAAACGGGATTCCTCAGAAGGGGCAGGTTCTGAATATGATCTCAGCGTTTTGGTTTGATTTTACGAAAGATATAATAGAAAATCACGTGATAACAGTCGATATAGATGAAATAATAAGCATGGAAAAGCGTCTTAACTCTTACCGTGGAGTTCTTGCCGAAAGGTCCATGCTTGTGAAAAAAGCGGAACCTATTCTTGTTGAGTGCGTGGTAAGAGGATACATCTCGGGTTCCGGGTGGAAAGATTACCAGAAGACCGGCGCGGTGTGCGGCATAAAATTACCAGAGGGACTAAAACAATCCGAAAAACTTCCAGAGCCGATTTTTACTCCGGCTACAAAAGCCGAAGAGGGACATGATATCAACATCTCGCAGGAAGAGACAAAGGCTCAGGTGGGTGAAGAGGTGTTTGAGTTTCTTAAAGAGAGAAGTCTGGCTATATATAATAAGGCAAGTGAGTACGCTGAATCAAAAGGAATCATCATAGCCGATACTAAATTTGAGTTCGGTAAAGTCGGCGATAAAATAATTCTTATGGATGAAGTGCTTACACCCGACTCTTCAAGGTTCTGGCCTATAGACGGCTATGAAGCAGGCAGGGCCCAGAAGAGTTTCGATAAACAGTTTGTTAGGGATTACCTTGAAGGACTGGATTGGGATAAAACTCCGCCTGGGCCGGAACTTCCGGAAGAAATAGTTTTAAAGACACAAAAAAAGTATCTCGAGGCGTATAAGACTCTAACAGGTAAAAATCTCTAACCGACAGCGCATTTACCGCAAAATGAAACCACTTGTACTAAAAATAAATCCCTCCAAGATTGATAAGAAGCTACTTGAGAAGGCGGCAGAAGTCATACATAACAAAGGGCTTGTCGCTTTCCCCACGGAAACAGTTTATGGGCTTGGTGCGAACGCACTTGACCCTGAAGCGGTTACGAAGATATTTGAGGCAAAAAGACGGCCCTTAGATGACCCCCTAATAGTACATATTTCACATGCGGAAGACCTTTATAAATTAGCGGCTAAAGTTCCGGAAGAGGCGAAAAAGCTTGTGGACCGTTTCTGGCCGGGGCCATTAACTTTGGTCCTTAAAAAAAGTGATACAGTTCCTGATCTTGTTACGACGGGGCTAGATACCGTAGCTATACGTATGCCGTCAAACCCTATTGCCAGGGGTTTTATCGATATATCAGGCGTTCCAATAGCGGCACCGTCGGCAAATATGTTCGGCAGGCCTTCGCCGACAACCGCACAGCATGTTATCAGGGATCTGGACGGCAGGATCGATATGGTTCTTGATGGAGGCAGTACCGAAATAGGAATAGAGTCTACTGTTGTTGAGTTTTTTGATGATCGGGCTATAGTCTTACGCCCCGGCGGGGTAAGTGTGGAAAACTTGCGTTCCATTATGGGGAAGGTAGAGGTGTCTTCTGCGCTGCGTCAGATGCAAAAGTCACCAGGCAAGTATCCGCAGCATTATTCACCGCATGCTAAAGTTATCCTTGTGGAAAATACTCCATGCCAGGTAGAAGAGATGCTCTCATCAGCACGCGAGAGGAAAGCAGAAGGCAAGAAAGTCGCCATAATGGCTAAAGAAGAGCACAAAGATATGTATGGAGGATTTGATATAAAGATACTGGGGCCGGAGAAAGATTACAGAAGATGCGCTTCCCGGCTTTTTCATCTTTTGCGGGAATTCGACGAAGAAAACGCTGATGTTATAATAGCTGAAGGTATCCCCGAGAAAGAACTTGGTTTAGCGATAATGAACCGTCTGAGAAAAGCCGCTGGAGAAGCCGCTTAGATATCCGCAAGAGTTTTCCGCAGGTCTTCATTTTCTGCAATGTCATCATAAGAGAAAACAACTATTCCCGGGGGAGAGAACTCCTTCAGGAATTCAAGCTGTTCTTTAAGCTCTTTGGGGTTTGTTTTGAGGAGATATGCTCCTACTCCCATATGGACTTTTTCACCGAACTCTTCCGCTGAAAGCGAGTAGGAGAAAAGTTTCATAAGTTTCGTGTCATCCGTGTAATTCATAGCGACGACATAATCTACGTAATCCTTATCTAGCCATTCGGTCCAGTCCTGTAGGGTAGTGAGGTAAGTTCTTTCCACCGAAGGAACGATTGTGCAGGATATAATAATATCAGGCGAAAGCGCACGTGCGCTTTCGGAGATCTTTTGAAGAAGAGAGGTTACCTGACCCCTGCGCCAATCATCCCAAAGTTTATAATTCTCCCGTGAATACTCAGCGTCTTTTATATCGATTCCGGTAGCATTTTTAAAATTATTTATATTCAGTTCAGTATAACCGTAACTTATGCCGTGAGAGGTGAACCTTGAGCCCGGCACAAACGGCACTACCGCGGGATACCGGATATAATCAAGATGAAGACCGGAAAGGCCGGGATATTTTTTTATGATTTCTGTTGCAACGCCTGTAAGGTAATCCTGTACCCGGCTGTCCCCGGGTTCCAGGAATAGCTGATTTTCACGTATGTAATACTTGTCTAATTCATCCTTTTGACCCTTTTGCATGGAGGTTCTTCCGTGCTGGTCCAGGGTGAGGACAGCGTCTCCGAACTTTTTTAGAATATCAGCATCTTTATTCTGGGCTATACTAAGGAGATTTATCCAGGCATGGACTTTGATATTGTTTTCTTTTGCAGTCTCGATCAGGTATCTAAGAGTATCGGCTTCGGATGTTTCAGGATTATAATAGCTTTTACCGGAACGGTACAGCTGAATATATACATCGTCTATTCCGCAAGTTTTACAGGTTGAGATTAACCGGTCTACGTTTTCTTTGGAAGAGAGGACTTTCTCCGGAGAGAAGACAGTTATCCATACCCCCAGGCGGATTTCTTCCTTTGTTTTTATCTCCAAAGGGCGAAAAGAACACAATGCGAGCGAAGCGAGTATGGAAATAAAGAAAGTTAAAAGAATCATTTTCTTGGGCATATGACTTAGTATAAGGGTTTAGTATGGAAATATCAAATTAAAAGTTTTGTCTATAAATAAGTAAAATCTTTGATTTAAATGCAGCAATAGGTATAATAACAGTTAAACGTAAGTATTTTTAAGTGGAGGGAGCAAAAAGCATGTTACGTGGGAAAGATAAGAAAATGATCGAACTTGGCATCCAAGCCGGCGATCGCGAAATTTACGAAGAAGACAAAATATGGTCATGCTACAGCAGTGACAAGGTCGATATAGGGGAGGAGCTTGCAAAGGTTCTAAGGACTTTGGATAAAGCGCTGCCTTTATCCCGTAAAATGAGAGCGCTTTCGGTCGGTTCCAGCAATGAACCTCAGTTCCGCATCCTGGAGACCGCGTTTCGCGGTGGTTTATATCTGCTTGACCTCGAAAAAGCGGCTCTAGATATTGTGAAAGAACGCACCTGCAGGCAGAGGACAACGCATGTTGTAACTATACTTGCCGATTATAACAAGGTATTCGCCAGCAGCGAAGAAACGGCTCTTTTCCTTAAAAGAAGGCTTGACGGGCGAAAGGTAGACCTGATCACGCTTCATCACTCCTTGTATTATTGTGAAGAGACGGCGTGGCACACTATTATCGCTAATCTCTACCGCAGGCTCTTGGCAGCGAAAGGGGCCATGCATATAGTGCTTATGTCGGCAAAAAGCGACAATGAATATACCACTACATGGATTTATAACCATTTTGTCGGCAAATTCTTTGGGCTTCACAATAACCAGGATCTGCTTCAATTTAAGAGGGAGCTCGAAAAGCTCCCTCTTTTTAAGCAAGCGCAGATACTTTCCAGGACGAATAAAGTTTACTTTTTTACCGAAGATTTTGAAAAGTTTATGGCAGTAATCTGGATGATACTTCTTTATCCCGCTGTGCACCAGTACACCGATCGCCAGAAAGAAGAAATAACAGAATTTGTCTACAAGAAGTTTTGGCAAAAGAGGCAACCGCTCCTGCAGATGCAGAATCATATGGCGATCTATCGGGGGTTAAATTTTAAAGGGATGATTTAAGATTTAATCAATGCGTTAAAGGAGGGCTAAAGCCATGATCGAAAGAGTATTCAAGCTGAAAGAAAACGGCACAAACGTTAAAACAGAGATAATCGCCGGAGTGACGACTTTCATGACGATGGCGTATATTATTTTTGTTCAACCGGCTATCCTTTCCCAGTGCGGCATGGATTTCGACGCGGTCATGGTGGCGACCTGTATTGCAAGCGCCATTGCTTGTTTCTTGATGGCGGTCCTTGCGAATTATCCGATCGCTCTTGCTCCGGCTATGGGGCACAACGTCTACTTCACATTTGTGGCATGTCCTTTGATCGCTGCTATTCTTGGGGAAAAAGCCACAGTCGAACCGTGGCAGGTAGCACTCGGAGCCATATTCATATCGGGGATCGTGTTTATTATATTTTCATTTTTCGGCATCAGGGAGAACATAATAAAAGCCGTACCCGTTTCCTTAAGGAACGGCATTGCTGTCGGGATAGGTCTTCTTATAGCCTTGGTGGGATTTGAATGGTCCGGGATAACCACTTCTAATCAGGTTATTTATGTTACGCTGGGCAAGCTCAACTCGCCGCCCGTTCTTCTTTCGATTTTCGGCCTGGTCGCGATTTCTGTTTTACTTGTCCGTAAAGTACGGGGCGCTATACTTATCGGGATACTGCTTACCGCAGTATGTGGTCTTTTCGCCGGAATAGTTAAATACGAGGGTCTGACCAGTAAAATCCCTTCGCTTGCCCCGACTTTCATGAAATTAAGCTTTAAGGGTGCATTAAGCGTCGGGTTTCTTGAGCTTATATTCGTGTTTTTCTTCTTGGACCTCTTTGATACTGTGGGTACTTTGATAGGGGTAGGGGAAAAAGCGGGTTTCATGAAAGACAACAATCTGCCAAGAGCAAAACAGGCTCTTTTTTCTGATGCGACAGCTACCGTGACGGGGGCAATGCTGGGGACCTCTACCGTGACAAGCTATGTTGAAAGTGCGGCTGGCGTATCCCAAGGAGGGCGCACTGGATTATCTAACATAGTGACAGGGCTTTTAATGATATCTGCACTTTTTTTCAAACCCTTGATCTCAATGATCGGGGCAGGGTATAAGGCGGATAACGGTACTTATCTTTATCCGGTTATTGCGCCTGCGCTCATCATAGTGGGATGCATGATGATGAGCTGCGTTAAGAAGATAGACTGGGAGGATTATACCGAAGCTATCCCTGCGTTTTTGACGATTACGGTGATGCCGTTTTGTGGGTTCAGTATAACTGAAGGCATTTCCTTCGGGTTTATCTCTTACGTTTTGCTGAAACTTTGCGCGGGAAAAATAAAAGAAGTACATCCTTTTATAAGCATATTCTCGGTTCTTTTTGTTCTTCGTTATATTTTCTTATTCGGGAAATAGTCTGGGCCGAAGCGTGGGAAAAAAGAGGCACACCTACTAAGTGTGCCTCTTTTTTAGAATTCAGTAAAACTTATTCTCGATCGTAATCTATCAGTGTTACCGGGTTATAGTTTTCGATCTTCTCCATATAATTAAGAAAGGTAAGTCCGATTATGGAGAAAATCCCGGCGACTTTCGCCTGCTGATGTTCCACCATCGCGGCAACGGCTGCGAGCGTGCCTCCCGTAGCTATAAGATCATCCACTATAAGCCAGTTTTTGCCGGGCGTCAGATCCGATTTATGTATCTCAAGCGTGGCTTCACCGTATTCAAGGGAATAGCTTTTTGCTATTGTATCTCCCGGCAGTTTTCCGCTTTTTCGGGCTAATACCAGGGGGATTTGCCTTTTTAGGGCGAAAGGTGCCCCCAGAAGAAACCCCCGGCTTTCTATGGCTATTACGCCGTCTACCGGGGTATCCTTATAGATCTTATTCATCTCGTCTATGACGAATTGAAAAGCTTCCGGATTAATAAATATGCTGGTTATGTCATAGAAGAGTATTCCTGGCTTAGGGAAGTCCTGAATCTTACGAATTACTTTATCAAGATCCATTTTGATCTCCTCTTTTTTAGTTAAAATAATCCAATAAACCACTCGTGAAGAGTAAGGAAGAGCCCGCCAAAAACGAGCGACACTATCCCCATAAGCTTTATCAGTATGTTCATGGCCGGCCCCGTAGTATCCTTAAAGGGATCTCCCACTGTGTCACCCACAACCGCGGCCTGATGCGCTTCTGTACCTTTTCCGCCTAGATTACCTTCTTCAATCCATTTTTTGGCGTTATCCCATGCGCCGCCGCCGTTTGCCATCATTATACCGAGCAGCACTCCGCATATGGTCGCTCCGGCCAGAAAACCTCCGAGTGCTTCCACTCCCAGGATAGTCCCTACAAGCAGCGGGCTTACAATCGCTGTAACGCCCGGCAGGATCATCTCTTTAAGGGCTCCTTTTGTGGCGATATCTATACAGGACTGTGTATCCGGTTTTGCTTTTCCCTCCATAAGCCCGGTGATTTCACGGAACTGCCGGCGTATCTCCTGGACGAGCTTATCAGCGGCTCTTCCGACAGCTTTAAGGGTCATGGCGGCTATCGAGAAGGGGATGAGCGCCCCGATGAAAAGACCCGCGACTGCCAGCGGTTTTGCCAGGTCTATTGCCTCCAGGCCCGTGACTTTCTGAAAAGCCGCAAAAAGCGCTAAAGCCGTAAGAGCGGCTGAACCGATAGCAAAGCCTTTACCTATGGCGGCTGTTGTATTCCCGAGTGCGTCAAGTTTATCGGTTATCTTACGTACCTTTTTGTCAAGCCCCGCCATCTCAGCTACACCGCCGGCGTTATCCGCAATGGGCCCGTAGGAATCGGTTGACATGACTATTCCGATTGTGCACAGCATGCCTACGGCTGCCAAACCTATACCATAAAGTTGTGAGAAGTGGTACGCGACCAGCATAGCACCGGAGATGGTAAGGACCGGCAGGATCGTGCTTTCAAAACCTACAGCCAGCCCCGAGACAACGGTAGTAGCCGGACCGGATTTACAGCTTTCGGCGATTTCTCTTATGGGTTTACCCGAAGTGAAGTATTCGCTTTCAAGTCCTATAAGGGTGCCACTTGCAAGACCCGCCAAAATCGCCCAGAAATGGTTTAACCCGCCGAACATTGTTTTTGCGGTTATGAATGCTCCCACCAGAAAGAGAATGGCTGAGACAAAAGTAGAATTCCTGAGAGCCGTTTGCGGATTAAGATTTTTTAAGAGATTTATTGAAAGCACGCCTATCATCGAAGCTACCAGACCGATTGATATCAATATTATCGGGAAAGACATCGCGATAAGCGGGTTTACCATGACAGCGCCAATAGCCATTGTAGCGATTACGGAACCCACATAAGACTCAAAAAGATCCGCGCCCATGCCGGCGGTGTCGCCTACATTATCGCCGACGTTATCTGCAATAACTCCGGGGTTACGCGGGTCGTCTTCCGGTATACCGGCTTCGATTTTACCGACAAGATCCGAACCCATGTCCGCGGCCTTGGTGAAAATACCCCCGCCCACACGGGCAAAAAGCGCGATGGAACTTGCGCCAAAAGCAAACCCGGTGATGATCGCTGTGTCTTTTGTGATCATATACCATATGCCGAGTCCCAGCACGCCGAGAGCGGCAACAGTTATGCCCATGACAGAGCCACCCTTGAATGCAACACTGAGTGCTTCAGGCGCGCCGGAAGCTCTGGCAGCTTCACAGGTCCTTGAGCTGGAACGAGTAGCCGCTTTCATGCCGATGAATCCGGCCAGCATCGAACAGAAAGCGCCTGAGACGTATGCAAGTGCCGTGTAAAGGGAAAGGAATTTGGCGATGACAATGAACATTATAACTACAAAAATAAAAATTATCCGGTACTCATTACGCAGGAAAACCATCGCCCCTTTGTGGACTTCATGGGCGATCGCACGCATATTTTCAAAACCTTCCGGTTTTTTCAGTATTGAAAGGAAAGTCACAAGAGCAAACAACATGCCTGCCAGTCCAAGAATGGGAATACTTACCATAAAACGCTCCTTTTGTTTTATGTTATGGAATAAATTAGAGAAGAATCTGAAATAATTAGGAGACACAGTAACATATTTACAGGAAATTTTCAAGCGGGAAAAAGAGGATATAACCTACATAAAGAGAAGAAGATATCGTTTTAATTAGACTTTTGCCGAAGGCAGCTTTATCATAAAAGAGGTCTTTTTCTCACCCGTCTCTTCCAGGTAGAGTTCGCCGCCATTGGTCTCAATTATGGATTTGGAGATAGGAAGCCCGAGTCCGGTACCCGTTGTCTTAGAACTATAGAATAAATTAAATATTTTGTCTTTGGCATTTTCTTCTATAATGGGGCCGGTATTAGTGACGCGGATGTTTATGGTTGATTTATCTTCGGAAGCGAAGACGTTAATTGTAAGCGTGCCTGTCAAGTCCATAGCCTCTACGGCGTTTAAGACCAAATTACGAAGCACACTGTACAGCTGATGGAAATCTATAAAAAGGAGGAAATCCTTTTCTTTTTGAAAAGAAATATCCTTTTTAATGTCCCTGGGGATTTCCATATCTTTAAGGACCTTTCTAAGGCATTTGTTTACCGAAACCGTAGTAGCCGCCTCAGCTCTCACACGCGAATAACTGAGTATACTCTCGAGTATATCGCTTGAGAGTTTCGATTTTTCTTCCAGGATATGCAGGCGTTTTTCAAAAAGCCCTTTATTTTCAATTCCTTCCCTTCGCAGGAGATATATCGAGTTATTAATAATACCCAGAGGAGTGCGCAGTTCATGCGCTATCTGACCGGCCAGCTGACCCAGGACAGCGAGCTTATCTTTTTCGGCTATTTTCTGATTCATCATATGTATCTCTTGGGTCTTCATTTTGACTGTAGCTTCTAACGATATCGCCCAAAGGACACCGACCAGTATGAGCATGGTCCCGGTAATTCCGCCCGTGACAAGAAAAACCATTTTCCAGGGGAACGGTTGCACCAGGCGCGTACCGAACCATTTCCTTTTGAGTTTACCCAATGTACCGTTTTCATCGAGTGTCGTCACCCCGCGGTTTATGTCTTCCAGAAGCTGCGTTTGTCCCTCTTTGACGGCCAGAGCGTATTTATAGACAGGGCCCACCGTTTCTCCGACTATTTTTAGATCTTCGATTTTCTCCTCATGGATATAGTAAAGAGCCACGTTTTTTTCCGCGATGACAGCACTGACTTCTCTGTTTTTCAGTCTGATCAGCGCTTCGAGGACGGATTCCGTTTCAAGCAGTTTTACGCGTTTATATTGTTCCAGAAAACTTACGATAAGACTTTCTTTGGGGACGCCTACAACCGTGCCTTCGAGTGATCTGATTGAATTGATATAAGTGTTGTCCGCCTCGACAAATATGGCAAAATCTATTTCAGCGATCGGTTTTGAGTAGTCGATATATTCTTCGCGTTTTTCATATATGGGTATACCGATTAATCCGTCAACTTCACCTCTTTTTAACGCTAAGATACAGTTTTCCCAGCTGGTAAGCTTTATGCTGATATCCCTGTGTATAGCGGCAGAAAGGATTTTTATTAAGTCCACAGAATAACCGCTGGGCTGGCCGCCGGAAGAGTAAGAGTAAGGTGCGAACTTGTGATTGCCCGCAAATACGAGAGGTTTTATTTCAGCCCTGGTATCTTCTCCGATGAAAAAGGTAAGAACAAGAAAAACGCCCAAAAGCAATAAGAACAGAAGAGAGAGCGCTTTTGCTTTGAAATTTCTATGTTTATGAAAATCACTATAATTAAAACGCATATTTTGTCCCAAATATCTAGACAAGTATATCCCGCCGGAAATTAATATGCAAGCTGATCGGATAGCCTTTATATTATAACAGGATAGAGTTGCTCTTACTAGAAAGAAGTGTTAAAATAGGGGCCTGTAAAAACAAGAAAACATTTTTTGCCAAAAAAGATGAGGGATGTATTTAAAAACAAAATGAAAAACGGGAAACATTTCAGGACGTCTTTGGATCTCGTGATACATGCAGTTTCAGCTCTTTTGCTTGCTTGGCTTCTGTATTGGGCGACCCGGCAGTTGTTATGGGCCGCTCTTGCGATTGTCGGCGGGGTGCTTATAGACATCGACCACTTCTTCGACTATTTCAAGTATTATGGGTTTAAGTTCAGTTTCAAGGACTTTTTCGGGCATAAATACCTGGATTCAGGCAAGACGTATCTCATTTTCCACTCAGTGGAACTAGTGGCAGTTTTATGGCTTTTATCTGTTGCGTTTATCTGGATCACGCCCCTTGTTTTAGGGATGACGCTGCATATGTTGACCGATTACGCTATCCATCGCCGGGAAGGTCCCAATTACTTATTTTTGATATATAGATGGCGTCACAAGTTTGATTACGAGAAGCTCAAACCGATAGAATAGTCACATAAATCGAGAGAGGAAGCATATGGATATAAAAAATATTGAAAAGTTACCCGAGCACGCGCGAAACGTCTTAGAACCGCTTATAAGACAGTTGCACGAAATTTATTCCGATGAAATCATCTCTATTTTTGTCTATGGCAGTGTTGCCACTAGCGGTTATGATCCCAGATTGTCGGATATCAATCTTGCGGTTGTCTTGAAGGACGTCTCCATCTTGAAACTTAAGCCCGCTCTTGGCCTGGTCAAGAAAGCTTTGCGCAAAAAAGTCACGGCTCCACTTTTTCTTACCCCGGAGTACATAAAAAAATCTCTTGATACCTTCCCGATGGAATTTATGGCCATGAAGGATTCACGGCTCTGCCTTTTCGGGGATGATTGTTTGAAGGATATTGAAATCAAAAAAGAGGATCTGCGCAGGGAATGTGAATATCAGCTTAAGGGAAAGCTTCTTACGATACGGCAGGCGTATCTTGAACAGGCGTTGAACCGAAAGGGGCTTGAGAAACTTATAAAGTCCTCGTTCCGCGCGCTTATGCCGGTCTTCCGGAGCGTTCTTAAAATGAATAACGGCAAAACTCCGCCTGGCGATAAGGAAGAGGTTCTCTGCCAGCTTTCAGAGGAATTCGACATTGATGTAGCAGCTTTTTTGGAGGTCCTGCGGGATGAGAAAATAGATGGGCGTGTGGGAAAAAAGGATGCCGAGACGTTTCTGAACGATTTTCTTATCCAACTGAAACGCCTTTCAAGTATCGTCGATAACATGCAAATATAACGGGAAAGTCTACAAGATGAAAAAAATAGCAGCATCACTCTTTGTTATACTCTCGTTTAGCCTTTTTAATCTTTCAAGCGCGGAAGAAGTCAGCTCACTTGCCCCGACGGGATTTGTGAACGATTATGCGGGCGTGCTTTCATCTGGCGCGCGTATGCAGATCGAAGGGCTCCTGCGTCAGATAGAAGACAAGACTACAGCCGAAGTTACGGTTGTCACTGTTAAGACTACGGGTCCGCTTACAATTGAACAGTATGCGGTTAAGCTTTTCGAAAAATGGGCGATAGGCAAGAAGGAAAAAGATAACGGTGTGCTGATTCTTCTGGCTGCCGGTGACCGCAAGGTAAGAATAGAAGTGGGTTATGGCCTTGAAGGCGCTATCACGGACCTTCAGAGTAAGATGATCATTGAAGAGCTGATGGTGCCCGCCTTTAAAAAGAGTGATTATGATCTTGGTGTCTCCGCCGCTTCTGTCATGATAGCCAAGCTTATAAGTGCCGAATACGGCGTCCAGATCGATCTTGATGCAAAGATGGCCGATATGGATGCGGGGGCGCATACAAAGAAATCGTCACCCCTTGGAAGTCTTATTACGCTGCTGTTTTTCATACTTATATTCGGGGTTAGATTTGGTCCGCTTTTCTTTATCATGGGCGGATCAGGCAATTATTGGTCAAGCGGCTCCGGCGGATCCTTTGGCGGCGGATTCGGAGGGTTCGGTGGAGGGTCTTCCGGCGGCGGCGGCGCATCCGGGTCGTGGTAAGTGCTATATGCTAAAAAACAATGGGGAAAAGGAGCTACAATGATAATTTAGCGCACTGAAGCAAGTGGTATACTTGAAA
>CAZGOG010000007.1:0-60378 GCA_964527555.1 uncultured Planctomycetia bacterium | reverse complement strand
CTCTTATCTCTAGAACATCTGCACCAGCTTTTCCCGCCTCACTTTTTATCTCATCCAGACATTCTTTAATTACTACATGGGATTTCTTGGCGGGCCTTCTCGGTTTCTTGTATATGTATTCAGCGTCACCATTTCTAGCATCCCATTTCAAAAGAGGATCGATTATTTCCCGCTTAAAATCACCACGTGAGATTATGTCATGAAGATTATGTAAAGCTGCCACTAGTTCTATGTGCCATTTAAAAAGATCTTCGTCATTATCCATAAGTTCGATAGCCCATGTATCTTCGTCCTGTTTGTCGCTAAATTCAAAACCCATGCTTTCGAAATATCTTCTTGGGGTTGCAATTCTTGACAATCTTTCCAAAAGGTTGACACGAAATATTTCCGGCAGGGCTTTGATCTCCTCATCAGTCAAAGGATTCTCTTCATTATACGTAAAAACTAATTCTTTCATGCCTTCTATATCAAATCGGCCTTTCGGGTCCCCCGCACGTATTAGATGTGCCAGGTCCATCACCATTGCTTCTTTCCTCGAATGTTCCCAATCGACTATTCCTATCGTGTTATCCATTTCAAAAATAAAGTTTGATGGGCAAGGATCCCCATGAATATCAATCTTTCTGAGTTTTTGAAGATCTAAATTGCGTGCTGTCTCCTGCATTTGAGAGATAATAAAATCAACATTCTCGCTTATAAAAATCTCTCCTCTACTAGTAATACCCGCTGGATCTTCTTCACTACGTTCCCGATCACCCTCCTCTTTAATCTCCTTTAACGCTTCCAGTTTTTTATCAACTTTTTCTTTAATATACCTTAACGTCACTTGATGGTTCACTATATCTGTTATATTCATCCTGTAATATGGCCTCGTATACGGGCTTTTTTCCCTTAAAAAGATCTTATGTATCCTTGCTACCATTCTGACCATATTCCTGAACTGTTTTGGGGTAAGACTATCAAAGCTTCCAGAAGCGATTCCCCGTTCTGGATTCGGCTCTATGAATTTATATAGCACATAGGCTCTATAAGGTTCTGTAAAATCAAAATCGCCTTCAACAGGAACCTCGCCATCTGCTGTAAGTTTAACCAGATAAATAAACTGGTCCTCTTTTTCCTTCTCCCATCCTTGAGGCTTCGCTTTTTTCACAAGTGTTACATCATTACGTATACCTTCTTCTTCCAGTTTATTCACCATCCAAACCTCATGTCGTGCCACATTTAAAAGTCTTTCTGGTAAAAGACTTTCCGGCACCCTGCTGTCTGCCGGAAAATAAAAGTCATTTGCATAATTAAAAATATAGCTATTTTCATCCTTTGTCGTTATTTTGTAATATTTATCATGTATCCCCACTCCTTCTTCGTGAGGTTCTATTATCTCCGGCGGGCTTTTCACTGCGGAAAGTGCGAATAACTTTTCTTTTTCAGATACGATCTTTATCTCCTGGGGGTCATTTTTCTGCATCTGCTTGTAAGCATCCCTAAGAACCTGCAATGTACCAAGATAAAGTCTTCCTACCTGCAATACCCCATCCGGTATTTTTGCTGGGCTCTTTATATCATTTAAGGAAACAACTTTCAGTTTCTCATGCCCTTCAGCTGCCATTTCCGCTATTCTATAATCATTGCCGGTTTTTTCATGTCCGGACGAATCTGTAATCTTACCCATTTCATCACCAAAATATATAGCTATATCTGTCTCGCCCTTACAATCTTCTTTAATGATTTCTTCCATTGCCGCACGTTTATTGGCTCCTAGTTTTACAAATCCAATCGTTGTTTTGCCGCTTATAATAACGTCTACGTCGGTAATATTTTTACTTTCTATTTTCTCAAGCAAGATTTCTCCCAATTTTTTACGGGTCAGCCTCGCAGGATGATATGCTTGTGCTAATTCTGTTTTTGTCTCGAAATCATACTGAGATTCGTCATACTTACCATAAGGAGAATATGCGAATTTTGTATTACCTGCATTTTCAATAAACTTGCCTATACCAATCCTGCTTAAGCCTTGCTCTTCATCTATCCTATCATGGCTTTCATTGAGAACTTCCATAATAATCTTGGCTTCATAATCTGTAAAACGGTTGTCTTTGTTATATTCATCATCTGCCGGAGTTATAATTGTTCCGTCTTTCTCCACCCTACTTCTCTCAGCACCATCTGAGGAGTAAATCCATAAATCGAACTCCTTATTTTTTCTTCTAAGCCTCTTTATCAGTGGCTCAATAAGACCTTGCCTTTTAAAATCCCCCAAGGATCTTCCTGAAACAATACGAACCTTTTTGTTTTTGTTAACTATCATGCTATAAAGCATGTCTGCCAGTTCCTCGGTTATAGGCATACTTCTTGCCTTGTTTAACGTGTAATCTAGATCAAAGACATAAGTATTACTTTTAGCAACATACTTAACAGCTTCGTCAAGTCCACTTTCATTTATATCCATTTCACTTGCATCTTTCTCGGCATGCTTTTTTCTCGGCAGAAGCTCCTTATCTATACGTGCTACCATCCCTAGACGTCTTATGTAATCTTTATCATCCCCATGCGGTTTGGATGCCGGGCTTTTAAGATGTTTATAAATATCTTTGTCAAGTATGAATTCTCTCTCTATAGGACTATCAAGCAGTTTTTCTAGAAGACTATCACCTATATATATGCATTTATCAGCATATTCGCTTAAGGCCACGTTAACATGATCATTATCATCCAGCCATCCAAGATCTACGTTGTTAGAAGCGATCCTGAACTTTACAAACTCTTTGTTTTCGCCGATACGATGCGTTTTTATCCAATCAATTAACGTACTTTGCCTTCCCGAGTCTAAAAACCTGGGCATAGCACATTTCTCCTCAAGAGTAGTAAGTTCTGGCTTATCGCTACCCGGTTCATAATTATCGGCCGTTACTACTTTATGGGCCTGAAGTTTTCCTTCGGTGTAAACAATTTCTACCATCTCACCTTTTCTCACGAATTCTCTTATTCTTGAGCTTAACTCTGACTGACCTTCAAGCTTTATCTCCTCTTTTATCATTTTTTCATCGAAAAATTTTGATTTTGAAAAACCTTTAAAAGATCTTTGCAGTTCAGAAAGAGAATGACATTCATCAAGTTCACTAATATTGACGATAGTTGCAGTCCATTCGCTTTCTCTGTCTCCTCTACTTAAAACGAAATCTGATTCGATAGGATGCTTTATGTAGTGTCCAATGCTCGTTTCTTTCTTAGAATCGTTATACAATTTTATTGCCGCCTTTATACATGCCCTTAAAGCTTCTCTCTTTTCTGCGCCACTTATTTCTTCATCCGCTAGCACCTCGGCTAAAGTAGAACCCTCAATAAATTCACTTGCCTCAAGATGTATATTATTTTCAAGTGGTTTTTTCTCGCCGTGGTAATCAGCAAGAATTTTGATTCTGTACCCAATCTCATCAAATACCCCGCCTAGCTGGGGTATTATGCCACGAAGTCCACGTCCCAGCAGTCCCAGTGCACGCTTAGTGGCTTTTCCCAGTGCATCACGGGTAAGACCCCCTTCACTAAGATTATCATCCCTCGTAAGAGTCAGACAGCATATCCTCTGGTCGTCTCCTTTTTTTAGTTTCTGGCTGGCTTCTTCTGACAGCATGAATGTTGCAATATAAACCTGTCTATTTTCGTCCCGGCGCAGATAATCGATTTTTACTGATTCAATATCTTTTATGGAAATTTTTTCATCAAAAATATTTTTAAATGTCTCTCTAATGAAACTCCTGTTATTTCTTATTGTCCTTTCTATTACCCTAAAATCCTCCTCTATGTCCTGCAGCATAAACTCCAGCATTATCATCAACATGGCATCGTCGTCACTTTGCCTTTCATCTTTTCCGTTTTTAACACTTGTTGTAAAAAACGGATTTCCGGAATCGTATATTTTCTTTATCGCCTGAAGAGCATGCTGGCGCACTATTCTAGACTTGCAATATTTAAGATCTATAAGCTTTAATATCTGTTCGGGTAAAAACTCATCATTCGGTTTTTCTAAAGCATGTCTTATGAGCTCATAATCTATTTCCGAAGTATCGATAAGGTCTCGTTCCCGCGATTCGGTGCTGACTTTTTCCCACACCAAATGCTCTTCGAGAACTTTTTCAAGTTCGGGATAGAGGTCGAATATACCAGAATCCATTAATTGAATAGCCATGGTCGTTCTTGAAAGCGCCATATTTTTTGTTGGAGTAGACTCATCCACAGACATAACATTGTCATCATCATTTAACATGATGGTTATCTCTGATATATCTTTTTTGCTTTTGTTTCCACAAATAACAATTTTGATATCGTCATTTTTGGTAAGATAACAAACCACTTTGTCGGACGTAAATATTATCCTTTCATCTGCCCATATGTCATGCCAGCCATTTGTATAAATACTGGTAGAGTCGGACAGGCTCCATTTTTCCATCGTCTTATCATCTGCCTGAGAAAATGGTTTTCCGTCCGCAACCATCTTGGCTAAAGACTTTACATCACCAGAACCAGGAAGGTTTTCTATGGATCGATTAAGATTAGTGCCTCTTAAGTCACGCCTTCTTAAGGCTGATAATGCTTTTTGCTCAATTTCGGATGCAGTATAACCCTCCTTGGGTTTACAATATTCCACTTTAGCTCTCGCAGTAGTAATACCAAGACCCTCTTTCCACTTGTTATCCTTTACCCCATAACGCAGCGCCATATTTTTCTCTCTCAATTGTCGTGTAAAGTCTAAAAGCATCTCAACGTCATCATTGTAAATCTTAAGCCGCTCCTCCAGCCCCGTATCTTCTTCAAGATCCTTGTATTTAACAATGTCACCCCCGGCGAGAAATTTTGCAAATATCGAAGCGGTTTTAAGGCGCCATATCTCCTTTAACACTTCTATCTCTTTATCAGAAAAATCCGAACTTCCTATATTCTCCATTGTCCGTACAACCTCTACAAAAAATTCGTCCAGGTCAAATGCATCTTCAAAAAGTCCTTCAATATTTTGGCTTTGGACACCGGAAAAATTATCTACACCAAAGTTTATCGCTCGGACCATGTTATTCACTCTGCGTCTAACTTCTCTCTCTTTAACGCGGCTTTCCTCATTCGGCTTATTTCCACCGTAAGCTTCCTCTTTTATATAACTTTCCATTACATCCAAAGCTTTTTCTATCTGATCCGCAATGAAATGGCCATTCTCATATATAAACCTTTCTATGAGACTGAAAGATACTTGAGGATCTTCTCTTTTTTTGTCTAAAACATATCTATGGAGACTCCGTAAGAATTTAACCCTTCTTTTGCCTGCCTCAAGCTCATCCTTGGCCTTTCCCATGCCTCGGTCTTTTTTACCAAAACGCTTCTTGAAAACAAACATATTCATAATCCTGTCGCGGTTATTAAAAGAAGGGGCAACACTTACCCCTCTAAAATTCAGCATAGCATCTCCGCCGTTATCAAAAACTATTACATTTTTGGCCTTTATTCCAATTTCCTTAAGCATTCTCGGGATATCAATAAAAGCAATCCCTTTACTACTCGAAAAACCTTGGGCTATAACAAAAACTATTTTGTTATCCGTCGTCTGGACACATATGTTGTTGGGATAAAGTGCCGGCTGTAGTCTAAACTTGATCTTTTTGTTCTTTCCATCAAGCGAAAAATCAAATGTCCCGTAGTCTTCATCTTTTGTACCTTCAAAGATTTCTTTATATCCCATCCTCTTGACTGTTCTTATTAAAATATCCTTATAGTCATCTTTATAGTCCAATGAAACAACTTCACCCCTTACGGCTCTTTCTATAAGATCGATATCGGGTCTGCCGCCAACCGGATAAAATTGATCCATTGCAAAAGCACCTCTCTTACCACCCAAGAAAGGAAGCGCAAGATAATGCCTTATATCATAATCCTGCCATAACTCGTTATCTTCTGATTCTTCTCCTTTGATAATGAATTTCAGGATATTGCTATTTTGCTCGTTTTCCATTATTCCGATTCCGGAACTGGCAAAGCTTAATATATGCGTTATAACTGTCTCTTTGCCTGTTTCCACGTCTATATCCACAACTGTTGCACCATCATTATCAAATCTTAATTTCCGGATCTGTGTTCTACCTTCTTTTAATATTTTCTGTACATCCTCAGGAAAAGCTTTTATCTGTTCATCCTCAAAATCCTTAAACCGAACCAGACATGGATAAGGCCTATCGATTGGTTCGCCTTCCAGGTGTATAAACTCACCTTCCCTCCATCCTACAATTCTTGGATTCATGAGAAGGTTTCCGTTTCCTACATAACCTATAAAATTCGGATCATTGCCCAGGTCCTGGTAATCAAGACCTTTACCGTCGAGGTGGTCATTGCGACTTGGAGTATATGTGCTTTCTCTCATTTCTCTGAAACTGTCGCCTATGTCATCGGCGGGAAGAACAAGCTCTTGTCTGGTAATGCCTCCTACCGGCTTTGTATGAAATCTGTTACGCGGAACAATTATTCTTGCGACCATTTTATCCCGCACTATACCATTCCAGCAGTTAAATCTATTCGGAAGAAAAGAAATATCATCAGCCAGTGAAAGCTCTATATCCACCTCTTCCGGATCTAACTCTATTATCTCAAGATCTGTCGTTCCCACGGGGATCCTGCCCTCTTCGCCCATGGCCAGTCCCTCTTCATTCTCAAAATCCCTAACTGTTCTGTGACTGGCGCCTTTCAGTATAAGGGTATCAACTATTCCCCGGCTCTTTTGTAAAATATCAGAATAATTCGGATCCTGTGTGCATTCGAAATCTTTATCTGTTATATGTCTAAGTTCATGTTCTAAAATTTGCTCCTCGGTCGTGCCTGGCGCAAGTTCATTTAAAATATGATGCAGAAACTCTTGTCCTATATGTATTACTTTATCGCGTCTGCCGGCATGTGTAATATTTATATGTTTTGCCCCGCCTGAATGGGTTTCCCATCCAAGTGCGGGCATACCAAGTGCAATTCTGAATTTTACATATTCATCCATTACTTTATGTTTTTCGCTCTTTATCCAATTCATGAGAATTTCCACTTGTCCTTCATTCAATATTTCTTCAAGCGGCACTTCTTCACCTTTATATGTTTCTGGTCCTTTATACTGCTGCGTATGCCTGACTGTCGTGCCTGCTTCATATCCCTCAAAATATATGATTCTATTCGCTACAAGCTTATTCTTATCACTTGAATAAGCAATTTCAAGCATGTTACCTTCTTTTATAAGTTTTTGTATTACAGGATTCGATTTAGACGCAGTGCTATCTTTAATATCTTTATCAGGGTTTTCTTTACCTTTTTCAACCACTAGTATTCCAAATTTATCAGACTCACCCCATATTGAGTCAGTAAGGTCAAGCGAAGCGAATTTCTCCTTTGAGCATACTACCGCTTCTAACTGTCTGCCGTCTCTTCCAAAAGGGATGTAAATGATGCCCTCTTCCACGCGGATACCGTTTAGGTCTATTCCTTCCAGAAAATCTCTGGTGTTTCTGAATTTATCATGCATCGCCTTTGGAAACGCCGATATATCCTGAGCCTTTTCTAAAAAATAAGACGCTACGAAAGAAGTGACTGTCATAAATTTAATATCGGCTAAAACTGATTCTTTGAATTCGGTGGAATTTTCCGGAATAAATGTGTTTTGGAAGACGATGGGACTTGGTGCAAGAGTGGAGTTATTGCTTGAAAGATTCACGCCACTACAGGCGCTATTAAACAGAAAGAGACCTGCTATCACAAAGGTAAATACTTTACGCAATTTCGGACAGTATGAAGACATAACTCACCCCTCCTCGGGTTTAAAACTATTAGTTTGACATAATCTGACTTTTCTATCGCACTCCCATACGATAGTGTAGATTTCAGAAATCTAAAAACCATGATTTTTCTTCCTTTTATATATTTAACTATCTCTCAGTATATCAATTTTTTACTAAATTTGTCAATCTTTTACTCTCTAGCTATTTTATAACTTAACATTTTGGTCAAAAAAAATTATTTACCCATGCACCAGAAGGCCGCGCCCGTAAGGGCGTGGATGAATGACCTTCGGTGCAGGGTTCCGCTTGACGGAAAGACTGAAACTGTGGATGTCATGGGCGTTAGCCCATGGAGCTTCACCTTATCCCTTATATATAAAGAAGTTATGCCCTGACAAGTATCTCTCTTGTGATCCTGTCATAATATTTACGTATCTCCTCTTCCAAATCCACGGGCAGAATTGTCTCCGGCATAAAAATGAGCGGTGCAAGTTCCTCTAGAGAATTATCCCTCCTCCACTCTTTCCATGCCTTTGAGATAAGCTGCGTGACAAAAAACTCGTACTGGTGCACATTGCTCCTGGAGCCATATGAAAGCTCGATCTGCAGGATCTCGCTATCATCATACCGAAGCTGCTCTTCGCTCTCATCCTTCCTTGCAATCATACACCTGAAACCCGTGTTGTCCTTCTTCGCCCTGCCGCCGGTTCTTTCCGAAAGAATCGTAAATAATTCGCTGGTTGCGTAACTGCCTCCCTTCTCTTTCCTGGGAAGTATTACAATATTGTCATCTATCACTATGTTTTCAAGCATCCATAATTTAGCAAGTATCTTTTTGAATGAACGCATCTGGTCTTCTGTCATACCTTCCTCTGGTGCTACCACAAAGAACTTGTCATACTGCTTATCGGTGTTCATCCCGACATTCATCTTCTTACGCCTTCTTCCTATTTCCACTCCCGGCGGTACGATTAAATTGCTATTGCCGCTTAAAACATCCGCACCGTCAGCATAAGAAACAAGATAATGTTCTTCTTTCATCTCATCTAAATTTTCTATATACGCTTCCCTGCGTCCTTCATCACAGAAAAGGTTGTATCTCTTGTGTATTCTGTTTTGATAAATACTCAGGGCGAGGTCCATTGACACTATCGAGCCAAGCTCGGGCTCAATGCTTTTTATCCTGGCAGCAAGCTCTTCTATCTGCCTTGAAGAGTCGTCATCAAGTACGGGCGTTACCTCGGGATCTGAAAGCGGAGCCATCTCTTCTCTTGCTGTTTTAACAAAATTCCGGATAAGATCCATCACGTTTTCTGCTCCATCATCCACATCTATAAGCACCGCTATATCCAAAGACATCCTTTCTCTGGCTTTTTCAAGATCGTCCAGCATCTCGGCGCGGCTTGCCCCTTCCGGAAAAGCCACCTGGACTGCTAATTCAGTCAGCTCCTCCAAATCCTTCTCGTTCAGTTCCCCGAAAACCTCCATGGATAAACCAACCAGTATCGGTTTTTCTTCTTTTAGGGGTTTGCGCGCCTCCATAAGACCCGGTCTGATCACTTCGTCTTGCAATCCTTTAACCATAGCAGCCATTTTTTCTATTATTCCGTTCTGCCGCGCTTCTTGCGCATATTCGGAAAGTATTGCCCCGATTTTAAGTTTCTCTTTCTGAGAGAGTTCCGGCTTGCCGGATCTAACCAAATAATCCGTAAGAACTGCATATGCCTTTTTTAAGAGCGCATTTGGAAGTTTCTCCCTCAGTTCTTCGCTAATAATGAGATCTTCAAAAGTACTTGTATTAAGCAGTACCACATCGGCATTCCAAAGCGTCGGATCGATCTGTGTCATCTCCTCAGTTATCATCTTCTTATCAAACATGGAAAGAATAACGTTTTCAGGAACATAACGGTAAATCAGACCTGTGCGCATCTGCTGGATAAGTTTTATTTTTCTGAGTTCCGGAGGCGCCCATATACCCATGACAACGTCAAACAGCTCCTCTCTTTCCTCCGGAAGGAATACTTTGTCATTGCCGGCAACACGGCTTGTTATCAGGAAAATGTCGTTTTCCGCGGGAGTTATCCTCTCGACTATATCGCCCGTTATAAACGCGCCGTCTTTCCTCTCAGTGATATCGATAAAAAGGTTCTTTCTTTCAAAATAGGGATCTTCTTCTTTTTCTTTTAGCACTGGATTAAGACTCTCTTCAAGCTCTTCGCACAGATCTTTATCCTCTATCAGATAATTGCCCGCATCATCGAAGATCTTTAAAAGCGTTACCTCCTGTATCCTGAATTCTTGCGCGCCGGCTTCTTTAAGGCGTTTTATTAATTCTCTTATTTCGCGGGTTGCCGTAGTTTCGTCTACATATTCGATGTCGCCTGAAACGAACTTTTCCATATTTACCAGACGGCATCTTTTTCTGGTATTTCTATTAAAAAAGGCCCTATACCCATCGCCGCCCGCTCTTATGTTCCGCAGGAAGTCCCTGAAACCCAGCCTGCCTGTAAGGTCATAGTTGCCGAAAATGCTCGTGTCGTGCCTGCGTGAATGCCCAACAAGCCATCCATCTTCCATGGAAATATCATGAATGCGGGGTTTTCCGTCTGCGGGGCTGTCGGCAAGCCTTTGTGTTATGTCCCGAAGAACTGAACGCTTTCCACAAGCCTGCGCTCCAAGAAAAAGACTTATCGTGGGCCTTTCCGTATTTTTGTTCCTTCCGTGGGCTTTGATTATTCTTTCAAAAACGTCACTTGTGGCCTCCTCAAAGTTTGTTGTCCCGATACTTGTGAAAATATATTCCCTGTGAAAAAGGTCCGACAGCTGCGCCCCCAGCAACCTGTCGCCTTCTTCTACGATCTTCATACTTGATCGGGCGCAATTCATTATCTTAAAAATCCGTCGTGCCTTCCGGTAAGTTAAAAGCTGGATGAGTTCCACAGCTAAAAGTCCCTTGTTATCATCTTTAAGCTGCATATCATGAACAATATATGTCGCCGGGATATCCTCGGGGATTTCCCCCGTTATGTTCATTCGGCGGGTGCTGTTCTGAAGGGAATCTTTTACTTTATTGATGAGCTCATAATCGCCTTTTCTGCTGGCTTCGCTGAAGACTTTGTTGGCGTAGCCAAAAACTATTCTGTTTTTAGCCTTCCAGAAGTCCGCATCGGCATCACCTGTTACAAAGGGAGCGTTTTCAATTATTGCCCTTTCCCGGGATGCCCTGAAGACCTTTTGATAGACATCGGGGCAGTAAGCTTCCAGGACACGCCATACAATGGCATTCCATTCATGGCTTGCGTTGACTTTCGAAATCCCCTTTGACGGGAACGCTCCAGCTACATCCGGTTTTGTCCCGCTAAAACCGTGCTGGGTTATGCCTACCTTGGCGAGTTCTGCCAGCATTGCCGTGCGTTCCAGGTCCACTTCCTTTTCTCCCTGGGGCACCAGCCTGTCATCCCTGTCAAATTTATAACCATAACTGAGCCCGTTATCAATAGCAATCGTGTCGAAAGGAATGTCGATTTCTTGTTCGAATCGCAATCTTCTGTTAACCGCTTCGGTGACACCCTTAAGAAAAGCGGAAACATCTTCCGGCAGAGTAATGGTTTTTTTAAATGTACGCTGCTCTTTGCTGTAAAATGTTCTCCCCGCACCAGCTTCATCCAAAACAGCCCCTATTCCGATACTCATTTCCAAGCGCCTGGCCTCTTTGATAGTATGATAATAAAGTTCAGCAGTTGCTTTAATAACATGCTCCAGCCTCTCTCGGGCGGATAGCTGCCTGTCGACTAAAATATTCTGAGCGCCCCAGTGCTCCATGGACTGTGGAACTTCTACTACTTCACCGTCTTTCATAGTAATGGTCCCGATTGACTCCCACTTTTGAGTCGCTGTGTTTTCCTTAAGAAGTTCGAATTTTTCATAAAGCGCACCGCTTTCTTTCTTTGCATCGACTTTTCTAAAAATCCCCTGAAATGCGCCCTTTGCATTGGGGTCCTTTCCCTTGGCGTAAACTTTACCCTCAATAGAAAGACTCGAACAGTCAATCGAAATAGATGTATATCCCTGCTCGAGAGCACGGGTAATAAGATTTTTAGACCTGGCAAATTGCTGATTGTCAAATTCTGTTACGCCGGTGTATTCAAAGTGATAGAAATATACAGGGTCAGTTTCATCGAACACGTTTTCAGCCACCTCCGCCGTCCATTCAACGGGAAGCAGTTCTTTTTCATAATCAAAGTTCTCGAAATCCTCCGCAAAGATGCTAAATCCAACGGTAGCATTCATATCTCTTGCCGCTTTCAAGACAGCTTCAGCCTGCAGATGCAGAGAAATCTTACCAAGCCCTATGTTTATCGCCGGAACTGCGAAGTTATTCTTCCTTGCCGCATCCATGATCGGTTTTGACGAAACAGGCAAAGTACTGCGCTTACTTGATACAAGATTAAAAAATTCCGGACTGATTACAGATATCATATGCAGAGCAAACTCCCTTGCCGGGGCGTAAGGACTGTCTACTGCCGCCATGATAACGTCTATTCTCTTCATAAGCTCTCTTATGTCCAAAACCTCAACGATGCCGCTTTCATGAAATCTTATGGAATCCCCCAGCTGACGAACGATAATACTTATCACGGCGTTTGCGGCTGCGCCCCTTACAAAAGGATCGGATTCCTCACTTGAGATCTCAATAAGTACTTTTTTCGCTCGTTCCGCCATATCGGCATAGTCAAACTTAACCAGCGCCGAAATTGCCGCCTTGCGGACTTCAGGATCATTGTCACTTTTAAGCATAGCTACTATGGGGTTAAAACAAATCGTATCGTGATATTCGATGATACCGTTTACTCCAAGCAATGCCTTGAGGTAACTGCTGACCAGTACATCGTTTTCTTCCAATTGTATGGGGAAATCCGAATCCAGGACCGGAGGCTTTATATCGTCGCTTACCTTGACAGGGTGCGGCATAAAATCCGCCACGGTCGAAATCGCTTCTATAATTTCAAAAGCCTGAGACCGTGTTAACCCGAAATCTTCCATGATTTTGCCAGCTTCCATCCGCGGATAACCTCTGATCTCAGCCGTTCTGGGTTTTCCGACAAATATATCCACGTATATCGGCTGGGGCGGTCTTATTTTTCCTTTCTCCGCTCCATTTTCGCCCTCTCCTCTTTCGCACAACTCCTGCAGCTCTTTCTGGTATCTTTCCTGGTCTTTTTCAAGTGTCTTTTTCTCGACAATATATTTGAACATGAAATCGTAGGTCCCGTTAGCGATCTCATCCACCACCATAATATGTTCGCCGGCTTTTACACCCTCCAGAATACAGGAAGTTTCGAGCTGCCCCCATATAGAATCAAGCAGTTCACGCCATTTTTCTTCTCTTTCGGTATATTTATTATCCAGATCTTTCATGATTATACTCTCAAGCCACTGAAAATCTTTATCGGGATCGTCACCGGAGTGTCCCACTAAACTGGCGATCCTTGCTCCGTATAAATCATAAGGAGATACCGTGTCCTGCGAGATAAAAAACATATTGTCACTGGATTCCTGGTTGCGGATAATATCCATGGTATAGGCTGTCTGGAAGACGCTTCCGGCGGCCCTGGCCAGGTAGATCCATCGTTTTATTCCATCAGCGCCGTATTTTTCTTCGTACACATGTTCAAGATAGTTCACGAAATAGGGGTTAGACTCCGCCATCGTAATCATGTCATTGACTGAACAATAGTTCATCCGACCTTTGACCGATTCCACTTTTAAAAGCTGGGAATCCCCGTATGAAACATACCTCTTCCCGTCTACCTGCTTCACTTTACTGGCCTCACGCTCTCCCTTGTAACGCGTCATGTCTTCACTGTCGCTTATAGCGCGCATCTTTTCGGGGTCCTGCATAATATTTATCAAACCGGGATTTGTATTGGTGCCGTCCCCGTAGACAAAGAAGTAGAGCGAACGGTATTTCTCGTATAGTTTCGGATCCTCATATTTACCGGCATCTTCCGGCAGGGTCGCATCAAGCATATCAAGCTCCAGTTCCATGCCGTCAAGCAGCATCTGGGTCCTTTCTTTTATTTTGCCGACAAGCTCCACCATGGTGAACTTTCTGTAATTGCCTTCCTCATCGACTTTGAGATCCATAGTCCCGAGTGCCCGCCAGAACGCGGTCAGGTTTTCAACGCTTAGCTGGAATTCGATCACAAGCGTTTCGGGATCACAAATATAAAAGTTGGCGTTTATGTGAGCAAGGCCGAATTTTTCCCGCAGCAAGGTTTCCAGGCGGTGTATCTTGTTCTTAGGCGAATCTGAAAGATCAAATTTGATCCTTATCTTCTCGTAAGGGCCGCAGATCCTCACGCTATCCTCAGATATCCCCATCTCGCTAAGAACGCTATTGATGATACCGGGGATACTGGATCCAATTTCGGTTGTCTCCCGCTTTTTAAGCGGCACCCTTTTAAGGGTCGCCAGAGCGTCTATTACAGCGATCTTCAGCCTGGAATCTACGCCGTAACCGCTTCCCGCTTTTATAATGTGTCTTATTGCCTCCGTCCTGCCAATTTCTGCCAGTTGACTACAGGCGTCTATCTTCTCCTCTGTCGTGCCTTCTTTCAGTTTTATTAAGGCTTCCTGGAAATTTTTCTCTGGGTCGCCTTCTAAAGAAATGGCAGCGGGAGTCAGCTGTCGGGTAATAGCAAATTTATTGGCCGCCCAATGGCCGGTAATGGCTGCAAAAGTAAGAAACAAAATTACTATAAAGGGGTTTAATAGAAGTGCCGAAAAAAAGATCGGAAGAATAGACAGAGTAAAACCAGAGACTGAAACTGCCAGCGGGATTTCGTACTTTTCCGGCGGGGCATGCTCCCGCGCGCCTTCGTGCATAAAGAAAAATACTCCTCTTGCAAGCGCCATTAAACAAACCGTCCATAAACTGTCTATACCAAATGCAAAATGTCCTATCAGCATCGGTATAAGAAAAAAGATGGCTTCTTCAAGGCGCGGCGCTATGCGAAGCGAATACTCCTCATCATTCATCTCGGGCGCCATCCAGTCCTTGATGCTTTTTATTGTCGCGGTGGGTTTAGAGGGCTTGGTAGTCCGGTAAGTAAAAACGTGAAACATCTCTTCCTCAACGCTTTCTGTGATCTCCGCTTTTTTCTTTATAGCTTCTTTTTTATCCGCCGTTAAAGAGCTTTTTTCAAGTATTGCCGATAGCGGTATCATCTCTGACGATGGGAAGCGGGAAGCCTCCCTTCTCTCGCAAGCGAGGATAACCCCGTCGTATATCCTCTTATGGTCAGGGCCCTTTTTATTTTTAGCCGTTATTTTATATCTTTCCCACTGCGAGAATTTTCCCTCGGGTTCTTTGAAAAAGGTGCTTATGACTGCGCCTAAAGCTTTCGTTCCCGATTCTTTATGTTCGACCAGGTATCTTTTCCTTTTATCCCCTTCGTCTACCGTTATCACCATATCCGCCTCTAAACCTGTTGTTGGGTGGCCTTCTACCCCCGTTTTGACATTCCTGATCCTTGCCTCGAATTCTTTAATGCTGGCGCCCATATTCTCCAACGCCTCAGCTGCCTCCAGCGTCCTAAAAAACTGGTCCCAATTGCCGCCTGTCAGATTCGGCATCAATTCGTCCAAACCTGTTTTGAGAGCGAATCTTCGGTAAAGCTGCCACTCGTAATCTGAAAATTTGAGGATATAGGAGCCCAGAGGCGCTCTGGGCTTACTGAGCGGGGATACAGCAGGCGCCTCGCGTCTTTTCTTGCGGTAGGGCTTTATGCCATTGATAATAACTTTTTTGCATTTTTTATCCGTAAACTCACCGCTACAGTACACCGTATTAAATACGCAGTCCAAAGTCTCCATGAAACGTGTCTCAGAGAATTCTCTTCTCAGAAAATTATTTAATTCGGAGTGTAGCTCTTTCGTTAATATCGTTTTCCCCAATAAGGCCGGGTTCTTTTTAAAAAGTTCCAGGAAAAAATCCGCGACTTCTTCGGCGTTTTCCGACATGGCCCATTCCCACTTCTCATCTTCCTCCTCTACACTCTCCTCTTCTTCCGCGAGGTCAAATCCCGCACCCTTGGACCCCGGCTCATCGTCAATATAGTCATCTCCAGAATCTTTAAAAACCCTTACCATAGCCACTCCCGTAGCAAAAAATGTAATTGATATATTTACTATCGTAAGAGCTAGGTTACCCCTCGCAGTTTCACCTATAAGAAAGTCGACAAGTCCGTACATCAACACGAAGATCAATGGGTATTTACAGATGTTTCTTAAGATGATCCCAAGCCCCTTCCGGGAAGCCTCTGCTTCGCCAGAGTCTTTAGACCCTATGCCTGTATCAAAAAGCAGCTTACCGTTTGGATCAAATACTTGTATCACTTTTCCCGGAAACCCATCAACAATCAAGTCTCTGAATTCTTCCGCATGTTCTTTATACACTATTGCACCAATAATTGCATCAGCGGGTATCGCCTCTGACCATACTTCATCCTTCATAGCATCAATAGGCTCGACTGTAGGTGAAATTACCATCCGTAATGGCGGTTCGGAATACTGAATACCGCCAAAAATAGTTCCTTCTTCGTCAGTATAATCCGCAAAATGCTCTGAATTTTCTTTAAAGAAAGGCCCTACTGCTTTAAACGCTTCTGGGTGTTCTTTTACGTAATCAGGGTTTATAATAAAAGCGATTTTTTCTTTGGGTATTTTGTCTGGACGGCTAAGATTGGGATTTGGCGCATAAATACTAATGCAAGCCCAGGTACCGGCATACCCACGGCTTTTACCGACCATGCTTAGAGAGACAAAGTCAGGCACTGAAAGAGGATGATGGCGTTTTAAGAGTTCTCTGGGTATGTCTTTACGCGGCTTTAGTCCATCCCGTAAAACACTTCTTAATCGCTCGTAGTACTCTTCATCGGGTTCTTCATGAAACCTGTCGATCCCTGTAATAAGCAATCCAGGTTTATTGATATTAATTTTTGGTGTACTTGTTGCTTCATTCGCTTCTAGCAAGTCTTGACCAGGGAAAACTGCCTCTTTCCTTGCCTTCAGTTTATCGATTAATCGCTGGAAAACCTTAGCTATATCTTTATCGTCGCTTTCCCAGGCTTCTTCCATGTCCTCAAATATCCCCTTTGCTACAGTTTTATATTCTTCGCCGAAGATATTGGCAAATATCTCAAGAGTGGGCTGCTTAGTCCCAGGGGCGAGCTCAAACCACAACTGCCCTGTCAATATCCTTAAAGCTGTAAGAATCGCCACCTGCCTGCACCGCACTACCTGGATCGTGCTTAAATCGCCAAGCTCAGATTGCTCTTTGACGTTGCCGTAATCTATCCGGGTAAGGTCCTCTTCCGGCGACATGATGTAATTTTCAAGGTTCGGCGCATCAGTATCTACAAAGGATCTGTCCATCAGCGACTTCTCGGACTCCAGAAACTGTACGGCCGCATCAAGCGATTCAGCCAGGCCCATCTTGCGGAAATCTCTGCGCGCCACGCCGTCCATAAGCACATATCCTTCGGGCGTATACTGGCGGATCTCAACGACGACAACATCATCTCTGACCGGAACGCGCTTTATCTTCTTGATTTTGGCTAAGTTACGGTTATCTCCCGTTATCTCCGCAAGCTTCATGAACTTATCGGCAACGCTAAAGGGATCTCTTACCCCCTTTACTCCAAAAACCAGATAATCATTGGTAAAATTGATCTTGATCGTGACGCTATTGCCTTGGGGGCCCTTACCTTTGAATACAATACCGTCATAGCCTCTGCCGATGAACTCTTCTATATCATATCCGTCTTTTCTTAGGTCGTAGCGCACTTCCAGTACCTTCTCCAGCACCTGTTTCATATGCCCTAAAAGGTGTATGTGCACGCCGTATGGGTCATCCAATCTTTCGGAAAGGTCTTTCTCTTTTTGCTGCTGGGCTAGTGTGTGTACATATATGAAATTTTTTTCCAGTTTCAAAAGATCTATCCCGTAGTGCTGGGCTATGGTCTTGACAAATCTCTTGTGCTCTTCTCGGTCATTAGTGTCGCTAATGTAAAAAGTTTTATCTCCGGGGCCATCAAGCCACTTTTCAAGATCTTCATCGATTGTGACCGTACCCCATTCAGCGGGCATGAAGCCCGCTTTTTTCATCTCGTTGTAATATGTCGCCTTGCTGATGAGCGCCATATTGCTAAGAAGTTTGACCAGGGTAAACTCGGGCAAAGCCTCTTCCCGCATCCCGTACCTGGGCATATCTTCCGTAAGAGAATGAAGGCGCTGCAGCACAAGTACGAGATCTTTCACGTCAAAATGACCGTAGCATGTTTTGTAGATCTCGATCTGGTCTTTTCTGAGATATTCATTCAGCATTTTTTCAAACAGTTTCTTGAAGGCGGGTGATGCGTTCCACCCTCTTTCTTTACGCTGGAGTGCGGCAAGAAACTCCTTAATCAGCTGCTTCAGATCTTTATCATCCATCTCGCTTAGCTTCTTGTCTGTGACTTTCAGAAAATCACGTACAACATCTTCAAACCCGGCTTCTATCCTTCCCACGCGATATGGGTCTTTTAGCCTTTCCAGTTCGAGGGTAGCGGCTTCTTCTCCTTCGGCTTCGAGGATACTGCCTATCCGCGTAAGGTGCCATCCCACTTCAAGGGTGTTCATGCCAAGATCAAGCAATTGCGCCTCTATCCTTTCAAGAAAGTCTTCTTTGGTATCACTCTCTTCGCCGGGCATAATCCCTTTAATTTCTTCTATAATGTCCCCTGCAGTGAAGTACTGGTTTTCGTCCTGGGCCTTCTGCATATATTTCGCCAGTATTCCTATGAGATGCCTGAACTTTCCCTCGTTTGGAGGATACGCCCCCTTATCCCTGTAAAGAGTGTCCAGGGGAGCAGGCGCCAGATTCGACAGAAGAATCACACATAAAGAATAAATATCATCTCGCGTTTTACATAACTCATCCGCCGTAAAATGGTCTTCAATCCTCCTTCTTCTATCAGGATTAAGATATTTGGCCTTTGCCACCATCCTTCTTTTCGCCTCTTGAGAGGTGTATGCTTTTCTTAATTTTATTACCGTAGCGTTATCTATGAATACAGGTACGATTCCCTCCCCAGAAGCGCTTTCGCGTATAATTATCCCGGTAGGATCAAGATCTCCGTTAACACAACCGTTATCGACATAAATCCGTTTATAGTTTTCAAAGAGTTCAAGAGCGAGCCTGATGGATTTCTCCTCTTTAACGCGCGGCTCTTCCAGGCGTAGTTTCTTCAGATATTTATCCAAAGTCTCCCCTTCTATAAACTCCAGGAGTAATCCCGTCCCCTTAAGCCCGTTTTCTTCTCCGATAGCAGTGTTTTCTATCTTCTCTACCAATCCGTAAAGTTTTGGTACATGTAGGCTTCTATTGCCGGGGTTTAGCGTCTTTGCAAGTAGCTGCCCCTGTGGGACAATAAACTCATCATCTGTAGCGGTCTTAAGAACACAGACGCTGCCTTTCTTTAAAATGCCTCCGGTAACAAGCTCGACCGTCTCGCCCAGGTACCGCACCTTGAAAATGGTGGCGCCTACAGTATCCATACCGTAACCATCCGGCACATGTCGATGGAGCATCTCTATGACTTCAAATTCGTTATCAAAGTCTTTGAAGCTTCTGATCTCTTCGGAAGGCATTATCACCATCATGGGAGCCATGCCGCAAAGAGCAGCTATCGCCAAATATATGAGCACTTTGATAAAACGCGAGCTCTTTGTTGTGCCACGCATCATCCTAAATATGCTTTTTATTTTGCTTTCCGTTTTCGTTTTTCTTTCCAAGAACTCTTTTATCTCTTTGTTGCCCGGCTTATCGTCCAGCTCCGTGATAAGTTTTACCGCGGTCTTTCTTAAAGCGGGATTGCGCCCCTCTAGAATAACAGCCAGGGCGTGAAAACTCTCCTCGATACCCTTGATGATCTCTATGATCTCTGCGAATCTTTCGGCTTCTATATGGCCGGCGCTGGAAAACTCAACGTCGTCTATAAGGCTTCTTACTATAAGAGACCTGACTTCTTCCGGCTGGGATGCGGAAGTGTGTCTTGTTAAGGCCGAAAGTATTTTTTCCGTTGAACGGATCGTGACCTTATGATGAATCTTGAGTTTTTTAAGACCTGTCACGACTGTATGGACGAGCTGTCCCGCGAGAAGTGCCCTTACCTCTTCCTGATTAAATTTGGTGGCTTTTTCTATTATGGTCGAGATTACTTTCTTTCTCTGGTGGGGGCTAGCCTTATCCCCGCTAAAAAGCGGTCTTATGTCGCCAAGGTTGATATCTTTCTCTTCAAGAAGATATTCTGCCAGAAGCACCCTCATCTCTTCATCGCCGGGGTTATCCCTGTTAGCCAGTGCTTTTATAGCATCGATTATTGTACGCCTTAAATCCTCACTCTCTGAACAGTTTAAGAGGTCTTCCAGAACCATGCGCCTAATAACGCTTTCTACAGACTTATCACCCTTCTCGGATTCTTTTTCCACAAGTTCGCTTATGAGCTTCGCTCTTTCCTGTTCGTTATCGATATTTATTACATTCAGTGAGGATCCGATTGTAGAAGGGGCAAGTTTTACGAACGCTCTCTTTATTCTATTCCGAAGATCTCTTTCATCGTCAGGCTCGAAAAGCATAGGCAGTTCCTTATTTATCGTTATTCTCAAAGTGCCTTCGCTGCTACTGGAGGCAAAGTTGATAGCGTTTGTGACTGTGTCGGTCTCGTTCACATGGCACCAATATACTTCGCCTGTTTCTTTTTCCAGCAAAATATCTCCTTCTTCAAGGTCAAGTTCGCCGGGAGCGAACAAAATATTTTGCCGCCAGGATACTTCGCCCTTTACCAGGCGTTTTCTCATCTTGTTAATAATTGTTTTCCTGCTGTAATCCTGGTCATAAATGCGTTCTATCATAATAAAGACGGCATCATTGTCGGCGCACCTCTTCCAAATCTGCTTACACTCTTCGTGTCTGCCGGAAGCGATTATCCTGTCGATATAAGCCTTTATCCGGTCTACCATTATCCATGCTTCCTTATACTCCCTGGTGCCGGAGGTAAAATCAAATTCCCGGCTTGGATCCCTCGTTTTTAAAGCTTTTCCGAAGGAGTCAATAGCTTCGGCGAACCTGTTCTGGTAGCACAGCCACAGTCCTTCTAAATAGTAGCCTGCGCTTTTCTCATCATCGGATTCAAGATCCCTTCTTATCCTCACAGCATACAAGGCTTTACGGATAAGCTGCTCGCCGGCCTTATAACCCATGTAAATAAAAGCCGCCCCGAAGATCAAAAGAACCCCACAAACGGTGATGACTTCGATAACCCAGTTTGTCTTCGTTTCGGATGGCGCAACCGGTTTTCTTCTATAAAATTCCGGCTGGGTCTTTACGTCTTTAGCAAAACGCCCAAGCCATGGAAACTGATACGCGGCAAAGTGATTTATCGCGGTAAGGACTTTGCCTTGACGCAATCCTACTTTCTTCAAAAGCCTGTTTAAAAATACATGCGCTTTTTCGTGCGTGTGGATTTTCACCTGGAACTCTTTGCTGATCTCATCATAAACATTAACGAAAACATGTATCGTCTCATCCTCAGTCCATGCCGGGTAAACCTCTTCAGGCGCTATTTTTGCTGTTTCATAAGCCCTTATTATTACATCCGCCAGCTGCCAGTCCTTGCCGAATTTATAGGCAAAATGGAATATGAAACCGGAGGCAATGATAAAAATCCAGAGATAATGCTGTTTTATTATCTCTGCGACAAGACAGGCAAGAACTGTTACTATTAAAGTGCAAAAAAGTGAAAAAAGACCCGAGAGGATGAGTCCTCTCGTGCTGATGGGCAGTTTCTCTCCCGGCTGACCCGGCTCTTCTTTATACCTTTCGGGTGAAAGCTTCTCCTCGGAAACCTCCATGAATTTCATGACAGTATCCGTCAGCGGGTCTGTATCATATACGCCTATGTCGTCGCTGGTTAACGCATCCAAAAATTCCCGGGCTCTTTCACCGGTAGCTTCCAGTTCTAAAAGACTCTTTTCAAGCAGCGCACGTGTCCCGTACAATCGGTCCGGATATTTATCATCAGAAGTCCTAAGAAGTATGTCTCCGGCTTCCTCAGCCGCCTCCCCTTCCGGCTTATAAGCTATATACTTGAGGAGGACCCCATATTCTTCCGCTTTGTCGATGATTGCACACGCGGGTCTCGGGTGCAGTCCCTGATTGCTTCTTATGACGAAAGTCTCTGCCGCTTTAAGGGCGCTATCCTCTGTTTTTTGCGCTTTTTTCTTGGCAAGCTCAGTCAATATTTCCCGGCCTCTTTTTGCGATCGCTTCTTCATCCAGTTTACTGGAAACCGGAAAATCCCCTTTTATATCGGTCGGGAGTGTTTCCCCTACCGCTTCCGGACCGCCTAGCCTGGTTAATAGTTCCAGCGTGTAAAGCGTCCGCTTTCTTCTCTCATCCGGGGTTTTAAGCTCATTTATTCCTTTAGTGGCGAGCTCTTGCTTTAACTTCTCGTACATCTTCGGAACGCTTATTCTATCGCCGTTCTCTTGCGCAAAAATATCTTCAAACACCCTTTCTACCACTCCATCCGCCATCTGGTCCACCGGTATAGCGCCGAAAATGTCTTTTCCCGGTTCCAGGAAAGTGTCGACAGTCTCCAAATGATGCTCTTTAATCCCGCGTATGAAAACGTTAACAGCCGGTATCCTGCCGCGTGCCATGCTGAGACTTAAGGGAACCTGACCGGGCACTATATCGAGCTTCATTAACTTCTTCACAAGAAACACCTGGAAGTTATACCAGCTTCCCATTTCACCGCAGATGGAAAGCTCTTTCCTCTCGTCGGGAGCTTTATTTTCGTTATATGTCGCGATCGTGCCTAAAACAATCGTTATGGCGATCAAAACGGCCTGCTGGAGGGTCGTCGTATACTTCGCATTATCCGGGTCGTCCCTGTTCAGGGGCTCCACCACTACCTCATCGAGTTTCGGAAATGATTCATATTGCTTTCCCTTGAACGCTTTTACTATCTCGCCTATCTCCGGGTCTTTATCATCGTGTTCGCTTTTGTATTTTTTAATATATCTGGCGACATTCATGAGGTGTATCAAGAAGTCTTCATAGTTTACAGACTCACCGTAGTTTAAGGATAGTTCCGTCCTTACTCTATCGCTGATCTTGCTTTTATCGATGTTGTGAGATTTACTCTTAAGTTTTTCGATATATCGCTCGATATACTGTTCGATAATCCTGACGTAGGCCATGAGGTAGCGCGATATATCGTTTGTCCCGATAGAATAAAAACTTATCTCTTTTCTCGCTACAAGCTCGCTGATGTTCCTTACGGCCATATCCGTCTCTACCATTATCCCTATAGGGATAGCGTCAAAACTGGTTTCATCAGCACCTTCCTGTTTAGTATCCTTAAGCGCCCGCATCTTGGCATGCATCAATACACTATCCGGGTTGGATATAAGCCTATCGACTCCTGCTATTGTGCTTATCATGGGGAACATTATCTTGATGTTCTTCTCTTTGCTTATAAGATACGCTTCCATAGCTGCTTCGAGCTGCAGTTGCAGGATTTCTCTTCCCAGTGGATTTTTGTAGAAATCAACGCCTGATTCCACCTTTTGGGTCAGACCTTCCTCTTCGCACATGGCGAAGAGTTTCCGGGCATAATCAGCAGTTTTAAGATATTTGTGTATTAAAGTCTCTTTGCCTGGATCATCAAGCTGAAAATCTATCGTTCTGATGGTAACGGGCGCCCCTGCCGCGGCTTCGCTTAACGCGACAAAGTCTTTTACCATCTTTTCCTTAAGGGCTTCCCGTGTTTTTTTGTACAAAAAAGACGACTCGCGCAGTTCTTTCAGGGTTTTTTCGGGTTTTTCGGGGTTTTTCTTGACACCGAAAAACCTCTCCAGATAATCAACGAGGGGCCTTTCTCCGTTTTCATCGATTGCCCCGTCACTGCTGAACAAGTATTCCGTCCTTACAAGCCCCACTCCGCCGGCATGGTTCTCTTCTCTGGCTTTTCTGATGTCTTCCGGGGTATCGGCATTTACCAGAAGCGAGATTTCCGCTTCTGTCCCTTCCAGCTTTATGTCGCGCCACGGCTGGTCATTTCCGCCGGAAACGATCTCTTCCATCTCTGCTTGTACAAATTCCCAAAACGCCTCTTCTTGCAGCAGTGTATCCCGGAAACTCCTGCAATCTACCATGCTAGGCGCAAATACCACCTCAGCGCTGTGATTGGCATCAGACCTTATCAGCACCATTCTTTTATGAATGAAATCCTTCTCTACCGTGATCTGGTCCGCGGGTTCTTTATTGTACTGTTCTAAAATGGGCGGCATGTCCAAGATAGCTACCGGGATATTCTTATTTTTAGCCGCTATGACCCAGTGTGAAGTAATTGTGGCTTTTTTTGTGACAAATGCCTCAACATAGTGGTTGTTGACTATGTAATCAAGCTGTGAAGGCGTAAGGTTATCAACAATAAGAACTAAAGGCGTCCTGGAGGGAGCGCGAGTCTCACCGGCCTTCTCTATTCTGAGGCTTTCAGCCATATAGTCGCCTCTAGGATTATTTATGTAATACCAGAGCTGCCGCAGCTTGTCCTCCGTCATAACCGCACCGTCTTTGATCTTAGTCTGAAGAGTTATTTTTCTTTCAATTTCCCTGGGATCTACCCCTTCCTGACTGGTCTTCTTTATCCGGATTATTTCTTCCTCGGCGTTTTTTATGTTCCTCTGAACTTCGACAAGTTTTTCTCTGATAATACCTGCCAGGCGTTTATATGCGCCCACTCCAGCTTGTGCTTCAGTTTTACTGAACTCTTGCAATATTGAATAAAGATCCGTCATCCCCGGCGTTTCAAGATCCGTATCTTCACCCATTTTTTCGATGTTTTTTTCTATTTTTGCTATCGCATACGCTATCCGGGGGAGAAATGAGTCGCTCCCGGTCATACCCTCGGGTAGATTTTTCAGCGAATCCTTCTGAGGGACAACAGCGTTCCCGCCGTTAATACGGAGCCGGGCAAACAGGCCCGAAGTCGTATAGCTGGGAATACTTGTTTTACCCCTGTAATTTCCGGCAGCTTGCCTGATCCGATCTGTAGCTTTTTCTATGACATAGTTATTTTTCGGCTTATAGCAGTACACTTTTACCGTAATCCTGCGGTCATTATAATCGGTCACCGGGATTTCATAAACGTGCTGGAGCTGGAGCGCATTCATGTCTTTTATGTCCGCAGCTCTGCACACTTCTTCTATCATCTCTTCTACTCTCCGGTCGATATCCTGTCTCTTTCGAGTAGATATTAGTAGTTCCGATTCCTCCCCTTCCTCTAAAACATCAATGGCAAAATCTTCGGTATCCTGATGGGCGGTGTTGCTTATTACCCTGGCGACGATATCTTTATGCGTCTCGGTTTTACCGCCGGGCAAAGCTCTGCCGATGACATCCCATGCTTTGGCTATCCATCCGTGAGGGACAGGAACAGCCTCTTCTGCCTTATCGGCCAGGGAAAAAGGCGCTATGTGCCCCGCTTCATGTACTGGAAGCTCCGGTTTCTCTTTCGGCTTTTTGGCATCATCCGCTTCTTTTTCGCCATTGTCTTCTTCGCCAGAGCCCGCGGCCATCATCACGCCGCTTGCAAAAACACCTTCACCCAAAGCGTTTATACCCAGAGCCTGCATAATGGAAGCGGCCAATGTAATACCGATCGCTATAAGGAACCTATTGCGCCTTATGAATTTTCGCGTTTTTTTAAGCGCATTGCGCACGCTGCCGAAGGCTTTCCTGAGTTTTTCATACTTTGCGGTTCTTCCGGCGAGTATCTTGTCGTATTCTTTCTTGATCTCTTCGAGAAAGGCCCGGTATCTTACCCCGACGATCATGTCCTTTTTTTGAGTCGGGATGATTTCCGGCATGATGAGTCCCGCAATTCTTTCGCGTACTTTTCCGTTAAGATCTTCTGCCCGTTCTCCGGGAAACATCTCTTCTTTCATGAATAGTCGCACCTGGCGGGGATCGATGGCAAGTCTAGGATCCGCAAGCTTTTCAGCGATACGTTTTATGGTCTCCGCCTGTTCCCTGAGAAAAATGAGAGGGTCAAAAATCCTTTCCTCTTCCCGGTTTATTCTCGCCATGAGGCTCTTTAGAGCTTTTACCGCTAAAGCGCCCTGGCTATCATTGCCCTTGTATCCTGAAAACAGTTCTTTTAGTTGGGCCTCGAACTCATTTCGTTCGTTGGGGTAAAGTGAATCGTGTTTTATGACAAAACTAATCGTTTCGCTGATTATTTCCCGGAGTATTTCTCTTGCCTCAGCATCTTCAGCCCAGTTTTCTTTGAGCTCGTCAAACCTTTTCGAGAGAAAAGATTCGATTTCTCTCATCTCCTCCAGGCTAAACGCCTTCTCATGCGAAGAGATAAACTTGTAAGTTGCTTCCCTTATCTCCGCAACAAAATCCTCTATAAGGGATATCTCCAGGTGCTCGGAGTATTCTTCCGAAATTGTCATGCTCTTTTCTCTTAATTCATTCAGCTCGTTTACCCTTATTGAATTACTGTACGTTAAGATAAACTCTAGCTCCCTAACTAATTTCATTATCTCCCTACCAGCTTCCCCGTACTTCTTCTCATTTATGGCTGTTCTTACCTTTTCAAGCTTTTCTTTGATCCCGGGACGCTTTTCAGTAGTCCTTGTGATGAACTCCCGGGTGGTCTCTTCCTGGGGCTGTTTCAGTTCAACTGCCCAGAAATCATTCCCCTCGATCACAAGAAAGCCGTGATCTGCGCCCCATGCATCGATATGCCCGGTATCAACATTGATAACGTTACCGTATGGTGAAACGCGGATCCGTCCATTCTGCTTGGCGGACGCATGCCCGACGACCATAAGATAGTCGATACCGCTTCCGTTTACTATGTTCCTTTCCGCGGGGTTAAGATCGTCATGAGACGGAAGCCGTTTACCCGTGAATCTATCCCAGAGAGCCTGGCGTAAGCGCGATAGACGGCTTAAGTTGCCCTCTTTTTCTACGTGCTGGCGGAATTCTTCATTAAGCGCATCCGCGGCCAGCTTAGCGCTATATCCTTTTTTTACGATAGTAAGATAATTAGCAAGCGCATTCGTAGTTCCTCCGTGGACAAAAAGTACATTATTGCATTCGTGCGCGGCCTTGAACTTTCCCTCTTCTATATCTTCCGCAAGAAGACGGGAGACTTCTCCCCACTTGGTATTCATTCTGATTTTCTCTCTTAAGCCGCTTACGGCTAATTTCTCGCTGGTTTCTTTGTCCGCCTTACCCTGGCCGGTGTCTGCGCTATAATATGCCTTCTGGGTGTAAAAATAATCAAAAGCGTCTATCCCCCATTCGTCGCCGCTTCGATACAAATTGTATACCCATAAAAGTAAAGACTCGTCATTGCCCCGCATACCGTCATATAACATCTGCTCATGATTGCCCAGAAGACGTATGACTTCACAGCCGGTTTTTTGCGCTTCTTCCTGCAGATATCTCACATACTTATAGAGCTCCAGTGATACCGGTCCCCTGTCGATAGTATCCCCCCCGATAACCACCACCGTGTTACGGGCGATTATCTCATCCTTGCTGCTTATAAATCCCACGCTCCTCAGCATACGCCTGAGCTCGGCCGGGTAGATCCCGTGAAGATCGCTTATAGTGATATAACGCTTTTTAAAAGGCGGCGTTTTCTTGAGGATCTCGGCGTCAAGTCTGGGGTTAAGTTTTCTTATTTGCCACTCCTCTTCTTTATCTTCTTCTCTTAAGATGATTTTTGACGGTTCCATTTCTTTGAACCATGAAAGAGAAGGAAAGGCGATATATAAGACCAGAAGAAACGGCGCCAAAGCATAAGCGGCTGTTTCGCCGTGTCCGGAGGTGTGAAGTTTTTCATGGATAAGAACGAGTTTTTGGATAGGTTTCGAAAGAACATAAAACGCGGGAGTGACAACGATCTTCTTTTTCTCCGTCCAGGCTATTTCGTCTGCATATATTTTGATGCCTATTTTTCTAAAAGCCTTGTCTATGCCTAGCGCAATGATTACCTGCGCTGCTACATAGACCGCGCTCATTATGCTGAACGCGCAATAAACTGTAAGGGGTGCCGCGCCTTCCACCCAGCAAATGACGTCTATTATGCTTAAACCCATTATGCCGAGTGAAACCCAGTAAGCTATCATGAGCCCTTTTATTCCCATGGGCCTTTTTTCTGCGGGCGTCTTTTTTTCTGTTTCTTTTTCGCCGGTCGATACGGCTGGCGCCTCTTCTTCAGGCGCTTGCTTCACGGAAACCTCACCTTCCGCTCTTTTCATTATTTCTTTTTCAAACTCTTCCGGTGTCATCTTTTTTGCCATGTCTTCTTCCGGAAGAGAATCAACATGCCTTTGATACGTGTTCTTATACGCTTCTATCCATATACGGGCGGATTCATCTGGTATTCTCTCTTCACCCGGGAAAAGGCGCCTCAGAATAAAATCCATCCTCTTTGCCCCATCCGAGGTATCTTGCACGTCCTGGAAAAACAGTTCCGCAGCCAACTCGTATTTGCCGGTTTCAAGCACCTTTTCATAGGCCTTTTTCTTGTTGGTAAGGATAGCGATGTAAGGTCTTTCCTTACCGTCCTCGAATTTTGGGGTAACTACAAGATAGGAAAGCCCTTTTTCACGCATAAGGGAAGCAAGACCCTTGGTATGGTATCCTCCCGTGATCAGTGCCGCGACGCGCTTGCCTTCAGCGCGCATTCTTCTGACGGTATTGGTAAGCATAGCCGCATTTCTCATCTCGGCTTTCTCGTAGAAGGAAAGCGCTTCATCTATGCCGCCAAATATGCTTGAAAGATCATAGCTCCCTTCTATCGCGATTTTATACTTATTGCATTTATCTCTTAAAAAAGCACTAACGCCGGAAGCATTGATCCCGTTATGATTCGTTTTTATATACTCGTACTCGCCGTTGGTAAGCTCCATGCTGTACAGCTGCTTAACAAGGCGCACCATCTTGATGATCCGGTAGAGCTCTATCTCATCGCTTGTACGGTAAAGCTCCTGGCGAATACCATCCTCGAACGCTTCTATCTCATGATAGAGCCTGAAGATCTCTATCGACTCATAAAGGGCTATGTATTTGGCAAAGGCTATGAGATTAGTGTATTTTTCGGGGCCTATGCCATACTTTTCCGGCAGGCGTAGAAGATACGAGTAAAACTCGCCCTGTGAGATCTTTTGGTCCTTGAAAGCGATTGACCGCTTGACAAGCTCCTCAAGACCGCTTTTATCCATCTTTTCGCTAAGCTCATCGATAAGGATGCGTCTTTCGTCATTTGCGCGGCTGAAATTTATGGATTTTTCAAGTCCGACAGCTTCAAGAAGCTTGGCAAGCTCTTTTCCTTCCGGTTTTGCGATTTTCTTTTTCCCGGCGAAGTCTTTGATATACTCCCAGTAACCTGTGAAAGTAAGTTTCCCTTCCCGGTGAAGCAGGCACTTCTCGTTAAGATCACGGAAGTCCTTAGAAAAGACCTTCTCCCCTAAGGAATCAAGTTCTTTTAAGAGCGCATTTACATTGGCGATCCTTTCGGCCCTGTTAGCGGCAACGCTTCTGAAACTGTCAAGATTCGCCCGGTAAAGCTCGCTTTCTTCCACGCCGTAAAGACTCACTTCCGTCTCGTCATGCGTTACCGCAAAGAACTCACCCGCGCTCATGCGTCCTTCGGCCATAAGCTCCTTGGCGGTTTTATCTCTTTTTTCCTTGTCGGGAAATGTCTTGAGTATGGACGTATCAACATACCCTGAAGCGCCTTCCACCGCGATGAGCGAAAGATCGTAATTAGTGGCAAGTGAGTCCAGGAGATTTGCTATGGAGTACTGCGCCGAAAGCGAGGCGTGCGCATCCTGGATGTTTATTATTATTTCGCCGGTGCCATTAATAAGAACATCCTGCTTTTCAGCTATATCGTAAGGTATGTCTATATTCGAAGTGTCCAGTTTATCGCGGTATGTGGAGACATATTCTCTGGCCTCAGCCCAGACGGGCCTGCCTCCCTGGGTCCATCCGATCTGTTCGTGGATGAACACGAGGATAAGTACGACAGAGATAATTTTATATATTATATGTTTTCTATACATATCCATTTTTCCCATATCAAAACAATCTTGATACTACATAAAAATAACTTATATCTAGCTTTTTTAATGATTAACTAAAGTAATTATTAACACTATAACACAATTAAAATCGATGGTCAAACAACAAATCTTACTTTTTTTTATTTAACAAAAGTTTGTATTTTTTCCTTTTAATTATCTGAAAATATAGTTAAAAAGAATTGATGGGAATCGTACCGCCATTTACAAGTCATTTATTTACAAAGACTTATAAATGGCAATCGATTTTGGTGGGATCTTATGCCGAACCTTTTTTATTACGCTTTTACTAGTATCTCTCTAAGATGCCTGTAGTAATAATTCCTAACTTCTCTTTCAAGATCAATGGCTCTGGCTTCCGGCAAGTAGATATACAGTCCGCTCTTGATCTCTTCAAGACCTTCTATTCTATAGCTTATCTCGTTTTCCTCCCGCGACAGCACAAGATTTACGAAAACTGTATACTGGTTTATATTGCTCTTAGCTTCCGGAGCAATATTAAGCTGCAATAAGTCTTTTTCCGCGGCACTGTCGTCATAGCGCAAGTTTCCGCTAAGCGACATGAAGCCAGTGTTACTACTTGCCGGCTCTATCCCGTCCTTGGCATGATCCGCAAGCAACTTATAGAGGTCACTTGTCGTGTATCCTTCCTTCTTCCTCGGAAGTATTATAATATCATCCTCACTCACCACGCCTTCAAGCATCCAGAGATCCATAACGCCTCTTTTAAAGGTGTTTATTTCTTCTTTAGTACTGGTCCCTTCCGGCGCAACTATGAAGAACTTATCGTGATTCGGATCTATTTTGTCTTCTATCTTCTCTGCTTCGCGACGCCTCTCGATCTCAAGCCCCGGAGGAACGATCATGGGGCCTTTACCTGAAAGCAGGTCCTCTCCGTCCGCAAAGTGCACCAGATAATGTTCATTTCTCTTCTTAGCTATGTCTTTTATATATTCTACGCAAGAGCTGGCTGTGCCTTCTTCAACAGTTTCTGCTGACGCTGGGGCAATATCATCACTTACTTTTCCTATAAAATCAGTTATGATCGCTTCTAGTTCACCCGTTAGATTCTCGTCACGCACCCCTTCAAGGACTTTTTCGTCTATGAGAGCCCCCATACGCCTGGTTCCCTTTATTCTCGCCTGCAGCTCGCCCATCATCTCCTCTTCACCGGAAGAATTTAGGCAGATTACCTCCGCAACGCCTTTTATCGCGGAAAGCTTCTTTAGGTCATCTGCATTTAGCTTCGCATATACCTCCGACGGAAGGGCTACGACAGCCTCCAGTATCCTTTTGCCGTGGAAAGCTTCAAAAGCGTTAGCTATCCTCATCTGGCATATGCTCTTCTGGTCAAGGCGGAACGAACGGATGCGTGGAAGCGTACTTACAAGTAAACGCAGGTGCTTGATCCTTTCCTGTATGCTCTTCTTTTTTATGGCTTCAGACCGCCGGCCTTTTTTCTGTTTTGCTTTCGTCTCTTTCTTCTCTGAAGGAATGGGCCTGGCGAGAGGCGCCTCATAATATACGGGATCCGCCAGCCAGGAAAGGAACCATTTTTCTTTTTTCTCTTTCGCACACCCGCGGAAAATCCTCTCAAAGCTCATAAGCGCGTTTCGCATCTCTTTTACATTACTGTTGACCGAAGCTTCTTCTTCAAGTAGTGCTATCCTGAGTTCCGGTCTTAATGTACCGTCTTCCGCCGTGTAAAAACTTATTTTTTCGATAAACTTCTTCACCGCCGGATTTGACGTTATCCGGCTCCTGGCGTTTCGGAGATACTCTTTAAGGTCCTCATATCCCCCTTCCTGCGCGAGGCGCCTGCGGTATTCCTGCTGGACGGAACAGGCTTCGAACTCCTCGTTGATGACGCCGGCAAGAAACGCTTTCGAACTGCGCCTGGCTATATTACTTTTTTGCTCCTTCTTCCTCGTCAGGGTATTTAAGAAAAGACGGAATTTTGGTCCGGCAAATTCCCGGTATACCTCGATTATCTTCCTGCGCTTTTCCTCCTGGCGCGGAAGAACGCGATAAGCCTCTCTCACCAGATATGATTCAAGATCCTCTTCCGGGATCTCGCTGGCCGCTTTAAAATGCACCTTAAGAGCCCATTTAACCGGGGACACTGATACGCTTTCCAGCGGGAAAGACTTCTTATCCCCGGTTAGCTCGATAACAGGGTTCCCTATAAAACTCTCCAGGCGTTCCGCTATGTCATTTTTCTGCTCGGACGTGATCCATCCTTCCTCGGTGATACGCCTTCGCGCTTTTTCGGCGGCGCTGATCACTTTGTTTCGGATCTCAAGCGCGGTTTTCTCCGGGTCCTCTTCAACATCTTCGGCTTTAGCGGTTTCTGCCTCGCAATATTGCGGATCATTCAGCCATGATAACATCCATGGGTTGAACTGGGTCGCATCAAAATGCAGTACGCCCTCAAATGTAGCCATGTTGTCCACCCTTTGCTGCATCTGGAGGGGGAATATCCTCCTAACCAAAGCTATCATAAACTCATCGTTTAAATTATCGTCTCTGCCTGTACCTCTGATAAGAATACCATAATACCGCTTTTTACGCTCAGCAGTATCAGCCTTTTTAAGCTGCGCCTCCAAATATTCTCTTAGATTGCTATACCCTAGGTTCAATGCCTGAAATTTTCGGTATTCATGCTGGATGGTACAAGCTTCAAACTCATTCCTTATCATAAGCGCTATGAGTTTTTTCAGTCCTTCGCGCGCTTTGTCGGCTTCATCTCCGCTTTCAAAGTAAATGCCAAGATCGTCGCGTACGTTCCTTAGCTCCTGCGGCATTCTTAAATGCTGCTGATGACGCTTAACTTGATGCGGCAGGAGATGCACCGTTTCATGCACTAAATCCGTTTCAAGTTCCTCATCCGAATCCATAGCTATTATAGGCCTATTGGCCTTTAATACGTGTCCGGCTCCATGGCTCGCCGGAGAGACCTTAAGCCCCCAAGGGTCATTCGGCTCGTTATATATCTCAAAATCGCCTTTCTCTATGATATCGCGCAGAACCCCAACGATATCCCCGGCATACTCCGTAGTGATCCACCCGTCTTTCTCGATATGCCGGATGACCTCGCTGGCGATCCGGGTCATTCTCTTGCGCACGTCGCTTTCTGTCGGTTCCTGGGTTGGTTTTACCGTCTCAGCCGGCAAAGGCTTCACTGGTGTGGCCTCTGGTTCTACTTCACAGTATTTTACATCATCTATCCATGATAACAGCCACGCCTTAAACTGATTTTCATCAGAAGAAAGAATACCTTCAGCTGTAGCGGTGTTTTTAAGCATCTCCCTGAGCCCCCTCGCTACTGAGGCTCCTAATGGTAGCAATATTATTGATAAGAGCATCCACTTGAATTCTCCTCCTAAAGTCCCGTCATCTTGTGTAGTTCTAATAAAAATGTTAGAGTCTTCTCTTATACCCGGACTGGTAGTTTCCCTCGCACATTTTCGGTAGTAATCCCTCACATCGGTAAATCCAAGGCTTTCAGCGATATGTTTTCTATATTCATGTTGAATAGACCAGGCTTCAACCTCATTTCGTATTCTTAGGGCGATGAGTCTCTTAAGTAATTCACGCACTTCATTTCCCTCCTCATTTCTCCAGAAGAAAACATCCGCTGCCGGTTTCTTTCGTTTTAGCTCCTCGAGGATTTCGTTAATTCTCCGGCGCCGTTTAATCTGATGAGGCAGTCGATGAAACATCTCGTGTATTAGTATTGATTCCATCTCTTGATCTGAATACATGCCTATAAGAGCCGTATTGACCTGCAATATATTGTCTCTTTTCTCGTCGATCCACATAACCATCCCACGAGCGGGATCATTAAATAGTTCGAATTTGCCCTCTTCTGTAATCTCTTTTAAGAGTGCAATTAGTTCTTCCTTGTGGCTTGAAACGATCCACCCGTCTTTTTCCATATGTTGGATAACAATACCGGCAACTTTCTTAATTCTTTTGCTAACAGCTGTTTCTGGCGCTTCTGTTTTCACGCCTTCCGGCTCTATCCCACCGTACTCTGGATTGTTCACCCACGCAAGTAACCACTGTTCATACTGAGTTTCGTCTGAGGTGTCAACACCTTCAGCTTCGGCTATTTGTCGTATTATGTTCATAGTATTTTCATGAAGCGCAATTTTCATCACCCATAGCTTGAAGCGGGAATCCAATGCGCCTTCTTCCGTTAAATGCTGGACCAGCCAACGGTTAGCCCTTGCTGCCACATCACCCCGAACGGCCACCTGCTCTAAATAATCCGCTTTCTCTAGTAAATAATCTTTAAACTTTATACTCTCTTGGTGTAAAGCATTTTTACAGTATTCATATCCAATTGAGTGAGCCTCGGCTTCACCCTGCACTTTAATTGCCCACAACCGTTTATTCATTTCACGCAAATCTATGTCAGCCTTAATTCTTTCGCTAAAAGCTCTCTCGGAAAGACTATTCTGGATTCCAATTACTTGCGGAAGAAGCTGGTTTACTAGAGGTATCATGGCAACTTGATGTGGCAAGAAATGTACAACTTCGTGCACAATATCAGCCTCGTGTTCCATATCTGAGTGGTTAAAGAAAAGTGCTGTATTGATTTCTACCCGAGTCCTGCCAAGGCTATCTATCATTATTCGTTCGGTATAAGAAAGAGAAGTATCATATACCGTTCCACACGGGACATCGCCTCTAGCTATCTGTCTTAGAAGGTTAAGTATTCCATCTTTATGGGTTGTTGTAATCCAGCCTTTCTCTTCTATATTCTTAATCGCACGGTTGGCTGCATTCGTTATCATCTTAACGGCTAGGACATTTATAGACGGAGTCTTCTCTAACTCTTCAACAAGTAGACTCTCTCCTGAAACCAGGTTAATTACATCAATAATTGATCTTATAGTTACGCCCTTCTGAGCTGCCAAGGATATAATAAGACTAACGTCTTCTTTTGTAATTTTCTCCTCATCCCCCTCGCCTGCTTCATGCCTTAGCTCGTGAAGTATACCTGTAATAAGTAAAATTTCAAGAACCTCTTTTGAGGTGTTTTTGGCGATTTTATCAAAGAGAACTCTATTTATTCCGATGAAATTATTCTTCTTATGGTCTTCGAATATGGACGGGGATTTATCGAGAAGGACAAGTGACATTTCTCTATCTTCCAGACCCTGGAATAGGTTCGGCCCCCGGATCCTTATCGCTTTGGCCAGGTCTTTTTGAATAAGTTGTTTAATATTTATACCGTACGTTACAAGTTGAGCAGCTATACGTGCGTCTGCCTCGAAATTCTTGACAACGGTAATCTCTCCTATCTTAGGTCCTTCAACGGAAACAGCAGTTCCATTTTCTTCCCTCAAGTATTCCTTAATATCATCGACACTATTACCCGTATAGCCGGATGCATTAAAGACTATCTCCTCGGAATAATACTGGGGCGCTTTAGCTGGATCTATAAGAGCCTGGAAATGCTGCTCTTCTTCAGCTTCTTCTTCCTGAAGTTCTACATCAGGTGCGTAATATTTAATGCTTCTTCTTATGCCCTCTTCAAGCGGCGTCAATTCCTCCGGATGTTTGTTCCTTAAATACTTGATACCCGCTCCAAGCGATAAAGCCCCCATAAAAGCGGCGGAAAACACTAAAATAGCTGCTACTGTGTAAATGACCAGGTTTGTCTCCACACCAAGCGTTAAAATCGCAACGACTATTGCGATTACCGCGGTGATAAGTACCTCCGGTAACATAATATCGAGACTTGTTCTACCCCACGGTTTTCTGCCGCCATGTGAGTATCCCCTTCTTGAGACTTTTGGCTTGGCAGCTCTCATCTGGTTTATCTCTTTCACCCTTTGGGCCGCTTCATGCGAGATCCTCTTAAGCCATGAAGTTCTTTGCGCTTTCTGCGCTCTTTTTGATCCTATTGTTGGTTTTGCAGGCGGCTTTACCTCTTGCGCAGGAGGCGGCGTGATCTGTCCTCTAGGAGGTGCGGTTTTTGTCCCGAATAAATTTAAATTCTGCCAGTCATAGTTGAGCCTATCTAACAGAGAAATCCGACTCTGCACTCTTGGACTTATTATTCTTATGCTTTCACCTGAAACCGGCCGGTTTTGGTTCCCGTCTATCCGTATAAAAAATCTTTTAGCCATAAAATTAAACCCGCTTGGTGACCGCTTGTCGGGGGCGACGTTTACCCTCACCAAAGTCCCCTGCTCTCTCTGATGCTCCGGGAGAGGTTCATATTGAATAATCTCTTCCTCTCCGCCAACATCACAATCTCTCCCTTCAGTATCCACATAAAAAGCTTTAATGCTGCGGCCTGTAAAAGCGCTCATTTGATCCTCTGGCACAAAAAACTCAAACACAAACTCTTTGCCTTCCATATCGATGGTGACCATCTCGGGCGGCAGATCAAAATAGACGTCCAAAATATTACCCGCCTTGCTGTCAGGCCATATCCAGATATAGTCTTTTTCAAGATCGGGCTTAATTAATAATTCTTTCTTTGTGGCGTCCAGTCCAACCTCACCCGGATCTGGATCGCACGTCGCGGTGAAACCTTCACCCAGTAAGCTTATTGCCTCCGTTGGGAAATATTTCTCGAACCGGTCCATCATCTCATATCTCTGACAGAAGGTCTCAAACCCGTTAATAACCCTTTCAAAGGCATATTGTGCGTTAAGCGAGTTCTCTTCCCCCGCATCATATAATGCCTTACGGTAAGCCTGAATCCATATAAGCGCTCCCTTAAAGACCGTGTCGGCTTCATCCGGGGTCATCTTTTTTTCTTCTCGTAGACCAAGTTTCGAAATTATAAGACCGCTGGAGTCAAGGCGTAGATCCACACCGCCCTTGTCTCTCTTTACCGCATCCCAGTATGCAAAATCATATAATCTTCTAGCAGTATTTTCATTGGGGGTTTTAATAAACTCCTGCCAGATAGGTTCTATGGTAACGGTTCTGATCGCATTCACCCTCTCTTGTTCCAACGCCTTGACTGCCGGAAGACCACATATAACAAAAAATGCTACTAATATCAGAAAATATGCCCAGCCTTCGGCTCTGGATTTAAGGATGGCTACATCAATATAATTTGCAAGGGTGGGCCTGTCCCCCGGCAGAAAAGTTACACTTATCCTCTGCCGGCCCCTTAGCCAGAACGCTTCGTTTACCCATGCGGAAAGGGCCGTATAGATCGCAAAAGCGGCCGCTACGATCATGCCGCTGAAATATATAAGCATAAGCGGTATTCTCAGGAACCACATAGTGCCGTGATAGGCCAGCCTGCCGATCTTCGATTGGGGGGACCTTCCGGCTTTCCAGTTGGGGTTATCGATAAAAATGGAAACAAACAAAGAAACCATCCAGCCTATAATCATTACTAGACCCAGCACTATGAACGTAGTCGTTACAAATGCCGGTATGAGGTATAAAGCGCTTAGAACCCACCACGTCAAGGCTAACATGCCAAGTCCCGTCAGGGCCCCTTTTAGCCCGATAGTCACTCTGCCGTGAGTATAACCCCAGAGACTTTTACTCTCGGTAATAGCCTGCATCATGGCGTTTTTATAGACGTAAATACTCCCGATCTTACCAGGGTCTACGGGTTGTTTCTTTCTGGCCGCGTTAAACTCTTTCCAGCTGTTAAAGAGGAACATATTAGCCGTGTTAATAGCGGGGTCTATGTTCCCGTCTCTTGACGCTTTTGCTCTTCTTTCAATAAACTCGTAAAAATCATGTTCACCTCTGGCGCTAATAAAAGTTTTCCATTCTTTCAATAAAAATGCATATATTTTTTTGTCTTTGACGAAATCTTCTTCTTTAATGCCTCTGGAGGTGGCGTGGGCTATCTCCGTCAGCATTGCCTGGATCGTGTCTTTCCCCAAAAGAAGCGGTGTCCACTCTATAAGAAGGTCCTGTATCTCCTGGGCATTTCTTTCGATTGCGTTTAAGGCAAATCTGTGGTACCTGGCAAGAAGCTGGTTAATTGCTCCTTCATCCCGATATTTGTCGATATTAATCGGCGGATACGGTCCGTGTATAACCGCAGCAGCTGGCGGGTTGTTAGGATCCAATATCCATTCATTATCAAAACCAAACAATTTTCTAAATCCCCTGTCTTCTATCCTTGCCCAAAGTTGCTGGCGCGTTGATTCCTCGTCTTCAGGAGCGTTGATAGAAGCTACGATCCATCCCATGAGAGTCTGCTGCACTTGAGGGTTTAAGAAAAATATAATCCCGAACATTGTGGTTATAAGCCAGTTCTCCATTGTCGGTATCGTACCCAGATTGGTGCTGGTGACATAGCTAAGAAGCTGAAAGATACCGCCATCTAAGCAGACAAAGAAAGAAGTGGAAAAGATGGTAATCCCGAAATAAAGAGCCGTGACTAGCAAGGTAATACCCGCAGCAAGGCCCGCAAACGCAGCGGAGGATAGATATGCCATGTTCTGGAAGCGCCACCAGCCCAAGAAGAAGCCCCCCATGGTCTTTAACGGGTCGGTCTGCCACTGCTCGTTTCTTTCCCAGCCTATCCTGCGGAAAAGACGGCTGACACCTATACCTACGAAATAGGAAAACCATCCTCCAGCATAAAAAGCAATGAGAACGGCGATTATGCCGGGTATAAGAGTCAACTTCGTGCCTATAAGACCCCAGGCCAAAGCGGCAAAGATATGCTGGCCAAAGAACATAAAAGCGGCGGGACGGTGACTTATAACGGCACTAAAAGTCTGTACGGATATCCAGCGCGATCTCTGCAGCCACCATTTAATACCTTCCGCGGGAAGCTCATCCTCAAGTATCTGGGTATAAAGACCTTCAAGCCTGGTCGATTTCTGGCCCCTGAGCGCTATACGAGATCCCAATTCCGAGTCCTCGATTATATTAAAAAGGTCCCATGTGCCCGTAGGCATGTACTTATTGACCCATTCTCGATATATAGCAGAAGGCCTTGTGACCAAGAGATCCGGCCTGAAACTAAGACCTTCTTCTTTCTTTCTATTATGCTGAATGGTCTCCTCCCTTTGGATCTCTTCTCTCTGGGGCCTCAGGAGGAAATTAAAATAATGTCTCCAGTTAATAAAGTCAAACCCTGTAAGGTTATGGTTGGCATCTAATCTGGGAATAACCCCGGATAAGTCTTCCCACTCGAAATTGTTACCGGTCCCGCCGAGAAAGAGAAATCCGAGACGCGTCTGCCCGGTCTGTATAGTGCTATGCCAGATAAGGTAATCCATATAGGAGTATTTGCTCCACTCAGGGTCTTTTATCGGAACTTGCCTCAGCTCCGACTGTATGACTGACGGCATGTTGCGTCTTCGGAATTCTTTTTCTATAAACTCTTTTTTTGTACCGGCCGACTTAAGGAAACACCAAAGTATGTACCTGATCCTTTCATCAGCATTATTACTCGTCGCCCATGGTAAAGCCGTCGCGCCGGGGGTGTTCTTTAGGCGAATGAGGTCTATCAGGGTATTCGGATAATTAGCTTCCCTCGTAAGAGCCTCTATCATATCGTGGTATTCCCCGGCAAGCCCTGTCGGGAAAAGACCGCTAAGCGGAGTGTTACCAAAAATCCGGCCAAAGAAACGGCTAATAGCTGTTCCATACACTGCCTTATCGTAGTCAATCCCCCACCTCAAGCCCTCCTGTGTAGTACAACCGAGATAGAGCTGCTCCTGGACATGTCTTTCTCTTATGTCACGTATACATGCCTTAGTCACAAGGTTAAGCTCTCCCAAAACGTCTTCCTGGTCCACTAGTTCCATAAATTCCGGCGGTTCTCTGTGCCTTAAAACAAAATCATGCTGTATCGCCATGACCGCTTCGACATTCATGGGAGGTTTCATGCGCTGAGATCTCTGCGTAAGCTCCAGGTTGGCTAAAGGTGCCGGAAATGTCAGCCGGTAAATACGGTCGGCTACGCGATCCCCCATAGTCGGGTCGTTTCTGATCTTTTGTACTGTATCTTCAAACTGTTTAAGACCGACTGCGTCATTATCGTCAAATATAAGGTAAACGTCCACTCCCCCGGGGTAGCTGTCAACGGCACTTTTTGCCATCCTCCACAAATTATCCCCAGTAGTACCTCCAAACGTCGTATCCATCACGATCCCGGTCCTTAGAAGCGAGCCATACCTCCTGCTTATGTAATTGTCTTTTAGAATATGATTTATCGCGTTTATATTAAGATGTTCCAAGACGTCTTCGTTGGTGAACCTGCCTCTTACAGCTCTAAGATCCGCAGCCTGCTGCGGAGTGAGATATCTTCTCTCTTCCAGTATGCCGATAACCGTATGCCTGGGCCTGTTTATAAGACTTATGACCTTTAATAGAGGCGTTTCCAGTCTCAGGCGGTTCAAAAACCATAGGGTGGGTTTCTCCTCGGCTAAGATCCTCCCTTTTCGGGCAATGAAATAATACAATCCGAATACTCTGTGTACGATCTGAAGGATGAAAAGCGCCAGGAGATACGGAACGAAAAACGCTGCCTTCCTGGAAAAACTTAAGTTTCTGTATCCCCATTTAAAATTGGAAACATTTTGGTGAAATCTCTGTGCCCAATTACCGGTCTCCAGGGATGCCTGCATGATTATATTGCGAACTTGTTCCCGTGCTTGATCACCTACTGGACCGGCATTATTTACATTCACCCTGAGCTGATTAATATTCGCAAGATAAGAAGGTATGGGTCTACCTTCATTTCTCATCTTTACTTCTATCTCGCTTATGAGTTCCACCAGGATCCTGGGCGGAACGCTGAGTATATCTTCGTCCGTGATCGCCTCGGGATTCCCGAAGAATTTCGAGAAAAAGAGAATCAGCTTCTCAATAGATATCATGACCATATATATCGTCACCATCGCAAGAAAGACTGAGCCTGTATGCATACCAATAGACATACCTGTCATATCAGGTATCCAGTTCCAGGACATCAGCACACTTTTGCCTATATATACGCCATACGTCCCTAGAACGAAGAGTGCACTCATAAAGATAATAGTCAGTTTATGCCTTTTCATGAACTTGATATAGCTGGAGCTTTCCGGGCCCGGACCGCCAAAACCCTTGAAACTGTCAACAGATCTGGTCTCAGCATAAAGGATCTTTTTCTTGTCATCCTGACTTGCCTGCCGGTATTGCGCCATGTTATCCGGGTCAAAGTCTTCTCCATATCGCCTCTCGCCGGCTTCTTTGATATCTTTAAGGCGTGCCTTGGCCTGGTCAAGCATCTTAAGGATATTGTCCCAGGGGGCGGTCTGATAACTGTTCCTGTAAGCTATCTGTCCATTATGTGGCGTCTCATGCGTAATGGGTTCGTAAGCCAGGTTATACTGAGGTCCGAACTGTACAGTGGTCTCCTCTTCCGTTCCCGGCATAAGAGCGATCATCCCCAGATTTTCTTCGTTCCCCTCTTCTCCTTCGACTGCCGCTGTCAGTGCCGGTATACTTGTATCAATCGACGGAAGGCCTCTTCCCTCTTGAACCGTTAGGTCCCCAGCCGGACCATATGAAATAAACTCTGTCGGTGACCCGTCTCTGCGCATGTTTGTCCTAAGTTGCGTGAAAGCGGGGCCTTTAACCCAGAAAGTGGGCAAGAAATACTGTGGATCGTAAGGCGGGGTATGGTACTTTGAGAAAAAGTAATATTTGTTTTTATTGGGACTCGTGGTAAAAAATGTTGTCCAGTCCCTGCAGTATTCTAAATACCCAAGAAAGTCTATCTCCACCATCTGTATATTCACAGCGTCTTCCGGGTCACCAAAGGGAGCTCTTACCGGAAAGTTAAAGACTTCTTTCCACTGTTCAGCTTTTAATACATCATCGCCGTATGTGATTTTCTCCTTAACTTTTTCTATGATATCACCTAGCTGTCTTGCTAAGATTTTTAAAGCTTCTGTCTGTTTCTCTTCGGTAGGATACCAGACCCCCCGCTTGATCTTAAAACCGACTATGAGACTGGAAATAACTAAAAAAGCACCGAAACCCCACATGGGCAGGCCAAATCCGGTCCATCCGCCTATGACACTTGTCGCCAGGAGGTTGACCATAAGCACGGTTAACCCGGAGACGAAAGGAACGATAAAACCTGCTTTATCCCAGATAAGCTTTCTGTTGATTATGCCGCTTAGCAGCATAAATACTGCAGCTACTACCCAGGCTGAGATGCCAAATCCCCCCCAGTCACCGGAAGTCCATACCTTCATGGCATTATGGTAAACAATAAAAGCTCCCGTCAGGAGAAATCCTGCCCCCCACAGATTCCATCTATAGTCAACGTTCACAAGACCTTTAAATCCCGGCCACTTAAATCTCGGGTTAAGCGCGTAATGCGCTTTTTTAAAGGCTTTTTCAGTGTCAAAGCTTATGTCCCCTACAAAATCTTGAGCTTTATCATCTCTGGTTTTGCGCCTCGCTTTGATTTCTTTCTCTATATCATCCCTTGTTTTCACCTTGAGCTTAACCGCCCATTTATTCGGAGGATTTATGGGTCTATTAAAAAGTTTTTTGCCGCTTCTTTTGGATCCAAGACCAAGAAAGACGAGGATTCGATGGTATCCGAAAATAGCCGGTAGATATAAAGCCGGTAAAGCCAAAATGTGATTTCTTATGCTTTCATGGCGTTTTATGATTTCCTGCATCGCCGCGCCGGGTGTGGTTTTACCCAAAATAAATGTTGACGGCGTGTCATCTTCCTTAACATCAAGTACTTTTTCCACCACAAAATCCCCCGTCTTGGCGACCCTGCCCTTCTTAGAAATAGGGATGCGATACTCGTCTATCACATAATCTCTAAGCTGGGATACTTTAAAATCTTTAAGGACATCAAACACCTCCAGCATGTAGTCCAGTATTTGAAGTATACCGCGGGTAAACATCGGCGGGAAAAATCTAGTAGTGGCAGGAAGCACTTCGAAAGCATCTGTATCATACCTGCCGCCTCTTTTCACGGAAAATGAAAGCTCTGTGTTGAACGCCTCCCAGGGACTCATCCCGTAGACCATCATGTTGGCCCTGATTCCGTTATGAAGAAGTGCGTAGGATCTGGCCAGTACATATAGTGAAATAATCGCAAGCGGTATGACCAGCCACATTGACCAGTCGTTGGTATACATAAACCACGATAAAACTAGAGCGGCACCCGCGATAATCATAGGCACCCTGACCGTCTTTGGCGCAAAACCGTGTCCTGCTTCCTCAGGGGAACCTGCAGCATCTTCTCCAGCATCTGCTGCTCCTTCCGCAAGGGCAGCCGCATCTCCAGCGCCGGCTGCCGGTGGTCCTAACGCTCTTATTCTTTTAGTAGAATTAAGGGATCTTAAAATGCGTAAAAATACTGCCGCCAGGAAGAGTATCCCCGTAACTGCAAGACCTATTTTAACAATATCCCATACATATTCCCTGTTGCGTATAGCGGAAGTACCCGACTCTATTTCTTTGTAGACGTCACCGGCATTCATTGCACCTGTTCCAGATTCGTCCTCATAGCGTATCCATACCCTAAGTACGACTTCCATGTCTTTTTTGGATCTTCCCGTCTCAACCATAGTCTTGGCACAGCCGGTGAGAGTATCCAGTACAATTACGTATCTCTCTTCTTTAAGAAGATTGTCAAAGTCTTTGTGTTTCCTGTGGATGTACTCCATCAGGCCTTTTATGGTGCTTGCCTCCGGCAGTTTTTCAAGGAGCTCATCAAAATCTATATCCTCGGCAGCCGTCCAGTATAAGATGTGCGAAAGTATCTCATTTTGGAGGGTTTTATCTTGTTCTAAGACTTTAATATTATTCTGCTTGAATATCCCGTCTAATACGCCTCTCATCTCAAGCGCTCTATCTATAACATCCCTAAGAAACGCATCGTCGCCTTCCTCGTATCCTTCTACGTTGAATAATGCATTCAAAAGTTCCTCGTCACTGGCGCGGCCCAGATTATTTTCCGGATATTTATCGGCGTAATCATTTACTACTTTGGAAATATGGTCCCTTTCAGCGCTATTGGGGCCCAGTTTCCTGAAAGTCTTGAACGGCTTTTCTGCAACCTTGCCGTCTTCTAAAACATAGACGTCCACACCGAAATTACCCGCGTATTTCTCTTTTCCGGGAATCATGTTCTGTTTATAATATTCAAGCACTTTAATCCCGCTTATGGGGGCATCCTTGCCCTGCCAGACAGCCTCGACTTTTACACCAAAATCTTCGAGTTTTTTTCCGCTTTTGGGATCCTCTACTTCGACGCCGTAACAGATAAACCGTTCACCTTTAGTTAAAGAGCCCGGGATTGAAAGTTCGAATATCCTGTTTTTCCCGTCTATTTCTATCTGGCTATCCTTGAAATGCTTTATAACCTTCTCCACCAGCATCAAGTCATGCGCTTCGTCAGGTTTTGCTTTTACAAGAGCTTTAGCTCTCAGCTTGCCTTGTTCCGTCCAATAATAAACGTCAGGCTCATCCGTTCTTTCAAAAAAGGCTCCGGTTTTGTCCGTAATGCCGTTAAAACTCCTCAGTGGCTCGCCGCTCGTCTCTTTTTTCCTGCCGTCAAACTTGTATATATCTCCGCCTATATCGGTAAGCTTTTTCTCGGTGCCGAATTTTCTATGCCATTTATAAACCGCGACTTCGCCTAACTTATAATCCCAGACTTTTGCAAGGCTGCCGTCAGCATTATATTCGAACTCTTTCAATATCCCTGTAATATCCATGCGCCCCGCTTGAGGGTTTGGGCTGGCCTCTAAAAGCGCGTCAGCTCTTTCTGCCCCCTTGAGCGTCCTGTAATAAACACCTGGATTCCCCTTAATAACAGCAAAAAACGTCTCGGTTTCATATTCCGAATACCCGCTAAAGCTCCTAAGCTCCTCGCCTTTCGTGTCCGTCTCCGGGGTATAATCATATATGGTGCCGGAAAGCCGGCAAAGTCTGCCTAACATGGTATATTCTGTGTAAAGTGTATACTGTTTATTAACATGGTCTTTCTTCCACATGAGGCTGCCGTCCGGATAATACCCGTATTCCTCAAGGACATTTTTAAGAAACGCGCCTCTGTCATAGGGAAGGACGAATCCATCAGCGTCTTCATACCCGCTGAGACTCTTTAACTTGACTATCGCATTGCTGGTAGCTTTAGTGGCGACCCTGTTGTAAGGAGATGCGAAAATGTTCTTCGTTTTTAAATTGCAGTCATACTGCCATGTATAATCTTTGTCATATTTATACTCTTTGACTATGGCGTCTTTCTCGTCGCCTTTTATGATTAGTTCGCCATCGGTGGTGACGTCCGCTTTCTTCGGGTCAAGCGCCGCCACGAGATGAAATTTACCGTCATCGAGTTTTTTGCGTTTAAAAATATACTCCTTCAATCCTTCGGGGGCATCCCCTACGTACTTTACGTACCTGTAATAGTCACTGTGCTCTTTGCCGTCCGGCGTTTTATAAGTGACTTCCCTGGTGTTTATATTTGCGAATCTATCTCCCTTGCTGGCAGCCTGATGCGTGTCCTTGTCAAACTTAAGATTGATAACCTCGCCTATCAGTTTGGTTTCGTCTATCTGGACTTTACCTTCGGAATCAGTGCTTTTGCGCACAACTTCATATACAGACCATACATGGTGGAGTTTACCGTTGATCTCGAGCAGGTCATCTTCGGCCATGCTTGTTTCATAAATAAACTTCGGGTCCTTAAGATCATCGTAGAAATGCGCATATATCCTGTCCAATGCACTAAAGAGAACGCGGCCTGTCTCGCTGCCGGGCGGGATATAGTAAGAGGCCGGTGATTTCGGGTTGGCTATAGCATCTTCAAAGTCCTTTAGAAGCTCCGGTGAGGGTTTTGGAAGTTCTTCGGCGATCTCAAGCTGCAGCTGTCTTTGCGTCTGCACCTCTGCGGCCAATATTGCCGCGTTCATCGCCGCTGCCCCGGCCTCGTAGGGCAAAGTCACGCCAAATGTCCCTAAAAGAATAGTCGCAACTACCCTTTGCCACCTTGTATGAACTGTAACGCCTTCTTTTACATATTCCGTATCCTTGACGGGCTCAATAATACGAACTCCATTTATATTCTCGAGCCTTTCTATCAGCCTACCGTTTATTCTGCCCGTTTTTACGTCAAAGCTTTCCGCGGCATCCTTATCCACCCGCCATATCTCTCTGGCATAACTATCTCCGCCATACGTTACATGGATTTCTCTTCTGCCGTCCTGGTCCACCATCGGCGTAAATGTCTTGAAGCTTTCTTTTCCCAGTTCATCGTTATACAAGACATAATACTGTACCGTTTTTATGTCTTTATCATAATAGTCTCTTTCGTTATATTTTATGCTTATGTATTTATCGTCTTTATACTCCCCTTCCTGGATAAGCGCAGGTACAGTCTGGAGGTTTTTCACATAATGGGACGCTGTGAATATACTCGGTGTCTGCCCTTGTGCTTTCTGGAAATCTCTTACTATCTCTTTTAAAAATGCTATTTTCTTGTCCAGTTCTTTTTGTATTTTCCCGGGAGATACTCCTTTTTTTACCTCATCTGCTATTCCAAGCCCTCTTGCGGCGTTGAGAAGTCTATCCGTATGGAGTAAGCCGCTGATATCCTCCGCCTGTACTTTGACCATCATACTTTCGTCAAGCTTCTTCCTTTCCCCTTTATGCTGTTCTAAAAAATCAGCAAGAGTCGCCCCGTGCCATTCTTTACCCAGGTCTTCCAGCGGCATCTCTTCGTAACTGCCAAAAATTTCTTCAAGCTGCGGATCCAGGTCGCGCAGGAACGGTGTAAGTCTTTTTAACTCCTCAGGTGACATATCCTGGTTAACTATAAATCTATAAAAGATATTCAAGTCATCTTTGTTTCTCATCCATATCCTGTAATAATAATCATAGAGCGACTCTCCTGGTCGCGCTTTCCATCTTTTATACCCAGGGAAACACTCCATGGCGGCGTCAAAAACAGCCAGCCGTCCTATCTTATCAGCCCCCGCATAATGCTGATACATATTGTCATAGATATAAGCGCCTTTAATCTTCATTTGTGCTCTTGCTCTGATGATATCTTTCCCATCTGAGAGATCTTCAACAATACTAAAGATCCCTGTGTCAATACCTTCGCACTTTTTATTGATCCACAAATCAAATAATGATTCAGGGCTCACAATACGATGGGGTAAGGAGTCAGGGATGTCTGTGTTCTCAAATCTATGTTTAATCAACTGTACCTGTAAAAAGTCAGCAAGCATCAGGATCTCCGGCAGGCCCGGGAATCTGTTATTGATCTCCCCTGTTTCATCAAGCGGCAAGAGCCCATACATGCCTTGACCCAACACGGGCGGAAGTTCCATCTTTTTCTTGCCTTCTTCTTCCCTTCTTGTATTACGTTTTTTAAGTTCCCCGATGATCATCTCTAAAAAGACGCGGACTCCTTTTAAATGTTCTACAGCTACTTCTTCCCTCATCCTGTGAACGCTGCATATATTCGCCCAGATCTCGCACCAGCCGGGACGCTTCTCCGTCCTATGGATGCCTACAAAGCCGTTTAATGCTTTGGCTCCTTCTACACTTGTCCCGTCTTTCCTTTGTCCGGTCATCTCTTGGGGGTATTCTCTTTCTAAAAGGGCGAGGATATCTTTTACCGGACCTTCCAGGGCTTCCGGATCAATCTTTGTACGGGGCTCGGGAGGAGTCCTGCGTAAATCTATAAGCTTATCTGTTTCGTTGAAATAAACTTTGCTGATAACGCTTTCGTGAAGCTCGCCCATCACGGGGCTAACATCAACTATGGCCGCTCCGACCTCTGCTCCCTCCCTGTATATAGGATATTTAATGCATCCTTGCTGTAAAACTGTGTTTTCCGCAAGAAGTTGAGGCTCTCCAAGTGTCTCTCCGGCGCCTAATCCTTTTAAAAGAGCCGTTTCGCCCTTACTTGAAAATGTAATCTCGCCTGACACTTCCGGCGCTTTTTCTGGTATTTCTTCAGGCTCCTTTCCGCCTTCTTTCGGCTGATCAGCTTCGTCTATAATCTGGTGCCCGTCGAATTTCAGCTTTATGGCTTTGCCGATTATCTTCATCTTATCTATATGAACCATGCCTCCGACTTCCGTACTTTTCTCCTTCACTTTGTAAACGGACCAAATATGGTGGTAAACACCGTCAATTACAACCATATCTTTTTTAGCCGTGCTCGATATATACACAAAATTAGGATCCTTAAGATCATCATAAAAATGCACGTATATTTTATGCTTATCCGAACTGAAAAGAACGCGACCGGTTTTACTGTCCGGCGGTATATAGTACGCTGCTGTTTTTTTGGGATCGATCATAGGCATCTTAAGACCTTCTAAAACCTCTTCAGGCGGTTCCGGCAGTTTTTCCGCAACTTTAAGCTCGCCTTCCGCTTGAGACTCGCCGGCTACAGTTTTATCTCCTGCCGGAATCAAAGCGCCACCGGTCAAAAAGCTTAATACCTCTTTTATGAAATCCCTTCGCAACTGGCCCTTACCTTCACCTTTTATCACGTCCTTCCGGGTTCGTCTTTCTATCCATTTCATTATTCCGGGTGCAGAAGAACTTATCTTTGCATGAAACAGCCAGTCTAAAGCCAAATAAACAAAAATAGTTAAATCCGGCCGGCCAAAACAAAGGTTCGTCACGACTACCGCAACTGGAAGGATTATAAAAACACGCGCTAAAGATATCAAAGTGGAGATAATAAGAGAGGCTCTTTCGATCTTCGGCGGGGCTCTACCGGTAAGCTTATTGATGATAGTAGATAAGCCTATGATATGACTAGTCACAAAAACGGCGCCTGCCGCCATAAGTGCGGCAACTGCCATGGAAGAACCTAAATCAAAGCTCATAAGGGGAACTCCCTGCACCTTGGCAAGCAGTGAAAGCGCCGCTAAAGGATATACCAGCTCTATAAAAGGTACGATTATGTTTTCATAGAATTTCTTTACTTTTTCGGTAGCAAGCCTTGGGAATACCTTTGAGAAAACATCGTATAACCACCTTGCATCGACTGTCACACCCCCTTTTGGAGTGTCCACATCATCGACGGTCTCGATAATGCGAAGCCCGTTTTTGTATATGACCTTATTTACCAGCTTACCGTTTATCGCAGCGGTTTTTACGTCAAAGCTTTCCGCGGCATCGTCATTCACCCGCCATATCTCTCTGGCATAAGTATCTTCGCCGTACGTCACATGGACTTCTCTCGTGCCATCCTGATCCACAATCGGCGTAAACGTCTTGTACTTTTTCTTGCCGACGGGTTCACTGCCTTCGGGAGGATAATATACGACGTAATATTTTATAATCTCCTTATCAATCTTCTCGCCTCTTTTATAATAGGCCTCTTCATCATACTTTGTGCTTATATACTTGCCTTTATCCGGGCCTTCCTTAATAAGTGACGGTATTGTCTGGAGGATTTTCACATAATGCGCGGCGGTATATATATCAGGCATCTGATCCTGTGAAAGCTGCAGTTCCTTGACCATCCATAAAAGAAATTCCATCTTTTTGTTAAGATTCTTGCGTATCTCGTCGATACCCAGCTTTTTCTTAAGTAATTCGATCACTTCCAGACCTTTTGCCGCATTTAGGAGCCTGCCGACATGAAGCAGCGCGCGGACTTCCCTTACCTCGCTTTCTACTATTGGCCCGTAGTCCGGTTTATAGGGAAGCCGCTTTAAGTTGTCCAGTATCACCGCGAGATACGACCCATGCCATGGTCTGATGAGCTCCGGAGCTTTTTCGTCTTCATAAGACCCGAATATATTGTCCAGCTCCGGTTCAAGCCCATGCAAAAACGGCGCTAACTTCTCCATCTCATCGGGGGAAAGATCCTGAGTTATCATAAACCGGTAGACAATATCTAATTCGTCAATGTTATCCCTGAGTATCCTCCTATTATAGTCACCCAAAGTCTCCCCCGCTTTTGCCCTCCACCTTTTATAAAACTCTGAATCCTTATACCCGAAGAAACTCTTCCTGGACGCTTCCAACACGGCAAGGCGTCCTATATAATCTTCCCAGTCGCCATTATGCTGGTACCCTTCCTTATATATATCTCCGCTTATTGTTTTCATGGCCACTCTCATATGCCAGTAATATCTTTTGTCGGTAAGGTCTTCGATGATGTCAAAGAATTTAGTTTTTTCAATTCTGCCCTGCCACACTCGTTCTTCGCTTATCTCGACCTTACCTTCCTCTACACCTGCAATAGTGTACATATAATTTTTGCATATATCTTTTTCCAATTCCAACTGCAGGTAATCGGCGAGCATCAGCATCTCCGGAAGCCCCAGAAATCTGTTATTCATTTCACCCGTCTCACTGAACGGCAAAACATCGTACATAATAGCCGCCATCAAAGACGGGAACTCCATCTTTACTTTTCTTTCCCTGGGATGCCGCTTGTTCAAGCCGCTCAGGCGCCTTTCATTGCGCTTTTTGGTCTCTTTGATGACCATCTTCAGAAATCCGTACATACCTTCTAAGTGCTCTTTGGCCCGCTCTTCGTTCATCCTGTGGACGCTGCATATATCCGCCCAGATCTGGCACCACCTCTCGGCTTTTATAACTTTGTTCAGCCCTTTAATGCCTTTTTCTTCTTCATCTCCCTTCATTTCCGTGGGGTATTCGCTTTCTAAGAGGCTTAGTATCCTCTGGACAGGTTCTTTCAGCACCCCGGGATTTACCTTTGTCCGCGGCTCGGGCGGAAGATAACGCATATCTACTCCCCGCGCCTTAAGCATCTTTTCATAAGAGTTATAAAGAATGAGTTCTCCCTTAGGATCTTTTTCTGAATACCTAATTATAGCTACGCCCAGCTCATGTCCGTTATCATAAAGCGGTCGTTTCACATATTTGAACGTACCTGCCCGCCCTGCTAAAACTTCCGGCTGGCCCATACGCAAATTACCGTTTGGCTTTTCCGCAAGAGCAGTATTTTCGTCTGATACCAATAGCGAACCCGCCAGTATCCCAAGTCCCGCGCCTTTCAGAAAATCTCTTCGTGACACCTGCCAGTCTTTTACTACAACAAACTGGCGCCTTGCGTCATCTTCATCTACCGTCTCTTCGTCGAGCTGAAAACTCCCCTTAAGCGCCATTATCTCAGTATGGGAATATTCTCTTTTAGTTTTTCCGTCATAAAGACCGATCTTCATGGCAAGATCTTCGGCTTTTTCGAACGTGTCACAGGAAATAACGATATCTTTTATAAGCCGGCTGCTCCCGTAAGTAAAAGTTATATCCTCTACTTCCTCCCTGATATCCGGAGGATAGGTGTTAAGTCCGCTGTATAAAGCACCTATTGCCAGATCCGTATGCCGGAGTATCAGCTGTCTTGTCTCATCATCCGCCTCAAAAACGGCCAGCGCCTGAAGATCTGTTTTAAGAAGCGTAAGTTTCTCTTCAATAAACTTTCTGTCTTCGCTGGTAAACGCTAAATCCTGAAGCTCGCCCCCTCCTTTTACAAAAGCAACATAATCAGCGAATTCACCTGCCAGTTCGGACATTCTAATAGATAACTGAACCGGTTCTTCCCTGCCGAATTTAACTTCAATAACAGGTTCGCTCGTGGTCGTATTCTCTATATAATGGATCTCAAGCCTGCGGATCACTTTAAGAATATTGTCTTCCGTGGGTTCCAGTCCTTTACTCCTTAAACGCACGCTTATTTCGTCTCTGATTTTTACGGTAGTCTCGTTCCCAGTTGGCAGCAACCTCGATATTAACTTATACAGGTCCGGATCATTCGCGATGACAAAGTCTACTATCTCCGTTATCTTCTCCTCTTCTGTTTTTTCTGCGGCTGTTTTCTCCCCTTCTTTCCGGGAGTCTTCTTCAGCCGCTTTTCCCGCAAGAAACGCTCTAAACTCATTCGGCGTCATTTTTTTCGCCATGTCCCTCTTGCCCTTAAGCTCGACAAGCATGTCATAGCGAGCTTCATATGCTTCTATCCAGATCCGTCTTTTTCTTTCGCGTTCGCCAGGCTTGATACTTGCATCCCGCATGGTAAGGTCATAAGTAAGACTAAAAAGCGCTTTTTGACTTTCCCTATCCATCTTATCCCGGAATATTGCCTCTATGGCGAGCTGATATTTTCCGGTCTCAAGCACCTTTTCGTAGGGTTTTTTCCTGTTGGTAAGGATGGCTATATACGGCCTTTCTCTCTTGTCTTCAAACTTCGGTATGACTACCAGGTACGAAAGCTTCTTCTGGCGCATAAGTTCCGTAAGGCCCTGCGTATGATATCCGCCCGTAATCAGCGCCGCAACGCGCTTGCCGCTGGAACGCATCCTTTTGACGGTGTTGGCAAGAATGGCGCTATTCCTGGCTTCGGCATCCCGGTAAAAGTTGAGAGCTTCATCAATACTATTAAATACTTCACTCAAATCGTAATCTCCGGAAATGGCAAGGCTGTACTTTGAAGAGGCATCCTTGATAAAAGAAGCATATCTGGCGGGGGTAAAATCCTTGTAGCCTGATTCTATATCGGCGCATTCATCGTTCGTAAGTTCTAAGCTGTAAAGTTTTTTTGCGAGCTCCAGCATCCTTTTAAGAGCATAAAACTCTCTTTCTTCGCCCGTGCGGTAAAGCTTTTCCTTAACCGTCTTTTCAAGATTCGCCATCTGGCGGTACAATTTTACGATGTCAACAGATTCATAAATATCCACGTATTCGGCAAAGGCTATAAGGTTAGTGTATCCGTCGGCGGGAATATTGTGTTTTGCCGCTAGGTCTATGATATAAGTGTGGAACGTTGCCTGCGATATCCTGTTTTCTTTGAAATCAAGCGACTTCTTGACAAGCGCTTCAAGTTCCGCTTTCCCGATGATATCGCTCAAGCTGTCTATTAATCGCTTTCGTTCGGTATTGGCTTTGGAGAAATCTATTGTTTTTTCGAGTCTTATAGCCTCGACCAGTTTTGCCAGTTCCGGTTCGGGATTAAACTTGATTTTTTTGTTCTCGGCAAGATTTTCGATATATTTCCAGTGGTCTGAGAAGGAAAACTCGCCATCTCTATGCCGGGCACAGTTTTCACTGAAAGTATAAAGCTCGTTCGAAGAAACTTTCCTCTCTATATTCTCAAGCTCCTTAAGCAGTTTATTGATATTATCAACGCGCTCTATCCTGTCCCCCGCGACTGCCCTGAAACTTTCGACGTTGGCATTATAAAGCGCGTCGTCTTCGACTCCATAGAGATCGATCTCGCTTTCGTCATGCGTCACAGCAAAAAACTCACCTGCGCTCATATGGCCTTCTTCCATAAGAATATTGGCTGCTTTATCCCTCACCTTTTTATCCGGGAACGTCTTTAATAGCGAAGTGTCGATATATCCGCTTCCGCCTTCTATGGCAATAAATTCCAGGTCATAATTCGCGACAAGTGAATCTAAGAGTTTGGCAATTGAGTACTGGGCGGCCAATGATGCATGAGCGTCCTGGATATTGATTATGACTTCATCTCCGCCGTTAGCGAGAGCTTCCTGGGTATTTGCGACATCGTAAGGAATGTCTATACTGGTGTTGTCGAGTTTTTCGTGATAGGCGTCATAGCTCTTGATCTCTGTCCAGACAGGTTTGCCTTCCTGGGTCCAGCCGGCCTGCTGGTGGAAGAAAATGATTGATAACAAAATACTTACGCATTTAATAAAAAAGGCATTGCGCTTTTTCCAGTCCGCTATGCCATAGTTGGAATTATCTTCTTTTGTGCTTGAGAAGAATGGGCAAACTTCCTTATAATGAAAAGTTTTTTCATGGAAGTGACTTTTTCTATTATTTTGTATATCCATACAAATTCCCTGTTTTATATATTCCCCCGCCATGATTGAATAAACAAAAACCTAGCTTAAACTTTTTTATTTCTTAACTTGTAAGTTTACATTATTATAACACATGCTTAATTCTAGTCAATAATTCTTTGCAAGCTTTTTTGAATCTTAACATATTGTAAAATAATTTTTCCTTGGATTCTCAAGTCTAATATTTATAATATGTTATGTAAATTAATATAAAACTGGCTGCTTGCCAGAAAAAGAATGTCCCCACCCCTAAGCTTGTTACGACTCAGGCGGTGAGGACATCTCCGAGATGCAGGAAGGTTTTTGCACCTCTTATTTCGGTTAGGTCATACTAGTTTTTTTCTTACTATCCCCTCCTTTCGGTTGCTCGCCACACCTATCAATTAAGCCCTTATCAGAACCTGTTCATAATTCTCAAGCTCCACTCTCAAGTCCTCAAAGTCTATTTTCTCTATATTCGGCATGTATATATACCATCTCTTATAGCCGTCCTTGACAGTAGCCTTACCCAGGCTTTCCGGTATAGTCTCGGTGGATGCGATCTCAAGCAGCGTGAGTAATAGCTGTGATACTATGCCTTCGCCTTGCATCTGGACGTATAGAGGAGCATCAGCATCCGTGAAGATTGTCTCCTCATCCGGTTTTACTAGATCCTCCGCCGTATCGCCTATGGCGATCTGGTTTCTTTCTACTCTGATCCCCTTCTTCGCGAAGGCGTTCTCAACCACTTCCATAAGCTTGGTAAATGTCACTTTGCCGATCTCATCTTTTGTAAGCACTTTTATGTTCTCTCTCTCCAAGCAAGCATCCAGAGCCATAGCTTTCATATACTCATCCAGGTTCTCTTCCGTTATATTTTCGTTCATTACCGTCACCATGATGCGCTCTGACGCTTCTTCCTTGCTCATACCCATGCCTTCTATAGCATCGGCTATGAGTTTTAAGTCAGCTACTCTTCTGGCCGTTACGTTGAAGTATTTTGCGCCAAGCTCATTCGTATCCTTCGACATAAAAGTCTTTCGAACCTGGGCCATCATTTCCCCGGGAAGCAGCTTAGCATGGATCTTCTCTATCCTTATCTCGTATAAACTCTTTTCGCCTATAAGAGCTTTGTTGTCGGAATACGGCATGCGTGCCAGTATTCCTGCTATATTCGCGAGTTTATCTATATTTTGGATCTTTGCGACGTTCTCTTCCGTTAATGCAGCGGTTTCGGGATGCATAAGCCCAATAACATTTTCCCTGGCCTTTTCGATAACATCGCCGGCCTGAGCTAATATTTGCGCGCTTGTCATGCCTTCCGCGTCTATATCGAGAAGAACGTCTATACCCCTGTGCAGCATGGTAAGGTTCTCCAGTTTCTTAAGCTGTGCTTCTCTTACATCTCCGCCAGCCTCCTGCACTTCTTTATCAGTTACCTCTATCTTTACGACTCTGAAGACGTCCTGCATCCGGCTAATAACCCTTAGATGCTCTTCCGTCAGGGCATTCCATACATTCTCAGGGATGCCTAGTGTAACCGTGCTTTCCGTACCGAAGGATATCACTTCCTGCAATGCTTTGTATTCGCTGGAATTTGTATTTTCAAACACGGCAATCGCTTCTTTAGTCAGATAATCTGCTGCCTCTATACCGTTGTCTTTAAAATTCTTCTTTGTGAAAGTAAACGCCTCTAGAGGTGTCTCCAAAGCGCGTACAGCTTCTCCCTTTTTCCTTCTTACTTCAACTTTCCTTAAATAATCCGAACCCATCTCTATAGAGTCGGCTATAGTGGAATAGACATACATGGCTCTCAGCCATTCTTTTTTGACGGGATCCAGATTTGACTGGTCGATACTTCTAAATGCTGCTTTCTTATTCCTAAAAGCGCTGTCGTGGAGAAGTGCGTCTATTTCATCGGCGCTGACGATATTATTTTCCGCTAACACGCGGTACGGGTCTTCTGCATGGTCCATGCCGGTGACCATTGCGTCTGTCCCGTAAGGGCTGTCCATAGCATGGACTATAAAAAATCTGTGCATGACGCGCCGGTAATATTGGAGGTCTTCTTTTTGTTGCTTTGTTTTGGCTTCTCTTCCCAGCGGCCACAGGATATCAAACATCGCGATGATCCTTCGAATATGCTCTCTATTAAGCTCGTTTGTGGCAAGACCAAGGAGTTCTTCCTCTTCTACCTCCATAATGGACCTCTTCCTCGGGTTTATGTTCTCATCAAGTAAACAGTTCTTTTCGGCGGTATCGATTTGTTTAGCGTCAGAGACTATTTTTCGCATGGTTTCGTCCTCGTACTCGCCTTCTTCTGTCTGCCAGTCAACAAGCGATTTGTAAGCTTCTATCACTTCTTGCGGCAGGACTTTTCCGTACACTCTCGTCATGAAACCTAAAGTGTTTTTAGGCGTTTCGATCTGGTTTTTGCCTCTATAATAAATGCGTTTAAAACGGTTTATACCGTTTTCGATTATATCGGAAGCGACAAGTACCTCGAGGATTTGCCGAGTCTCGTCTTTTTCTACATCGCTCCAGGGCTGCTCAGCCAAGTACCCTTCCAATTCCTCTATGTGATGATGGAAAAGTATCGCAGTGCGTATATTCTCCGGTACCATGATGCCTTTTTCATCCAATGCGCGTAAACTCGACGGCCCCTGGTAAAGGTCAAGCGCGTAATTTATCTCTTTAAGGGAAAATTCGCCCCTTCTTTCCTCAAGTTCCCGTCTTGTCCTCTCATACGCCTCGATATCCCTTGAAGGCTTTTCTGGAACTTTAATGCCTTTACTTTCCAGGCTCTCTCTAATAGCAGCTTCTTCAGACGGATGAACAAGCGTCGCCGGACCGCCTAGATCATGAGCTGCAGCAACAATCCTGATCTTGCTAACGAGGTCTTCTGAAAGCTCCTTCTCCGCCAAGCGCATAGCTATGGGGCTTATCAGTTCAGATACCCTGACAACTCTTCTTGCATGGTTCTCCACATACGCAGCGTTATGCATCAGGAATAGATCTTCCGGCGCCATCTCCAATAGCTGCGGTGCAAGAGACGGCTCAACCGGTCTCGAGTATATTACCATCGTGGTAAACCGGTCCCTGGCCCCTAGCACCTCTTCATCTTTATATCTCATGAAAATATCCGCGCCGTTATCCACGACAAGTGCATCGGTTATAGCCGGGTCTATGTTTTCGCGCAGCCACCTGCCGAGTTCTTCCGTGTTCAGGCCGCGTACATTCGATTTACCGTCGATTTCCACATCCAGATACTCCCCGTTTTCGGTCAGACACAAGAGATGATGCGGGTATACCCCGAAATAAAAGATGATGTAAAGCTTCCCGTTTTCTATGTAATATTCGCCCTGATTGGCAATCGTGTCCGCGCTCACTTCGGTATATGCTTTCTCCGCAAGGGCCTTTTTTATCTCCGCCAGATCCAGATCCTGTATATCGATCTCAACTACCTTTTTCGCGGCGACTTTTTCGAATATCTCTTTCTTTATATCCTGGGCCTCATTGTCCTCAAAGAACTGTGAGATCCCCAGGTGCGTGCCGGCAATAAACGGCAGGCTCACAAGCTGCCTTATGTCGTAATAGTACTGCCATGTATCGCTGAATCCTTTTATCTCACCTTTATATATAGCCGGCTGCCCGCTGGCGGCCCAGACTATATCATCGGAGATGTTCCTGTTATCATCCACTCTTATAATGTCATAAGTGCCGTCAGCGTTACTTGCGAATCTGACTTTCTCAAGCGACATGCGGGCATCTTCCTTATGCTGTACTATACAGTAATATTCGCGGGAGCCGGTATCCTCCCCGTCTAAATGATACAAAGTGCCGTTCTTCCAGGCCACGACGTATTTATTCATGAAGAGGTTCCCAAACCCCGTCATGGCGATTATCTCTTCATCCGGATGATCCTTTTTAAACCGGCGGATATGGTCGCCAACAGTCGGCATATCCCTGCGCATAGCATCTTGAGGTTCGTTATCATAAACCCGTTTTCCGGCGATTACGCGATACGCGTATCTACCGTCGCGCTTTACTCCTGATGAGATATTCAAATCCGGCTCTCTGCTTAATGTTATATTTGTACTGGCAGGCTTAACCCTTAAAACTGCGGCTTTAACTGGCTGGTCTATCTTCTGCTTTTCACCGCGTACCGTAACGTTTATCACTCGAAATATCTCTTCAGGCGTTTCCTCACCGGCTTCTCTTTCAATAACCGGAGTCTGACGCAGTGGTTTTGCAATAAAAATACTTTCTATAGCTGATATCACCGAGGTAAGAACAAAGGCTCTCCGTACAAACGGCCACAAACCCAGCACATGGCCGATAAAAGGCGTCTCGTAGAATTCGTGTTCCTTTATGTCTTTATAAATTTCAGGAGAGATCTCTTGGAGTTTTTTAAGTGCTTCCTCGTCGGTTCCAATATTATGCGTTAAGACTTCCAGTTTGTTAAACTCGGGATGGGCTTGGCGGATAGCTTCTCTAACAGCGTTTGCCCTGTCACGGCCCGTAACTGCAAATATCAAGGAAATAATAGCAAGCATTACACCGAGCCCTGTACCTATATAGGAAAGCCCCTGCCAGTTTGCAATCATGTAAGCGGGGATTATTCCAAGACCGAAAACCAGGCCGTAGAAAAGCCAGTCATATCCCCCTCCAAGACCGAATAATGACCATACGGATATCGTACGGAATGCGTGGGGCGCCTCTCCGTTGATCTGAGCCTCTCTAGGCGGCACCAGCGGCCGTGTCGGCGAAACTGCCGCCCAGCCTCTTCCTAGTCTATTTGTATCCCAGGGGATAAGCGGTTCGGGACGGCTTAAACTCCATACTTTCTTGATAAACTTGATCAATCCTCCCGTCACTAAAATAAACAACCCTATTGCAACTCCCCATAGGAAAAATGCTGAAGGGGCCATGCCGAGAATCTGAACTGCTTCAGGTTCGACAAAGCTTATATTTAAGCATTCTGTTATCATAGTACCCAAACGAAAATCGCTTAGGTCGGCTCTCAGTCCATAAGCTATCGCATAAAATATCGCCCCCAGAAACGTATAATTAAGTACCGCCTGCAGTCTCTTTCTCGGAGTTTCAAGTTCTTTATCTATAGCTGTCGTGCCTTTAAAGAGATCAAACTTTGGCGCTTGCGGTTCTTTGGCCAGGTATTTTTTCGCAATTTCCGCGGGAATATCGGCGGCACGCGGTGTTAAATGCCAGTATCCTATCCTCGGGCCTATTTCGCCCCAGGCGACACGGTTGCCATAAAGATACAGCATATGATAGAACGGTATGAACATGTTGATCATAGCAAGACGGAATCGCATTGCCCTTATGGAACGCTGCATCGATCCTGCCGGAGCAAGATGTATATATCCAAGCCCTAAGCCTAAAGCTACAACTGTAAACCCGATTGTAAAAGCGGCGGTAATCATTCCAAAAGAGAATAAACTCCATGCTGAGGCCACCGCCACAACAGAACCCAAGAAAAGGCCTGCAAACACTATCCACAAAGCAGGCGAAACCAGGCTAAGCTTAACGATCCTGCCACCTACAAATGTTATATTCTTAATGCGTCCAGCTTGAACATGCCTGCGTGACTCCTTTAACTCTTCTATCGCGGATTGCATAGCGCCTCCGATATCATCCACGCGCCTTACTGCTTCTCTCGGGTTTAATCCCAAATTCGCTGCTCCCCATGCGGCACACTTCAGGTAGTCCTCTTCTCCCGGTGTAAGGACATCTACTTTCTCCTGCGTTATTTTGAATCCTTCCACCAATGACAACTGTCCTATATTAGAAACAACAATGTTAAGTCGCTCCTCGTCGGTAAGCGCTGCTTCTTCTGCAGGCGTATACCCAAATTCTTTCATCGCCCACTGCCTTATATCAGTGATACGATCAAGTTCCGGATTTTCCAGTTTATCAATAAATTCTTCAAACATACCGTCTGCAGTCTCAAGCCCTAACTCGTCATCAGGGCCCTGGAAAATCGAGGCAACCGTGAAAAATGCATGTATAAGTATCATCGATAGTGAAATTACCGGTCCCACCGCCCAGCCCCATCCCTCGGGGTTAAAGTTAAGCGCAATAGGTACTACCGTCGAGACAAACTCATGCATATCAGTAGCTATAGTGCCTATGGCGAGGTTATTCTGTAACCATACGCCAACCGGGCCAAGCTGGCTGTTAAGCACCAAGCTGCCTATAGCCTGTACAGGTATATAGAAAGTCCACCAGAATAGCGCAAACAGTTTGGATATCCTGAATAAGAACGGGAATATCGCACTTGCTAAAGTCGGAACGAGGAAATTAATAGCACCTATCATTCCTTTTTTACGGATAAGGCGCCACATATACCCTTTACCAACAATCTGGAGCAGTCCTATTATATAACCCTTGTTCCACCTTGAGGTCTGAAGCGTCCTTACCTCAAAAGTAAGGAACGTAGTGGATGCCGGGTCCTCTGAAGTAAGAGTATAAAAATTAGGTACGTTAAGACCATTAAACCATAATACAAGCCCCAGTTCATAGTCTTCGGCAACCTGCATCTCATCCCACGCACCGACAGAGAGCAGTTTGTTCTTCCG